>DIKT01000086.1:0-222 GCA_002424635.1 Desulfobulbaceae bacterium UBA5611
CGGTCTCTGTCCGGTTACCGTCGCAACTGGCCAGGGCTTTCTTGAGACAGACCTGCTCGGCCAAGGCCATGTTGGCTGCCAGGTTGAGGCCGATTTGTCGGCTGGTATTCTGTTGGTATAGTTCGGTCGGCAGATCGGCAGGAGTGATCTCCGGACCTTTGCTCAGCACGGAGGCCCGTTCCATCAGATTGCGCAGCTCCCGGACATTGCCTGGAAAATCAT
>DIKT01000086.1:241-62363 GCA_002424635.1 Desulfobulbaceae bacterium UBA5611
CTCAAGCTGAGTTTCTTGTGGTGAGCGGAACTGAATTCGGCCAGAAAATTATGGCATAGCTCCGGAATGTCTTCCTTATGGAGGCGCAGAGGCGGCATGGTGATAGGAATGACCTGCAATCGGTAGAGCAGATCCTGGCGGAAGCGGCCCTCGGCCACCTCCTCCTGCAGATTCTTGGAGGTGCAGGCGAGGATGCGAACATCGACGCTGATGCTTTTGCTGCCGCCGACCCGTTCAAACTCACTTTCCTGGAGCACTCGCAACAGCTTGGCCTGCAGCGGCCNNGCCCCGGCAGATCGCCAAGCTCATCGAGAAGCAGGGTGCCGTTATCGGCCAGTTCGAATTTGCCTTTTCTTTTCTGCTCAGCGCCGGTAAAGGCGCCGCGTTCATGGCCGAACAGCTCTGATTCCATAAGCCCTTCCGGGATGGCCGCACAGTTAATGGAGACAAAAGGTTTATCGCGGCGGGGGCTGGCCTGGTGAATGGCCCGGGCCGCCAGCTCTTTGCCGGTGCCCGACTCGCCGGTAATCAGGATGGTGGCATTAGTGGGAGCGGCCTGTTCAATAATATTAAAGATCTGGCGCATGGCCGGGCTATTACCGGTCAGCCTGCTGGTCGCCATGGGGCAACAGGCCTCGAGTGAGGCGCAGCGGGCTTTGACGGCCTGGACATCGAGCAGTCTGCTGACCCGGATGATGAGATCATCCAGGTCAAAAGGTTTCAGGATGTAATCGGCGGCTCCCTTGCGCAGGCAGTCCAGGGCGTCTTCAATAGAGCCGTAAGCCGTCATGATGAAGACATCGGTGTCCTGGCTCTGTTCCCTGATCCGGCCCAGCAGGGATATACCGCTCAGGCCTGGCATGCGGATGTCGGAGATCACCAGATTATATTTCTGCTTATCGGCCATAGCCGCCGCCTGTAAACCATCTTCCGCCTCATCTACCAGCCAGCCATATTGTTTCAGGCGGTCGGATACGGAGATGCGGATGATCTCATCATCTTCGGCAAGCAGTATTCTCGGCATTTATTCTTATTCTCCTCTGTATCTTTTTAGGCGATCGGTAAGGTGACCACAAAACGCGTCCATTGTCCGGGTTCGCTCTTTACAATAATGGTCCCGCCCATGCGTAACACCAGGGAATAGGTAACCGCCAGTCCCAGCCCGGTTCCTTCGCCTACATCTTTGGTGGTGAAAAATGGATCAAAGATATAAGGCAGGTGCTCAGCAGAGATACCAGAACCGGTGTCTTCAACGGTGAGGGTAAGCTCGGTTGCCTGGCAGCTTCCGGTCACGGTCAGGGTCCCGCCTTTTTTATTCATGGCCTGGATACCGTTGAGCCCGATATTGACAATGATCTGTTTAAAGGCCTCGGCATCGACAATAATTTCATGGTTAAAATCAAGGAGCAGCCGCAGCTGTATATCCTTGAGTTTGCAGGACAGCAGCTCAAAACATTCTCTGATCAGGGCCTCGGCATCAACCCGGCGCTGCTGCAGGGGCTCGGTCCGGCCAAAGTTCAGGAGCTGACGCATGGTTTGTTCGATCTGCTTCAGTCCTTTGTTGATCAAGGGCAGGTAGCGTTGGTGCATGTCGCGGTTCTCGGGGTTGTCATTCATGGCCTTGACGCAGTTGAGCATGCCGGCCAGAGGATTGTTGACCTCATGGGCGATGCCGGCCGAGAGGATGCCAAGTGAGGCCATTTTTTCATTAAAGCAGGCCTGAGCCCGATTTTTCTCTAATTCTTCCCGGGATTGCTCGAGTCGGCGGCAGAGATGGTCGAAATGGGCGCTGAGGGCGGCGATTTCATCATGCCCGGCAGGCAACAGCATGGGATCGGGCATCTTTTCAGGAAAGGATCTCATGGCAGCCGACAGTTTGCTGATCCGGCCGGTCACCAGGGTGTCCAGCAGCAGAAAAAGACCAAGGGTGACCAGGAAAACCGAGACGATTCCCACGACCAGCAGGTTGTTTTTATTATCGATGAGCATGGTGTCGATCCAGGCAATGGGTATGGTGATTGAGAGAGCTCCGATGACATCGCCATCCTGATAGCCTTGAGTAGTATGGCATTCCAGACAGGTAGGATCCACATTCAGAGGTGCTACAAAGCGGACGACCCGACCAGTGGGACTGTCAAAGACAGCGGCGGCTTCCATAGCTCCCTGCCGGAAGCTGATCATAGCCTGCCGTTCATAGTCATCGGCAGCGTTAGCCGGATTGACGGGTTGCAGGCTGGTGACCCGGAAGCGGCCATGTCCTTCCTGTTCGGAGTACTGGGAAAGCTCTCTTGTCACCATGGCCGGATTACGCATGACATATTGGTTGCCGGCTTGATCGGTAATTAGCGGTATGGACAAAAAGGGATTTGCCTCGACTCCTTCTTTTTTGAGGATAAAAAGGCCGTTATGGTCCGCCACCCATTGCCGGGTCAGGCGAATATAACGGAACAGCATGCGGGCCTGCTCCTTGGTCTGGGCAATAATAAGTTCATCCTGGATTTGCGAAGTTTTGTAAAGCAGCAGGGCGTAGGAGAGGGAAACAATAATCCCTATACAGAGGATGAACTTGGTTCGTAAGGTAAAAAGAAAAGGGAATTTTTTTTTAATATTCATCAGAATGACATTTATGTGTGCTTAATCTTGTCTGCGCCTGAGGTACTTATTTTTAGCCTCATTTTCCATGTTAAGATAGGTGAGACTGACGGTCAATACCTGTTCCAGGCTCTGCATTTTTTACCACTGTGAACGCATCATCGAGAGGGAACGGGCTGATCGATGAAGACTAATTGTGCAAAAAGTGATCCACTTCATGCTGACCTCTTTCTTAAATAGTATGACCTTACCTGATATCGTCCTGAAATGTTTAAATTACTGAATATGATGTTTGGCATTAATTAGGAAAAAGCGCCTGTTAGATCATTGTAACCATAAGGTATCATCATTGGCTTATCCTTCTTTCATATTTAAAGAAAATTCTTGACTTTGTCTGCTGTGGAATCGACCATTAATTATACTCTGTTGCTGCTGACTAGCTCTGGCAGGGCGTGAAGAAAATTGAAAAACATGGCGTTACCCGCAGGTAACCATCTTACTCGCTTAGTGATACGGGAAGGTACCACAGCCGCTCCATAAATTTAAAAAATATTGATGGTCAAGAAGAAATCATTTTTTTTATCAGTATTTTCAATACTTTTTCTACTCCGATGTAAAATTTTAAAATCTGGTCCTATTATTGCTAAAATAAGGTAATTGCCGGGAATGTCATCACTTACATAAATATGGCAGGAAGATGTCTAGCAGCACCTTTAATGAGGTGTAAAAAAAATAAAACGGGGAGGAGAATTGTGGATAAAAATAATCTTATATTGGCAGGGTCAACAATTGCGATAGCTTCGATGCTATTGCTGGCGCATTCAGAAAGCGGCCAGGCTGAAGTTAAAAAAGGGCTTACTGCCAATCCGGTAGTTAAGGAAAAAGGGGTAGAGAGTCGCAATGAGGAATGGGCCAAATATTATCCGCGGGAATATGATTCCTGGAAAAATACCAAAAAGAATGACAAGATTGATGATCAACTGAAAAAAAATCCCCAACTGGCCGTATTATGGGCCGGCTATGCCTTCGCCAAGGATTATAACGCCCCCAGAGGCCATTTTTATGCAGTCCAGGATGTCACCAACAGCCTGCGAACCGGTGCTCCAATTGATGCGGTGACCGGTCCTCTGCCTACCGCCTGCTGGAGTTGCAAGTCTCCTGATGTGCCACGAGTAATGGAAGAGGTTGGTGAACTGGAATATTTTACCGGCAAATGGGCCAAATATGGTCAGGAAATTGTCAATCCGATCGGGTGCGCTGATTGTCATGACAGCAAGACTGCCGAGCTTACCTTAACCAGGCCCTATTTAAAAAAAGGGCTGGAGGCCACCGGAGTAAAACTTGACAATGTCAGCACGCAGGAGATGCGCACCTTTGTTTGTGCCCAGTGTCATTCTGAGTATTATTTTAAAAAGACGGAGTGGACTGATAAAGACGGGACCGCCAAAACAGCCATGGTTGTAAAATTCCCATGGGATAACGGCCTGAGTGTTGAGGATATGGAAAAATACTATGATGATATTGCCTTCAGTGACTGGACGCATCAGATCAGCAAGACTCCGATGCTGAAGGCCCAGCATCCTGATTATGAGATGTTTACTAAAGGAATCCATGCCCGCCGGGGCTTGGCCTGTGCCGATTGCCATATGCCCACTATCCAGGAGGGCTCGGACAAATATTCTAGCCATCATATTCAGAGCCCGCTTGATGATGTGGCTAACACCTGCCTGAACTGTCATCAAGAAACTGAGGCTGAGTTCCGGGAAGTAGTCGAGATCAAATTAGCCAAGAAAGAACAGCTGGCTAAATTTGCCATGGATAACCTGGCCAAGGCCCATCTGGAGGCCGGAGAGGCTTGGCGGCTGGGGGCTAAGGAAGAGGAAATGAAGGATATCCTGCAGGATATTCGTCATGGTCAATGGAAATGGGATATGGCGGTTGCCGGACATGGTTCTTTCTTCCATGCCCCTGACGAGACCCTGCGCCTGTTATCAGTGGCCAACGAACAGGGCCAGACTGCCAGGATCAAACTGGTGAAGGTACTGGCTAAATATGGCGCCATTGATTATGTCGCCCCTGATTTTTCCACCAAAGAAAAAGCACAGGCCCTAGCGGAAGTGGAAATGATAAAACTGATAAACGAGAAAGACAAATTTAAGGGCTCCCTGCTGCAGGAATGGAATAAGCAGGCGGTAGAAAAGGGTATTCTCAATCTGGACAGCCGCAAGGGTATGAGTGATAATACCTCTTATGGCACCCAGGATGGTAAGGATAAAGATAAAAAGTAAGATGATTTAATTAAGTGTTGAGTGCCACAACATCGTTTACAAAAAAATGTGCCATAACATCGTCACAGGTGGGTAGAGTAAAACGAAACCCAACAAAAAGCTGTGTAGAGCCCAGAGCAACCTGACCTGCACCTGATTTTGTTGGGTTTCGCACGCTCTACCCAACCTACCTGTGACGATGTCTTGGCACATAAAAGTGTGTGCGATGTTGTGGCACTCAAAAATTAAGGCTTAAAGGCTAGCCCCGGCAGATTGTTCCTGCCGGGACTGGCCTTTTTTTTACCACCAGGGGAACAACATGCGAGTATGCTTCCTGTATGATGCGTAGTCGGGAAAATGGTCAGCCAGCAGCTTTTCTTCTATTCTTAATTTGCCATAAAGGACAAGCCACAAAGCAAAAAAAATGACCAGACGCAGCCAGCTGAAGGTGATAAGGAGCAGGCCCAGCCCAGCCAGCAACAGGCTGGCATACATGGGATGGCGGATATAGCGATAAGGACCGTGGGTAATAAGAAGAGCCCCGCTCTTGATGGTCGGTCGGATATTAAAATGGCCAAGACGCATGACTTTAACAGCCCAGCCGGCCAGCAGGAGGGAGCTGATCAACAGCGGCAGGGCCAGCAGATGAAAGTCATGCCATTTAGTAGTTGCTGCCAAAAGGATCAGAAGGATCAATTGCCAGGCCACCAGAAAGAGCCCGTAATCTTTTTTCATAGCTAGCTTTCCTGTCACATTGCCGTAATTAAAGGGTCATTGCACCTTGTGGGTTTCAGCCTCGTCAATGAAATGCGGCATCTGATGCGCCTCTTGTTTTTTGGCAATTATCTCCCTGGCCTCTTTGGCGCTGATCTGCAGGCAGCTTGCTATCTCGGCGACATTATAGCAGGGCTGGCCATCTGGTGCATAGCCTGTCGCCTTGAGTTTGGGAAAACACTGGCTGGTGGCTGTGCCGGATGATTGCAGGAGCAGATCACGAATCTCGTCCGGGCCAAAGAGAATCAGCCATTCAACGGCCTCGGCCCATAGTTTGGAATCGACGGTTTTATGCTGCAGCACCTCCATGGCCGTGGCCACGTCCCATTGCTCTTTGATATCCATATTCTGCAACCTCATGCAATTTTTTGTCTGGAGTAACTGTTTGCTGTAGATTATAATTCGTTTTGATCGCTCTGCAAGCCGGAAGCGGACGCCTGGTTGCATGGTAACGGCTTCAGTGAGCTTAATTTTTTTTTCAGCGTTGGTGCCAATGCAGGAACATGAAAAATTCATGAGACTGGCCTTAGCCGAGGCCGAAGCAGCACAGCAGCTGGGAGAGTTTCCAGTGGGTTGTGTGCTGGTGCATAATGAGGCGGTGATTGCCTCTGGCCGGCGGGTGCACTCTTGCAATCAGGCCAACGAACTGGATCATGCGGAGATGCTGGCCTTGCGGTCTTTTCTGGATAAGGAACCGGCGATTGCCCCGCAGGAAGTAATTTTATATGCCACCATGGAGCCTTGCCTCATGTGTTTTTCCAGCTTGATCCTCAATGGCATCAGGACAATAATCTATGCCTATGAAGATGTGATGGGTGGCGGCACCAATCTGCCTCTGCAGACATTGAATCCTCTTTATGCGGCTATGGAGATTGAAGTGGTGCCGGGCGTGCTCAGGCAGCAGAGCCTGGCTCTTTTCCAGCAATTTTTTCTTAATCCTGTCAATCCCTACTGGCGAGGGTCACTGCTGGCTACTTACACGCTGCAGCAGAAGTCTTAGGGTCTCTTGAGAGCAATGGTCTTGTCGCCCAAGCTCGGCGTTATGCTCAAAATTTTATCCTCGGAATATCAATTAAAGGTCTGCGGTAAATTTTTTTACAATGCCTTGCTTTTTGAACGAAAAATCCTCATTTTAAAATACCCTATAAATGGAGATCATCATCCATTGAGCCTCTTGCCGGTGAGAAACTGTCCGGCAAATTCACCTCTACCAAGTAATGTCCATGATCCCAGCAGCAAGAACAGTCGGCTTTGTCCCCGGCGAACGAAACGTCTTTTTTCATATCCTCACGGCCTGTAATCTGTCCTGCCGGCACTGTTATATTAATCCTGAGCAACATGGCCGGCAGACTTTATCACGGGCCACCATGGAGCGCTGGATTGAACTATTCGCCCGCCCGGAGCAGAAATCAAATATGATTTTCCTGGGCGGTGAACCCACCCTCCATCCTGATTTAGTCCATGGGATTGCCAAGGCCAAGGCCTGCGGCTTTGCGGTAACCGTTGACTCCAACGGCTATCTTTTTCATGATCTGCTTGATCATACTACGCCTGAGCTTCTTGATTATCTGAGTTTCAGCCTCGATGGTCCGGATGCAGCCGTGAATGATCCCATCCGTGGCCAGGGTTCTTTTGCCGTCTGTACCGCTAATCTGCGCAAGGCGGTGGCCCGCGGTTTTGCGGTCAGTGTGATCTATACGGTCTCCAGTATGAATATCGAGCATCTGCCGCGGATGGTGCCGCTGCTGGTGGAACTGGGAGTGAAACGATGGTTTATCCAGGTGATCGGGCTGCGGGGCAAGCCGGCCCAGGATGGCGGCATCGATAAACGGGAGGATGGCAGCAGCAGATGGCAGGTTAGTCCTGAACAATGGCTGCGGATAGTGCCGGCGGTCGCCCGACAGGCGGCGGAACAGGGGATCCACGTCACCTATCCCAAAGTCTTTCTTGACGAGAGCGAGCCTTTCGAATGTGCCGGGGTGGTGGCCGATAATTTCTTTATCTTTCCCAACGGCCGCGTCTATCGCTGCCCTCTATGTGAGGATTATCCGATCCACGCCTGTCGTATTGAAAACGATATCCTACTGCATAATGAAGGGCTGAACGAAGATCGTTTTTTTACCCTGAATATTGCCGAAGGCTGCGTGATGAACAAGCTGCTCCAACCCGACACCATCCGTTATGACGCCTCCGGCCGGCCGGAACATCGGATCTCCTGCTGTTTATTGAAACAGGAGATTAAGCCCACATAATGCCAATTCATTCATCTTCATGGGGGTATTCGTTCATTGACAGGACAACGACTGCCTCCTTGCCGTGTTTCGTTACAACTTGCGGTCCATTATGTAATCAGACATTAAAGCCAATGAAGGTGGGACGACCACGGAATAAAATTAGGGAGTTTCCCGAATTTCCTTACCGATAAACCTCTCGGCGATGTCCGATACGAATAACGAGCACAACCAGTTTCTGATCCAACACTTCGTACACCACACGATAATTACCAATCCGAATACGCCGTAATCCGGAAAATTCACCTTTCAGCACCCCTCCCGCGGCGGGATTGGTTTTAAGCAGATCAATAGCTGTAATAATGCGAAGCTGATCCTCCCGCTCAACCTTCTCAAGTGCTTTTACTGCGCTCTGCTTAATGCTGACCGAGTAAGTCATGCTTGACAGTCTCCCAATCCAGTACAACATCAGCAGGATCTCGTAACACTTCTATAGCACGGGCAACATCCTCAAAATCATCCAGATAGTATTCCACAGCCTGTCGAACCACCTCGGCACGTGTCCGACGCAACTTGGCCGCCGCTTCATCCAATGAAGCGACCAACTCATCCGGCAATCTTGCTGTAATCTGGCTCATTTTCACTCCTTAATATAAAATGTCATAAGATGTCATTGAATGTCATGCTGTATATGTATATCATCAGGTGCGGTTAATCAAGAAAGAAAAACAAGAACACACAAAAAGTGATTTTTGATTTTCCCCAATAGCTGCACCAAGCCATGCCCAAGGCCACGGGGGCGAACCGCAAGCGCCGTTTCCTCAGGCTAGACAAACCTTGTTCCGGCCTTGGGCCTTGGCCCGGTACAATGCCTTGTCGGTCCGGGCAATCAGGCCTTCGAAAGAGCCGGCGTCAATATTTAGGGCAGCCACGCCAAGACTGATGGTCACATTGATCGGCAGTTCTCCCGGCATGACCGCGTCTGCAATGGTGGCCCGTAAAATCTCAGCGACTTTTCCCGCTTGCTCCTTGCTGGTGTTCATCAGTAGCAAGGCAAATTCCTCGCCGCCGTACCGGGCAATGACGTCGCTGCTTCGGAGTTTACTGCTCAACTGGGCGGCGAGCCAAATCAGAACGCTGTCTCCGACTGGGTGCCCGTGCAGGTCGTTGATTTTTTTGAAGTGATCGATATCAGCCATTACCAGACAGACCAGGGTGCCATACCTTTTGCTGCGGTCAATTTCATCCAGCAACCGTTCGTTGAAATAGCGGCGATTGTGAATTCCGGTCAGTTCATCCCGGATGGCCACCCGCATGATACTGCTGTAGGCCTTGGAGTTGTTGATGGCGTTGCCGACCGCGTGGGCAATGATGGCCAGTATGGTGATGGCTTCATCGTCGATTTGTCGCCCGGACAGGGAGTTGTCGACCAGCAGTATCCCTTCCACCGCCTCGGTGTCCTGGCCGACGTGGACCGGACAGGTTTCACAGTAGTCCTGTTTTTCAGCCGGCCCCAGGTTGGCATGTCCCGCACATTTGGTGTCCTCGACCAGCCAGCAGCGTACCCATTGGTTGCCGTAGGCCGGGCACGTCTTTTCCTGGCAATCCTTGATCAGCCAGCAGGAGATCCGTTTTTTGTTGACCACCGGGATCACGGCGAATTCTGTCAGGCCCAGGCGTTGGGTGAATTCATCGTCCTGGGCCTCCTCAGACCGACAGGGAAAGCCGCTGACCAGTGGCCGGGTGAAGAGATTATTCTCCGTTATGGGAATCTTCAGAGAGCTGATGGTTCCCTGGTCAAAGCCCTTGCAGAGCTTGCCCCGAAGGATGCCCTGCTTGTGTTTGACAAAAAAGAGCCCGACCCGATCAAAGGCAAAGACCTCGCCAATCAGGCTGACAAAGCGTTCTTCGATGGTGTCGAGATCCAGGTCTTCATAGAGGAGGGAGAGCATCTTCAGTAAGGCGAGGTTGTTGAAATCCATCAGGTGTGCCTCCTCTTTCAGGTTTTACTTAGATAGCCTTTGTCGGCCAGATGCGCCTGCCAATAAAAGCCCTGGTCGGGTTTATCGCTGCCCTCTATGTGAAGATTCTCCGCTCCACGCCTGTCGAATTGAAAACGATATCCTGCTGCACAATGAAGGGCTGACCGATCGCTTTTTTGCCCTGCATATTGCCGAAGGCTGCGTGATGAACAAACTGCGCCAACCCGACACCATCCGTTATGACGCCTCCGGCCGGCCGGAACATCGGATCTCCTGCTGTTTATTGAAACAGGAGATTAAACCCACATAATGCCAGCAAAATAATACTCAAATAGTTTTCTTCCGAAAACAATAAACTGAGGGAAGGTCAAAAATAAGATAATTGTCAGCTAGTTGACTTCGGCCGATCCCGCTATCCGAATCCTTGAGGAATCAATACCCATCTTCATGGGTGCCGACATTAACCAGAATGATATTCTGTTCATGAATGATGAGCTCCAGGGTAATGCGGTAGAGCGAGGTGATTGCCACAGAATGCAATCCGTGCAGTTTGCCTGAAAGCGGATGGAGTCGCAGTGAAGGATGTAGTGGGTTTAACTCAAGAAGTTGCAAGATTTTTTCGTACTGTTTGAGCAAGTCCGGATGCTTTTTGGCAAATACTGCAGCCCGTTTAATATAACTTTGCGGGTAGATAAGCGTATAAGTCATTTGCTGATCCGGGCCAGATGATCAGTCACGCTTTCATTAACGAAATTATTGCCTTTGAGATCTGCCTGCGCCTCAAACAGAGCTGCTTCCAATTCACATTCCCGCAGGTATTGATAGTGGCTTGTCTCCATGACCACATACTTTTTTTGCCACGAACGGTAATGGCTACTTCCTGCTCCTGTGCAAGCCGTGCCTGAATAGAAGCAATTCCTTTTATCTTTAACTCATTTGCGGTAATAATTTCCATATGTGTCTCTCCGTTAACATTATTAATAGCACTATCATACGTGCTTATAATACGGTCAATAGTGTTGTCAATGCTAGGTGAATTGGCTCGACCTTGTTGTGGTGGGAAAACACGATAGTCAGGTTGTTGTAAAATAATTTGCTTTTATGGCTTAGTCTGTTAAAAGATTTAATAGAAGAGAAGGGTTATTTTTACTGCTTTTAAATTTTTTTTAAGGTAATCACTTAATATTAATGAGTTATTTTTCTGTTAGGTTACGTCCTCCTATGGCTTGATTTTTGCTTGCCATTGAATGTGAGTAACGGTGAGCTTAATCAGGAATTATCAAACAGTCTGTGAGCAGGTTTATGAGAAGCAAAACAGGACAAAGAGGCTTTACGCTAGTTGAGGTGATGATTGTGATCGCCATTATAGGCATTCTGGCTGCTATTGCTGTCCCGAATTTTCTTTCCTGGTTGCCGAACATCCGGTTGAAAGCGGCGGCGCGGGATTTGTATGGTGACCTGATGCTGGCAAAAGGAGAGGCTGTAAGACGTAATGTTAACTACGCGATCACTTTTAACCAACAGGTGGCCGGTACGTCCTTTGCTTATATTGTGTACGCGGATGCTGATAGTGACTGTGAGTTTGATGCTACCGAAACAATTATAGTCCGGGTGCAGCAATGGCCGCAGAATGTAACATTAGATACCAGCAAGGGCGGTGGCGATGGGCTGTCTTTTACCGATAACGATGATGGCAATCCAACTATCGTATTCCGCCAGAACGCCATACCGACAGCTAATGGTGGTGGCCTTGCCAATGGAACAGCGTTTCTCATAAGTTCATCCGGTCTTTCTCGAGAGGTTGTCGTGAATCAGGCCGGCAGTATCAATATAAAATGAGGTCATATCTATGATCGAAGATCATCGTAATTCGCACGTCAAGTTATCTAATCGCTCAGGATTTACTCTTGTTGAGTTAATGTTGACCATGGCGATTTCTGGGATAATAATGGCTGCTATTTATTCCGCCTATATCGCACAGCAACGCACTTATCTCGCGCAGGAGCAAGTAGCTCAGATGCAGCAGAATATCCGGGCGGCCATGGATATTATGACACGGGAGATACGAATGGCAGGGTATAACCCGAATAGTAGTGCCGGGGCTGGAATTACCACTGCTTTACCTGGGGAACTTAGTTTTACGCAGGACCTGAATAGTGATGGCGATTTTACTGATTCGCAAGAAGATTTGACATACTCTCTTTATGTCGCAACTGATGGGGTTCGAAAATTAGGCAGACGTGACAACACTGGCGCTGCACCGGCTTTTCAGGCGGTTGCAGAAGGTTTTGATGCCTTGGAATTTCGTTATCTCGACGCTGCTAATGCTGTAACAGCCATCCCGGCTGATATCCGCTCCATCCAAATCTCCATTCTTGCCCGTGCCAATCGGCCCGATACAAGTTTCACTAATACCATGATCTACACACCGGCATCTGGAAACGCTGCATGGGATATCAATGGTACCGTTGCTGGCACTGGCAATCCACCTAATGATAACTTCCGTCGCCGGTTGCTGATCACCTCCATTCAATGTAGAAACCTTGGACTGGAATAACTATGAAAATCAAAAATGAAAAAGGTTTCACCCTGATTGAGGCTCTGGTTGCTATGGTTATCCTTACCATCGGTATTATGTCTCTGTACACTATGCAAATCACTTCTATTCAAGGGAACAGTACTGCCAGCCAGATCACCACTGCCGCCACAGCCGGGGCGAATCAAATCGAAAATATTTTTGCCATGGATTATGACCTCTTGATTGATACTGATGATGACGGCCTTCCTGGCCTGCAGGATAGCCAATGTTGTTCTAACGGCAATGATCCAGGTGGTGTTGCCGTTGCCGGCTGTACCGCCAAGGCGGATGGCTGCGCTCCCGGACCTGATGGCTATGCAATCTACTGGAATGTGGCCGTTGACGAGCCGATGCCCGCCACCAAGCGGGTGGTCGTCACTGTTGCCCGCACTGATCGCGGGGTGCGCAAAAATGTTGTGTACGAATATATTAAAGCACAAGTTGTGCAATGATGACCGGGGGTAGAAGGAGAATATGAAGACCATACGTAATGATGACGGCTTCGTTCTGATTGTCGCCCTTTTGATCATGGTAGTGTTGACGATTATCGGAATTGCGGCGACAAGAAACACCTCACTTGAATTGATGATTGCCGGCAATGATAAAGTTCACAAACGGACCTTGTATCAGGCCGAGGCAGGCGCTGTACTCAGTACCGAGGTTCTTGAGCAGAATATCAACTGCATCACCGGGTTTACTTCAACCGACACAACGTTGGATGTAGCGGACCTTGATGGTACCATCCGGGCCTGGTCCCGAACAACTAACAACCGGAAAGGCCTGGCCATGTACCTTGATCCCTTGCCCTGGACCACAACCAACTGCAACATTACCGACCCCGCTGGGCCCAACATCTCCTATCCTATCAGCAATATCGGATCCACCATTGAACTTACTGACTCGTATGTGGGTGGAGGTACGCAATTGCTTCCTGGTGGTTCCCTGGTCATGGCCTCCGGATATGAACGAAAAGGGAAGTCGGCTGCCGGGGGTGGGACTGCCCGTATTTATGATATTATTTCCCGCCATCGTGGTCTGAACAACAGTCAGTCAACGGTGATCTTTGGCTGGCGGCATCTGGTTGGTGAAGAGTCGGAATGTAAGTACTGATTTACGTGGTTTATTGGTCGGCAGAATGGTTATGGAGTTGCTGTAGGCCTGTGGATAGTCAGCAATTGCTTGTCAATGCAGGTGAACAGACCGTGAAGGATGGCTTGATCCTGTAGTCACATGTGAATGGATTTTGATGTAAAAAAATTGTCTGATCCAATTTTTTCAGAGGATCAATGAGGCGGGAGTGCATTATGAAAACACGATTCGTGAAGGTTTCCCTGACCAGCAGCCTGCTGCTGGCCGCAATATTGCTGGCCGCCACCTTTGATTTTGCCTCGGCCACCCAGGTGGCTGCCACCAGGGGCATCAGCCAGCCGCCGTTTTTGAGCTACGATATAAAATCAAACCTGCTGTTGCTCCTCGACAACTCCGGCTCGATGCTGGACATGGCGCATGTTGACCCAGACAACAGTCAATGCTTTGACGATTCCTATGTTGCCTCAAGTCCATACGCCGGCAATTTTGAGCAAGATTCCTGGTATGTCTGGCAAGAAGGGGTCGCCCCCTGGAAGCAAGGTGTGTCATATACCAGCGGTCAGATAGTCTATGCAAATGGCGGACTGTATAAGGCAGCTACCAGTGGAACATCGAATGACTCGAAGCCGGAAGATGGCTATAACCTGAGCGATGATACAGGGGTTGCCTGGGATGCAGTGTCGCAAGCCCCTACAGTAACGACACTTCCGGCAAGCTGTGCTACTGCTGATGAATTAACATCTTACAAAAATTCGGTTTATATCTGTAACTCCAGTGTTTGGCAGCGCCTTGAGGGTGGTCAATTTCTGAAACAGGAGAAGGCCGTTGCCGAAGCGGCTTGTGCCGCTGCGAGTGGAATAAATTATAATCGCGATGACCTTTGCATCAACGTTGAAAACGCAACCGTTACAATAGGTCCACCCGTTGAGACAATCACAGTTAATAAGGAAATGAAGGCCTTTGCCGCCAGAGGAAATTTCCTGAACTGGGCCTCAGCTTCAAAATTTGATGTCCAGAAAGAAATATTGACCGGCGGCAAGCATGACAGCACGACCGGGCAGCTCATTGGCGAAAGCCGGGGCTGTGCCGGTTACGGATATGTCAAACAAGTGGCGGTTGGCACAGCAGGTGCCCCACCATATCTCGTCATGCGGGTGCGGGGAGCAGACACGGATGACCGGGTTGGTGATATTCCCAAAAATGAAAACACGGATGATACGACCAGGATTGAGATTATTGGTATCAATATTGATGGCTTTAACTACGGCGCTTGCCAGGTTGTGATTGATAAAATTACAACTAATCCTAACACCTTGAGCCAAAACCAAATTGAGGCATGCCTGAGCGATGATAATGAGGTCGGGACCTCGCAGGCGGCGTTGAGCACCTCGGTCAATGTGTGCCGGCAGTTGAAGGATGACAATGGGACGCCGGGGTTTCAAGTTGATGAAGTGCCAAATCTTGTGTCCACCGTGGCTGCCAAATGTGAAAACCTTTTTACGGAATATGGCTACTTTCCCTCGTCCATGAGTCCTGCCGATGGCGGTTATGCCTGTTACGGTATTTATGATTCGACCAAAAGCGATGCTGATCGAGAAGGATACTTGGGGCGTTGTTGGAATGCTGGCACTGCTGATTGTAAACCGAAACCTGCAGTGAGTGGAGAGGCAACTAACCCGTATTGTGCAAGCGGCACTTACCCCGATTGTACTGATCAGAATATATATAAAAATGAGAGCGGCTATAACTACCAGTGTGTTGATATAAAAGGGAATGCCTCGCATGGTTATTATTGTAAGACAACAATTGACCCGAGTGACTGGAAGCTTTTGTACGTAGATGACGACGGTGAGGCCTGCATCCCTGTCGTTGGTACATGGGATCCGTTACTGGCAACTTCAGATGCTTGTATCCGCAGGGCCATGATTGATTTTTGCGGAAGCCTCAAGGTTCCCGAAGTGATTGATCCTTCCGATCAGGCGACAACGACCACCGATTACTGGAACATCCCGGCGATGTTGATTGACGGCGGTGTTCTCGGGCAGATGGGGGTTGCCAAGCCGCTTGCGGTGATGAAGAACTATGTGAAACAGGATATCCCTCCGAAAGGTATTTTGCAGTCTACCGCCGGCGAGTTGCGTATTGGCGCCATGGCTTTTAATAACAATGGAGCGAAAACCGAGTGCAATCCGGGTAGTGGTAATATCGTTGGATACTGTCCGGCTGATAACAAAGATGGCGCTCAGGTCATCAGTAAAATCGAGCTTGGCAGTAAGGTCACCACTACTCCCCGGACCCATGTGGACGACCTGGCCGAGGCCATCAACCTGGTCCGCGCTACCTCGTGGACCCCGCTGGCCGAGGCCATGTACAACGCCATCGGCTATTATACGCAAAACGAAAATATGCTGCTCAATCCAGATGATTTTCCCGTTGGTGTCGGCCATGATCCTGTAACGAACTGGTGCCAGAGCAATAATATCCTGGTCATCACCGAAGGTGCTTCGACCGCGGATATTAATCAACACGTAAAGGATTTTGTTACAGGAACAGTGATCGTCGATGATAACGATACGGAAGTTGGAACATGTCCTAATGGCCTTGATGGCTCCACCTATCTCGATGATCTGACTAATCACGCCCAGAAGGCGCCGGCATTTCAGCTCTATCCGCTTGGAAAGGATAGACTGCCAACGGAAGACGGTGAGTTGAAAGCTAAACAGAATATCATGACCTATATTGTGGCCTCCGGTGGCCTGCGGGGCGATATTAATGACCCCAGTGAGTGTACAGCGGCACGGTTGATTTACGATGCCGCGGACAACGGCGGGACAACGCTTTATGACAGCGCCAGCCCGGAACAACTGGAAACGGACTTGCTGACCATATTCAATGCCTTGCGGCAAAGGGCCTCCTCCGGCTCGGCTGCTTCTGTTATCTCCTCATCCCGCGGCGGCGAGGGTGCCATCTATCAGGCCATTTTCTGGCCGGAAATCAAGCGGACGGATGCTGCCGGTACGGAGCACTCCGTGGCCTGGACAGGTGATGTCCATGCGCTCTTTGTTGATTCCCTAGGTTATATGTACGAGGATACTCCTGTCGCTCCTGCGCTAGTTGGCGATCATGCGATGAAACTATCGGAAGACAAACGGGTTGTCATTTATTTCGATGAGGCCTCCGGCAAATCCAAAGCCTGCTATAATACCGAAAATTGGCTTGGCACCTGCCAGACCCCTGTGGACCTTGAGGAGGTGAACTTCCTATGGTCTGCTGGAGAATGGCTGTCCGGTTTGCTGGATTCAGATACATCCGTCAACAGAACGTATCTTTCCAGCGACAAAAAACGGTATATCTATACTTGGAACGATCTGAACAATAATGGCATAGTGGATCGACCCCAAGAATGGCTTCCCTTTGTAGCGGGAACGGATTGGCACAGTTTGGCAGGGGCTGGACGTAGTTCTGTGCCGGTGGATTTTGATGTGGTGACGGATGTTGCATTGAATACGGATGCACGAAACGCCAAGGTGAATGATATCGTCAACTGGGTTCGGGGCCGTGACCGATCAACTCCTGTAGATTTTAATGGAGATGGTGATTTCACAGACGATGGTGAAGCTCCTTTACGCAGTCGGCAACTTCCGGCGGCTGATGGAACCATGGTCACAGCCCGTCTGGGCGATGTCATCCATTCCACGCCCATGACGGTGTCCTCGCCTGCTGAAGGGTTCCACCTGATCTATAACGATTTTTCCTACGCTGAATTTGTCAAACAGTACAAGTCGCGGCGGCATGTTATTTATTTTGGCGGCAACGACGGCATGCTGCACGCGGTGAACGGCGGTTTTTACAACGAGAATGATAAAAAATTCTGTCTTACTGCAGATTGTGCGAGTGAAACAGGGGTGCCAGATCTGGGTGCGGAGCTGTGGGCCTATGTTCCTTACAACCTGCTGCCCCATTTGAGTAGTCTGACAAAACCTGACTATGGTGATCATAATCATAAATATTTCGTTGATCTACGGCCAAGGATCTTCGATGTCCAGATTTTTCTCCCGGGTGTTGATATTAATGGCATTAATCATCCCAACGGCTGGGGGACGATCCTCGTCGGTGGCATGCGCCTGGGCGGGGCGCCGATTAATGCCGACGAACTCAATAATTATAGTCCTGGTGATATCCGTCAGTTTATTTCATCGTATTTCATCTTTGATATCACTGATCCGGAGAATCCACCTGTGTTGTTGGGAGAAATGACCAGGACCACGCAACAGCAAGATGGAGAGGACGTGGATACTGATCTCGGCCACTCTCTCGCCATCCCCACCATGGTGATCATGAAAAAGGGGGATGCAGAAACACAGACAGAGGACAATAAGTGGTATCTTGTCTTCGGCAGCGGGCCGCATGCGGCAATCGGATCCAATGATGCGATGAAAGGAATCAGTGATCAGGAGGCCCGGCTTGCTGTTCTGCCGCTGGATTGGTTGGTGAAAACGCCAACAGCATTGCGGATACCAGCCGTACCGCCGACATCGACTGCCGGCGGTACCATTGTTCTGCCCGATTCACTCAAGGGTTTTACCAGCGACTTGATCACCATCGACGGCGATATCAATCCCACCAGCTCCAGCTACATGGCTGATGCGGTCTATTTCGGCACCAATGAAGGAAATTATGACGAAGGGTTCACGGGACGGATATATCGCCTGATGACCAGGAATCAGGTTTCAGGGGAATATCTCTTCGGTCAAAGCATTACGCAGACAATCACCACCCCTGACCAGTGGTCGCTCAGTACCTTGATGGATGTCGGGCAGCCGGTGAGTGCTGCTCCTAATGTGGCCTATGACGGTCTTAATTTCTGGCTCTATGTCGGGACCGGACGTTTCTTCGATCCTGCTGATAAGACCGATGCTACGCAACAGTCTTTTTATGGAATCAAGGAACCGATGGCGCTGATGACGGATGGTTCGAAGATTATGGAGTTTCTCGGCGGTCCAGTCGTTGCCCCACCCTTGCTTGATGCAACTGCTGAACCGGGCTCCAAAGGGCTCCTGAAGGTCGATGAAATTCGGGTTGCCCAGGCAGTCACGCCATCACTTGCAGATTTGAGCTGCCGGGATAGCGTTGATCTCAGTTGTCTTCCGACTTCGATGGTGAATGCATCAAAGACAACGCTGGCCGATCTGACTCATTATATCGCCGGCCCTGATCCGACTATAGGAGATTCGGACAATCTCTATAATTCGACCGACGGCTGGTATGTTGATTTTCATCCATATGCCAACAGAGAACGTAATGTCGGTCAGGCTGCCGTGTTTGGTGGGCTCGTCACCTTTACAACGTATCAGCCCTTCCAGGATCCGTGCCAGGCTGAAGGAAAAGCCTATCTGTATTCTCTCTACTATCAGACAGGCACCGCCTGGCATCAGCCTATATTCGGTGCCTATGGGCTTTATGACGAAGAAGGCACGGTTCGTGAAAAAATGGATCTCGGCCGTGGCTTATCCACCACCCCGAACCTCCATGTCAGCGGTGACGGCAATTCTGTGACCGCCATGGTACAGACGAGCACCGGGGTGATTGTGGAGCAAAAGATGGATGAAATGGCAACGGATAATTATTTTACCGGCCGTACCGGCTGGAAGGAGTGCACGGAATAGAGAGGAGTTTGAAAGGTTATAAGGTGGATGTCATGGCTGCAGCCCAGATCGGACTGGTAAAAACGCCGCATTTGTCCTGCCGCTGCTGCGGCTCCCTGGCCCGGAGTGGGGCAGGATTCATTGACTTTTTGCGAGATTTGCGGATATTGGCAAGGCAAGGAATGTTCTGTGATTGATTTTGAAGGGGAGTATTTTGTCACCGGAATAGAACAGTACGCCGTGGAGAAACTTGTCTTTGGCATAATCTGCAAAGACTGAAAGTCCTGAAAAATCTTGCGTCGTGACCGTCATAGAGGCCTTGACTTCAACGCCCACTACTTTGCCATCGCTGCGCTCGATAACAAGATCGATTTCGTGCTGGTCAGTATCACGAAAATGGTAAAAATTCACATTCTCTTCCGACCAGGTGGCATGTTTCAGCAGCTCGCCAAAAACAAAGTTTTCCACCAGTCCACCGAAAAACTGAGAACCATTAGTAAATATAAAATCCGAGAAAAGTGGGTACTAAATCCGAGAAAATGGTCAGTAGCGGGGGTCAGGATGAGCTCGGACAAAATATACCCTGTAACGAATCTTCCTTTGTCTCCGGCAGGCCTCTCATGTTTTCTGTCGAGACCATCAACCTCTTTCGAGTAACTACCTAAATGTCATTTGCTGCTCTTGGCCTTTCCGAAGCCCTGCTTCGTGTCATTGATGAGTCCGGTTATGTCACCCCCACACCGATCCAGATCAAAGCGATTCCCGCTGTTCTTACCGGCAAGGATGTCATGGCTGCAGCCCAGACCGGGACTGGTAAAACCGCCGCTTTTGTCCTGCCGCTGCTGCAGCGTCTGGCTGGCGGCCAGAAAGTTAAGGCTAATCATATACGCGTTCTGGTCTTGACGCCGACCCGGGAATTGGCGGTGCAGGTTGAGCAGAGCGTTGCCACTTATGGCAGATACCTGGCCTTGAAATCAGGGGTTGTGTACGGCGGGGTCAAGATCAATCCGCAGATGATGAAGCTGCGCGGCGGCCTTGATGTGCTGGTGGCCACACCGGGACGGTTACTGGATCTTTTGCAGCAGAATGCCGTGAAGTTGGCCCAGGTGGAAACATTAGTCCTCGATGAGGCCGACCGGATGCTCGATATGGGTTTTATTGATGATATCCGCAAGATCATGGCTTTGCTGCCGGCAAGGCGGCAGAATCTTCTTTTCTCGGCTACTTTTTCCAGCGACATCCGTAAGCTCACCGCTGGTCTTCTTAATAAGCCGGTATTAATTGAGGTCAGCCCTCGTAACACCACAGCCGGCAGCGTCAAACAATGGGTTTATGAGGTCGATAAGGGCAAGAAGCCGGCGCTGCTCAGTTATCTGGTGCGCAATAAAGGCTGGGAGCAGGTCCTGGCTTTTGTGCGTACCCGCAGCGGCGCAGATAGTCTGGCCCGGAAACTGATAAGCGACGGGATCACAACGGCCGTGATCCACGGTGACAAAAATCAAAACGAGCGGGCCCGGGCCCTGGCTGATTTCAAAGCGGGCCGGATCCGGGTGCTGGTCGCCACGGATATTGCCGCCCGTGGACTTGATATCAGCGAATTGCCATACGTAATCAATGTTGATCTGCCCAAGGTGCCTGAAGACTATATTCACCGGATCGGCCGGACCGGACGGGCCGGCGCCAAGGGCGAGGGCATCTCACTGGTCAGCGCCGATGAGGTCCAACTGCTGACCGCCATTGAAACTCTGATCAGCCGGACTCTGGTCCGCGAAGTAGTGCACGGTTTTATTCCCAAACATACTGTTCCGTTAACCCGCCAAGTGCCGGCGCGGCCCAAAAAACCGAAAAAAGCAAAGCCAAAACAAGTACAGGCAGAGGTGGCGACAAAGGATGGGGCAACGAAAAACACTGTTAATAAACCGCGCCGAGGTGGTAAACTATAGCTGAGCTGATAAGAAAGACAGCTGGCATTATGACCAAGATTGCTGAGGAAACCATCATCAATTTTTATTGAAACCTTCGGGCTCATCTTACGAAGCGGCTGAGTTAATTATTTTAAGTGAAAGCAGGAGATGAAATTATGCAGGCCCGCGGACCACTCATGATAGAACACCGCCTCATCGAACGAATGATCAACGTCGTCAAGCATACATTAGAGAGTAGTGAACAAACCCAGGCGATTGATCCTTTTTTTGTCGATACGGCTGTTGACTTTATGCGGATGTACGCTGATCGGACCCATCATGGCAAAGAAGAAGATATCCTGTTCAGAGAGCTGCAGAAGAAAGAGCTGTCCACCGAAGATCGGTTAAGAATGGATGAGCTCATTGCAGATCATATCTTCGGCCGCATGACCACCAAGGCCCTGGTTGAGGCCAACATGCGCTACCGGACAGGAGATGAGGCCGCTCTTAGTGAGGTGAAGGGTCATTTGCAGACAATCGTTGATTTCTATCCACCGCATATTGAGAAGGAAGATGTGGTCTGCTTCCCGGCTTTTCGGGCTTATTTTTCAGAAGAAGAGGATCAGGCCATGCTGGCCGAGTTCTGGGAGTTTGATCAAAAGATGATCCATGAAAAGTACACGGCTGTGGTCAAGGAGTCGGAGCTAAAGGAACAGCTCTGAGCAGATCATGTTTTCGAAGTAGGCTCCGTCAAGCAGTAGTTCAAGCTTTCCTCCAAGGTTATCATGACAGAGGCCATAAGCCGCCATCATGATAACCAGCCATCATACATTCCTTGTTCTTCTGTTATCCCAGCCAGGTGCCGATCTGAAAGACGATGGTAGCCAGAATAAAAGCAAAGAGGGTGTTGAAAGACATCGAGAATAAAGCCCAGCCCCAATGGCCGGCTTCTTTAGCGATACAAACTACTGTAACAAAGCAGGGGGCGTAGAACATGATGAAGATCAGGGCGGATACCGCGACCACTTTATTCCAGTTGGGATCGCGGGCCAGCTTGTCCCCTAAAGAATCAGAGGCCTCAGCTTCAACCTCGCCCATCGAGTAGGCGGTACCGAGTGTGGAAATAATGACTTCTTTGGCCGCAAAGCCGCCCACCAGGGCAATGTTGGTTCGCCAGTCAAAGCCGGCCCATTGCGAGACGGGTTCCAGGGCAATGCCGATCCTGCCGGCTATTGAGTTACGCAGGCCGTGTTCCGCTTCCTGATTATCGATGGCCAGGATTTGTTGGCGGAGCGCTTGTGCCTCCTCGGAAACTTCCTCTTCTTCTCCCAGACTTTCGGCAATAATTTCCGCTGAAAATACAGAAGTGACTGCCTCTCGTTGCTGTTCATAAACGGCCTTTTTGGTCTCTGGTAGTTGCGGAAAGGTCATCAGGGCCCAGAGCAGGATGGAGATGCCCAGAATGACGGTGCCGGCCTTTTTGATGTATTGCCAGGTGCGTTCCCAGGTATGAATAGCCAGGCCGCGCAGGGTGGGAAAGCGGTAAGGCGGCAGCTCCATGACAAAGGGGGTGGCCGCCCCTTTCAGTACGGTGGCGCGCAGTAGTTTGGCCGCCAGCAAGGCGACCACCCAGGCAAGAATGGTGAACAAAAACATATACATGCCTTTGTTCTCACTGAAAAAAGCGCCAATCAAGAGGGCGAGTACCGGCACTTTGGCCCCACAATTCATAAAGGGGACAGTGAGCAGGGTGGCCATCCGTTCCTTGGGTGAACGTAGCGTCCTGGTGGCCATGACTCCAGGCACCGCGCATCCTCCGGCAATACCGCCGGAGACGATAAAAGGCATCACCGAAGAGCCGTGCAGGCCAAAGATACGGAATATGCGATCCATCATATAGGCGACCCTGGCCAGATAGCCCGAATCTTCAAGGACGGCAATGCCCAGAAACATGAACATGATTAAAGGGACAAAGCCAAGCACGCCGCCCATGCCGTCGATGACCCCGGACATAAGCATGGATTTGACCAGGCCGTCAGGCAGGAGAGCATCTACCTGGCCGCTCATCCAGCCAAAAAGGGTTTCCAGCCAGGAGACCGGCAGTTCGCTCCAGGTAAAGGTAAACTGATAGAGGCCAAAAAGGATCATGAGCATGATCACCGGACCCACGAGACGATTGGTGACTACTTTATCGATCTTGTCGGAGGCATACAGCCGGTCGGCGTCAAAACTGTCAGTTTGCACGCCCTGGCGCAGGACGGACTTGATAAAGCCATAACGATGGTCGGCGATAATGGCCTCCGGATAGGCATCCATCGTCTTCAGGAGATGATCACTGACCTGGTCGACTTTGGCCTCAAGAAGGGCGGCCGTGGCCTTATTCTCTTGCTGGCCTTTCTGCAGCATTTGTTCGTCATGTTCCAGATATTTTATGGCGGTGAAGCGGGCAGGGTAGGTATGGCTCAGGAAATTATTGTCGGTGATCAGGGCGATCAGCTCCATGATAGTTTCATCGAGATCTTCACCATAAGAGATGTCGCGGGGCTGCCATGGCTGGGCGGCCTGCAGTATAGCCTGGCTGATCAGTTCCTTGGTGCCTTTGCCTGAACGGGCGATAATCGGCACCACCGGTACTCCCAGCAGTTCACCTAATTTCTTGGCCTTGATCTCAATGCCGCGATCCTTGGCCACATCAATCATATTGAGAGCAATAATGAGAGGGCAGCCCAGTTCAAGAAACTGGGTGGTCAAATATAGATTACGTTCCAGATTGGAGGCATCAACAATATTAATCACTACCTGCGGTTTTTCATTCACCAGATAATCTCTGGTTACGACCTCTTCCACTGAATATGCCGTCAGTGAATAAGTCCCCGGCAGATCGGTAAGGATAAGCTCTTGATTTTCGTGAGTGAAATAACCTTCCTTGTAATCAACAGTGATACCGGGGTAATTGCCGACGTGTTGTCTGGCTCCGGTCAGGGTGTTGAACAGGGTTGTTTTTCCGGCATTAGGATTGCCGACCAGGGCCATGCGCATATTCTGTTTCATGATAATTTCTATAATAAAATGGGATAATGGTGAACAAATATTGTTAACGGGAGATCAGGGCTTGGTCTTGTGCTGCTGATCCTGGTCGCAACCTTCTTGGTTTTTGTTCTTTTTCATAATCGGACCTTGAGAGGAACAGCCGGAGCAACCACAGCCACAGCTTATCTTCTCTTTAGGATCTATTGCCATCTTGAATTGTCGATAAAGTTTTCTGCCTATAAAAAAAAGACAAATCGCAATGACGAGGGCGATAACAATTGACTGCCACATGAAAGTTGTTCCTCCGAGCTTGGTAGTTAGGATAGCCTAAACATATAGGGCCAAAAAAAAAGCTTCAAATGATGCGAGCTGGAACTTATGCTTCAGTTACCAGAATATTTCTGGAGGTATTGCTGTCAAGGACGAGGGTGCCGCCTTGTAATTTTAACAGACACTGGGAGCCGTTTTGCGGGCACAGCAGTTCAATTTCTTCTCCAGGATAAACACCCAAGGATGCCATCCGGGTACAAAGTTTGCGGTCTCCTGTGATCTTACAGATCTTTAAGCGTCCTGATCGGCAAGTTTCGGAAAGGGGCGTAATATTCTTCTGCGTAGACTGGTCGAGGCCACGAGGTTGCCTGGTGCAATTTTTCATCTTGTCAGCCAGGCAGGAGCATTTATTTTTAAGTGTCTTAAATGTCATAATTATCGCTCTTCCAGAGCTCAACCGAGGTGCCGCAGCACTATTACAGCTTATTCCATGTTCGTATATTTAGGTAATCCAAACTTTAGTATTTGTCAATAACTTTTATGGGTATTGATTCTTTGGTGCGCAAGTGGTTTGCCTACAATCAGGCAACCAGCTCGTTCTGATCATCGACAGTGACGGTAATAAAGTCGGCCTCATTATTGCGTAAGGTTAAGATGCCTCCCATGACCCGCAAGGCCACCGGATCATTGAGGGGAGCCCGGCCCTGGATAGTAATTTGTGTGCCGCATACCAGTCCCATCTCCCGCATCCTGAGGCCAAGTTCGCCACCAACCTTGATAGAAGCAATTACCCCGGATTGATCTTTCTTCATTTGTCGCAAGTTTAAGTCGGTCATGTTTTTTACCATATTGTTGAGTGTTAATTATTGAGTGCCACAACATCGCGCACACTTTTATGTGCCAAGGCATCGTCACAAGGTTGGGTAGAGCATGCGAAACCCAACAAAATCAGGTGCAGGTCAGGTTGCTCTGCGGCTCTACATAGCTTTTTGTTGGGTTTTGTTTCACTCTACCCAACTTTGATCTGCGTTTATTTGTATCTATTTTGTTGTATGGTTTTTGTTGATGTTGGGTTTCGCTGTGCTCTACCCAACGTTTATCTGTTATATCCTGCGTATTCAATGACTGCCGCACCTGCCGGTATTGTAATATGTAGGTTGGGTAGAGCAGCGCGAAACCCAACAAAATCAGCTGCAGATCAGGTTGCCCTGCGCTCTATGCCCATCCTGTATTTCTACTTTTTACGGCATTTATCCGTTGTCTGGCTTTTGGCACTTAACAGTTAATTGTTCCTATAATTAGGTATAGCATCTATTTATAGCCTTGCCTAACAAAAATGTCAATGCCTAAAAATTAGTTATTTTTTAAAGCTGTTTTTTTTCTCAGGACTAAGGCTCAAACCTAATCTTTTTTAAGCCCTAGAACTATCGTCGTCGATAGCTGCTGGCCATCTCGAAAATACTGCAGTGAGATACTTGCTCCAGGTGTATTCAAAGCCACGCGGTTACGAAGATCGGCTGCCCCGGCAATACTGATACCATCTATGGCAACAATCAAGTCACCTTGTTGCAGAGCAGATTTGGAAGCCGGGGAGTCGGACTCGATGGTACCGACCAGGGCGGCATTGGTTAATTTTTTGGCGCTGAGCTCATCTGGAGAAACGTCCTTCAGAATTATCCCCAACCAGGCTCGTGTCATTTTACCGTCTTTTTGCAGCCGTTCGGCAATAACCTTGGCCATATTGATCGGAATGGCAAAACCAATGCCCATATAGCCGCCGGTCTGGCTTAAATAAGCTGTATTTATCCCGACTACCTGGCCATGGATATTGAGAAGGGGACCACCTGAGTTCCCCGGGTTAATGGCGGCATCGGTCTGAAGAAAATCCTCATATTCGCTGATACCGACACTGCTGCGTCCTGTGGCGCTGATGATGCCGGCCGTAACAGTCTGCATCATCTCAAAGGGTGAGCCGATAGCGATAGCCCATTCTCCGACTTTTAATGACGAGGAGTCTCCCATGGATATTACCGGCAGATCTACGGCTTCAATTTTCAGCAAGGCGACATCCGATTTCTGGTCCTGGCCGATTACTGTGGCCGTAAATTCCCGCTTGTCGATGAGACGTATCGAGATTTCCTGAGCATTATCAATAACGTGCGAGTTGGTGAGAATATAGCCGTTTTTATTGATAATAAAGCCGGAGCCATGGCCATAGGTTGTTTGTTTATTTACATGATCGGGGTTCTTATTATTTGCTTCTCCAAAAAAATCATGCAGCAGAGGGTCGTTAAAGAATGTTTTTAAGTCTTTATCAGCGCTGTTGTCAATGAGCGTTTTTTTGACATAGACATAAACTACTGCCGGTTTGGCTTTCTGGACTACTGTATGAAAAATTTCCGCCGTATCAATCATGGCTGCTGTCCGGGCAGTTATATCGTCAGCGCTTCTGCCGGTATATGGCTTAAAGCAAATGGTAATTATCAATAAGGCTGAAAAAAATATGCGGAGTGGCTGTAAGGTCATGATCGCTATGCATTGGAAAAATTTATTTTTATAATTTGATCTCATGAAAGTAGGACATGGTTATTCTCATTATATTTTTTTGTCCAGCATATTAAAGCTATTTCCGTTGAAATAGCTTATTTTGTATTGATCTTTAATTTGAAAAAGAATAAAAAGCTGACTATATAAGAGAAATAGTTCAACATATTCATTGGTTTTGATTTTAATTATCAAGACTACACCCTATGCTGATAGGGCTTTTATCCGATTGTTTAAAAAAGGAGGATGTATGGGGAAAACAATAAGTAATGTGGCCCTCTGTATTGTGCTGGCATTAGGAATGGCGACCACAACTTTGGCAGCCCAGGGCGGCAGTATTGGTCAAGGTGATTTTTCGGTTATGAAAGATGACAAGCTCATCGATAAACTGTCCGGCCAGCATCCACTAAAAGAAGAGGCTATGCTGGTCTGTGACGGTAAATGCATGGTCAAATCAGAAGGAATCTCTCTGGTTGCTGCTGATCAGGCAAAATTTGCCATCAAAAATGAAGCGGATACCTTTCGGCTGTTTTTACGTGAAGGCAGTGTCGATTATGTTATCACTGATCAGGCTCGCAAGATAGCCTTTCATACTCCGGATGGAGTATACAGTGTGGCTGAGATAATGTTTAATGCCGCCAGTAATCCTGTCGTGCGCGGTCAGGTCAGAGTAACCGAGGAAGGGGTTACCGAAATCGAAGTCAAGGAAGGACGAATGGTTTTTGCCACGGCAGACGGTATGAAGTCTGTAGGTGCCAATGAGAAAATTATTCTGGCTATGGCTGATGTGGTGCCTCCTCCTGTTGAGGGAGGTGGTATATTCGGTGGCGGTACAGCCACCTTGGTAGCTGGAGGTACCGTTCTGGCTGTAGCCACGGCGGCTACAATTATAATAATTGATAATAATGATGATACATCAGAACCTGCTCCAACCCCTGGTCCACCAGAACCTGCTCCAACACCAACTCCAAAACCTGTGCCACCAAAACCACCAACTCCTAGCCCAAGTGCTTAGGCATATATCAATATAGTTGTGGTGAGGAAGAGGGTTGCTGATTTAGCAACCCTCTTTAATTTTTTAGCATAAACAAAGTCCGTTGTTATTTTAAATTAAATCGCTTTACTGGAATCCCATGTCACTATCCGTAATGATTCGCTTTTTATTACTTATTTTTATTAGTGTCTCTATTTCGGGATGCGCTACCGATCAGTTTGAAGCCAATACCGATCTCAAGCAATTCCAGAATGTCAGCCAAAATATAGATGAAGCCAAAGGCGCAACTGAGGATAATATCCAGAGGCCATCTGCTGCTCTGCTGGAGGCAGAGGATATCGGGGATTATCTTTTAGGACCTGGAGATCTGATTCAGGTAACGGTGTTTGAGACAAAAGACTTAAATGCCGAGGTCCGTGTATCGTCGCGCGGTATCATCAGTCTACCGCTCCTCGGTAATGTTGAGGTTCGTAATCTTTCTGCCGCAGAGGCCGAAAAAAAGATCGAAACAGCCTTACAGGCTGATTATCTTCAGGACCCTCATGTCTCCATCTATATTAAAGAGCATGTCAGCAAACAGATAACTCTGGTTGGTTCTTTTAAAAAACCGGGCACATATGATTACGTTTCTAAAAGGAAACTGCTTGATGTGATTGCCATTGCCGAAGGTCTGTCCGACAAGGCCGGATCGGCGGCGTATATTACCCGCGTTGATGATAAAACCAAAAAAAATGTAAATTATTTCATAGATCTGGATGAACTGGTCAGAAGAGGAAATATGGCCCAGAACATCGTGATCATGGGTGGTGATGTCGTTTTCATTCCCGAGACCGGTCAGTGTTTTGTTGATGGGGCGGTCCGTAAACCCGGGACCTATCCTTTGCGAAACGGCATGACCATTACGGAGGTTATCACCCTGGCCGGCGGTCTGGCCGGGTATGCTGACAGTGACAAGATTAAACTCATCCGTCGTATAGAAAATGGCAAGGGTAGACAAGTCCTGAGCCTGAGTTTCAATGATCTGCAGGGCGGAATCGGAGATACTCTCTTGATCAAGGATCAGGATATAATCTTCGCGGAGTCCAGCGCCAGTGGTACTCTGTTCTCCGGCTCAGGCTTCACCATTGGTTTTCTGGGAACAGGGGTCAGCTTCAAGAATCCCAAAAATTAATGACAACTGCACCATCACTTCCTCTGGTGGCCAGGCTGCCGACACCTCAGAAAATAGCACAAGGGCTGATATTCTTTCTGCTGGCCACTCTTCCTTTAATCTTCGGCGCTGTTCATCCCATTGTCCAGGGCGGTTATACAGTTCTGATCCTGGTTGGTCTTGGCGGCTGGTTTTTCTATGCCCTGCCGACTTTGCTGCGGCAGGGATACTCCCGGAGATGGCTGATAGTCCCGATTATTTTGATCGGCTATATCGGCCTGCAGTCTTTGCCGTTACCCTTATCTATCGTTGAGCTTGTTTCTCCTGCCCGGGCCGCCAGGATCAATATGGTCAATACCCTGGCTCAAACAAATCTGACTACTGCAGCCATAAGTGATAATGGCATTGTTGGGCTGCTGAGTGCCATCTTTATGTTAGCACTGCTCCTCTATTATCTGATCCTCACTATATTGCTTCGCAAAAACAGAAAATTAGTTCTGGGATTGCTCTATGTGGTGGCGGCAGTCGGGCTCTTTGAAGCCGCCTATGGCCTGCTTCAGGTTATGAATCCGCAGCTGGGCATTTTATGGCTCCCCATAACCAGTCCTGGTGCCGCTCATGGTACTATCATTTATAAAAATCAATATGCTTCTTTTCTGAATATGTGCTGGCCTTTGGCCCTGGCTGGAGGAATTATTTTTCTGGAATCTGTAAAAGACAGAACCAAAGAAAGAATAATAAAAAATAGATTACATTATCTTTTTCAGTCATTTTCTCATGTCCATGTCCAGGTACCATTCTTCTTTTTTGCTGCCGGGATCATGGTTCTTGCTGTCATATTTTCATTTTCTCGCGGCGGGATCCTGGCAATGTTGCTGCTGATTGTGCTGCTGAATTTTATGATGCCCTGTTCTCGAAAAATAAAATTGGCCCTGACGGTGCTGCTGGTTTTTTTCCTTACAGGGTATGGCTCGCTGCTCGGTCTGGATGGGGTTTTTGAGAGATTCGCCACTATTGATGAGTCAGGGCTTACCAGATTTCATATTTATATGTCCAGTCTTCCGATGTTGTTTGATCATTTATTAAGCGGTATTGGATTTGGTTCATATCCATTGCTGTCTGGGGTTTATCTGAAAGAATTCCCGGAAAATCTTCTTTTTGATAGAGTGCATAATGACTATCTTGAATTAATCATTGAATTAGGTCTGCCTCTGGGGCTGCTTTTCCTGGTCTGGTTGTTGAGTGGCATGCTGGTTACCGGAAGAAAATTGGTGCACAGAGGGCAGGTCATACGTCAAGAGCACAGGACAGCGCGCGCGCCCGCCTCTTTAATTGTCGGTTGTGCTGCCTTTTGTTCGCTCGCAGGCTTTTTGATCCATGGACTGGTCGATTTCGGCTGGCGGCTGCCGGCTAATGCTTTGTATGCTGTGACCATGGTGGCCTTTATTTCTCATACCCTGCAGAAAAAAGCTAAAAGTGCAGGAGCAATCCTCCCTGAGGGAGATGAGCAGAAGGAGATGGTAAGGTAATTTGCGGCATGGTTGGTAGAAAAAAATGCTACTGAGGAAAAGGTTGGTGTAACAAAGAAACTCTCATTTAGCTAAGGCAGAGGTCGGTGTTACACTCAGGGAAGGGCTGGGGTGAGGAAAACTCAACTGGCCATGATTTAGCTTTTACGATTTTGACTCAAGGTAGACTCTATGTCTCTGCAACTTTCCAATTTTATTGATATCCATACCCATATTCTGCCTGGTCTAGATGATGGGCCCAAAAATCTGGAAGAAAGTATAGCCTTGGCCAAATGTTATACTGATGTGGGTGTCAGTCAAATAATTGCCACCTGCCATTATATACCGGGCACTGCCTGGGCCGCAGCCAGCCAGTTAATCCTTGATAAAATTGCCGACTTGCAGGGTTGTCTGCAGAGACTCGATATTCCTTTGATCATATATCCAGGCATGGAAATTGCCTATCATGAAAAATTACAGGAGCACCTGGCGAGGCAAATATTTCTTCCTTTGGGCACCAGTAATTATTATTTGCTGGAGCCATCTTTTACGGAGTCAGCCGAAGCCCTTTTTCTTTGTCTTGATCAACTTCTGACCCAAGGCCGGAAGATCATCCTGGCTCATCCCGAGAGGATCCCGGCATTTCGGGAAATGGGGTCTTCTATCGACGAACTGGTCCGGCAAGGTCTGAAAATTCAGGTTAATATCGGCAGCCTGCTTGGTAAATTCGGTGCTGCCAGTAAGCAGTCGGGCTTTGATTTGATTGCCGGCAAATGTGTCCATTATCTGGCCTCTGATGCCCATGGTGTCGAATCACGTAAGCCGCCAACCAGAGAGGAATGGTTGCAATTGGCAACGACTCTCGGTATACAACTACTCGAACAACTGTGCTGTATCAATCCGGCTCAACTTCTGAAGAGTAAAAATTGAAAGTTTTTTAATATAATTTGTAACAATCAAACAAAACAGACAAACAAGATGACAGGTAATAACAGAGAAAAATTTTCGGAAGCGGATAACAGTCTGATTATAAGGGAAGAAACTTCAAGAAACCTGCCCAGTGTTGAAGTACGGGAGGTGGTCCCTGAGTTCCAGGATGAAATTGATCTGCGGGATTATCTCGATGTTCTGATGCGCCGCAAGACCGCCGTGTTAACGGTGTCCGTAATAGTTTTATTTATAGTGGCATTATATACTTTTCTGGCAACCCCGCAATTTAAGGCCAAAGGGACGATCAGGGCATCGGCCCAGAACTCTACTGTAACCAAGTTCGACAGTCTGGACCCCAATGCCTTGCAGACCAAGGAATTCCAGCAAACTCAGGTTAGTCTTCTGCAAAGCAATCAGCTGGCCAACAGGGTTATTGAGAAGCTGGATCTGATGAATAATGTGCTTTTTAATCCCCAGGCAGGTGACCTGGAAGACAGCAGACCACCACAATCTCTATTTGCCCCCATTAAAAATTTTATAAGGGCCGAGCAGGTGCCGGAACAGGTCAGTGTCTTGACCGAGGATGCCCAGGATCAACTGTTGAGCTATAATATACTGAAGGCTTTTCAAAGAAAATTTAAGGTCTCACCGGTAAAGAACAGTGAGCTGATTGAACTCACCTTTGAATCTTCTGATTCGGCTCTGGCGGCTGAGATCACCAATGCCGCCATGGATGCCTTTATCCAGATGCATATGGATGGCAATCTCGATGCCTCCAAAACTGCCAGCCTGTTTCTTGATAAACAGATTCGGGGCGCCCAGATTAAACTGGAAGAATCCGAGCTGCAGCTCAATGAATTTGCCAGGAAAATTGGCATCGTGTCCTTAAATCCGGAACACAATCTGGTGATGAAGCAGCTGGAGGAGGTGAATTCCACCTTGGCCAAGGCCTCTTCCGATCGAATTGCCAAAGAGGCTATGTATAAACAAAATATGCTGCTTGATGACAAATCACTGGATCAGGTGGTTAATAACGTCCTCATCCAGGGCCTGAAGACACAATATTCAACCCTGGAGGCCGAATACAAAGATCTGAGCGTGACCTTCAAGCCGGGCTATCCGCAACTGCAGCAGTTGCAGGCCAAAATGAATGAGATCTCGGCGCGGATCAATATGGAAAAACAACAGATCATCAACTCGATTAAAAATACCTATGAAACATCTTTGAAAACCGAACAATATCTGATTGAAAATGCTGAGGCGCAAAAAATGAAAGCCTTGGAGTTAGCCGAAAAATCTACGCAATATAAGATTCTGGAACGTGAAGTTGATACCAATAAATCCATCTATCAGAGCCTTCTGCAGCGCTCCAAGGAAATAGAGGCCACCGTCGGGGCGGCGGTAACCAATATCCAGATCATTGATCGAGCGGCGCAACCATTGTTTCCCTTTAAACCGCAAGTGGCCAAGAATCTGCTGCTGGCCCTGGTCCTTGGCCTGATGATGGGAGCAGCGGCTGCCTTTACCCTTGAGGCCTTCGATAATACCATTAAAAATCCGGATGAGCTGGCTGATCGTTTCCATATCCCGGTCCTTGGCCTCATCCCTTTCGATAGGGAAAGCGTTGAGAATCGCAGTAAAATGGCCATGAAATTCTTTAATGAGCCGCGCTCGCCGGTTGCCGAGGCCTTCCGGACTACCATGACTTCGGTGCGCCTGTCTGTTGCTGACAATCCACCTAAAACTATTCTGGTGACCAGTATTCTGCCGGGGGCCGGCAAGAGCTCCATGGCAACCAATGCCGCTTTTTCCTATCTGGCCGAGGAGGAAAGCTGCCTGATTATCGATGTCGATCTGCGAAAACCAAGTCTGCATAAGATCTTTGCCACCTCGAGAAAAAAAATGGGCTTAAGCAGTGTCTTAACCGGGATGGCCAAACTTGATGAGGTCATCTCCAAGACGGCTTTTCCCGGCCTCGATTTTATCAGCAGCGGACCCTTGCCTCCTAATCCGGCAGAACTGCTGAGCTCTAAACGGATGCGCCAATTACTGACTGTAGCCACCCAGCATTATGACCGGGTAATCCTTGATGGTCCTCCATATCAAGGTTTTGCCGAAATTCTGGTTTTGTCTCATATGGTCGATGGTGTCATTCTCATCGCCGTGGAGGGTGATACGCCACGGGAAGGTGTCAAGCATTTCCGCAAAGCAGTGGTTAATGTCGGCGGCCGTATTTTGGGAGCTATCGTCAATAAATCAGGGCGCAAGAAGGGTTTCAGCTCGTACGGCAGTTATAAATATTACGCCTATAATTATAAATACGGCGAGGAGAACGCCGGATAACCGTGGCTGGATTGTCATCATATATCAGTCATTGGGCTTTTCGCCTCGTCTGTTTTGGTATTTTACTCAGCCTGGCGATGCTGCAGTTATTTATCGCCCGTCACGAACAGACAGTCCATAGCAATGCCAGCGGTTCTAGTGCCATAGTGGAGTCGCTGTACAGTCCGTATCTGCTCACCTGGCATGGCAAACGGCTCCACCTGCTCGAAGGTGACATGACAAGGGCGGAGAGGTTATTTCAAAGAGCCCTGCAGCAAAACCCATTCTTTATCCCTGCCTGGCTGGGGCTGGCGGAGCTGCATAATGATCTTGGCAGAAAAGCTGCCAGTCAGGCAATCCTGCAATATGTGGATCAACTGAGCACCGATATCAGCCGCTGGCGCTGGGATAAGGCCCTGCTGACCTATCAGCTGGGCAGGTTTGATATCCTGGAGCGTGATCTTGCCTATATAATCGCGAAAATACCGGGCAAATCACGGCAAAATGCTTTGAAAATGGCCTTTTCCATTTGGAATGACCCACAGGTATTGCTAAGCCGCCTAGGCACAGACAATGTACTCTATTTATTTAATTATGCGGCACAAACCGCTCAGCTTGATACTGCGCTGGCTTTGTGGCCATATATAGAAGAGATGGGAGTAGAGGCCAATAAAAAGGATGTACTGGCCTTTTTGAACGCCCTGATTCTTGATCAAAAGATTGCCGCCGCCATCCCCATCTGGAGAAAATATTTCAATGCCGGCTCTTTGCTTTATGATGGCGGTTTTCAGGAAGAGCCGCTTAATACCGCTTTTGGCTGGCGAATAGGGAAGCCCAAGGGGAGCACATGGCGTATTGAAAAAAATAAGGGTGTGGAGAAATTTCAGGCCATGCGTCTTCATTTCTCCGGCACGGAAAATATTTCTTATAGCCATCTGTCGCAAATTATGCCGCTGGTACCAGCCCGCAGCTACAGCCTCAGCGGCTGGCTGAAGACAGCAGGCCTGACCACAGATCAACGCCCTTATCTGGAAGTAGTGGGGTCCCAATGTACAATGCCGCCGGCTACTACCGAAATTATGGCTAAGGATCAACCATGGACCCCATTTGCTCTGGTCTTCAATGTTCCGGCAGAATGTGCCGCTGTTGAAATGCGAGTGCGACGGCTTCCAAGTAAGCATCTGGATAATCTCCTGGCCGGCGATCTCTGGCTCCGTGACCTGCGGATAGATGATGCTGTCGATCTATCCTTACAGACGAAACTTTTGATTCAAGATCTGCGGATCCTTGATACCGGCGCTAACCCATGATTACAGCCCAGGATGCCGATAATATCTCAAGACTGCTGAAGCAGCTGTCGCGGGATTCCTCCACCGATAATTCCATTGCCTTTATTGCTGATAATGGTGGCGTGCTTGCCTCCTGTAAAAAAATCCTGACTCTCTGCCGTGATGGCGATGCAGAGAGTCGACATTGGGTGCAGATAGAATGCGGCAAATATGGCCTTCAATATAGCTGGTTTCTGCAGGAAGCCAGCCAACTTCTCCAGCTTTTTCAGAATGATGATGAGCAGGATGATAACTATAGTATTCTTGGTCTCTCTTCCTCTGCCGGTTTAGCGGAGATCAAGCGGGCCTACCGTCAATTAATTGTCCGGTATCATCCGGATACTGCCGGTAATGTCGGGCATGAGACGACAGAACATTTTATCCGCATTAACAAGGCCTACAATAACATCATCAGCCAGCAGCAGGACTATGCCGGGGAACAAGGGGCCGCGACCTCGCATTCGTGGCGTTATGGCAGCTCTTCTGATCGCGTTTCAGGCAGGGTTAACAAAAAGCCCATAATATGGTTTGCAATCCTGTTTCTAATAGCAGTGGTGGCCTGCGGTCTGATTGCCCGGATATATTCCCAACAAGTAATGGTCGCGACGTTGCAGAAAAGCGGGGCCGCTTTTGTGCCGCCGGCAAAAAAATCTCATGATGCTTCGCCGGTTGCGGCACTGACCTTTGCTGAAAAGATGAAAATTGCCGAAACCAGGGAAAAGTCTGAACAGGCTGCCAGGCTAAAAGAATCTAACGCTCCAGCCGTTATATCAACCAACAGTGTTGAGCTTTCCGAGCCAACAGTCGTCCAGCAACAAGATAAACCTGCCTCCCAGGAAGACACCGTTAGTCTTCCTCGACCGGAACTAGCAAGCAAGCCTGCTCTTATTGATTATGCGGCCACACAACCTGTCGAACCAATCCGGTCCACCGAACAGCAAACTGCTAAAACCAGCTCAGTAAAGGCTGAGGACCAAAGCTTGCCTGCTCAGGTAACTACCGAAACGCAAGATACGGTTAAATTAACAAAAGTCAGCGTAGTATCAGATCTCAAAAAAGAGACGGCCCCGGAACTGGCTCCGCCGGCAGTTGAACCTCTTCCCCGGCAAGCTACCCCAAATATTGGTTCAGGACAAAATACATCGATCCGGGAAGTCGCAAGTGAGCCGGTGCAACTAGCGGCTGTCCTGCCAAACCCCATAGAGACTGTACCGCCAGTTCCTGATATGCAACAGCGTATTGATCAATTTCTATTGCAATACTGCCGGACCTATGGGGATAAAAATCTAATGGAGTTTACCCGGCTGTTTGCACTGGATGCTATTGAAAACGGTAAGCTGGTCTCTGAACTCATCGGCACCTATACCAATCTGTTTGATTCCAGCCAGAGTATCGAACTGCAGATCTTTACCCTGCAATGGGATGAATCACCACCAGGAAACGTCTCCATCAATGGCCGCTTTAAAATCGATCTGGTTTATCAGAATGGCGAAGCCGTTCATGGCCGCGGTAAAATCGATTTCCTGCTCGCCTCCGACCATGGAAAATTGCTGGTCCAGGAAATGAAGTACACTTTTGATCAATAAAGCTATCAAAAAGAAAGAAAGACAATGACCCGGCAGGCTGAAGACCTGTTGCAGGTGTGTGCCGGTTGGGTTGGCTCACTTATTGGACTTTTTTGCTTTTATTTTGTATTTATCTTGTATAAGATTAATAGTGACATTGTTTCTTTGCTTACGTATGTATGATGCTGATTTCAGTAACTTTTTAAGTTACATTTATTGTTACATCTAAGCCTCTTGGTTCGGGCTACCGTGCTCAACGAAACCATTGTTGATCTCCGGATTCTTCCTGAACTGGCATCACAAATCCAGCCAGACATCATGTAAGTTCTATCTCTGGCACAGCCGCTATTGAGGGTCAACCTCGAAGGGTTCAAATCCATCCCTAAAGAATTTTCACCCATAAGATACCTCCTAGGAGGTCTTAGCAGTCGTGGCTTTCATCACATCAAAACGATCTAACTGATGAAATTGAGTTACAGATTGCAGTGCCTTGATGGCCACTGCAATCTGTAACTCTTCGCTTTTGCTTCGCGAAAAGTTCATGGCTTAGTCGTCATTACATAAAAACACGGCATCAGAAACATAGCCACCAGGATTTCCATGCCCAAACCGCCCATGGCGGCGACAGCCATGGGTTGGAGCATGTCACCGCCTTCTCCCAGATTAAGTGCCAGGGGCAGGAAGCCCACCATGGAGGTCAGGGTGGTCATGATCCTCGGCCGCAGACGAATTTTTGCGGCAGCCATTATCGCCTGGCCCGGCAGCAAGCCTTGGCTCTCTTGTAACTCGCGGGCAAAGGTCAGTAGAAGCACGCCGTCGTTTATCGTGGCGGCAACTACAACCAATATGCCGATGAGCACCGTCGCTGCAAAAGGCAAGCCCGTCAGATGCAATAGATACACCATGCCGGCCAGACAGAACGGGACGCTACCCAGGATCAGAGCTGGCAGCTTAACGCTGTTAAACTGCACAGTCAGGACGATAAAAGAGAAGAAGAGGGCAAAGGCCAGAACCATCAGCGCCGCCTCCTTCATATCGGCCATCATCTCGGCCCGGCCACCGAAGCCGAGCTCATAGCCGGCTGGCAGCTCGATTTGCGCTAGATTACTCCGTAGCCCTGCCAGAGCGGTGGCGAGATCGGTACCGGCCGTGTCGCCCTCAATGTTGATCTGCTTGATCTGATCTTTACGGAGGATCTCCACTGGTCCAACCGCTGACTGGATGCTGGCCAGATCGCGAAGGCGCAGGGGCTCCCCGCGGATGCCGGTAATGACCAGATTTTCCAGATCCTGACGATTAGAAAGTCGTTTTTCCGGTACCACTACTCGGATATCGTAATACTCCGCCCCGTCGCGATAGCGGGTAGCTACTGCCCCGGTGATCAGGGAGCGGAGCGTGCCGGCTATATCAGCGGCCGTCACCTCCAATTCGGCAGCCTTAGCCCGGTCAATCCGCACTTGATATTCCGGCCTGGAGACATCCATGGAAATATAGACGTTCTGCAGATAGCCATCTTGACGAATAATGTGGGCGGTCTGCTGGGCCAGATCAAAAAGAGGGGCCACTTCCTGGCCGCGTACCTCCACCACAAGATCTGATCCCCCCAGGCCGTGGATGCCTTTGATAGGCATCTGTCTAACCATGACTAAACCGCCGGGCACCTCTACCGTGCTCAGGAGGTGACGCAGTTTGGCGACGTATTGCTTGGTGCTCAGTTCTCTTTCGGTCTTGGGAACGAGTTGAATATCCACCTCTCCTTCATTGGCGATCTCATAGGTATAAAGCCCTTGCACTCTGCCACCGGCCATGGTGAACATGCTTTTGATCAGGGGATCACCGGTGAGCCGTGTTTCAATATCGGCAAGAATCAGGTCGGTTTCCCGGACAGAGGCACCGGTGGCAAGCTTGGCCTTGACCATGATCCGACCGTCGTCCACCGCGGGCAGGAACTCCCCGCCGAGCCGGGCCGCCAGCCAGACGGCCAGGAGAAAGATGAACAAAAATAGCGCCAATGTCAGCCAGCGGCCGCGCAATATCCAGCTCAGGAGCCAACCATAACCGTCGGCGAACCGGTCGAAGGCCCGTTCAAACCGAGTTGGTCCGCGCCGCCGGGACTGGCCGGAAAAGAACGCGGCAGTAAGCATCGGCGTCGCAGTAATAGCTACAAGCAAACTGATGACCACGATACCGGCGACGACCAGGATCAGCTCGCGAAAGAGGAGACTGATCAGTCCGGGCACAATTAAAAAAGGGACGAACAGGGCGAGAAACGACAGGGTTGCGGCGACAATTGCCGGTCCGACCTCCCGAGTGGCGGCCACTGCCTGGTTGGCCGCGCTCTCTGCCGGCTCATTCCGGCGCCGTCGGCTAATTACTTCGATAACAACTATGGAATTGTCCAGCAGGATACCGATAGCTACCACCAATCCGGCCAGTGAGAAGATGTTGAGCGAGAAACCTGCCAGCTTCATCAGACCAAAATTAAAGAGCAAGGTAAGCGGCAGGGCGATGATCATCACCAGTACCTGCCTGATGCTGCCCAGAAAGAGAAAAATGACAACAATCAAAAGTACCGCCGCTCCCAACGCGGCATTCCATACCCCCGCCAGGGCCTTCTCCACGTACTCAGCCTGGTTTTCTACATAATCCAGGCTTATGCCGGGCGGCAGTTCAGGGCGCAGTTCGAGGAGTTTGGCGGCAACTCCCCGGGCCACCTCCACCGTGTTTGCCTCCGCTTGGCCGAGGACCGAAATTTTGACACATGGCTCGCTATTGTAGCGAGTGATCAGCCGGATATCTTTGTGGCTATCGACGATTTGGGCGATGTCGCGCAAGTAAATTCCGGCCTGACCCTGCCGGGCGATCACAATCGCGCCAATCTCATCGAGCGTCGTCAGTTCGCCCATGGTGCGGGCGATAATCTCCCGGCGCCCCTCAATCACCCGACCGCTGGTTCGTTCGACATTTTCAGCTGCCAGCCGCTTGATTATTATATCCAAGGAGAGACTATGCTTCTCAAGGGCTGCAGGATCGAGCAGGACGCGAATCTCACGTTCAAGTCCGCCGATAATCTCCGTTCCGGCTACCCCGGAGGCGGTGACAAGGCGATCCTGAAGCCAGTTGTCTGCCCACTCGCGTACCTCAACCGGCCCCCAGCGGTCAGAGCTGACCGTCACCTGAATGACCGGCAGCTGGGATGGTCGGGCCTTGAAAACAAAGGGTGGTTCAATATCATTGGGTAGATCCTTGCCGGCCCGGGTTAGAATCGCCATCACATCCTGAAAGGCCACGTCGATATCCGAGCCGTATTCGAACTGTACATCCAGGGAATAAAGGCCTTCCCGGGAAGTAGATTCGAGATTGTCAAGATGATTGACCGTAGCCATCAGCCGTTCGACAGGATCGGCGATTTCCTTGTCGATCTCCTCAGGCGTGGCGCCGGGCCACGGGATCTGCACCTTGACCAGTGCATAGTTGACATCCGGCAGGTAATCTACTGATAGCCGCCACAGTCCAAAAGCGCCCAACACGGCCAATGCCAGCGCGATAGCGGTGCTGGCCGGTCTTCGCTGCACTGCGTATTCGGTAATTCTCATTGGCCGTGTCCTTCGCTGTCAGACTGATGACCTGACTGCCCGGGATGATGATCGGACCGCTTTTCTACTTTATCCATATGCTTAGATTCAGAGGTCCGCTGCCCGATCTGTTCAGCAGGCTCCACTCCGGCAATACGAACCGGGCCGCCATCCTTGAGTCTCTCGTGGCCGGCAGTGACGATCTCTGCACCCGCCTGGATCCCCGAGAGGATTTGGATCATCCCTCCCGCTTCAATGCCGGTTGCAACCTTACGGCGCACGGCCTTGCCTTCTTCGACCACAAAGACTGCGTGCCCATGGGGAGTAGTGACTAGTGCTGCAGTCGGCACGGTGATCGCAGCTGACATCCTTTCCTGCTCCACGGTAAGCCGAGCGAACATTCCCGGGATCAGTGTCACCGGGAATGTAAGCATTGCTTCGACGATCCTGGTACGGGTCCGTATATCGAGTTCCGGGTAAATTCGGCTGATCATTCCTTGCCAGGTCTGGCCGGGATAAGCGTCCAACCGGACCATAACCTTCATGTCATTTCTGATATGCATGGCCTGGGCTTCCGGTACCGCGAAACGAATCACCATGCTGGCTGGATCGAACATCTCGATCAGCGGCATGCGTGGGGCGATATAATCACCATCCTTGATCAGGACCTTGGAGATAACTCCCGGCCATGGCGCCTTTATCAGATAATCTGCGGAATGCTGTTCAGCCTTGGCGACCATGGCCTTAGCATTTTCGTATTTCGAACGCGACGCATCAAGGCTGGCTCCGGAAATCGCGCCGGCGGCTACCAGTGTTTCTATCCGTTCCAACTCCTGCCTCTGTTCATGTAGAAGCTGGCGAGCCGAGACGAGATCGGCCGTCACCGCTTTTTCCCGACCAATCTCAACAAGTGAATCTCCCTCCGCTACCCGGTCGCCTTCCCGCCATTGGCAGTTTTTGACCGGTCCTTCCCCGGGGGAAGCCAAGCGGGCTATCCTCGTTGCCACAACTGAGCCGGTCAACTCAATATCTTTGGCTATTGGTTGTGTTTGAGCTTTTTCGGTACGCACCAATGAGGTCTGACTGCCTGTCGCTGCCATACCGCCACCATGACCACCATGGACTTGCGCCGTTGATTCCGGCTGAAACCCAAAAATCCCGGCTACTATTCCGACGGCAAGGGCTCCGGCTATCATCTTTCTCCACCTGTTCATGATATGTTTTCTCCAATGTCACCGTTCGTCGGATAGTAAATTCCGACCTGTTGCCAGATCCAGTTGGGCGCTGGCCGTGCGGAAGTCGGCTAGCGCCCGGTAATAACCGGTTTCGGTCTGTAAAAGGGTGGCCTGGGCATCAAGTACATCAATGACAGACCCCTCGCCCAATTCATATTTCAAACGCTCGATCCTAAGACTTTCGCGGGCCTGGGTAATAGATTTTTGAATGGCCCTTGCCCGCTTGCCGGAAGATTCCACATTGAGCAGCGCAGTCTCTACTTCCAGACGTAACTGGAATTCTAACGCCCGCAGCCGTTCCTGCGCGGCAGCGAGGCCGGCACGTTGTTCCCGGATACGTGCCTCCACTTGCCCGCCTTCAAAAAATGGCATTTCCAGCACCAGGCCGACACGTCCCACATCATCCTGATCATCGCTCGGACCAGTTGTTGAACCGGTGGCCCAGCGGCCACCATAGGCACCTTGCAGAGAAACCGTGGGCCAGTGACCGGACAGGGCAGTATCCACGTTGCCGGCCTGGGCTGCGAGGGCTGACCGCGCCGCCAGGTAATCTCTGCGCTCTTCCCGAGCAATCGTCAGGGTTGCTGCCAACTCAGGCATTACAATCTGTTCCGGCAAGGTCAAATCCCCTTGCGGCGAAATTGGTTTGCTACGCTCCCCGAGGCCAAGGAAACTAATCAGGGCGCGGCCCTGGATGGCCAGGAGATTCTTTTCCCGGACCAGTTCTTGTTCGACATCGGCCAGTCTGACCTCTGTTCGCATTCGGTCGACCCTGGCGGCTTTTTGCGCTGCCATCAAGGCATCAATGCGCTTTAAATGCTCCGTCAGGGTTTGCCGCGAAAATTCCTGAGAGTCGATGACATGTCGTTGTGCAAGAATGCTGTAAAAGAGGCTGGTGATATTAAAGACAAGTTCATCCCGGCTGTGAGCCAGTCGGTATGATGCCGCCTGCCGGAGCAAATCGGCTGTTTTCACCTGACTGATCAACCTACCACCCGTGAATAAAGGTATAGACAGGACGAGATCGCCTGACACGATATCCCGGCTAAAGAGCCCCGGTTCTCCATCCCTGCTGGCGGCAATGAGCCTCTGTTTATCAAGAAAAGCGGAATAACCACCCGCTATGCCGAGACGAGGCAGCCGGGCACCAGAGGCCTGATCCTGCCTGGCCTGAGCGGCAGCCGTATCCCAGCCTTGAGCGGCGACTTCGGGATTATTGGCCAGGGCAACTTCAATAGCCTGCTGAAGAGACACTGGACCGTCCGGCAGACCGGCGGACGCTGCCGGCAAAGGGATTTCAGAAGTAATATAATGTCGGGGAATTACAGGTTGGTATGGATCGGTGGGCTGCGGGAAGGCGCAACCACCGAATACTAGCAGAATAATCAGGGCAGGCACGATCTTCATTGTTATTTATTCCCTTAAGAGTACCTTGAAAAATCAGGATTTTTGTTCAAGATTAAGGAGTGAAGAAAATTTTACCACAGGCTTATGGATGATATTCCGAAGATAAAATTTTTTGAGCATTGTAGAGCTTGGGCAAAAAGACCATTTTTCATGATACACTTAAAGTAATGTTCACTTTGCTGAACCATACGTCCATTCTGCTGGTCTATCTTTTCTTTTTTCCGTTATATACTCCGTTTTCGGGAATGGATGTATGATCTCGGTCATATGGCTATTTTTTTTACGAAGATCAATGATGAATTTTAATAATACCGATATCCCGACTGATCTTCCCCTCCTTCTCCAGGTTTGCCAAAATACGATAAAGAGTCTCGTGGGCCATGGCCAGATCATGGGCCATGTCTTTGATGGATCCGGAAATTCTCACTGTCATATTTTCCGGGGCGGCCTGCAGCATCAGATAATGCAGGACCCGGTCACGGGCAGAGCGGATGGAACGGACCTCTAACAAAGCCCGTAGGCTCCTGACCTGACGGGAAAAAAACGCGATACAAGCCAGGCTTTTTTGAGGAGATGCACCTATGATAGCCACGATTCTTTTTTTATCATAGCAGGCCACGGTTGACGGCAGCACCGCTTCGGCATCACAATGGTAGGTATCGAAGAACAATGAGGCCTCGGCCAAGCCGTCCCCGGAACGGGCTGTGTGCATGATAATCGGGTCACCTGTTGACGTAAAACGAACCATGCGAACACAGCCTTCAAGCACGGTATAAAGATGGGTTGAGGCCGCACCTTTTTGAAAGAGAAACTCGCCTTGGGCCAGGGATTTGCCGCCAGTTCTGGCCTCTTCGAACAATTCGCCAAAGGATAAATGGTTCATAAGCTAGTTTTCCTTGCCTTGTTAATTATTTTGACCGGACCAGAACAGCAACCTAAGCAGTGGTCAGGTAGCGGTGTCAGCGCCACCTGTGACCGACCTTGCTGTCATGCGCTAGGCGGATAGGTGTTTTTCCTCTTTGATAGCAAAAAATATCGTGGTCTTTGCTACGGCATGGTGGAGACCATCTGCATGTTGAGAAGAATGACCCCGGTATCGATCAGTTCCTGGCCGACAAGGCCAAGGGATTTGAGACTGGGGACCCGCACGATCTGCAGAAACCAAAAACCACGCCGGCAATCTAACGTCCCTTAGAGCTCTTTTTTCTTGTTCTTTATGATTTCGAGATATGTTGTGCCGAACCCCTTATAGGAGTATCCGTTCGTGTACTGATCGCCTGTACTGCTGCTATCTTTCATCGTGCTAGGGCCTTCGACAAGAGGCTCTATAGCCGTATCCTCGTTCCATTCATTAAACGATGTGATAAAAAACACCTTAGGCCCCTTTTTCATGAGGGGCTTGATTAATGTATCAATGGATTTTGAGAAATAAGAACCTTCTTCAGATTTGTCATCCCAGGTTCTGGGAATAGGAAAATGATCTTCAGCCAACCGAACGCCCCTGTCATTATAGCCAGGGAGCACCGTCGGGAAAACAGGACGCCTGATTTGAGGGTGAAGTTTGTATTCTTTGTAAAGTCTCAGGGATTCTTCCAAAAAACTGCTGTCTCTTCCATATCCTCTGAAATCTTCTCGCGTCTGATTATAGAGGTTGTACGCTGTGAGTGCGTCAAATAATTTTGCCCTTTCCACCTGAGGAGAAGACGATGCGGCGGGAAGATCCTCAAGGCGAGTCCCCTGCGGGATAATACCCCAGAATATTTCGTCTCCAATAATATATGGATTAAAGCCTTTTTCTTTCATCTTCTCGCGTAATTTCCGCATGGCTATTGCATAATCCCCCGCCCAGGTACGTGTAAGATACAAAATGATAACAGGGCGGTTATCAATATGCAGGTATGAGGGATGCTGAAAATACATGTCAGCAATAGTTGTGAGGTGGTCGACAAAATTATCTACGGCAGCCTTATCAAAATAGGTTGCCCCCACCTCGGGCATGAAGTTTAATTCCCAGGATTCATAAAAAATACAGAACTGTATATCAGAAATATTTTTGGCGGATAAGAAGGTGTCAACCGCTTTATTCTGTTCTTCTCTGAATGGCCACCAGTCGAGGCTGAAAAAATCAATGCCGTACTCTTTTGCGTATTGTATATGCCTGGCTGCGGTCTCGGCAAGTTCCGAGTCATATTCTCCCAGGACTGGAATTTGTTTTGGAACCAGTTTGTTACGCAGATATCCTTGTTTGAAATTTTCAGGAAACCAGAGATAATAATGCGCCCCGATTACCACGTCATCGTTGCATCGCTCAAGAGCAGGATTATCTGAACTGCACGATACCAGCACAAGGCCAAGGATACAAATCTGCAAGATATTCCGAATATAACACATTGTTTTTTTCTTCCTTGTGTTCCTATCTATTCATAGAAAAGAGTATCCACTTGGTGATAAGAATTCGCTTTCCAGTGAAAAGGTACAGCCGATAAAAACAGGCATTTTCCCCTCCCAACCGGTACGGAATATACCCTTGATTGTTTCCTGAGGATGACCTTTAATCTCATCCACCGACAACACTCTCGGCAGCAAGAATCCAAGAGTCACAGTCCACTCCAATGCCAGCCAAAATCAGTAAAAAAGTCAACAATACAACCACCAATACAGCAACATCGAAACAGAAATATCAGAAGGGAGCCAGCAAGGTTAAGCATTTGAGAAAGCAACTTTAGCTTACTCCGGTAAGTTACGTTTTACTAAAGTCAAGATCTTTCCAGTAAACACTTCACTCTCTTCAGCTGCGGGAAAGGGAGGGGAGAATGTCAGGTATTGATTGTATCCGCTAAGGTGGAGTGCTGATTAATTGCAAGATCTTCGTTGCCGCTATTCCGGCAACAACACACCGTCCTTGAGGGTGAGGCAGCGATCCATGCGGGCGGCGAGCGTCATATTGTGAGTGACCATGACCGTTGCCAGAGACAGTTCGCTGCACAGCCTCTGTAATAATTCAAAGACAATATCGCCGGAGCGGCTGTCGAGATTACCGGTGGGTTCATCGGCAAAGAGCAGGGCTGGTTTCATGATCAGGGCCCGGGCCAGGGCGGTGCGCTGCTGTTCGCCGCCTGAGAGCGCTCCGACCCGATGGCTGAGCCGGTGGCTGAGTTCTACCTGGGTCAGAAGAGCGGTGGCCGGTGCGATCATCTCGGCCATCTTTTTGCCGGCAATAAGACCGGGCATCATTACATTCTCGAGGGCGGTGAACTCGGGCAGCAGGTGATGGAACTGGAAGATAAAACCAACGGCGCGGTTCCGGTAATCGGCCAGCTCGGCATCTTTTTTCAGGGTCAGATTTTCGTTCCTGAACAAGAGCTCGCCGCTGGTGGGGGTATCAAGGGTGCCGAGGATTCTGAGCAGGGTAGTCTTGCCGGATCCGGAGGCGCCGACAATGGCCGTCATCTGGCCGCTGTGCGTCTCCAGATTGACCCCTTTCAGGATCTCGATGGCGCTGGCCCCTTCACCATAATTTTTACGGAGATCACGGGCGACGAAAAGAGGCGCGCTACTCATGACAGCACCTCCCCGGGATGGACCTGCGATGCCTTCCAGGAAGGGTAGATAGTGGCGGCCAGGGTGATGATGATAGCGGCAATGGCAACGATGGTCACATCCAGAGGGATGACCTTGATCGGCAGGGTACTCATGGGATAGACATTGGACGGCAGTTCAATGAATTTATAGCGCGACAGCAGTTCACAAAGCCCAAGGCCGCCTGCCACTCCTAAAATGGTACCGGTAAAGGCAATGACCAGTCCCTGAAAGAAAAAGATTTTCATGATCGAGCGGGAGGTGGCCCCCATGGATTTGAGAATGGCGATATCTTTTTCCTTCTCCATGACCACCATGATCAGGGCGCTGATAATATTTAAGGCCGCCACCAGAATGATCAGGGTTAAACTGATGAACATGCCGATCTTTTCCAGTTTAAAGGCGGCAAAGAGATTGCGGTTCATCGCCATCCAGTCCTTGGCAATAAAGGTTGGACCAATCTCGTCGATGATCCTGCGGGCTACCAGGTTGGCCTGATTCAGCTCATTCCTGTTGACGGCCACCTCAATGCCGTGAACCATGTCACCACTTTCCAGGAAGGCCTGGACATCGGCCAGGGTCATATAGGCCAGAGTGGAGTCATATTCAAACATGCCCGATTCAAAGATGCCGGACACCAGACAGGTTTTGACCTTGGGGATAATGCCCATGGGAGTGAGGGGTCCGGACGAGGAGATGAGGCGCACCTTGTCATTGACCGTGACCTGCAGTTCTTCCGCCAGATTCTTACCGAGAATCACATGCGGTACCCGGCCGGCCGGTTCCTGGCGCAGGTCATGGATGGAACCTTGAATCATCTGTTGGCCCAGGCTGATGACCCCTTCGGCGCTATCGGGATCAATGCCTCTCAGGATGACACCGCTGCCACCGGCGGCCCCGCTCATCAGGGTCTGGGTATAGAGATAAGGAGTGGCTCCGATAACTCCGTCGACGGTGATGATCTGCTTGCGCAGGTCTTCGTAATTGCGGATGGAACCGCCAGGCTGCTGGACAATGATATGGGAGTTGATGCCGAGGATCTGGTCACGTAAACCATCAGTGAACCCTGAATAAACGGCCAGCACCACGATCAGGGCCATGACCCCGACCGTGATCCCGGCCACAGAGATCAGCGAGATCAACGAGATAAAGCGCTGTTTGTGACGGGCCCGCAGATAGCGGAAACTGATAAACCATTCGTACATATCAGATGCCGATGCCAAGGACAGAAGGCATAGCCAGCGTTCCTGTTATTTTTGGCATTTCTTACACGAGCCTGATTCTTGCTGACATTTACCCTCGGTCTTCTGAACTCTATCCTCAGCTTCCGGCTTCATATGGGGAAAGAGAATAACGTCACGGATGGAGGCAGAGTTAGTGAGCAGCATGATCAGGCGGTCGATGCCGATACCCTGGCCGGCGGCGGCGGGCATGCCGTATTCAAGGGCCCGGACAAAATCCTCATCCATCTCAGAGTGGATCTCTTCATCATCGCCTTTTTCGGCAATCTGCTGTTCCAGACGCTGGCGTTGATCGATAGGGTCGCTGAGCTCGCTGAAGGCGTTGGCAATCTCGCGCCCGGTGATGAAGAGCTCAAAGCGGTCAGTGACGGTAGGATCCTGTTCATTGCGGCGGGCCAGCGGCGAGACCTCAATGGGATAGGAAGTAATAAAAGTGGGATCGATGAGCTTATCTTCCACCAGCAGTTCAAAGAGGGCGGTCCTGGCCTTGCCCGGACCGGCCAGCGGTTCGAGTTTTACACCTTTAGTAGCCCGGGCCAGGGCTACGACCTTGTCATCATCTGTGACGATCTCAGCGGCAATGCCGCCAATCTCGGTCAGGGCTGCATTCATGCTCAGACGTCGCCAGGGCGGGGCCAGATTGACGGTGGTCCCCTGGTAGTCAATCTCCATGGTTTCGTTGACTTCCTGCGACAGCCAGGAGATCAGCTCTTCGGTGATATCCATCATGTCGTGGTAGGTGGCATAGGCCTGGTAAAACTCGAGCATGGTGAACTCAGGATTATGGCGGGTGGACAGCCCTTCATTACGAAAGTTGCGGTTGATCTCAAAAACCCTTTCAAAACCACCAACCAGCAGGCGCTTGAGATAGAGCTCCGGGGCAATTCGCAGGTAGAGATCCATGTCGAGGGCATTATGGTGGGTCTTAAAAGGTTTGGCTGTGGCGCCGCCCGGAATCGGCTGCATCATCGGGGTTTCCACTTCCATAAAGCCACGGTTGCCGAGAAATTCTCTGATCAGGCGAATGATTTCCACCCTTTTCCGGAAGATCGCCCGGCTTTCCGGCGAGACAATCAGATCAACATAACGCTGGCGGTAGCGGGTCTCGACATTGGTCAGACCGTGCCATTTTTCGGGCAGGGGCCGCAGCGATTTGGTGATCATCACCAGCTTGTCGGCCATGACGGACAGCTCATCGGTCTGGGTCTTGAACAGCTTGCCTTCAATGCCGACGATATCGCCGATGTCCCATTTTTTGAAGGCGGCAAACTGTTCTTCACCGACCGTATCCTTCTTAACATAAATCTGGATCTGGCCTGAGGAATCGGCCAGATGACAGAAGGCGGCCTTGCCGAATTTGCGCATCGACATGATGCGGCCGGCAATGGCATAGGTAAACCGGGCTTCCTCAAAGCTCTCCGCTTCCAGTTGTTCGCCTTTGGGCAGCAGTTCCTTGATGCGGTTGGCTGGTTTGAAGCTGTTGCTGAAGATGTTGACGCCCAGCGCGGCCAGGGCCTCTGCTTTTTCCCGTCGTTGTTTTAGTACCTGATTTTCTTGACTCATGATGTATGCTGTAATTTTATAAATAGTTAATAATAATTGTTCAGTTCGGGCTAAACCTGATATTTTGCTTTCAGTATTTTTGAGACATCGCGGGTGAGATCCAGCACCTTACGGGCCAATACCGGCGGCAGGGAACCGGTGCCGCAACTGGGAGTAATGAGGGTCTGGCCCAGGATGGAGGCCAGGGTGCGTCCAGGTCGGACCAGTTGCCTTGCCTGCTCTTCCCACAGGCTGACCAGCCTGTCACAGCTTTCCTGGGCAATGATCTCATGATCAGAAGTGGGCACGATACCCCAGGCCAGAATTCGGCCTTGATCCAGATAAGCATGGAGCTGCTCTTTCAGCAGGATCAGACGGTCAAAATAACCGTAGGCGTCAAAGCTGAGGATATCGATTTCAGAGCTGAGCAGCAGATCCCATTCGGTATTGGCACAGACATGGACTCCGGCTAAAGCCCCTACCGAGTGAATGGCGGTGCTGACCTCATTGATGTCGGCCCTGATGTCATCAGCGGCAATCGAGATAAAGGCTGAGGAACCGAGGCCGGCCAGGGCTGGTTCATCGATAAAGATCAGAACCGGCAACTGCGATTGTTTTTGCAGAAACAAGGCCTGCCAGGCAGCCTTCATGGCCAGCCCTTTGACTACGATATCACGGATGGCGGGGTTATAATAGCCGAGTCGGTCATCTTTATCATGAACCCCGGTGAGCATGGTGAAAGGGCCGGTGATCTGGCCCTTGAGCGCGGTGGGGCTGATAAAATCGCCGGCGGCATCAGTCAGGGTATAGATGCCCTGGGCCCGCTGCCGGCTGACAACAAAACGTGAGCTCAGTAGCAGTGCCGGGTCTTCGGTAATCTGCAGATACTCTTCATAAAAGGCGAGCTGCGCCTCTTCAAAGCCATCGGACTCAGTATCATAGAAGATGCGGCTGTCTGCTGTCTCAATGGCTTCTTCCACCACTCCGGGTAATCCTTCGGCAAACTGGTGCAACATGTGTTCATAGGGATTGGCGGGCAGTTGGGGCCAAATGGGGATCTGAGGTGTCGCGGTCAGGATCCAATCCTTAATGGCGAGGAGCGGGTCATTGACCGGCAAGCTGCCGATAAGCAGGGGCAGGCCGTTGGCTGGAAAGACTGGTCGTTGGATTATGGTCATGGTATAAAAATAAAATGCCTTAGTAATTTTGGCAGCCGGGCTTGTTTTAGGCTGGAGTATGACAAAAATCGGATGGTGCTTCTCTAAAGGCTAAGCAGCGAGCGACTTCTTATCTTGGTGGCACCGGCATAGTATGGTTGTTCTATAAATAGACAAGAGAGAAAAGATTAACAATAGTTTACCGGCAAATGTTTACTGAGAAATGCCCTTTCTGTCAATTCTTTCTGCTAAGACTTCAGGAAACCTGGATTCAAGTGCCATGCAATTTAAAGAATACTCCGGCAGGCATTAAATAGCGTCAAAGAGGTTGGTGAATGCTCATGGAGCAGCCGCTTAAAGCAAGAATCGGACAGGGTCATCTTGCGCCATCAGGCAATCCGGTTTATCTTCTATGCGTTATTTGGCGACTGACTGAAACCTTAAACCCATTGGAGATCAATCTCATGAAATTATTGTGCCTTCCGGCCAAGGCACTGTTGCCCTTGGCCCTGATTATGATCACTCTGCTGCTTGGCGCCTGCGATAAGAAAAAAGAGCAGTTCGGGGCTGGTATTGATCCGGCAGCCCCTTTGGTAGCCGTCCAGGATATTTTACTTCAGCCCCAGCTGGTGGGTCAGAAGGTCACCGTGCAGGGCACGGTTTACACCCAATGCTCGTCTAATGGTTGCTGGTTCGTCCTCCAGGATGGTACCGCCCAGCTTTATATCGATCTCTCCACCAATAACTTTGAACTGCCGCCCATGCCGGGCCGTCAGGTGAAAGTTACCGGCACCGTAACCGCCAGCCAGAAGAATCTGCTGATCGTCGCCCAGGGAGTGGAGGCCATATGAGCGGTATGCTGAAACTTGCTATTCAGAATCTGCTTCGTCATCGAACCCGCAGTTTCCTGACCATGTTGGGCATTGCGGCCGCCGTCGGGGTGCTTTTTGCCGTTTTTTCCTTCAACCGTGGTTTTGAGGAGGGGCTGGCCCGCGAGTTGCAGGCCACCGGTTTGCATTTCATGGTGGTGCCGTCAGGTTGCGCCCATGAAGTAGCAGCCCTGGTCCTGCATGGAGCAGTCATTCCCAAGTATCTGGATACCGAGGTCATCGAGACCATCCGCAAGGTCGATGGCATCCGCCTGACCACCCCCATTCTGGTGGCCCAGTTGCCCAATCCCGACCGCCAGCGCATCGACCTGATCTATGGAGTGGAAACGGACCTATTGCCGGAAATCAAGCCGGAGTGGCAAATCGACGGCAATATTCCCGGCGGTCCGCATGAGATCCTGCTGGGTTATAATGTGGCCAAGCATGCTGAAATCAAAACCGGTGCCGAATTCCGCTATCCCAATGTAGATATAGTTTTCACCGTCAGCGGTATCGTCGGCCAGACGAACAGCCAGGATGACGCCTTTGTTTATATGCCTATCGCCACGGCCCAGCAACTTCTGGAAAATCCCACTGGAGCCACGGCCATCGGTGTCAAGGTGGTTAGTCCGGAACGGATGGGAACCATTATCGGCGAGCTGGAGACCAATATCCCCGGCATTCAGATAGTAACTATGGGTCAGGTGATGAACTCGGTGAGTAATGTCGCCTCCTCGGCCAAATCCCTGAGTCTGGCTATTGCCTTGGTAGCGGTGATCATCGGGGCGGTAGGGGTAATGAACTCCATCCTGATGGCCGTATTCGAACGCTCCCAGGAAATTGGCATGATGCGGGCCATCGGGGCCTCGCGCTGGAATATCTTTCAGATCATTTTGAAGGAAACCATGATCCTGACCATAGTCGGCGGCGCGACGGGGGTGGTCATTGCCATGCTGGCCGCCAAGCTGATTGAGGCTTTTGTGCGCCGGATCATGCCCTATGTACCCCAGGGCGATATGCTCCGTTTTGACCTCGGTCTGGCTCTGGCCTGTGTGGCTTTTGCCATGGTAGTTGGGATAATTGCCGGACTGTACCCGGCCTGGAAGGCTTCCCGGATCAACCCCATCGAGGCCATCAAAGGATAAATTTATGATTAGTTTACGACAGGTAGAAAAAAGCTATCGCCGAGGAGCCGAGATAGTATGGGCCTTGCGTGGTATTGATCTGGAGATCGAGGCCGGAGAATTCACAGCAGTGATCGGCCCGTCCGGGGCCGGCAAGACTACTCTGCTCCATATCCTCGGTTGCCTGGATCTACCCAGCGGCGGTGAACTCCATTTTGATGGAGTACAAGTGGACAAGATGCGCGATGCCGAGCTGGTCGCCTTGCGGCGCCAGAAAATTGGTTTTATATTTCAGCAATTTTATCTGATACCGGGCCTGAGCGTACTGGATAATATTGCCTTACCTCTTCTTTTCAGCAAAAAAAAGCCACCGGAGGGCCGAATCGAAGAGCTGGCGCGGATGGTAGGTCTGGGCGAGCGGATGCATCATGTGCCGGCCCAGTTGAGCGGCGGCGAAATGCAGCGGACGGCCATTGCCCGGGCCCTGGTCAATAATCCGGAGGTAATCCTGGCTGACGAACCCACCGGCAATCTCGACTCGGCCAACAGCGAAAAGATATTTGCTATTTTACAGGAACTGCATCACAGCGGGCTGACGGTGATCATGATCACTCATAACCAGGAACTGGCGAACCGGGCCAACCGGATGATCCGGATTAAAGATGGTATAATAGAGGTATAAGGAGCACAAGAAAGAGCTGAACAATGCAATCATACGCCACGGCCATACCGGCGTATGATAAGCCGGCCCCCTGAACTGAAGGAGGAAACATCATGTTTAAGAGAATAGCCTTGTTCATCATCACCAACCTGGCCATTGTGCTGGTCCTAGGCATAGTGCTCAATCTGCTGGGAGTGGGCCGGATTATGGATGAATCCGGGGTTGGCCTGGATATGCGCAGCTTGATGATTTTTGCTATCGTCTTCGGTTTTGGCGGCTCCTTCATCTCCCTGCTCATCTCCAAATGGACGGCCAAACGCTTGACCGGCGCCCAGGTGATCACCAGTCCCCGCAATGACAGCGAGGCCTGGCTGCTGACCACGGTGCGCAATCAGGCCCAGAAGGCCGGCATCGGCATGCCCGAGGTCGCCATTTATGAAGCCCAGGATGTCAATGCTTTTGCGACCGGTGCCCGCCGTAATAACGCCCTGGTAGCAGTAAGTAGCGGTCTGCTACGCTCGATGAGCCGCGATGAGGCGGAGGCCGTGCTGGCCCATGAGGTCAGTCATGTGGCTAATGGCGATATGGTCACCCTGGCCCTGATCCAAGGGGTGGTCAATACCTTCGTCATTTTTGCCTCCCGGGTAGTAGGCCACCTGGTGGATCGCGTACTGTTTAAGACCGAAAGGGGCCATGGTCCGGCTTTTTATATCACTTCTATCGTGGCCCAGATGGTGTTCGGTATTCTGGCCAGTATCATTGTCTTCTGGTTTAGCCGGCAACGTGAATTCCGGGCCGATTCCGGTGCCGCCCATCTGGCCGGCCGCGAAAAGATGATTGCGGCCCTGAAAAGACTGGGCGCCAATGTCAAGCAGCCGCACCTGCCTGATCAGTTGGCAGCCTTCGGCATCTCCGGCAATGTCGCCACCGGTTTCCAGCGCCTTTTTATGACGCATCCACCGCTGGAAGAGCGAATCGCCGCTCTCCAGCGCCGGTAAATTACTTGTTGAGTGCCATAACATCGTTTACAAAAAAATGTGCCATAACATCGCGCACAAGCACAAGTAGGTAGTTGGGTAGAGCACAGCGAAACCCAACATCAACAAAAGCCATACAACAAAATAGATACAAATAAACGCAATCAAGGTTGGGTAGAGTGAAACGAAACCCAACAAAAAGCTGTGTAGAGCCGCAGAGCAACCTGACCGGCACACCTGATTTTGTTGGGTTTCGCACGCTCTACCCAACCTTGTGACGATGTCTTGACACATAAAAGTGTGAAAGTTAATCGCATTTAGTGTGAAATTATAGTATTTGCTCCTGATCTAACTTTCTTGGCTCAGCGCGGTCATAACAATTGCTCCTTGCAATTTTTTAATTTTTTGGATTAATTAAGCTTTTCAAATATTCAAGTGGGACAAGCTTCAGGACGCAAGCCTTGTTTTAAGGCAACTTCTGCAATTCGCCTCAGGGTGTCTTGAAAAATGAGAATTTTCGTTCCAAATCAAGGCAGCCATTAGTTTACCTGCAGACGAAAGCCGTGGTCTCTGTTTAATACGTAATCCGCGTCATCTGCCGCCAACAATTCCATGAAAATAGTCATAGATGTGGGAATTGTCGGTCTAGCCCAGCTTTTTGAAACGGCCAGAACCGGTATCTACAGGGTCATTAGTAATCTGACGCAGGAATTATTGCTTCGCGATGACCTGGAGCTTTATTTTTCCTCCCTCTCTTCTCTGCAGGTAAATCAGCTTACTGATCACTATTTTGCTGAGAAAAATCTGGCTGCCAAATCATTTCCGAAAAATTGGTTTGAACAGACGCTGATCTTACTGGCCGGCTGTGATCGGGAGGTAAAACAGCAAAAGATCTCAGCAAAAATCCTGTCAAAACTGTACCGGCTGTCTTTAACAAGAAGGATCGGGGTACAGGCGGATCTGTTTCATTCCCAATATTCGGCGCTGCCTTGTTTTCATTCCCGAATGAATCCGGTCCGTATGCTGACGGTATATGATATCATTCCCCTCATCCATCCCGAATATTTTGCGGATGGTTTTGCCGAGCAGTTCCGGCCGATCGTCGACTCTTTTGCGCCGCAGAATGATTTTCTCTTTACCATCTCCGAGTGTACCAAAAATGATATCTGTACTTATTTTCAGATGGATCCAGCCAGAGTTTTTGTCACCCCTCTGGCGGCTTCACCGGCTCTTTATTATCCGGTGCAGGACCAGGCGCTGATCAGCGCAGTAAAAAAGAAATTTCTGATCCCGGAAGGCCGCTATTTTCTGACCTTGGCCACCATAGAAAAAAGAAAAAATCTGCAAACTTCCATCAGTTGTTTTCGGGAGATCCTGAAACAGCCAGGCTGTGAAGATCTCTTCTTTGTCCTGGTCGGCACCCGTGGCTGGAAGGTGCAGGAGATTATCCAGGAGATTAACGATGATCCGTTATTACGCCACCGGGTAATTTTTACCGGTTTTGTTGCCGATCATTATCTTAGTGCCTTATACAGTGGCGCTGAGGCCTTTCTGTATCTATCTCTATATGAAGGTTTTGGCTTACCACCGCTAGAGGCCATGCAATGTGGTCTGCCGGTGATTGCCTCCAACACCAGCTCCTTGCCTGAGGTGATAGGAGATGCGGGGATTCTTCTGGATCCGCTGGGCCAAGATGAGATATGCCAGGCCATGCTGACTGTGCTTGAGAATAAAGACCTGCGGCATGCTTATGTAAAAAAAGGGCTGGCCAGAGCCGCTGACTTTTCCTGGTATCGTTGTGCGGAACAAACAGCCGCCGGATATCAAAAAGCCTGGAATGGCCGTTAAGTCGAGAAGCTGAGTCTATGCATATATTTTATGATTATCAGATCTTCTGCCTGCAGCAATTCGGGGGCATCTCCCGTTATTTTGTCGAACTGGCCGGCCGGCTGTCCGTCTATTCCTCGGCGCTGACAACAACCATCCTGGCCCCTGTGCATATAAATAACTACCTTGATGGCAGTGCCGTGCCTACAATTGGCAAAAAAGTCCCTTCTTTTCCCGGCAGGCATCGTATTCTGCCGACCATTAATCAGCTAGCCAGCAATGTTATTCTCAGGGGCCAAAAGCCGGATATACTGCATGAGACCTATTATTCGGCTACTTCTTTAGCGGTTAAAGTGCCTCGCATTCTCACCGTTTATGATATGACGCATGAACGGTTTCCCGCTCAGTTTCAAGGGGCTGATCGTGCTATCCCGCAGCTCAAGGCCAAGGCTATTGCTCGGGCCGATCATCTGATTGTAATTTCCTATAGTACCCGTGATGACCTTATTGCCTACCTCGGCATTACTCCTGACAAAATAACCGTTATTCCCCTGGCCTCAGCCATGGAAAAACCTGCAGGAAATCCGGGCAGGCATAGCCAAAGGCCGTACTTTCTTTATGTAGGCTTAAGAGGAGGGGTGAAAAACTTTCAGCGGCTTGTTACGGCTTTCAGTCAGTCGCCCAGGTTACGTGCTGACTTTGATCTCATCTGTGTTGGTGGAGGTGCCTTTACAGCAGAAGAGCTCTCTTTGTTTAAGGCTTTATCGGTAAGTAATCAGATTAAACATCTCGGGGCTGATGATAACCTGCTGACCTCTCTCTACGCGCAGGCGGCTTTGTTTGTCTATCCATCATTGTATGAAGGTTTTGGTCTGCCGATATTGGAGGCCATGCGCTGTGGCTGTCCCATTGCCTGCAGTAATACCAGTTCGATGCCGGAAATAGCCGGCGATGCGGCCATGTTTTTTGATCCCAACGATGAAGAGGAGATACGCGTGGTTATGGAGTCGACAGTGCAATCACCAGAGACTCTGGATTTATTACGAGCACGGGGCTATGAACGGGAGAAGATGTTTTCCTGGGATAACTGTGTGCGTCAGACGGCAGAGCTGTATCGCCGCCAGGTCTAATATTATGAGGACGGGTCATTTGCAGGATTTACAGAAAAAAGTTGGAGGCTTGCGTACCCGTGGCGTGGAAGTGCAAGGTGGGCTCGGCCATCCTCTGGTTTCCATTATTACCATTGTCTTCAATGATGAGTCGTCTATTCGGCAGACCATTGATAGTGTCTTACGGCAAAGCTATGATGCCATCGAATACATTATCATTGATGGCGGATCACATGATAATACCGTCGCCATTATCAGTGAATATGAGGCCAGCCTTGCTTATTGGCAAAGTGAGCCGGACCAGGGGATCAGCGATGCTTTCAACAAGGGCATCAGGGCTGCCCGCGGCGAGATCATCGGCCTGATCAATGCCGGTGACTGGTACGAACCGGAGACGGTGCAACTGGTTGTAAAAACCTTCCTGGCAGAGCAGGAGATCGGGGTGATCTGTGGGACCTTGCAGTTCTGGAAAGGTCTGACCCAAGAATATCGTTGTCCTTCCGTGCCTGCGCTGCTGGAACGGGAAATGACCGTGACGCACCCGACCTGCTTTGTGCGGGCCGGCCTCTATCATCATTATGGTCTTTTTGCCACTGATTACAAACTGGCCATGGATTATGAATTATTGCTGCGTTTTAAAAGACAAGGCAGCAGGTTTTTATCTCTTGAGGCCGTTTTGGCCAATATGCAACATGACGGCGTCTCTGAGGAAAATTGGAAAAAGGCCCTGCAGGAAACCCATAAGGCCCGAAGGGAGCTTTTGGAGCCATCTTTTTGGACCAGTAAGAGCTATTATTGGTTCCTTATGGTTAAACGACAGGTACGCATTTGGCTGCAGAGATGGCAGTGGCACCGTCTCATCTGTTTATATCGACAGAGGCTGGCCCTGGTCAAAAAAACTAAATCTTGAATGATCTGATGGCTTCTCAGGTTTATCTTTCTATTTTGATCCCGGTCTATAATTGGGATATAGGGCCTCTGCTTACTGCTCTTGCGGCTCAAGCCCGGCCACTGGCATCTGGCCGGCAGGTGGAGATAATTGTCCTGGATGATGGCTCGACTGAGAAATTTACCAATAAGGCAGTGGCCGACCAGCTCTTTCTGGTCAGATATGAGGAGTCAGCTGTCAATAAAGGGCGGGCCGAGACCCGTAACGCCCTGCTGCAGCAGGCGCAAGGCCAGTATGTGCTCTTTTTGGATGCGGATATGCTGCCTGATCGGTCTGACTTTGTCCAGACATACCTGCAAGAAGCTCAGCAGGGTGGTGAGATTGTCTGCGGGGGGATCAGTTATCAGCAGCATGACCAGCCGGCTCCTGAATATTCTTTTTATCTCTATAAAAGTCATAGAACCGAGGCCTTGGCGGCATCGGTACGGGCAAGCACTCCCTGGCGTTATCTGTTTACCTCCAATATCATGGTGCGGCGGGAAATAATGCAAGCCGTCCGTTTCGATGCCAGATTTACCGGCTATGGTTTTGAAGATATTGAATGGGGAGTCCGTTTGGGAGATAATTTTACCATTAAGCATATTGAAAATACCTGCTCCCATATGGGGCTGATGACCAAACAGCAGCTCTGGGCAAAAATGCGGGATTCGATACCGAATTATGCGCTGCTTCTGGCCTTGCACCCCTTGAAGACAGATCATAGCGGGGCAGCAGCACTGGCCTTCTTTCTCCGGTACTTACCAGCTGAGCTCCTCACGGCCGGCGACTGGTTGTTAAATCGTTTGTTTGCCTGGCTGCCATGGAATTGGCCCTTGTTTTTGATCTTGCAATGCGATAAAGCTCTTATGCTGACCCTGGAATTGAAAAAAGAATCCCGTTCCACTAGACCTCTTTATAAGTAAAAAGTATTTACCATGGAAATTTTGCTGAACAGGAACCAACCATGAATATGCTGTCTGCTAATCTGCGCGAGCAAAGTTCGGTTATGGTCAGGCTTCTGCATCTGCTTGATATCGCCATGGTGGGGTCGTACTTCTGGCTGCTGGTCGTCTGGTATCAGGTGCCGTGGACTTTTTACTATACCAGGTTTGTTATCTTATCCTTGGTCCTTAGTCTGATCAGTTTTCATTCTTTTCAATTGTACCGGTCCTGGCGCGGCTGGAAATTTTATCAGGAGTTCCTGGTTATCGTCAAAGCCTGGGGCACAGTAGTGGGCATCCTGTTGTTCTACTTTTTTGTCTTTAAAATTTCCGAGGCCTATTCGCGGGCGGTCTTTCTCATCTGGTCCTTGTCCACCCCTCTGCTGCTTTTTGTGCTCCATGTTATTGCCCGCAAGATTCTGCGATATTACCGGGCCCAAGGCAAAAATGTCCGCCATGCCGTAATTGTCGGGGCTGGTGATCTGGGGGAGCGGCTGGCCAAAGAGGTGGAGGCTATTCCCTGGGCCGGTATTGAGGTGATTGGCTTTTTTGATGATAAAATAAAAGACAATGATGGCCTGCAGGTCATGGGCAAACCCATTTTAGGGGATATTGCCATGATTGAGGAGTATTTAAACTCTAATGATATCGATTATGTCTATATTGCCCTGCCCATGCGGGCCGAAAAAAAGATTTTTACCATTTTGCGGACCTGCCGCTCTCTAGGCGCCCGTATCTATCTGGTTCCTGATCTGTATATTTTCGGCCTCCATCATGCCGAGATCCAATCGTTGGGTAATTTAATGGTTTTAAATTTTAACCCCAATACTGAATGGAAGCGTGGTTTTGATCTTGTGTTTGCCAGTCTGGCCCTGTTTTTTACCTTGCCGTTGACCCTGGTAATTGCCCTGTTGATTAAACTGGAGAGCCCGGGGCCGATTTTTTACCGTCACCGCAGGATTGCCGCGGCCGGTAAAGAGTTTGGCTGTTTGAAATTCCGGACCATGTGTATCGGGGCGGAGAAAAAACTACAGACCCTGCTGGCGCAAGATCCTGCTTTACATGAAGAATGGCAGCGGACCTTCAAGCTCAAGGATGATCCCCGAGTCACCAGAATCGGCCGGTTTCTACGCCGTACCAGTCTTGATGAGCTGCCGCAGTTTCTAAATGTCGTAAAAGGAGAGATGAGCGTGGTCGGAGCCCGTCCCATTGTGGCCCGGGAGTTAAGTGATTTTTACAAGGACAGTGCCGGCCGGTATTGCTCCATGAAACCTGGTATTACCGGGCCCTGGCAGGTGGGAAGTCGATCTGATGTGGAAGATTATAATGAACGGATCGAACTGGATGACTGGTATATCCTCAATTATTCGCTGTGGACCGATCTGAAGATCATTGCCCGGACTGTAGGCTGCATGTGGCGCGGTAACGGCGCTTATTAACTACAAAAGGCCTTGAAGATCAGCTAGAGGCGTGAGGTAAATTTCTCACCCTTTACCGGTTAGAGCCCCCATCAAGAGGCGAGGGGCATTGTCGGCCGGGGCCGCTATCCTGGTCAGCGGTGTTTCATCCCGTTCCGCCTCCCGGATAGCCTGGGAGTCAGTGAAGAAGGCGATGGGGCTGAGCGTTAAATTGTCGACCAGAAACTGGCGATCCTGCTCGTTTTTGATCAGGTTGCCGATAAAATTGATTTTAGGGATCTTGACATCTTCGGCCAGTTTTTTTATTTTCAGGGCGGTGCGCACCGAAGAGCGGGAGGGGATCACCACAATCAATAAATGATCAATGCCGGCAATAGTGCCCCGGCCCAGATGTTCGACCCCGGCTTCCATATCGAGCAGAACCACCTCATCCGGTGACAGCAGGAGCTTGGTCAGCATCCGGCGCAGGACATTGTTTTCCGGGCAGGCACAGCCTTTATCGCCGGTCTGGATGGCGCCCAGGACCATCAGTTTGATCCCGTCATGACTGATCATGAAATCGTGCAGCAGGTCGTTGACCTGAGGATTCATATTATAAAAAGGGGAGCCCTCCACTTTGCCGGAGCGTTCCACCAGCAGTTTGGTCATCTCGGCAATGGGCTTAATCTGATCAATGTTGGTTACGCCCAGCGTTTCCGCCATATGGGGACTGGGGTCGGCATCAATGATCAGGACATCCTTGCCGGCTTTTTTGAATTCATTGGCCAGCAGGGCCATGATAGTGGTCTTGCCGACGCCGCCTTTGCCGCTGATTGCAATCTTCATCTTCTCAAACCCTCTTTATCTTGCTTGCTGTAACAAAATGATTAAGATACAGTCTATTATTATCTTATTTACCGCTAGACGTAAACTATGAAAGGAGAAAACTACATGAACGGAACTACTAATCAGCTTACCTTGGTCCAGGCCCGGCAGGAGGCTTCCACTATCTTTCTGGCCAAGGTCTTTAACTGGATGGCCATTGGTCTGGGCTTAACTGGTATTATCGCCTATTTTACCGCTGAAACCGGGCTGGCCATGCAGATTGTGGCTAGTCCCCTGTTCATCGTGATGATTCTGGTGGAACTGGGCATGGTTTTTTATCTGTCGGCGCGGATTGACAAGATCCAGGCCTCAACGGCCACCGGGCTTTTTATCGGCTATGCCATACTTAATGGCTTGACTTTATCGACCATTTTCCTGGCTTATACCCGCTCCTCCATTGCCGGCACCTTTTTTATTACGGCCGGAATGTTCGGGGCCATGGCTGTTTACGGTCTGGTAACCAAACGCGATCTCTCCGGGCTGGGCTCTTTTCTCTTTATGGGCCTGATAGGAATAATCATCGCCTCGGTGGTCAATATGTTTATGCAGAGTTCGGCCATGTCGTGGATGATTTCCATGGTCGGAGTCCTGGTTTTTACCGGTCTCACCGCCTATGATGTCCAGAGAATCAAAAATATCGGTGAGCAGGGAATTCTGACTCAGGGTGAAGAGATGGTCAGGAAAGGGGCCATCATGGGGGCCCTGGCTTTGTACCTCGATTTTATAAATCTGTTTATCATGATGCTCAGGTTATTTGGGGGTAGCAGGGATTAACAGGAAAATTTAGAAGCCGTTAAAGCCTTGAGCAAGGCTTTTTTTGCTCAAGGCTTTTTACGGATTCTTATGCCGCTTCACCAAACAGCCAATCTGTTACGGCTGTTTGGTGAGTGGCGTCTCGCCGCAACGATTAGCATCTCGCCGCTAACGAGTGGCGTCTCGCCGCAACGAGATTAGCGTCTCGCCGC
>DIKT01000086.1:62393-77929 GCA_002424635.1 Desulfobulbaceae bacterium UBA5611
TCTCGCCGCCAACAATTAGCATCTCGCCACCAATATCAATTTTACAGCTCATATTAAATTGAAAAAGGATATTTGATTATGCCGACAACATTGGCGGGAAAACGAATTATAATCGGGGTGACCGGCAGTATCGCCGCCTTTAAGGTCGCCGGCTGGGTGAGTAATTTGATCAAGGAAGAGGCGCGGGTGGCGGTGATTATGACGGAGTCGGCCTGTCGCTTTGTTACCCCTTTGACTTTTGCGGCCCTGTCCGGTGAGCGGGTATATACCGATCTTTTTGCCCGGCAAGACGCCGAGGCCATCCCTCATATCCAGCTGGCCCGGGAGGCTGATCTTCTGGTCATTGCTCCGGCAACAGCCCATACCATTGCCCGCTTGGCGTATGGTCTGGCCGATGATCTGCTGACCTGTGCGGTCCTGGCCACCAGAGCTCCGGTGCTGGTCTGTCCGGCCATGAATGCTCAGATGTACAATCATCCGGCAGTACAGGAAAATGTCGAAAAACTGAAAAAAATCGGCTATCAGATTCTTGACCCGGAAAGTGGTCGCATGGCCTGCAAGGAGAACGGGGCGGGTCGGCTGCCGGAATGGGAGATGGCTCGGGAGGTCATACTCCGGAGCCTGACTAGCCCTGATCTGGCGGGTCAGAAAATACTGATTACTGCCGGTCCGACCCGTGAATCCCTGGATCCGGCCCGCTTTCTCAGTAATCGTTCCTCCGGGAAAATGGGCTATAGTCTGGCCCGCACGGCCAGGAGACGGGGGGCGGAGGTCACCATGATCACTGGACCGACCGCTCTGGCCTGCCCGCCGGATGTCAAATGTGTGCGGGTGGAGACAGCAGGCGAGATGCATGAGGCGGTGCTGGCCCGTTGTCATCAGGCCACGGTCATTGTCAAGGCAGCAGCGGTCAGTGATTTCCGACCCGCTGTCCAGTTTGCCGGGAAGGTAAAAAAAGAGCAGGCTGAGCTTCACCTGCCGCTTGAACAGACCCAGGATATTTTAAAAGAACTGGGGCACTTGAAGGAAAAGGCCGGATTTCTGCTCATCGGTTTTGCCGCTGAGAGCGATGATCATGTGGCGGCCGGAGAGAAGAAGCTCAAGGGCAAAAATCTTGATCTGATTGCCATCAATGATATCACTTCCGGCCATACCGGATTTGAGGCGGATACAAATCAAGTGACTCTGCTCGATAATAATGGTCTCAGTCAGTTACCGTTGACCACTAAGGAACAGACGGCAGATCTGATCTGGGATCATGTGGTCACGATGCTGGTACAAAAAGACATCTAAAATACAGCCCTAACAGATGGCCAGAATGGCCTGAATCCTGTCACTGTCATAATCAGGCATGCGCCAGACCTTGGCCAGGGCTACGGCATTATCGGCAATCCTGGGGATGTCTTTTGCCGGGATAGTTAGACCATGCAGTGATGTCGGACTGTTGATCTTCTGAAACCAAGCCTCCAGAGCAGTAATCCCATGGGCGCCCCGTTCTGCCGGGCTGCCGCTCCTGACATCAAAGACTCGTTCGGCAAACCGGGCAAAACGCTCAGGCGTCCGTGGGCATTGGTAGCGCATCCAGCCGGGGATGATCGCCGATAGTCCGGCTCCGTGCGGCACATTGTAGAGCGCTGATATAGAGTGCTCGATCAGATGCATGGGAAATCCCACCTTGCCAAGCCCGGCTGCCGTCAGGCCGTTTAAGGCCAGGGTGGCGGCCCACATGAGATCGGCGCGGCCCTGATAGTTGTGCAGATCGGCAAGCACCCGATCACAGCTCTCCATCGCATTAATGATCAGTCCTTCCATTAACCTGTCCTGCACCGGTGTGGCTGGATCTTGGGTGGTAAAATAGAATTCCAGGACATGGGCGATGGCATCAACGGCGCCATAGGCGGTGTAATCAGCAGGCACTGTAAAGGTGGCCTCCGGATCGAGAATGGAGGTCTGGGGATAAAGTTTTTTATTGGCAAACCCGAATTTCTGCCTGGTCTCCTCATTGGTAATGACCATGCCGGCATTCATCTCGGAACCGGAGGCCGCCAGAGTCAGGACCGTGGTCAACGGCAGAGGCGCGGTCACGGATTTTTTACCGGTAAAGAATTTCCAGACATCGTGGTCAACCACCGCCCCGGCGCAGATGGCCTTGGCCTCATCAATGACTGAGCCGCCGCCGATGGCGCAGACGACCTGGCAGTTATGCTGCTTGGCCAGTTTAATGCCCTCTCTTGTATGGCTGAGCAGGGGATTGGATTGGACGCCCGGATGTTCAACGATCTCGGCCCCGGATTTTTGCAACGACTCAGTGACTTGCTGATAGACGCCGTTTCTTCTTATCGAGCCTGAGCCATACACCAGCAGGACTTTCTGGCCGAAAGTAATAGTTTCAGGACCAATGGCCGGGATAGTGCCCTGGCCGAACAGGATCTTGGTGGGATTATGAAAAACGAAATTTTGCATGATATTTATGGTCAGCAGGTGAAATAAAAAGCGAAAAAGGCTTTATCCGGCAAAAGCCAAAGTGAGTTGCACAAAATCCTCAAGGGTCAGATCTTCGGCCCGGGCAGTGGGGGCGATCCCGGCCCGGCGGATGGCGGCTTCGGTCAGTTGTTTGACCACCGCTTTGTCCGGTTCTGCAGCCAGGGCAATAAGCTTGGCGCTGCTCAGGGTATTGAGCAGGGTCTTGCGCCGTTGGCTGAAAGCCCCGCGGACGACCCGCTGCAGCAGCAGGCGATCATATGCAGGCAGGGCCTTGATTCTGTCAGCTTGCCGGTCAAAGTCGATGCGGACCACCACTGAGTCTATTTTGGGCCGGGGATGAAATTCCGCCGGTTTCAGGGTCAGTAATCTGGTGATGGTGGCGCAGGCGCTGAGCAGCACGGTCGGCACCCCGTATTGCTTGGTTCCAGGTGGTGCGGTCAGCCGGTCAGCAACTTCCTTCTGCAGCATGATGGTGGCCCAGGCCATCTTTTCCTTATTGTCAATCAGTTTGAACAGAAAAGGATTGGAGATGGAGTAGGGCAGGTTGGCCATGATCTTGATCGGCCCCTGGCAGAGCTCGAAGAGGTGGCTGAAATCAGCCTTTAAGACATCCTGATGGATCAGGTTCACATTGTCTGGCAGGTCTTTTTCTTCCTGATGTAATCTGATAATGCCGCTGTCGATTTCAAGGCCGATAATTTGTCGGGCGACGCGGGCCAGCGGTCTGGTGAGGGCGCCCAAGCCGACCCCGACCTCGAGGATGATATCCTCGCTGGTGATCCGGCCGGCATGGACGATGGCCTCAGCCGTCCTCTCATGGACCAGGAAATTCTGACCAAATCGTTTTTTGGGGGTCAGTTGATGTTTCTCAAGTGAGGCTCTGGTATCAGGCGCGGTGGTCATAGAATTCCCTGGTGCTATTAATTTAATTTTCGCCCCTGGCGAAACATATCACTATATATCTCCGGCAATTGCTGCTGCCGTAAGGCTGTCACCACCTCTTCCACTGGATAAGGGATGCGATGGAGCTCGACCTCGATATGCTCTGTTGCCAGAGTCAGGGTGGCGCAGCTGGCTTCTGGATTACCATCAAACATCCGGCCGGCACTGCCCGGATTGATGAAGTGGGTTGCATCAATGTGTTTATGATAAGGAGAATGGGAATGGCCGGTGACAATAATCCGGTATTTTGACGGCTGGCTGAGCTCCAGAAAGCGGCTGTCAGGGGTATGGGCAAAGAGCAGCTCCCGAGGGTGGTCGGGGCTGCCATGAAAGAGACCGATGGTTATATCAGCCAATGCTATTACCTGTGAGTCTGCCAGCGAACGCAGATAGTTTTTGTTCTGCTCGTTCAAGGCCTCGACAGTTGATCGATACATCATCCGTTTTTCTTCATCATGGGGTTTTTTAAAGGTCTGGCCCTGCAGCAGGGTAATGACTTTCTGGTCGGTATTACCTAAGATTGACAAGACCTTCTTGTCTTGCAGCCACTGTAATGTCTCGTTGGGAAAAGGGGCATAAACCGTTGAGTCTCCACAGTTACAGATGGCATCAAAGGGCATTTCAGCAAAGAAACGGTCAATGGCCAGCAGAGCCGGCAGATTCCCGTGGATATCTGAGAGAAGAAGGATGCGCATCAGCTGGTGATTAAAAATAGGTCTCAGAAAATTGTCAGTAGCATTAGGTAATTCTACACTTGTTCGAGATTACAGCAATCTTCTTTATCTTTAATAGACCCTGTTGCCAAGATTTTTAAATTTTTCTGCACTATGGTTTTTCCATATTAATAAAAAAAGGAGGCAGATTATTCGCGAGAATAATCTGCCTCCTGCTCAGGCTGGTTTATAATGATTTTTACTTAAGGATATTACCCAGGTCTTTCACCTGTTGTACCTGCTCCTGCACTGCAGCGACCTCTTTGACGCCGGGAATGCCGTCGACCAGATCTTTGCCGCTTTTATCCACTTCACTCAAGCCGTTTTTAAAGGAGGAGATAGCTTTGCCGAGGCCGGAGCCGATTTCCGGCAGTTTTTTACCCCCAAAAACGAGAAAGGCAATACCAAGAATAACGACCAGTTCAGGGGTTCCGAGTCCAAACATATTAAGCTCCTGAAAAAATATTGTAAAATTTTATGAAAAGAGGATGCAATGTGCTCTTCATGGATCAGGTAGCAGAGCCACCCTTAGTTTCATCGTCTATCTTTTTTTTATCCTCTTCTTTTTTGGTGGCTTCTTTAAAGTTTTTGATTCCTTTGCCAATACCGGAACCAATTTCAGGAAGTTTACCAGCGCCAAAGATAATGACAATTATTACCAGAATAACAATAAGTTCCGGCATACCCAGTCCAAACATAATTATAACCTCATAAGAGAAGATACGGTTTTATCGATCAACATCAGTAATTCAAGAGTTTAGAGCAGATCAGGCAGAAAGTCAACGCTTTCTCGTGGCTTGAATATAGCGGCCGATCTCCCGCATGTGGGCCGCGATAGCTTTTTCATCAAGAGTCAGCAGCTGGCGATTGCGCATGACTGGCCGGCCGTTAATTATGGAATGGATCACATCTGCCCCCCGAGCCGCATAGACCAGGTGCGAGGGAATATTATAGAGAGGAGTCAGATGGGGCTGATTGAGGTCGACAACAATGATGTCGGCCTTCTTGCCGACGGCCAAGGTGCCTATGTCCGTGTCGGCTTGCAGACAGGCTGCTCCGCCCATGGTGGCAGTATGCAGGGTGGTCTCGGCATTCATGACGGTGGGATCCATGTTGATCACCTTATGGATTTTGGCGGCCATATTCATTTCACCAAACATATCAACATCATTATTGCTGGCGCTGCCATCTGTGCCAAGGCCAAGGGTGATACCGGCCTTGAGCATCTTGACTACCGGGGCCACGCCTGAGGCCAGTTTCATATTGGATTCCGGGCAATGGGCCACTTTGACTCCCCGGCTGGCCAACGTCTCGATCTCCTGGTCGTCGAGCAGCACACAATGAACAGCCAGGGTCTGTTCATGGAGCAGGCCCAGGTTGTCTAAATGTTCCACTGGCGTGCAGCCATAACGCTCCCGGCAGGTGGCGACCTCAGCTGCATTTTCCGAAAGGTGAATCACATAGGGGGCGTTGTGGTCATGGGCCAGGGCGCCCAGTCTTTGTAGCAGCTGCGGTGAACAGGTATAGATGGCATGAGGATCGGCCGTGATGGTGATTAAAGGGTGGTTGTGATAGTGAGCAAACATGTCGGCTACATAAGGGTAACCATTTTCCAGGGCGCCGTAATTAGGGGAGGGAAAGTCGTACAGCACTTCGCCGATCCAGGCCCGCATCCCTGACTCGTCAGTGGCCCGGGCTACTTCTTTGGCAAAAAGATACATATCGCAGAAGCTGGTAGTGCCCGATTTGATCATTTCGGCCAGCGACAGCAAGGTCGAGTAGTAGACAATCTCCGGCGTCAGGCTGGCCTCAACGGGAAAGATATGGTCCACCAGCCAGGTCATGAGCGGCAGATCATCGGCCAGCCCGCGAAAACAGGCCATGGGCGCATGGGTATGGGTGTTGATCAGGCCGGGCATGATCAGGCCGTGCTCTTCATGAATGCGCGCCGCTTTCGGATAACGGGCGGCAAGCTCGCTGGCCGGGCCGATATCGATGATATGATCGCCGACGATGGCCACGCCGCCATGTCTGATACTATCCTGCTGATGAGCGGTGGGCAGGAGCCAGAGGCCGGTGATAAGCAGATCAGCATGATGGGTCATGGCGTTATGTTCCTGATAATGGCAATGATGAGGCGGGCCAGTTGCGGTTCCACGGCGGCGGCCGCGGCAATGATTTCTTCCAGAATGATCGGCTGCATCTCATCGGGATTATTGACATTGGAGACCACCGACAAGGCCAGGACTGCCAGGCCGGCGTGACGGGCGACAATAATTTCCGGGATGGAAGACATGCCGACGGCATCGGCGCCGCAGCCGCGCAGCCAGCGGGTCTCGGCCGGAGTTTCCAGGCTGGGGCCGGGGATGCAGGCATAGACGCCGGTGACTACTTTATCAAGGGCGCAGGCGCAGGCGCACTGCAGAGCGGCTTTGATCAATACCGGATCGTAAGGCACGGAAAAATCGGGAAAACGCGGGCCCCAGGCATCCACATTGGGGCCGCGCAGAGGGTTATCACCCAGCAGGTTCAGGTGATCCCGGAAGATCATGATGGAGCCGGGAGCAAAGGCCGGATTGAGTCCGCCGGCGGCATTGGTCAGGATCAGGGTGCGAGCGCCGAGCAGAGACAGGACGCGGATAGGGAAGGCCACCTCTTGGCTGGAGTAGCCTTCATAACAGTGGAAACGTCCCTGCAGAATAATTACCGGCACTCCCTGCAGATGACCGATAATGAGATTGCCCTGATGACTGCAGACGGTGGAACAGGGAAAATTTGGAATTTCATCATAGGGCAGGATCAGGGTAGGCTGCACCTGGGCGGCCAATTCGCCTAAGCCGGTACCCAGCTGGATTACCAGAGACGGGATAAAGGGCAACCGTGTCTGCAAAAAGGCGACGCACTCTGTTACCTGATTGATATGATTAGTCATTTTATTCGCTGTTGCTTGATCTTGAGACATCGCCATCGCTGAAAGTAATAGTGAAAAGTTAACTTACCGGAAGCCACAGAAAGTTTCAATGAGATAGACAGCAGTCTTGGCTAAGAACTACACGGTTGGCTCTGGTGGAGAGGGAATTGCCGCCCCCCTTGACAGGGTAATAAGTGTGATCTCTCCCGGACAGTTGAAGCGCAGCGGGATGCTGGATGAGCCTGCGCCCCGACTGGTATAGCCTTGCATCTGCTGGTATTGCCAATTGCCGGAGGCGGTAAAACGCGGGGCTCTGGAGTTGGTGAGGATGGGACCTCGTTGCGGCAGGCAGATCTGGCCGCCATGGGTGTGACCGCAGAGATAGAGCTGGGCCTGTAATTGCGCTGCTTCTTTATATGTTTCCGGTGAGTGAGCCAGAAAAATGGAAAAGGCCTCGGCCGGCACATCCCGAAAGGCCTGGCTGGCATCGGCCAACCGGTAGAGATGGGGATCGTCGGCGCCAACTATCCAGATCTGTTCGCCATTGCGAGTAATGGGCCATGCTTCATTAATGAGCATGATCAGGCCGCATTCCTCAAAATCAGGAGTCATTTCTAGACAATCATGATTGCCGAGGACCCCTAAGAGACCATGCCGGGAGCGGACATGAGGCAGCAGACGGCGCAGATGGGTGAGACAGGGCTCAATGGGACCGTAGGTCTGCATGCGGATATCGCCGCCAATCAGACAAAGGTCGATCTCAATGTCCTGCAGGTGATTGATCAGGGTGTCGGTCAGGCCATCGATGCCGTCGAGATGAAGATCAGTCAGCAGCAGGATACGGAACTGCTCAAACGAGGCGGGCAAGGCGGGGGAAAAAAAAGTTTTTTCCACCACCTCGATCTTGAGGGCATTGCGGGTACCCTGTTCATAGAGGCCGGCAATTTTAAACAAGACGGTGAGGAAGACCAGATCTGAGAGGATGCTGTTGAGATTAAACAGGGACTGCCAGCGGGCGGTCGGGATCTGGCAGGCCCGCCATTCCCGGAGGCGAACAGTTGAACTGATCGGACGCGGATAATTTTCCAGCACTGGTCGACTGGTAATCCGCTGCCAAAAAAATGAACTCCAATAGGCAATAACAATGAAAGAGATCAGCACGGCGGCCATTTGGCCCCAGCTGAGAGCAAATATCAGACCCAGAAAGATGACGGGGAACAGGGCTTCGAAGAGTTGATCGAGGATGACTACATCAGTGCCGCTTTGCAGGATGCGCCGCCGTTTGATGAAGCTGGACAAGAGATCGCCGCTCATGGCCAACAAGGCGGCAATGGCCGCAACCGGCCAGGAAAGACCGAGCAAGGGACCGATCATGGTGCCGCCGGTCAGGCTGGCGAGGAGGCCGCGGATGGTTTTGTGCGGCCCGAAGATTGGTTGCCGGTCCCGCCATAATCTGCCGCCATCAAGCGGTCGGCGCCAGCGATCGCCGCATAACAAGCTGGCAAGAGGTGGCAGGGCGTTGACCCACAGGAGATAAAAAACAATAGTAGCCGCCTCGATCATAATGCTCTTTTTCTAATTGTCTGATCCTCATTTGTTGAGCTTGTTTTTGAACTGTTCATTGACCTTATAAACAAAGGCCAGCACCTCAGCGACGGTGCGGTAGAGTTCGGCAGGAATTTCTTGGCCCAGAGGAATCTTGGCCAGCAGCTCAACCAGATCAGGGTCTTCCTGGATGAAAACACCGGCCTCTCGGGCGGTGTCGATGATTTTTCTGGCAATCTCACCTTTGCCGCTGGCGACCACTCGTGGGGCACTCCCTTTATCAGCATCATAAATGATGGCGACGGCTTTTTCCAGTCCCTGTCGTTCCGGCATCATTACACCTTGGTATTCAAAAGTGATTGCCCGGCCGGGACTAACAGGCGAAGAAGATCAGTGCCGGGATCGTTGGCCGTTCCTGAAAAGGCCAGGCCCTGGACCGGGAGAGCCGCCAGTTGCTGCTTGAGGTCGTCACCAAACTGACTGACAAAGTCGGCCTTGTCCTGGGAATCACAATTAAAACGCATCCACAGGCCGTCATCGGTCTGCAAAAATTCAATATTTAGATCGCCCAGTCCGGTCAGGCTGAGATGCAGGGAAAAATGCAGCTGTTTCTTTCTTTCATGGTCTGCCGTTTCCTGGTCCTGTTTCTGGTCGATGAGCAGATAACCCTGATCGAGAAAAGGAAAAGGCAGTGGTATGATAAAGCTTTTATCCTGATCTAAACGGAGCTGGCATAATTGAAAACTCTCGATTATGGCAAGCAGGGCTTTGCCCGGTTCTCTGATCTGTTCTGCTTCTTTAAACTGCTGCACCAACTCCAGCAGTGCTGATTTAAGTGAAGCGGTTACTTCATTTTGCAGGCCTCTGCCCAGTTGTGCTTCAAGCTGCAGACCCAGGCTGTCCACCATTTGCCGCAAAACTGCTGCTCCTTCCTGGCCGCTGCTGAGAGGCTTTTGCTGCAGAGCCCAAAAAGCCTCTAGTACCTGGCGGCTTGAAGGCGTTAAGGTCTCAATGGCCGGATTGGGCGGCTGGTGCAGAATCCGGAACAACGGATTGAGGTCCAGATTATGACCAACAAAACTCAGGGAATGACCGAGCAATTGCTGTAATGACGGGGCAATGATCTGGAATTCCAAGCGGGGCGCAGTGGCGGTTACCTGCAGATGCAGAGATTGGCCGGGGCTGAGGGTTACCGAGTCGCCTTGGGCCAGGATGCGGTTAGAACCTATATCGAGAATAAATTTGTTATCACCGACCGCCTCGACCACCAGAGCTTGCATGGTCTGGCCATGCTGCATCTGTGACGGATGATATTGCTGTCCGCCTGCTCCGGAAGTAGATGAGCCAAGGGCAGCGGATGGTAGGAGGGGGGCAATTGGATTCATACTTCTTTCTCGGTTGCAAATGAAAAAAATATTAGATCCTTAACTAAAAACCAGATTCGCGGCCAAGGCCGGTCCACTGTCACCGGTCTTAGGGATGGCTGAAGAGCGGCCGCAGGTCAAAATGTCTCATTATTACAGCAGTTCAACAATGATTAAACGGCACAGGCATTATCCCGGAGTTTTCTGCGTTGTTCTTTCAGGCAAATAGATACAATAAGATCCCGTTCTTTCTGGGTGAGATTGTCAAATTGTAAGGCTATCTGCCATCGTTTTTTTGGTAACTTTTTGGTGCGGATTACATGGGAGGTACAAGAAATTTCTGTTGCTGTATAGGGAAGGTCGATATGAAGAAGTATGCGCTGCTGGTTCTGGAATTCTTCCGGAAAGATAGTCAAAGTTCCCCCGCCGGACAGGTCGAGAGTTTCGCCGCAAAGATTCCAGGCCTTGGCTTTTTCTTCAGGTCCTGGTTCATAACTCGCCGTAATGGCGGTCCGCAGATCGGCGCGATAAAAAGTGCGCAGGCGAGTTGGTTCAACAGCCTGTTCGGCCAATAGCTCCAGTACCCGATCGCCTTTGATGGCCTCCACCTCAGCTTTGAAAGTGACCGATGCCGGGCCATTTTTCACGACCACCAGACAATCTGTATTGGGATCAATATTGACCGGTATCTGTTTAGGAGGAAAGACCAGAAAAAAATGAGGGGCAATCGATTCTTTATAGACACATTTTAGTTGCACGCACTCGCCATCCAGGAGCTGCAGTTTAATTTCAGCAGGTTGGCTGTCCTGAATTCTTTTTATGGCATCAATAAGAGAATATGGCATTGGTATTAACTTAAATATAAATTAATAAGCATGGTCTAATTGTCTTTGACCTGGACCTTGAGTCGCAGCAGTCGGCGCTGGATGATCAGACATTGACCAATAATCTTATCTCTTTCTTCATCGCTTATTTCCTCGTAATGATAAGCGACCACATATCTGTTTTCCTCTACCTCCGATGTTCTGACCGGGCGCGCCATAAAAGAAATATATTCATTTTTGTCGTCAGGCAGAGGGATTCGCAGTTTGACCAGTTTGTCGGTCGGCGGCTTTTCGTGAAAGAAGGCCAGCAGGCCGCTGCCGCTGATATCAATGGTCGTCCCTAATATTTTCCACGGTTCGTTCGGCGGGCCGAGATCATCGGCTGGTTGGGAACTGACAATGATCGGCATGGTGTAATCAACCCGGAAGAAGTCACGCATCTGACCATGGCTGACGGTCTTGAGGGCGATCATATCCAGGACTTGGGAATTAACCACCTGCTGAATCATGGCCTCCATCGAGACACTTTGGCCGCCCATGTCAAGATTGATAATGCATGATGAGCTGATATCAAGGCTTTCGACAGGCAGGGTGTCAGGGGCAAACAGGAGGTTGAAACGGGGCGAGCTGGTCTTTTGAAAAATGCACGTCTGCCGATATCTGGTATCTGCCTCCTGAACAGGTAAAAAAATTTTTACAGGTTTTGCATCAGGAATCTTATTGATGAAGTCAGTTTGTATAGACACTATTATTTATCTCTAAATTGTTGGGGAACCATTATCTTTATACTTGATCCTGCTGCCAAAAGACCTGTAGTCTTAACAATTCTAAAAAAGACTATCAAGCTTTATGGGTATTGTCGAGTCTTTCAGCAATTTTTTTTTGACGAGATAAATCTGCTCCCACATCTGATCATAAGTCCGGGTGACTTTTATCAGGATGTTCTGGTATGCTTTGATAAAAGGAGCACTGATAATTTCGGGGCCGGCAAATGCCAGTATCGCCAACAGTTGTTCATCCTGGCTGGCCAATGCTAGTTGTCTCTGGGCCAGTTGACTGCTTCGTAGCAGGATGTCCTGGGGAGATAAGAAGGCAATATCATTTATTAAGGAGAAGGCGGCCTGGTCAAGTAATGTGTAATTTTCTATGGCAAGATGGAAGGTATGTTCAACATTGATTATAACTGATCCGGCAGCAAGAGCTGGTGTGGCACTCGCAGCTAAGGGCAATAATTGCGAAGGCATCAGAGTGATCCCTTGAGGATGCCGCCATTTTGGGCCGGATTGGGCTGACGATAACCGTTCAAGGCTGCCCGTCCGCTTTGGGCCTCTTTGATTTCATGGGCCAGGAGAGATTTGACATTGCTGACCGTCGTGAGTAACGAATGGTTATACTGCAGGATCTGGTCCATGATCTCCCGGCGCTTGCTCAGCAAATGATAATTGGCTGCCAGCAGGTCCTCCTGCTGCAGGAGGGCGACCAGATCGTAATCAGCAAGGGCTGCCTGCTCCTGCAAACGCAGGATCTCGGCTCCACGGCTGTCCAATGTCGCCGGACTAGTGCCGCCGCTATCATTATTGATGATTCCAAACAGGGTGAGAATATCTTCATAACGCCGCAGTGAACAAAGGAGCAAGGCGTCGAGTTGGCCCATATTCTGCTGTGGCGATCCGGGCTCAGGCATAGTCATCAGCTGTTGCTTCCTTTTTTGGATATTGTCATCCTGCTCATCTTTGCCGAAGTCAGCTATATCAGCCGGCGGCGTTGAGGGCCACATAAGCCTTTCCCGGCTGCGCTTCCTGTCTTTCGGCGGCCGCTATATCTATACCGCTCTGTTGACGCTTAATTTCAACGGCCTCTCCCCAGGTCTGCCGGAGATCAACCAGTAAGCCTTCAACCGTCTTCAGCCTGGCACCGTCATGTTCTTTACGGGCGCCGTTTAACTCCCGAATCATGAAATGATACAGGCCATCCAGATCTTCTGCAATCTGCCCACCTATCTCATGATTCAAGGTATTGGAGAACTCAATAATAATGGCCATGGTTTTGCCGATGCGCTCAATCTTCAGTATCTCGTTGCCCTGCTCTTCCGCCATCATGGCCTGGCGGGTAAAACGGATCGCGCCATCATAAAGCATGAGTAAAATCTGTTCGGGGCTGGCGGTAAAAATATGATTCTGCTTGTATTGATTCATGTAAGGGTTCATTTTAAAATTCCTTTATTTCCGGGTGAGCATATTATTGAGCATGTCCATCTGTTGAGTAAGGAAAGTGCCCTGAGCGTTGAGTCCGCTGACAAGGTTTTCCATCGCTGTGTATTGGGCGCGGAGCGAGGCCTCTCTTTGGGTCATTCGTGCTTCCATATTCAGAATCTGATCATCGATACGTTTCACTGAGAGATCATAGCTTTTTTTCTTGCCGGCATAGATGCCGTTGGTGCCGCTGGTTTGTTCCATGAGAAAATAATTGAATTTCTTCATGACGCCGTCGATATTGTCTGCACCGGCCAGCAGGCTGACGACGCCGTCAAAATTATCCTTTAATGCTGCATCCATCTTGCTGTTATTCTGGTACAGGGTGCCGTCTCGTTGCGTGGTTATGCCGAGCTCGGCCAGAGTACTTATGGAGCCGCTGCTATTGATCAGCGAACTCAGTACAGACTGGAGCCCGCGTTTGACGCTGTTGATGGAGGAATCGCCGCGCAGGACAGCACCCAGAAGCTTTACGTCCTCAGGCTCTTCAGGGTCTGTCTTTGCTTCATTTTTAATTTCATAGCCGGACTTGATCCAGTCCATGACCTTGTTGTAGCTGGTCACAAAGGTGGTCAGTTTTTCTTTCAGGGCGCTGCTGTCCGGTTTTACCTCCAGCAGCGAATTTTTATATACCGCTGGAATGGCCGGCGGCCCTGCTTCGGCTGGGGTTAACTGCTCACTGACGGCATTGAGATTGAGGGTTACGCCGGCAATCGCCCCGTTGATAGTATTACTGTTGCTGACAACTTCAATGCCATCCACCATCACCTGGGCCTGCTGGGCCGTCTGGGACTGGGTGGTGGTAATAGCAATGGGGGTGAGCCCGTCATTGTCGACCAGATTACTGGCTACCGTGAAACTGGTGCTTGAATCGACACCGGTGAACACCAGGCGATAAGGGCTGGGGCTGGAGCCGTCATTGATGATGGCCGCTTTGACGCCAGTGGCGGCAGACTGCTCATTGATGGCGGCGGCCAGACCAAGCAGGGAATTATTGGTGGCATCGACCGCGATAACGGTATCTTCTCCGAGACTATTCGTCAGGGTAAAGGTGCCGGTACCGAGCAAGGCATCTGTCTGTGAAGTCCAGCCGGAGCTGACGGTCTTCTGGACCTGAGCCAGTTGTTTGACGGCGATATTGTAGCTGCCGCTGCCGGCATCGGTGCTGGTGGCGGTAAAGGGAGCGCCGGAGCTCAAGGAGACGCTGGTGGATCTGACCTGACTGGTAAGAGTCATGGCGCTGACCGCGCTTTTCAGGTCATCAAGGGTGGTCTTGAATTGGGCATAGGCCTCAATGCGCTCGGTTTGGCTTGTTTTTTTGGCTTCGAGCCGGGTGATAGGGGCTCGCTCCAGCTCCATCAGCTGTTTGACGATTGAGTTGGTGTCCAAACCGGTGGCAAGGCCGCTGAATGTAATTGACATCTTTGTTCTCCCTCCGCAAAAAACACCGTTCTATCTGGTTCGCATCTGCCGCATGTTCCCGGCATCTGCTGCTTACAAAAGACACCTCTCCTGTCTGCGATGAAAAGAACAATTTTCATCAGCCATGGCCTGAGGTCCTGGTTACTGACAGCCGCCCCGCAGGTCTTTTGTCATTACAGGTAAGGTCGGGTCCGGCCCGCTTTTGCCTCTAGGCCTGGGTATCGACTATATTGCCACGCAGGTCTTCCAGAGCCGCCTGGAGATTCAGTAGCTCTTCAGCCGGAATCTGACGTACCAACTTATCGGTCTTCTGATCAAAGATCTTAACGATCAGATCGGCATGATCGTTCTGCTCAAAACGGATACTGTAAAGACCGTCTTCCGTGATTGCCTTGATCTGGCTGAGCAGCTCTTCCGGCTGGATCTGTTTTTTGGCGGAAGAAGATTGCGGATTATCCGCCGCCTTTTCCTTGTTGTTCCGTTGGGCATCTATTTCGTCTGTGACCTGTATCTTCTGCAGTACAGCTCCGCCGACGCTGCCGGTAATATCTAAGTTCATGATGTGCTCCTTCCTCTGCTGCCAAGGAAAAGGAGACCGGCCGCACAGCCGGCCTCCCTTTTTTTCATAGATCGGCTTTTAACCCGACATTGGCCGACCGTCATTAGCCTGTCGGTCGGTTTTCTAATACAAGCCTGCTGTTATTAACCCAGCAGTGACAGCGCCAGCTGTGGAGCCTGGTTAGCCTGGGCCAGAATAGAGACCCCGGCCTGCTGCAGGATGTTGTTTTTGGTCATAGCCGAGGTTTCCTGGGCGATGTCCGCATCCATAATCCGGCTGCGGGCGGCCGACAGATTCTCGGAGACGTTGGACAGATTGGAGATGGTGGACTCAAACCGATTCTGGACCGCACCCAAAGCGCCACGCATGGTATCGACCTGCGACAGCGCAGAATCGATAGAGTTGATGGCAGTCTGAGCGCCGACTCTTGAAGAGACGTCAACGTCATCAATCATCGTTGACATACCGGTGACCGCATAGTCGGTACTGGCAGCAGTTCCGACCTGAGCGGTACCAACTT
>DIKT01000060.1:0-24621 GCA_002424635.1 Desulfobulbaceae bacterium UBA5611
GGTTAAACAAGACCTTTGTCGAAGACCTGATCTGTAAGCTACTTCTGGCTGCCGGTTCAATGACCGGCCTGGAGCTGGCCCGGCGGCTTGGTCTTGACCTCCGGATCTTCAGTGATTTGCTGCATGACTTAAAGTTGAGACTCATCCTCGCCTATCAGGCAACTTCCGGGATCAATGATTTTCATTATATATTGACAGAAACCGGTAAACAGAAGGCGCTGCTGGCCAGAGAACAGTCCGGTTATCTGGGAACAGCGGCTGTCCCCTTTCAGGACTACCTGCTCAGTATTGAGAAACAATCAATAAGCTCAGAGCAGCCCGGCTTGCAGCAGTTGCAAATCGCCTTTGAGGGGCTGGTCTTATCCGCTGATGTTCTCGATTTACTGGGCCCGGCCGTCAATTCCGGCAGGGGTCTCTTTCTGTATGGTGCCGCAGGTAATGGCAAAACCGAAGTTGCCATCCGCATCGCCAAATGTTTCAGCCAATCTGTTTATATCCCCAGAGCCATCATCGTCGAGGGACAAATAATTCAACTCTATGATCCGCAATGCCATAAGGCTATCGCTGCGGCCGACCCGGCAGGACATAAAAAATATGATCAGCGCTGGGTGAAAATCGAGCGGCCTGCCGTCGTGGTTGGTGGGGAGATGGATCTTGACTCGCTGGAGATCGGCTACAACAGCCAGACTAAAATCAGTGAGGCTTCCCTGCAGCTCAAGGGCAACGGCGGCATCTTTGTAATTGATGATTTTGGCCGGCAGCTGGTAGTTCCGGAGCAGCTGCTGAACCGCTGGATACTGCCCCTGGAAAAACGCATCGACTACCTGACCATGCCCAGCGGCAACAAGATCATGGTGCCCTTCAATGCCCTGCTGGTGTTTTGCTCCAACCTCAACCCCGGGCGGATTCTCGATGAAGCCATGCTGCGCAGGATCCCTTATAAGATTCAGCTGACCGACCCCAGCGCAGAAGAATTTAGCACTATTTTTCAAAATGTGGTCGGCCGCTTAAGTATTGCTTATGACAGCGCTTGCATCGACTACCTGCTGGCAGAATACTTCCGTAGCGGCAGACCGATGCGCCGCTGTCATCCGAGGGATATCGCCCAGCAGCTGGTCAATATCGCCCTTTACGAACACAGGCCCCCGCGGATGACCAGGACGGACCTGGATAAAGCGCTAGGACTTTACTTCCTGGCTCCAGGCAGGGCAGCGGAGACCGAGGAGCTAAAGTCCCTGGTAGAAACTTAAAAGCAGAAAAAAGTGAATCACCTTTCGGAGGACGGTTCCTGAGATTGCACGTTTACCAGGCATCAGCCATCTTCATCTGCTGGTCAGTTACCTGGGGCCCAGACAGTGCGGGGTAACGCGGACAGCGGATGTTTTATGGAAGACCTGCTCCGGCAGCAAATGGTTGCGGCCGGGGAACCAAAGACCACTTTCAAAAAAGGAGATCGAACATGAAAAAGCTTACACGACAGCTTGGCCGGTTTTTACGTGAGGAAGATGGGGCGACCGCCATTGAATACGGTTTGATTGCCGCCCTGCTTTCTGTCGTCATTATTGGAACAGTTACCCTGGCAGGACAAGCTGTTTCGGATGTTTTTGACAGTATACAAGGAAGTCTTAACTCAGTGCTTTAACATAAAAGAGACAGGTTGCCTGTTTGCCTGAACAGACGCCGGCAATCTGTCTCTCTTGACCGGATTTTGTTCCGGTTAAGAACGGCTAATAGTCGGACTGATTTATTTACAAGGTAGATCAGGGCGTCCGTAAAGCTTCTTCACCATAGCAGACATTCACACTTAAACAAGGCTGACCTAATAATCAAGCTAATATGAGCAACATTTATTCTAATCATTCCATGCCGCTAGTCCTTTATGGCGGACTTATGATCGCCTTATTGATCTCCTCAGGCACCGATCTGTATAAGAGACGCATACCAAATCTGGTGACCGGCCCAGCTATACTCATGGCCCTGCTCACCTATGGCTATATCGGTGGCCTCGAAGGTTTTCTCTTCAGTCTGCGGGGCCTGACCTTCGGTCTGCTTATTTTTCTGATCCCCTATTGTCTGGGCGGCATGGGCGCCGGTGATGTCAAGTTAATGTCGGTCGTGGGGGCTGTTCTTGGCTTTAGCCAGACTCTGCTGGCCCTTCTTTTTATCGCCGTCTGCGGCGGCCTTATCGCCCTGGGCTTGATGATCTCGCGAGGGACAACCAAACAAACCCTGTCAAGACTCTGGCTGTCGCTCCTGTTTTTTGGGGCTCATGGAGATGCTTCACTGCTGAAGGTTAACAAAGAAGATACCCAGGATGGGATACCATATGCCCTGGCCATTACAGGGGGTGTCAGCCTGTTTTTCATATATCAGTTGCTGGACCGAGGAACTTTACCCGGCTGGGCCGGCTTGTAGGTATCGTCATAGAAAAATTCGAAAAACTTACAATAAAATTTAAAATTTTGGCACAGGTTACTTAAACCAGTAGGCATGAGACAGCAATCGGGGGATGGAGGAGAGACATGAATAAAACAAGCCGCATTTTATTTTTACTGGTCACCATGTTTGTGGCTGCTTTGGTCAGTTTTGCCGTTTACCAGAAAACAGCCAGGCAACCGGCGGTTCTGGCAGCTGAAGGCACGCAAAAGATGATCCAGATTGCCGTAAGCGACCGTAACCTCAGCCGGGGGACGCTCATCACTCCGCAGGATTTACGCATGGCCTATTTTTTAGAAGAAACGGTACCGAAAGGTCACTTTACCGATATGGCCAAGGGTATTGACCGGGTAGTTATCAACCCGATTCAGGCCACCGAACCTTTGCTGGAATCAGCACTGGCCCCCATCGATTTTAAAAAAGGTGGCATGGCCGCAGTGATCACCGCCCAGAAACGGGCCATGGCGGTTAAAGTAGATGAGGTTATCGGCGTGGCCGGCTTTCTCCATCAGGGTCATCTGGTTGATGTTCTGGTCTCTCTAGAGGATACCAGTGACCAGAAAACCCAGATCACCAAAACAATTCTCGAAAATATCCTTGTTCTGTCAGTAGGTTCGCAGGCCGAAGCAACTGATGAGAAAAAAGTTACCAAAGTCACTGTCGTCACTCTGGAAGTAAGTCTGGAAGAGGCGGAAAAGCTGGCTCTTGCCGTTAATCAGGGCAGAATTCAGCTGGCCTTACGTAATTATTCAGATATCGACCAGATCCTTACCAAGGGTATTACGGTGCCAAGCCTTCTTAAATCATACGCCACGGCAAGCAATGAACCGGTCAAGGTAAGCAAGAACACTGTTTCCCCTAAGCCGGCGATCACCGCAAAAAGAATGTTTATTGAGGTCATGAACGGCAATCAGGTCAACAAGATAACTATGAGCAGCCATTAAGAGGTCAAGAATGAAACAGCATAAAGGGAATCAGCAATACATGATGACGGTTGTGATCATGTGCCTCTTGAGCGTCCTGCTCACACATCATGCCGCCTGGACCGCCACGGCCGGTAAGGCAGATATCATCATAGATACGGAAGGCGGCCAGCCTGTTAATTTGACCGTCAATAAACTGGGCAAACTCAAATCACCGCTGGTGATCCAGAGAGCTCATATTGTTAATCCCGAGATTGCCGAATTGATTTATTCGGAAACACAGTCTCCGCAATGGGTTTTTGTCAGTGGTAAATCGGTAGGGACCACCCAAATGACCTTGTGGGGCAGAGATAATGTCCTGCTAGGCAGCTTTGAGATTATCGTCAGCCCGGATATCTCCGGTTTAAAGAAGAGCATGTATGATATTTTTCCCGAAGAAAATGTGTCCATAAGATCTTCCGGTGATCGGGTAACGCTGACGGGCACGGTTTCCGGAGCCGCCAAGCTTAAAGAAATCATGATACTGGCAGAATCATTTGCTCCGAAAAAAATAGTCAACATGCTCCAGGTTGGCGGTATCCAGCAGGTGATGCTGGAGGTCAGAATAGCGGAAATCTCCAAATCAGTAGGCAGTCAGCTCGGCATTAACTTTGCCTGGAATGGTAACAGCGGTTTCGGTTTAAGTCTGCTCGACAACCTGACCGCCATTCCTGAGGGAGGCTGGCCCGGCAATCCGCTGTCAATCTCCAATTCTATTAATGCGGCCGTTGGTTTTTTACGCGGTGATCCGGTAATTGTGGCCATCGATGCCCTGCAGCAAGATGGCCTGCTCCAGATACTGGCCAAACCGACCTTGATTGCCCAAAGCGGTCAAAGTGCCAGCTTTCTTGCTGGTGGTGAATTCCCCTACCCTGTTGCCCAGGATTTTCAAAAATTTACTATTGAGTGGAAGCCGTTTGGTGTCGGCTTAACCTTTACCCCGACCGTGCTTGGCAATGATACCATTTCGCTCATCGTGGCGCCGGAGGTCTCAGAACTTGACTTTACTAAAACAGTCTCTTTTGCGGGCTATGTGGTGCCATCGATCGATACCCGCCGGATGTCAACGGTAGTGGAACTGAAGGACAACCAGAGTTTTGTTATCGCCGGGCTGCTCAAAGATTATGTGCGGGAGTCTATCAAAAAATTTCCACTGCTGGGCGATATCCCGATTCTGGGTGCCATTTTCAGAAGCACCCGCTACCAGAAAGATGAAACCGAGCTCATTGTGATTGTCACTCCCCATCTGGTCAAGCCGATTGATGCCGATGAAATGTCATTGCCGACCGACTCTTTCCATGACCCGTCAGCCTTTGAACTGCTGTTGCTGGGCCGACTTGAATCAGGGAAAAGAGCGAATGCTGAAGATGGTAATTATGCGCAAGAAAGAGGTATAAATCCGGTGCTGGAAGGTGACTTCGGCTACATCACCCCGGAGTAACATCTTTTACTGGAGAGACGGAGAACTTAACGATCCAACAGTCTGACTTTGAACATTGGGGTAATATCATGAGACAAGGATTTTATATCAATATTCTGATAGCAATATTGTTTGCATTTTCAGTTGGTTGCGCGAAAAAGGAGACACGGGTGGACAGATTTCACGGCACATCTTATGAATTGTCCAAGCAGAGCCAGATCAATAATCCAAATGCCGGCATCAAGGACGGTCCATCAGTAGGCCTGACAGGCAATGTCGCCACCAAGGTCATCGAGCGCTATGAAAAAGGCTTCGAACAACCGCCGCCAAAAAATAAGACCTACTCTATTGATGTTGATGGCGTAATTATCAAATAGCCTGCTGAGGAGGATAATGACATGATTCTGACATCAGAAAGAGGGGCTTCCGCCGTCGAGTTCGCCTTGATAGCCCCCCTTCTTTTTGTCCTAACTTTCGGCATCATCGAGTTCGCGCTGCTGCTTTTTGACAAGGCCGTGGTCACCAATGCCTCACGGGAAGGAGCGCGGGCGGCAATTGTTTTCCACACTGATGGTAGTCCATTACCCGATGGCTATACACCATTAACTGAAGAACAGATACGAGAAATCGTGAAAAGCTATGCCAACAACTACCTTGTCAACCTGGGTGTGGCCGGCGACAATTCCCTTAGCGACACTGATATCGTCATTACCTATGCACCGACCCCTGGAACGCCTGAGTCCGAAGGAGATATTACCGTTACGGTTAACTATACCTATGATTTTCTCGTCTTACCAAACCTAGCCGCATTAGTGGGCGGGACATTTGACGGCACTGTCAATCTGGTAGGAACAACCGTCATGCGAATGGAATAGCCAGAAAACAAGAGGTAAAAAATAATGAGCAATGATGGTATTTTGCAAAATGAACACGGGGCCACAATTACCTTCGTGGCAGTAGTTCTTGCCGTCCTGTTGAGTTTTTCTGCCCTCGCCGTTGATGTTGGCTACCTCTACGGTGTCCGTAATGAGTTACATAATGCCGCTGATGCCGGCTCGCTGGCCGGTGCCCGCGTACTGTTTAATGATGACGGCATATTAAATCGGGAGGCCGCCATTTTTGAGGCAACGCGGATTGCCACAGCAAACAAAACCGGTAATCAGGCTGTTGCGGCAGAAGCTGTCGAAACCGGTCACTGGTCTTTTGCCAGCCAAACGTTCACGGCCAGTGAAAATACAACGCAACTGGAAGGCTGGCAGGAAATGAGTTCCGGTGATCTTGATGGCAACCCGGCCTTTATCAATGCCGTCAGGGTACAAACACAGAGAAGTGATACCCCCTCATTTTTTGCGAAAATTATCGAGCTTGATTCTTTCTTGGTCAATAACGATGCCGTGGCTTGGCTTGGCTTCTCCGGCCAATTGTATCCAGGAGAACTTGACCAGCCGATGGCCATCTGCAAGGAATCCATCATTGATCCAGACGGGAGCTATTCATGCAATATGGGGAGGATGCTGAATAGTGGCGGCAGCAGTACCACCAGTAATACCGGAGGATGGACCAATTTTTCTCAACCATGTGGGACGGCAAATGCGGCAGAGATGAAAGAGCTGGTCTGTTCAAATGGTAATACTGGGGAACTGGAGCTCGGACAGGAGATGGGTGCAACCGGAGGCGTGCAGAACAGTACTCTGGACAAATTGTCTGATTGTTGGGCAGCAGCTACCGGCAAGATCAAAAACTGGAACCTGACTCTGGCGGTCGTGGAATGCCCCGGTAACAATGTCGGCAACTGCGCCAAGCTGGTGGGGGCCGTGAATGTTGACGTCATCTGGATAGTCGAGAAAAATGATCCCCTATATAATAATGTGCCGTGGGAAATGACCATCTTCGACAAGGATAATATGCAGGTCGATTATTGGGCAGATGATGAACCTGATGGCTTTACCCGCTGGAAATCATTTGTTGATCATTTTAAGCTGGCCAATGTCAACGGTCCGCCGGTATCTGATGCTGATTATGCCACAATGTACCAGAACAAGAATATATTCTTTTTACCCAGCTGTGAGGAGCACGAGCTTACCGGTAACAGCGGCGGCGAAAATTTCGGGATAATGGCAGCAATCCCCAAGCTGGTAGAGTGAGCTGCCCGGACTGAAACGTAACCAGGGAAAACCGGATCATGAATGAAATAAACGAACTGGACAAAGGAATCATATGAGCACTCACAAAAAACCATTATCCGTGCAACTGGCTATTAAAACAACCGCAGTTAAGGACAGTCTTGTCGGAATTGTTAAGGGTCTAGAAGGATTCTTGCTGCAGAAAGAGCAAGACGCTGACCGGGTTGATGTTCTGGTCCTGGAGATAGGGAGTAATCCGGCCTCTGACTTTGAAACAATCAGATCGTTGCTGCAGGAAAATGTGGTAGGCCAGCTTTTTCTCACCTCCTCCAAAATGACGACCGAAGTTCTTCTGCCGGCCTTACGGGCAGGGGCGAAGGAGTTTTTCTCTCAGCCCATCGATCACGACGAAGTAAAAGTGGCTTTCCGCCAGGTTCTCAAGGACTCTCAAGACCATGACCGAGGAGAAGAGACGCCTGTGCACCTGGGGAAGATTTTTAGTGTCCTGGGGGCAAAGGGCGGTGTTGGGGCTACCACTTTTGCCGTCAATCTGGCAAGCAGCATTCAGGCCCTCGACCAGAATAAACTGGTGGCCTTAATCGATATGAACCGGCTCGTCGGCGAGATTCCTTTATTTCTTGATCTTGAGACCAATACTAACTGGGAGGATATCGGTAAAAACTTCAGCCGGCTGGATGGAGCATACCTCAAAAGTGCCATGGCCAGGCACTCATCAGGAATATATGTGCTGCCGGCCCCCAGCGGTTTTGACACTGAAACACACCTGCCCGCCGGATTTTTGTTTCAAATAGTGAAGAGCATGCGGCAATTCTTTGACTATATTATTATCGACGGTGGCATGTATCTGGATGATAACTTATTCAATATCTTAAAAGAATCGGAAGTTATTTATCTTATTGCCATTCTCAGCCTGCCCTGTCTTATTAATGTGCGAAAGTTACAGGAATCTATCCGCACCACTGATGATGATGCTGATAAAAAAATGCAGATAATTGCCAATCGCTTTGAAAAGAAAGCTCAGATCAGCCTGTCTGAAGCCAATAAATTAATCGGCGCCGAGATCTCAATGACCATACCCAATGATTATTCCTTAGCCATGTCGGCCATTAATAATGGCAAGGTTATTACTGACATTTCCGGCAGCTCCAATTTGGCCAAGGCTTATAAAAAACTTGCTGAATCGATAGTTAAGCCACCAGTGGCGACCGCAGGCGGTGTTTTTAAATGGTTTAAATAACTGACAGGAGGCTTTGCAAATTGGAACTTCAGTATCTGTTAAGAAATCTGAGTCATACCGCAGATGAACAGGTCGCAGCAAGACCAGCTATGCCTAAGATCACTGACATTGATGCGACCGATGCCTATGCAGAATTAAAGGCCAATGTCCATGACCGGTTGTCCAAGATAATCGATCTGTCTCTTCTTGATGAGATTGACGAAGCTCGTTTACGAAGAGAAATCAACAAGGCCACGGAAGGGATCTTAGCCGATAAAACCCTGGCAACCATCCCCTTAAATTCCAGGGAACATGCGCGTTTTTTAAAAGAAATTGAAGATGAAGTTATCGGCCTCGGTCCCCTGGAAGGTCTTATGCTGGATCCTTCGGTTTCAGATATCCTGGTCAACTCCTATAACTCCATCTATGTCGAACGCTTCGGCAAACTGGAAAAGACCAGGGTCCGTTTTAAAGATGATGCCCATCTGATGAGAATTATTGATAAAATAGTCTCAGCCGTCGGTCGAAGAATTGATGAAATTTCACCCATGGTGGATGCCCGCCTGAAAGATGGCTCCCGGGTCAACGTCATCATTCCTCCCTTGGCCCTTGATGGTCCCTGTCTTTCTATCAGAAGATTTTCCGTCGATCCTTTGACCTTGAAAGATCTTATTGTCCTGAAGACCATCACTCCCGTTTTGGGGGAGCTGCTCAAGGCCATCGTCCAGGCCCGGTTGAATGTTCTTATCTCCGGAGGTACCGGCTCCGGCAAGACGACCTTATTGAACGTCATGTCCCAGTTTATTTCTCCTGCCGAGCGGATCGTTACTATTGAGGATTCAGCTGAGCTGCAGCTTAAACAGGATCATGTCGTTCGTCTGGAAACCCGGCCGCCCAATCTTGAGGGTCAAGGCGAGATTACGCCGCGTAATCTGGTCCGTAACAGTCTGCGCATGCGGCCGGACCGGATTATTATCGGCGAGATCCGCGGGGCCGAGGCCCTTGATATGCTGCAGGCCATGAATACAGGACATGATGGCTCTCTGACCACCGTGCATTCCAATAGCCCTATCGATGCCATAATGCGTATTGAAACCATGGTCAATATGGCCGGCTTTAACCTGCCCAGTGAATATATCAAAAAATTCATCAGTTCAGCAATTAACGTTGTTATCCAGGTTGACAGGTTAGTGGATGGGACCAGAAAAATTGTCAGCCTGCAGGAGATCACGGGAATGGAAGGAAATGTGATAACCATGCAGGAGATATTTTCCTTTGATCAGAGTGGTATCGATCAGAATGGTATGGTCTCAGGACGGTTTCGCACCCATGGCGTACGACCGAAGTTTTTTGATCGGTTTCAGAAAATGGGTATACCACTGACGGAAGATTTATTTCAGTCGGAGTAATCTTTTCAGATAAGGTGAACAATGCAGATAGCTTTCTCTATCGCCCTCTTTTTTCTGATTATTATTGTCTTTGAGCTCACTCATGCTCTCTTCAGAAAGCCTGATACTCGTCCGGTATATAGGGTCATGGAACGTTTTTCCACTGGTTCGCAACAAGAAGAAGAGATCGACATCCTGGCTTATCGAAAGTTCAGCGATATTAAGATTTTTGATACGGTTCTCGCGCGACTTCCTGCTGTGAACAGGTTGGACGTACTTATGCAGCAAGGTGGAGTAAAAATTCTGGCTGGTGTATTTATCCTTTTCATTCCCACTATTGGAGCCTTGCTGTTCCTGCTCTGTGCGTCATTACAGGCGCCGATATATTTATCTTTTCTTATGGCCTGTACCGGGATGCTGCAGCCATATTTTTATCTTCTGTATAAGCGTAAACAAAGGAGGTCACAATTTGAGATCCTGTTTCCCGATGCTCTTGATCTTATGGGCTATTCCTTAAAGGCCGGTCATTCAATATTAGCCAGCTTTCAGATGGTGGCCGAGGAAATGGCGGAACCGGCCAAAGAGGAATTTACCCGTCTTATTGAGGAAATCAATTTCGGCAAAGACCTGAATACTTCCTTAAGGAATTTTTCACGCCGGATTGATTCTCCTGAACTTAAATTTTTTGTCACCTCAGTTATTATTCAGCGCGAAACCGGTGGCAATCTGGTGGAGATGCTTTTGAAAATATCAGGTGTTATCAGAAAAAAATTTCGCTTTCGTGAAAAAGTTAAAATATTAAGCGCTGAAGGCAAACTATCGGCCCTTATTCTACTGGCCTTACCCTTTTTTGCCGGGGCCGCCATAAGCATTTTTAATCCAAAATATATTATGGTTTTATTCAGTGATCCTCTGGGTAGTTATGCGATAGCAGCTGGTTTAATAATGATGAGTTTTGGCTCTCTTATCATGTATAAATTGGTCCAACTAGACTTGTGATATTATGGAAAATACGTCTCTGCTTTTATCAGTATCAACATTTTTTATCATCATCTGCTTTTATTTTTCTATGGCTGCCGTTTTGGCTGCCCGCAAAACAAACAAGGACTTAATAAAGCGAACAGAACGCTGGAATAAAAAAATTATAAATTCATCCAGCCCGGTTAAAAAAAGAAAAGGTGCCTTCGACTTTCTTGGCCTATCCAGCAGTGCTGCAGAAAGTGATTTAAGCATGTACTCCGACACCCCACTTTTTTACCAGCGGGCCGGTATTTATAATGGTCAGACTATCCGTTTTTATGAGGTCTTTCGAATTATATTCCTGCTGATGCCGATTGTTATAATTGCATCATCCCGGTTTATTGCCGGTCGTCCCTTTACCAGCACCATATTATTAATCATTCTTATTGCTGCTGCTGTCGGCTATTACCTCCCGGTTGTGTGGCTAAAAGTAGTAGCGCGCGGCCGCAAGAAAGAGCTGAATCGAACCTTCCCCGATGCCATGGATTTACTGATGGTATGCGTAGAGGCCGGCCTGGGAATCGATTCCGCCATCAGCCGGGTGTCACAGGAACTTTATGTCAGCAGCCCCGAATTGGCTAAAGAATTTAAAATCCTCTCTCTTGAGCTTAAAACCGGAAGATCACGCAATTCCTGCCTCAAAAGTCTGGCCCAGCGAGCAGACTTGCCTGACGTTAACAATCTGGTCAGTCTGCTCATTCAAGCCGACAAATATGGCACCGGAGTGGCCAGTGCCCTGCGAATACATGCTGAAGAAATGAGACAGAAGAGATATGGCCGACTTGAAGAATTGGCGGCAAAATTGCCGATCAAGCTGACCCTTCCCCTGATCCTTTTTATTTTTCCAGCATTTTTTGTGGTTATTATGGGGCCAGCGGCAATCCAAGTCCTGCGAGTGATCATACAGAGGTGAGATTATGACTAGAAACCGGATTGGACATAATAGGAATAAGAGAAATTTAAATCTTGTGAGTCTGTGCCTTCTGTCCCTGCTGATTGGTGGCTGCAGCTCGCATGACAGCCGTTTTTCCTACTTTAACTTGCTGGATGTTAAACCAACAGCACACAACAAACAAGTAACCGATAAATTCTGGTCATCTGTGCGACCGGTGTCGACTCTTTCGGCGGCTCACTACAAACTGGGCCGCTACTATCAGCAACAACAAAAATATGACAAGGCCATCGCGGAATTTTCCAAGGCCCTGCGTGATGACGGCAATTACTGCAAGGCTTACAACGGCATTGCCATGTCCTATGATGGGCTCCAGCGCTGTGAGATGGCTTCCACTTCATACGAACAGGCCATACTGTGTGATCCTCAAGAGGCATATCTGTACAATAATTATGCCTGCTCCAGCATCCTCTGTGGCGATTATCAAAAAGGACTTGACCTACTGTCTGAAGCCGGCCAGTTGTCCAAGGATAACAAACGTATAAAAAATAATACGAAACTGGCGCAAATGCTTGTCGAACGAGACAACAAGCCAGCCGAACCTGTCCTGGCGGAGGCCACAGTTGCCTTGCTTGCCAAGTCAGCTTGGCAAGCGGTAGAACTTGAGAATAAAGGCCCACAAGCTGATCCGCCGGATGAAAAAACATTAAATCCCATAGCGAAGACTACGCAAAATGCCGACGTGTCTGATAAATTAACTGGTGAGTCTGAACAAAGTAGCAGGGCATCAGAGGTCCAGGCAGATGCCCTCGCCGGGCAGACGACCGGTAGCGAAGAAAAAGAAGAGAGGCAAAATCTCCAACCAGTTGTTGATAGTATTGTCAGCACTGAGACGACCGTGGAAGCTTCATTACCTGACGATATAGTGATTAATAATCTGGTTATAGAAAAGGTAAAAGACACCAGGGTGCAGGATCGCCCTGATCCTCTTAATTATTTAAAAAGTACGGCGATTGAGGTTTCTAACGGCAACGGCATGACCGGCATGGCAGGCAGAAGTGCCGACTATCTTCGCTCTTATGGCTTTACCATCGGCAGGATTACCAATGCCAGATACTTTAATTTTGATGCTAGTATCATTCTCTACAGAGAAGGATTTTTACAGGTAGCAGAAGAGCTGGCCAGACTGACTCCAGGATTTCATAATATAGAGAAGGTCGATTCCCTCGAAAGAGATTCAATCGGAGTGCGGATTATTTTAGGCAGGGATCTGGCGGAGATACAATTTCCCGATGGCTATGCCGGCAATTTTAATCCCGGCATTGAAAAGACAGGCTCTCTCTGCTCAACAAATATAGCTAACCTTGTTGTGACTGACTAATTGTTGAGTGCCACAACATCGTTTTACAAAAAAATGTGCCATAACATCGCGCACAAGAACCTGATTTTGTTGGGTTTCGCACGCTCTACCCAACCTACCTGTGACGATGTTGTGGCATTCAACAACTAATATATATCTACAAACTAAATCCGAGGCCATATGAAAAACAATTTCGTTATCCCTGCTGCTATCAGGCGCCACTGTTATCAAGACAAAAAAAAATCTTTCAGTATTTATATTATATTAACCGGCCTCTTGTTGTTAACCAGCTGTTCCTCTAAGGATCAAACCGCTGCTAGTTTGGAAAGGCAAATAAAGCTTCAGCAGGTACAGCAGGAGTTGACATCAGAGCCGGCAGCCATAGAAAAACGGACAGCCGCAGAATTGGCAGAACAGGGTGACCGTTATTTATCAAGCGGAGACATCAACAGGGCCTATATTTATTACAGCAAAGGACTGGAAATCGAACCGGACAATATCTCCTTGATCCATAAACAAGGGGCCTTGTTACTTAAAAAAAAGAAACTGGTAGAAGCAGCAGCAGTTTATGAAAAATTACTGCTCATCAACAATAAAGATTCGGTGGCCCTTGAGGGCCGTGGCAAAGTCTATTATAGACAAAATAAATTAACTGAGGCCGAGCAGGATTTTCTGGCGGCACTGGCAATCAATCCGGACCATTGGCAATCCCATCAGTTTCTTGGTTTAATATACAGCAGGCGGCAGGAATTTGATAATGCCATAAACCAGTTCAACACAGCATTAGCCCACCAACCCGATAATGCTAGCCTCAACAACAATTTAGCAGTCACCTATTATCTTAACGGTAATTTCCAGGAAGCAGTTAAGTTATTGCAAGGGCTGGTGAAATCCTCTAAAAATCATAAGGTTTACAATAACTTTGCCCTTGCTTCCTTTCAACTTGGTCTCTATGATCAGGCCATGGATGCTTTCAAACGCGGCTCTGACAATGAAGCGGCCGCTTACAATAATATGGGCTATGAATTTTTAACCAAAAAGAAATATAAAAAAGCAATCCAGGCCTTTGAAAAAGCAATCGCCCTGCACCCGAAATTTTATCCATCGGCCCAAAATAATCTGGTCATCGCCAATAATGAATATTTGGCAGGCCATACTAAACCAGAGAATTAATAAATTATTCGATCCCATAAAACCAGGTCATGGTATTATCATCAGTAATATAGCGACAAAAATTTATTATGGAGCTGGTCTTTTGCTGTTATTGTTCACTCCAGCCTACAGTGGCGAACCCGACATAATTGCCATCAGTAATTTTGCCTCTGAGGGCCTGGCCGGCTGGGAGGAAAAGAGTTTTCTCGGAAAGACTGCTTATCAGATTATCAGCCTTGAGAATGAAACCATCCTCAAGGCCACCAGTCAGGCGGCGGCCTCGGGCCTGTACAAGAAAAAACGCATCGATCTGCAGCAAACGCCCTATCTGAACTGGCGATGGCGAGTTGACCAACCTCTGCATTCTCTCAATGAAAAGACAAAATCAGGCGATGATTACGGGGCCCGGCTTTATGTGATCATTGATGGCGGTCTGTTGTTCTGGAACACCAGGGCCGTCAATTATGTCTGGGCCTCATCCGTTCCCACCGGGGAGAACTGGCCCAATGCCTTTGCCGGTAAAAAAGCTATGATGGTTGCTCTTCGCTCCTCCACAGATAAGGCTGCCATCTGGTATCAGGAAAAACGCAATGTCCAGGCAGACCTCAAGGAATTCTTTGGCCCGGATGTCCGTTATATAGATGCCATAGCAATCATGACCGACACCGATAACAGCGGCCAGCAGACAACCGCCTATTATGATAATATTTTTTTCAGCAGTAATTAAAATGACTTTCAATGTTGATCCGGGGCCTGAGACAAGACACTAAATAGTTATGAAGCAAATTAAGATTATATTAGCGGCAATACCAAGACTAGCTGTTTTTTTATTACTGACCATAACAGGCTGTGCCTCTATAGTCACCGGGCCAGTGCCGCTCACTACTCCTGCAACGGCCTATATTCCTAGCCGCGATTCTTCTCTGTCAGCCCGCTTCGCGCCTGTTTTTCTCATTGAGGACAACCACATTCCTCACAATCGCATCGGCTCTCCCATTGCCTGGCAAGATCAGCAGGGGAAAATTCATATCTCAATCAACCCTGATCAACCGGCGATTTATAGCCAGCAGTTTTCTTTTCAAACTGACCAAGCGACCTATAAAAATCTGGTTTACCGAATCCATTTTCAGGAAACACCTTTCGGTCTCTGTCCGTTTTATCTGACCAGCGGCAAAAATGTAGGGCTGATAGTCATTGTGACCCTCAACGAGCAGGAGCAACCAGTACTGATCACCAGTGTCCACGCCTGTGGCTGTTATCTGGCCTTTACCCCGACTGAATTTTTGCCGCAAGCAGCGTTGCCTCCGGACTGGAATAAAAATACTCAATATATATATGGCGTTTTACTACCAGGATTGCTCCGACTTGATCCCGTTGATGGCAGACAGTACCCGGCCATTACCTTGGCCATCAGAGCCGACACCCACAGGGTCACAGATATCCGCCGGACAGATGAGGTCCTGCTACCAGAACACTACCCAACTGTCCCTACGCCGCTTCTTCCCATGCAGGCCCTGCATGAATTAACTGTTGATGGCGGAACAACTTCTTTTTTTGAAACGGCCGGACCAAGACAGGGCTATGTTAAAGAAAGCCTCAAGCCCCGGGAACGACTATTGATGAGCTGGTGGACACTGGACTGGCGCATCGGTGAAGACAAGGTCTATGAGCCAGGCGATCCTGACGGCATTACTTTTTATACCAGCGTCAAATTCTGGGCTAGAAATAAATCAGATATGAGAAATTTTCCGCAATTTCTCCGCTACTGGGGCTGGAATCTCTGAGCCATCATCTCCTTCATCCTGAACCTTGCTGATATTCATTAATCTTTTGCCTTTGCTTTCCTGACAAAAAAGCCTATTATATAGGGCTTTATCTTTGTTCCGATACACCTGCACAAATCCTAAATTACCAGTAGCAGCCTCTTTTTGAGAAAATAATATGAGCAAACAGCTTGAACAGGAAGTCGCCAAGCGACGAACTTTTGGTATTATCAGCCATCCGGACGCCGGCAAAACCACCTTGACCGAAAAGCTCCTCCTCTTTGGCGGGGCAATCAATCTGGCCGGGGCCGTCAAGTCACGCAAAGTAACACGACATGCAACCAGCGACTGGATGGCCATTGAACAGGAACGCGGTATTTCGGTCACCACCTCAGTGATGAAATTCACCTACCGCGATTACGAGATCAATCTGCTCGACACCCCCGGCCATCAGGATTTCTCCGAAGATACCTATCGGGTCCTCACCGCCGTTGATTCGGCGATCATGGTAATCGATAATGCCAAAGGAGTTGAGGCCCAGACCGAGAAGCTGATGGAGGTGTGCCGCATGCGCAACACACCGCTGATCACCTTTATCAATAAACTGGACCGCGAGGGGATGGAACCGCTCGATATTTTGGCTGAGATTGAGGAAAAACTGCAGATTGAATGTGCCCCCATGTCCTGGCCCATCGGCATGGGCAAGACCTTTAAAGGGGTTTATAATCTTTATCGTAAACAGCTGCACTTGTTCACCCCGGGACAGGAAAGTCGTGGCCGGCAGGGAATCACCATCGATTCCCTTGACGATCCGCGCCTTGACCAACTGGTCGGCGCCCATCAGGCCAATGAACTAAGGACCGATATTGAGCTGCTGGCGGGCGCGGCCAATCCTTTTGATTATGATCATTTTATAAGGGCCAATCAGACTCCGGTCTTTTTTGGCAGTGCCATCAATAACTTCGGGGTCCAGGAACTGCTTGACGCCTTTGTCGAGCTGGCCCCTGCTCCCAGCCCGAGGGCGGCTGTTACCCGTGATGTGGCACCGACCGAGGAAGATTTTTCCGGTTTTGTTTTCAAGATCCAGGCTAACATGAATCCGGCCCATCGCGATCGCATCGCTTTTTTCCGGATCTGCTCCGGGAAATTTACCCGCGGCATGAAGGTGCGCCACCATCGTCTTGATAAAGATATCAACCTGGGCAATGCCACCATTTTCATGGCCCAGGATCGGGCCAATGTCGAAGAGGCCTGGCCCGGTGACATTATCGGCCTGCACAATCACGGCACCATCAAGATCGGTGATACCTTTACTCCCAAGGAACCGCTCAAGTTTACCGGTATTCCCAATTTTGCCCCTGAACATTTTCGCCGGGTCCTGCTGAAAAATCCACTGAAGATGAAGCAGTTGCAGAAAGGCTTGATCCAGCTGGCGGAAGAAGGAGCGGTCCAGGTCTTCCGGCCGCTCATCGGAGCTGATTATATCATGGGCGCAGTCGGCGTTCTGCAGTTTGAAGTTACCATGGCCCGGCTGAAAAATGAATATGGCGTTGATGCTGTTTATGAACCGATCAACTATCAGGCCGCCCGCTGGGTAACCTGTGCTGATCCGAAAAAGATGGCGGAGTTTGAACGAAAGAACCAGGCGACCCTGGCCCGCGATGCGGAGGGCTTTTTGACCTATCTGGCCCAGAATGAATGGATGCTGAACTTTTTCATGGAAAAATGGCCGGCCATTGAATTCCATAAAACCAGAGAGAATATTTAGGAGCAGTTACAGAACAGCCGGCAGTCGCGGCTGTTCTGTTTACTGCTCCTTATGTCGTTAAATTGGCCAATAATCTTCTTGTCGATTATGGCCATTTCTAACGACCGGGACCATAATAACCAAGCCGCTAAGCGCAAAAAATAATCTGCTTGATAGTCCGCTCGTTCCGAAACAAATTACCGGATTCAATCTCCACCCCGCAAGGCAGAGCTCAAACTCCCTCTTCCATAGCGCCCTGTTTCTTTTCCTCATCGTCAACAAAGACAAGGGCCTGCCCCTCAGACAGGGCCGTAGCCACCTTGGTTCTGGCAGTGGCCAGAATCCGCTGAATAGTGCCCCGCGATACTCCCATAAACTCACCGGCCTCTTCCTGTGTCAGGCCATCTCGATCACAAAGCCGAAGTGCTTCCAGTTCATCACGATAAAGCTCAATCCGCTCAAGTTTACTTAAGGGCATACCGGTGGGTTTAAAGGCCCGCCCACAGAAATTTCCCTGACAAAGCCGTATTTTTTTAGGACGTGGAGACATAAATTATTTCCAGTTAAAGAAGGGGCGCCATCAATGATGGCATGCAAACAATCGAAAATCGAATGCACGAAAAAAAAGGGCACTCGTCATAAGACTGTCAAAATAAATATGGCAGCATGCATGTATTTTCTACACGCAGACTGCCAATCACCAGTCCCTTTTTTTATACTGCAGAGGACGACAAAAATCAAAATATTTAGGAACTGTCAATCAATGATGACAATTACCACCACCGCCACAGACCTGATCGGCATGCATCATTGTTAATTTACCGGCAACAAAATTTTCAATAACTGCGGCCGTATCAAGGATGATACTTCTATCAGCCCAATAAACATCTATACCTACCTGCTTAAAACCGTTTAAAGGCTTAGCGCCCATACCACCTACCACAATGGCATTGACCTTGGCGCTATTGAGAGTACTCACCGGCACCATGCAGCCACCTGCCCCGTGCTCAGGGGTTGGAATCATTTCAATCGTTCTGATATTATTATCAGCATCCAACTCCACTATGGTAAATAGATCACAATGACCAAAATGCTCGGAACGAAGGGCCTGCATGCCCCCCGGATTATCTGTCGGAATAGCGATACGCATTTATTCTTCTCCTTATAAAATTTTTTATTATTAAGCCCTAAACCATATGTCACACGGCAGAGGACATTCCTTATAATCTTGTCAGCAGCAGAGACAATGCCCTTCGAAATCTAACTCAGACTGACACCGGGGCCGGGACCGGTCCAAAACAGATATCGGTCAACCTGACATACCAGGCAGCGGCCTGGACCTGAATGATATAAGCGACAGCAATAACCAGGGCCGCATCCGAACCTTGTTCTCCAAAGGCATTAATCGATACAGCCAGGGCAATAGACAGGTTGCGCATCACCGTGCCATAAACCAAAGCAATGGCCTCAGCACGGGCAAACAGCAGCCTGCCGGCAATGGTACTGATCAAAAAATTAGCGCCATAAAGCAGAAGCAGGGGGCCCAGAATTTTCCCGAGCACCGCCGGTTCATATGATATCTGCTGAGCCTTGAGGGCAATGGCAACAAAGACAATGCCAAGCACACCAATTGTGGACAGGGATGGAAAACGCGGCGCCCAGGTTGTCTTGAATTCCTGTGCTCCATATTTTTTTAAGAAAAAAGTACGGGTCCAATAGCCAAGAGCCATGGGGACGAACACTATGTAAGCGATCTGCTGCACTACCATAACCATATCCATACTCACCTTGGTACCCATGAGCATCTTGACATAAAACGGTGTGGCCAGAGCCCCGAGGGTCAGGCCGATAACCGTCATATTAATGGCCGCTCCCATATTCCCCTTGGCAAAACCAGTCCAGGAGATGGTCATGCCGCTGGTCGGCAGCAATGAGGCCAGCAATAACCCCAGCGCCATATAATGATGATCAGGGAAAAAATAGAGGCCAAGCCCATAGGCAAGAAAAGGAATAATGCCGAAGTTTATGGCCTGGGTCAGAGCCTGCAGTTTGATATTGGTGATCCCATCCTTGAGATGCTTGATATTTAAAGTAACCATCATCGGATAGACCATGAGAAAGGTCAGCGGCGCAATCAGTACTTTCAAGGACTGCACCATATCCTGCTCTACAGATATGCCAAAAATAAACCCTAAAGACATGATGACCGGAATGGCCCATATGAGTTTTTTATTGATAGATAACAGAAAGTTCCACATGATTGATCCCATTATTAATTTTACCGATATAAACACCTGACAAGCTCCTCCGCTCATCTTGCCTCATCAATCATCGACCTGATCTTGGCAAAACTGTCGGCAAGAGAGTCAGGAAAGCTGGAATCGCCGGGCACCATGGCGGCAATATCAGCCATTCCATAACTCATATAACGAATTTGGGTCTTGCCATTATAAGAAAAGACCATGACAAATTTAGGCATCAGGATCGCCCGTTCAGGATTGAAGCTCAGGCTTTTATCCGCCTTTGTCGGCTTGCAGATCTGCATCATATACAGATCAAAATCATCAGCAACGACTCCCCCATGCTTGGTGAAAGTTTCTTTCATATCCATACTGTCGCTATTGTTCACAACAAAGTCATACTTGCGGCAAACAGTTGCAAAATCGACAGTAAACTGGGCCGAACTCTTGCTAGTTTCGGCCTGATAAAGATTTTTGTTTCTATCCATGGACATCCCCGCTTGAAAAATTTATTGTTATGATGCCTATACAAAATAACTGCTCCGGCAATTATGCGACAACAGCATAATAAGCATATACACAATTAATAAAATTTTTCTAAGCTGTCAATGAAATTGCCGGTCTTTGTTTCTCATGAACCATGAATCGTTCTCAATCCCCTTTCGAACTAGTCTTGCCAGTTTTTTTTAACAAAACAATTTCACAACAAACCGTGACATCTATGCTGATATCAGGTAAATATTTTTTATTAAAAACATGTGATTATCTTCTATTTTCATAAAAAGGATTCACTTCCTCAAATTAACGTCTTCACCTTTTTTTTATCACTCATGCGACATAAAATATTTTTATTTTTTTTCATCTTAACCATGACTATCCTGCCCCATACAATGTATGCCAAGGACAGCCAGAACAAAGATGTTCATTTTTCCGATATTATCATTACCACCTCGAAAACCCATCTGCTTCTTTTTGGTCTTATTCAGAATGGTATTACCGAAGAGATGCTGAAAGGGTTACACAATGGTATTGCGATCAATTTTACCTTTATGGTAGAGCTCTATAAAACAGAAAAAAACTGGCCTGACCTGCAGCTTGTCTCTTTCCAATTTCAACATCAACTTACCTTCGATACCCTGCAGGAACTTTACCGCGTTGAAACAAATGAAAAAAACCAGAAGAGCGAATCATTCTTGCAGCTCAGCGACGCCATCAAGGCCATGAGTGAAATTAACGGCTTGTTAGTAGTTGAATTATCCCAGCTGGTCCCTGATAGTTCCTATCAACTGCGCCTCAAAGCAGAGCTCTATGAAAAAACGCTACCCATGAAACTTCATTACATTGTTCCCTTTGTCTCCTGGTGGGATGTGAAAACTGACTGGCATACCATTGAGTTCACCTATTAATCCGTCATCCCCTCTGCACATGGCTAGAACCGCTCCCAACAATCTCCAACCTGAGCCTGCTTCTGAAAGAACGGCACTCAATCCGGCCCAGCGTCAGCAGAAGAAAAGGCTGATCCGCCTGGTCATTCTGATTTGTCTGGTTCTTCTTTTCCTGTTGGCCTGGTTTGAAAAAAATCTTCTCAGCAGCCATAGTACTCTTTCGATCGACAGCAATATTCTGCTCTTTGGCATCATCAATCTCAATGTGCTGCTGGCCTTGCTCATGTTCTTTCTGGTCTTACGCAATCTGGCAGAACTGATTTTTGAAAGCCGGCACAAATTTCTGGGATTCAAACTAAAAACAAAGTTGGTGACATCGTTCATCTGCCTCTCATTAATACCCTCAGCCTTGCTCTTTTTTGTAGCCTTACAATTTATTTCCACCAGTATGGATTATTGGTTTAACACCAATATCGAGAGGTCTCTGCAGGAATCCTTAGGACTGGCCCAATCAGTTCTGCAGAAGCAAAAAGATCAGGCAAAAAAAGAAAGTCAGATGATTGAACAACTGCTGGCCAGACAACAGTTAAACCTGCATGATCCTGAAGCCATGTATGCAACATTGTCAGACATGCTCTCCTCCCATCTTGCTGAAGGCCCGGACAGTCTCCTGCTGATTACCGAAGAGCAGCAGCTGGAGATCATGGCCCCATGGCTGCCGGTCAGTGAGATCACACTGCCCAGAATTCCACTCAGCACTTTGCAGGAAGCACGGAAACAAAAGGAGAGAATTATCATCATTCAGGAATCAGCCCATGGGGACCTGATCCGCTGCATAGCTCAAATCGCCATATCAGATCCTTCCTCATCGGTAATTTTAGTTAATAGCAAATTCATAAGAGCAGAACAAAAACAACAAATGACCCTCATCACCCAGGGTATAGAGGATTATCGGCAACTCAAACATATGCAGAAGCCTTTTCAATTCTGGATGGTTGTATTGCTGCTGATCGTAACCTTACTCATCGTTTTTGCAGCTATCTGGTTTGGTTTTTACATTGCCAAAGGCATCACCGGCCCCATTGATAAACTGGCGGCCGCTACCCGAAGAGTAGCCGGAGGAGATCTCGGCTTTGCGCTGGAGAAAAAAGCCGACGATGAAATGGGCCAGCTGGTTGATTCATTCAACACCATGACCAGTAACCTCAATCTCAGCAATACAAAACTGGAAGAGACGCATACTGCTCTGCAGCAAAGTTCCCGCGAGTCTGAACAACGCCGACGCTACACCGAAATAATCCTGCAGAATGTGTCAGCAGGCGTTATCTCCCTCGATAATTCCGGTCGAATTATTACCATCAACCGCTTTGCCGAAAATCTGCTGCATATCGATAAAGAGCTGTTTCTTAATCGCCATTATCAGGAGGCCCTGCTTAGAAGCCATGCCGAGATCATCAGCGGCTTTATAACGAAACTGCAGAATACCGGCAAGAACTCTATTGAGCAGCATCTGAAACTGACCATCCTCAAAGAGCGATTTTCCTTACTGGTCAATTTCACCCGCCTGGAAGATGAAAATGGCAATTCACTGGGATTTGTCCTCGTTTTTGACAACCTGACCAAGCTGGAGAAGATGCAGCGAATGGCGGCCTGGCGTGAGGTTGCCCGCCGTATCGCCCATGAAATCAAAAATCCGCTTACTCCCATCCAGCTCTCAGCCCAACGTCTACGCCGGCGTTACCCTGAGATCCTTAAAGAAGAAAACAGTATCTTTGATCAATGCACCCATACCATCATCAAGCAGGTGGATGAGCTGAAAAGACTGGTCAGTGAATTCTCCATGTTTGCCAGGATGCCCAAGATCCAGCAGGCAGCTGCCAGCCTGTGCAAGGTCGTCAAAGAAACGCTGTTTCTTTACCATGAGGCCCATAAGGACATCATTTTTTCCTGCAGCGAGCAAGAACCGATCCCCGTCTTCAGTTTTGATGAAGAGCAGATCAAACGCTGCCTGATCAACCTTCTGGACAATGCTGTTGCAGTTTTAGCTGACGGCGGTACAATAGATATTGTCCTCTCCCTCAATCAAGAGAAAGAGAGTGTCTTTATAAAGATAGCCGATAGTGGTCCCGGCATACCTGAGGAAGACAAGCCGAGACTTTTTGAGCCTTATTTCTCCACCAAGAAAACCGGGACCGGCTTAGGACTGGCCATAGTCTCCACCATTGTGGCTGACCACAATGGCTATATCCGGGTCCAGGATAATATGCCCCATGGTTCAATTTTTATAATTGAACTGCCGCTCCTGCAAAAAGAGACCGCATAAGCAATTTTATATCGGTAGATCTTATAAGAGCACCAAGCAACAGGCCCGCTCTTAAAAGGAAGAGATGTCAAAACGCATTCTGATCATAGACGACGAAGTCAGTATCCAGGAATCGCTCTCCGGCATACTCCAGGACGAAGGTTTTACCCCTCTCTGCGCCTCAACGGCTGAGGCGGGAATAGAACTGCTTGAAGAAGAACAGGTTGATCTTATCCTGCTGGACATCTGGATGGGAAAAAATATGGACGGCATGACCGCCCTGGAAAAAATCAAGGACTCCTTTTCTATGCCGGTAATCATGATCTCCGGCCACGGTAATATTGAAACAGCAGTGCAGGCAACCCGGAAAGGGGCCTTTGACTTTATCGAAAAACCGCTGTCCTATGACAAGATCATTCTGGCCATTAATAATGGCCTGCGCTTTGCTCAACTTGAGCAGGAAAATCTTCTCCTCAAAGAACACAGCGGAGGACCAAGCAACCTCACCGGCAATTCCCCAATCATCAAAGCGCTGCGCGCCCAGATAGAGCGAGTGGCCCCGTCCGATGCCTGGGTTTTGATCCGCGGCGCCCATGGCACCGGCAAGGAGATAGTAGCCCAGTCCATCCATCGACTTTCCCAAGCGCATCATCAGGCAATGATCGAGGTCAACTGTGCGGCCATTCCGGAAGAACTGATCGAATCGGAACTATTCGGTCATGAAAAAGGCTCTTTTACCGGCGCTCATATCAGTAAAAGGGGCAAATTTGATCAGGCCGATAACGGCATCCTTTTCCTGGACGAGATCGGTGATATGAGCCTTAAGACCCAGGCCAAGATCCTGCGCATTCTGCAGGAACAAAAATTCGAGCGGGTCGGCGGGCACAAAACCATCAGCGTTAATGTCCGGGTGCTGGCGGCAACCAATAAGAATCTGGAAGAAGAGATTGAAAAGGGTAATTTCCGGGCCGACCTGTTCTGGCGTCTCAACGTGGTCCCCATCCATCTGCCTCCGCTGCGCGACCGGCTGGAAGACATTCCCCTGCTGGTCCAGGAACTGATCAAGGGGCTAGCCGCCAAAGGCATGCGACAGAAAGAATTTTCAGATGGCGCCTACCAGGCCATGATGACCCATTCCTGGCCGGGCAACGTCAGGGAACTGCGTAATTTCATTGAGCGGGTCGTTATTATGTG
>DIKT01000060.1:24646-49933 GCA_002424635.1 Desulfobulbaceae bacterium UBA5611
CAGTGGCGAGGCCCCAAATGACCAGACTGGCCTGCTCCCTTATCTGGCGGCCGATTTCAAAGAAGCAAAAAAGAGCTTTGAGCGCTATTATCTCCAATTAAAACTGAATGAAAACGAAGGTAATATCTCTCAGACCGCCGAAAAAATCGGTTTGGAGCGTAGCCATCTCCATAAGAAACTGAAAAGCCTGTACATAATAGCCGAAGGTTAAGCAAACCGTTCAAATAAAGCACTTTGAGCAGGATGACATCTTTAGCTGCCGGTTTAAATATCAAACATTATATCAAGGAGTCACATTATGGTTTTTCCTGAATACCGACCACGCCGCTTACGGAGAAACGAGACCTTTCGCTCACTGATCCGCGAGACCCAGCTGTCCGCTTCCCAACTCATCTATCCTTTGTTCGTCATGCCCGGCAAGAATAAACGAGAAGAGATTCCTTCAATGCCCGGGGTCTTTCGCCTGTCTGTCGATCAACTCAAAAAGGAGGCGGAAGAATGTCTGGAGCTGGGTGTAAAATCCTTGATTCTTTTTGGCCTGCCGGAGAAAAAGGATGCGGTCGGCTCCGGCGCCCATGCCAAGGACGGTATTATCCAACGAGCCATCAAAGAATTGAAAAATAAGGCTCCGGAGATGATGATCACCACCGATGTCTGCCTCTGTGAATATACTGACCACGGCCATTGCGGCTGCCTGATTGGTGACACGGTAGACAATGATACCACCTTGGAAATCTTGGCTAAGACTGCCCTTTCGCATGCCCAGGCCGGGGCTGACATGGTGGCTCCCTCTGACATGATGGACGGCAGAGTAGCAGAAATACGGGCAGTCCTTGATGAAAATAACCATGAGATGATCCCTATCATGTCGTATGCCGTCAAATATGCCTCCGCCTTTTATGGTCCTTTTCGGGATGCCGCCAACTGTGCCCCGCAATTCGGCGATCGCCGCAGCTATCAGATGGATCCTGCCAACAGCCGTGAGGCGATGCGCGAGGCGACCCTTGATGTCGATGAAGGGGCAGATATCCTCATGGTCAAACCAGCCCTGGCCTATCTTGATATCATCGCCCGGCTCAGGGATGAGTTCGACCTGCCTATTGCCGCCTACCATGTGAGCGGTGAATATGCTATGATTAAGGCTGCTGCTGCCAAAGGATGGATCGATGGTGACAAGGTCATGGCTGAAACCCTGCTTTCGATTAAACGGGCCGGCGCCGATATTATTCTTACTTATTGTGCTAAAGATATGGCCCGATTGCTCCGTAACCATCTATAAAAAAAGAGGAACCATTGTCCGCAATGGTTCCTCTTTTTCAAAGACAACCAGCCCTAAATTATTTTCTCCGTACCTCAATGCTCTCCTGACCCGGTTATTCTGTGACGGTATTCCATGTTTTTGTGAACGACAAATGCGGTAACAATGAGATCAAATCCAAATAATTCATAGTTCACTTCACTCTGGCATGAAATATTTAACCTCCCAACTAACCTACTTTACACGTAATAAAAAAACGAACAGAGATATTTTTCTCCTACTAAGATTTTTTATCATCCTGCTGTTCATCATTACGGCATACAGCCTGATTTTTCATATCCTCATGCGGCTTGAGGGTAAAGAATTCAGCTGGATTACCGGTTTTTACTGGACGCTTACCGTCATGTCCACTCTTGGTTTTGGTGATATCACTTTTTCTACCGATATCGGTCTGGTCTTTTCAATTGTCGTCCTGCTGACCGGTATAGTCTACCTGCTCGTTATGCTGCCCTTCACCTTCATCCAATTTTTTTACGCACCATGGCTGGAGGCACAGACCAAGAAAAGAACACCGAAAGAATTACCGGAGGACACCAGAAATCATATCATCATCACCAATCTGGATGCCATCACCATAGCTCTCATCAAAAAACTCATTTCATCGAATTATGAGTATGTCATCCTGGTTGACGATCTTCAAAAAGCTTTGGAAATCCGAGATTCAGGCTATGAAATAGTCATCGGTGATTATGGAGACCCAGACACCTATACACGTCTACGGATCCATCAGGCGGCCCTTGTTGTTGCCACCAATGACGATATGATCAATACCAGCATCGCTTTTACCATCAGAGACATTTGCCAGCATGTACCCATTGTCACCAATGCCAATGACGAACATGCCCTTGACATCCTGGGCTTGGCCGGCAGCACCCATACCTTTCAATTTACCAGCATGCTTGGCAAATCACTGGGCAGAAGGGTGCTTGGCGGTAACATGCAGGCTAATATTTTATGGCAGCGCGATCAACTTCTTATTGCTGAAGCACCAGTGATGAGAACAGCTTTGGAAGGACAAACCCTGGCCGACACGCACTTGCGAGAAACAACAGGGGTTACAGTGGTCGGGGTTTGGGAAAGGGGCAAATTTGAGAATGCACATCCGCAGACCAGATTCAGTTCATCCACCGTACTGGTCCTGGCTGGCTCGGCAGAACAACTTGAAAAGTTCAACAGGATCTTTGCTATCAGTTGCGCAAGCTTTTCCGCCAATTCCACAGCCTTGATTCTGGGCGGAGGAAGGGTAGGCAATGCGGCGGCAGAAGCCCTGGAAGAACAACAAATTCCCTATAAAATTGTCGAAAAAAATCGGAGCCTGACCAAAAACGGCGCCCATTATATCTATGGCAATGCCGCTGATCTCGACATTTTACATAAGGCCGGCATTATGGAGGCCCGCTCTGTGCTGATAACAACTCATAATGATGACATGAATGTCTATCTCACTATATATTGTCGTCAATTACGCCCTGATATCCAAATAATCAGCAGGGCCAACAGTGACATAACCGTTTCCAAGCTGCACCGTGCCGGTGCCGATCTGGTAATGTCATACGCCTCCATGGCGGCCAACAGCATCATTAATCTGTTGAATCAGGAACAAGTACTCATGCTGGTAGAAGGGCTCAGTATCTTTCGGTCATCAGCGTCGCACTCCCTGGCCGGTAAATCACTGGCGGAAATCCAGATCAGGGAGAAGACCGGCTGCAGCGTGGTGGCAATCACCAGACAAGGCCACCTGATTCTCAACCCTGATCCGTTCAGCCCTCTTGCCCTTCATGACGATTTAATTCTGATTGGTAGTGCTGACGCCGAAAAAAGCTTTCACGAGAGATATGGCTCCTCTTTCAGTTAAGCCGCTGTAAAAAAATAACATGACTATTTAGTGGCCCGGAGCGGCATAAGAGCCGTAACGAAATAAAATGGCCATATATTTCGTTACGGCTCCTAAGGTTTGGAAGAACAGCTTTTTTTCAGAGTCTTAACTGGTACCTTTAAGGGTGTCTTGAAAGATGAGGATTTTTGTTCAAAATCCAGGCATGTGAAAAATTTTACCGCAGGCATATAATTGATATTCCGAGGATAAAATTTTGAGCATAACGCCGAGTTTGGGCAAAAAGACCATTTTTCAAGGCACCCTTAAGACAAATTCCGGCTTGTTGCTCTGACAAGACATAGATACCATGAGGCCATGGCCCGACGCAGCCTGCTGCTGCGCCACCAGAGGCTGCAGGCCAATATCGCCCCAGCCAGATCAGCCAATAGATCAAATATGCTTACCGAACGATAAGGGATGTAGGACTGGTGGAACTCATCACTGAGACCAAAGATTAAACAAAAAAGAATTGTTTGAAGGACTACCATGCCGGGCGGCTTCTGTCTGCCGGAGGCAAAATACCACAATATGGTCAGGGCCAGCAAAGCATAAATTGCCAGGTGACAGGCCTTATCAAGACCGGGAAGAGCCGGCAGATAAAGGCTATCGCCCGGTTGATGCGACAGGTAAAAGATCATCCCCATCACCACCAACATAGGGACCAGACGCCAGAAGAGTGGTGATATAAAACCCATTCCTGCCTTTTCAGGCGGAAGGCATGTCCATATTTTGCTGCTCTGTTTTTAAATGCACCATGCTTAGTTGTTCCGCCGTAAATTTCTTTTTGGTCCGCTTCATGGAAGCATTGATTTCTCTGGTGGGATAACCGGACAAGATCTGTACGGAACGATCCGCATAGGCCGTGATCTCAAAGGCGCGGTTAGTAATAGCAAAGGTATGGGTCCAGTTGATCTCAATAGTCTCAGGATTTTGATCAATGGGGACATCCAGTATTACGCCATTGCGTGCCAGCTGTACCCCATCGGAATCAGTGATTTCCAGCAGCCAGGCATCACCCTCGGTCGTTGAAAAGAGAATAAAGACACCAAGTTCTTTGAACTTATGTTTGCCTTCAACTGCCGCTTGCTGGATCAGTTCAATCTCCTGAATCAACGACACTTTAAAGGTCTGCTCTGGGCTGCGGGGAGTAAGACCAGCCTGTTGTTTCAGTAAACAACAGTGTTTGTATTTTCTTCCGCTCCCGCAGATACATTGTTCATTGCGCCCTATTTTTCCCATGCCGTACCTTCCTTTTTACTTATTTGCTTATATTATGAACACTTACTATAGCCACACTGATGACAAGTCTCACAACCTTCTTCAAAAATAAGCTGACCGGAACACTCCGGACAGACACTGGCAAAACCATGCTGGGTGCCTGCCATAAATGATTTAAATAACTTACTCAATTGCGCCGGCAGATCCAGCATATGGCCACTGGACCGGTCAAGCTGTTTAATGATCTCACTGGCCGGGATATTGAACCGCAGGGCCAGAGAGACCAGACGGCAGGTCGTGGTCCACATGGTCGACTTATCTTTCAGATCAATCCGGTTATCGAACGGAAACTTGGCAAAGACCTCCATAGGCTTCTCGTTCTCGTCAAAACAGACAATAATGTATACTGATTTCTGTTCATGATCTTTCAGACGATAGCGTTTGGCATTCAAGGTATCGGGCAGATTCTTTTTGACCATGCCATCACAGGAGACGACGGCTGTCTGTTGACTGGCAGGCACTCCGCCGGCATTTAAAACCTGCGAATCCCTGGAGCCATCACGATAGACCGTCAGCCCCTTGCACTCCAGCTGGTAACCCAACAGATAACATAGTTTGACCTCTTCCCGGGTCGCACTGTTGGGCAGATTAATGGTCTTGGAGATCGAGGAATCAACCCCGCTCTGCTGCAGGACACCCTGCATCCGGATATGATCTTCCGGCCTGACATCCTGGGCCGTCCGAAAGACTTCCTGCCACTGGGCCGGGATCTCCTCATGGCCGATCACGGTGCCGCTGTCTGCCACCTTGCTCATCAACTGTTCCGAGAAAAAACCTTCCCGGCGGGCGACCTGCTCAAAATACTTATTGACCATAATCAGGCGATCCCCATCCATCACATGCTTGACCATCACGATGGAGAAGTAGGGTTCACAGCCCGAAGCACAATCGGCAATCATAGAGACGGTGCCGGTCGGCTGGATGGAGGTCAAGGCGGCATTGCGCCGTGGACTGTATTGATTGATTGCCGGGTCATAAGCGGGGAAGGTCCCTTTTTCCTGGGCCAGCAGCATTGAGCGTTCTTCGGCGGCATCGCGGATAAACTGCATCACCTCAGAGGCCACGGTGCGCCCTTCTTCACTGCCATAAGGGATAGCCATTTGAATAAGCATATCATGCAGGCCCATAATACCCAAACCAATCTTTCTGGTCTTTAAGGTCATTTTCTCAATCTCGGGGATGGGAAAACGGTTGCAGTCAATAACTTTATCGAGAAAGACCGTGGCCGTGCGGGTTACCTGGCCCAGTCGTTCATAGTCAACCTGACCATCCTGCACAAAATTAGCGAGATTAATGGAGCCCAGATTGCAACTTTCATAAGGCAGCAGCCATTGTTCGCCGCAAGGGTTGGTGGCCTCGAAATCTCCCAACTGCGGGGTCATATTGGCCCGGTTCGCAGCATCAATAAATAGCACCCCCGGTTCACCATTGTGCCAGGCGAGATCAATGATCTTATCAAAAACACTGCGGGCATCAAGACTGGCAATCACCGCGCTGGTAGCCGGTTCGATCAACTCATATTCAGTGCCTTCTTCCACCGCCGTCATAAAGGCATCGGTAATGGCCACACTGAAATTAAAATTATTAAATTTATTCTGGTCTTCTTTGGCACAGATAAAATCCATAATATCAGGATGATCAATACGGAGCACCCCCATATTGGCACCGCGGCGCTTGCCGCCCTGCTTGATGGTTTCCGTGGCCACATCAAAGACGGCGGCAAAAGAGAGGGGTCCGGAGGCCACCCCTTGGGTGGATCTTACCGCGGCATTTTTGGAGCGCAGGCGAGAAAAGGAATAGCCGGTGCCGCCCCCCGTTTTATGCACCAAAGCCCCATTACGGATGGCGGTGAAAATACCATCCATGGAATCTTCAATCGGCAGGACAAAACAGGCGGATAACTGGCCCAGATCGGTGCCGGCGTTCATCAGACAAGGGGAATTGGGCAGGAAGTCAAGATGGTAGATCAAACGAAAGAAATCTTCCTGTAAGTCGGCAATATTGGCTTCCTGACCGACACCGCTGCCGCCAACACCAAGAGCCACTCCATCGGCCACCCTATGACAAAGAGTCTCCCAAGTCTCCACCGGCTGACCGTCATCGTCCTTCAGATAATAACGTCTGTTCAGGACTGTCTCAGCAGTTGGGGTCAATTCCTGCTTGGTGTGATCAGGGGTCATTGTCATGCCTCTTGCATAAAAAATTGATTAAATAAAAAAGAATTAAATTTGTCGATGCCCTGATTTTTACAAACAAGAAGCACAAAAGTTTATATACCACCCTTATGGCATAACTCAAGAGTAAATACCACCTGTGGTGCCTGGAACAAAATACCTTAATATCAAAAAGGAAAAGATCCCTGATCAGGCAAAGATATTTAAGCTGAACAGCTTTCTCGTAATCTCAAAGTATAAAGACCTTAATCTAGCAATTTAAACAGATGTCACAATAAATTGTAAATTTCCCTTCTATCTTTTCTCCCCTCAAGGGGCCGCTTAGAACTGCCTGTTACTATGATTTTCTGCAGAAGAAAAATTACAGCCGGATCATAATTTAAAAAACATGATCCGGTCAATAGCTAAAAAAATATCCAACCAAACAAATTAATATGCCGATAAAAATTGGTACCAAGACAAAAATATTAAATATATATCGTACTTATTTATGGCTCTGCGTTTACCTGGTGTGGAGACTTTCACTCCACTATCTACGTGCCATGTCTGGCACACACGAAAAAATCAGCCGCGAGTGTAGCGAGTCGGCTGTATTTGCTTCTTTGGGCGGCGACGCGCAACAGGGACTACGGTGCCCTGACACTAACGGCGGCGCGATCCGCCTAATATACCGCCCAGCACGCCGCGTAAGATCTGTCGGCCGATCTGGCTGCCGACGGTTCGCGCGGCCTGTTTAGTCAATGTTTCCACCATGCCCTGACGGCGCTTGGTGCCCCACAGCCAATCGCTAATCATTTCCCCGCGTCCGGACGGCTTCTCTGCCTCAGCATGATTAGCCCTCGACGTTGCTTCTTTCTCCACGCTCCGCCGGTTCAGGATCTCGTAGGCCGACTCGCGGTTAACGGGCGAGTCGTACTTGCCGCCTACCGGACTACGCGCCATAACGGTCGCCCGCTCTTCCGGCGTGATCGCCCCTATCCGGCAGCGTGGTGGACAGATGAGCGTGCGCTCCACCGGCATCGGCACGCCCTTGTCCTGAAGCGTGGAAACCAGAGCCTCGCCAACACCGAGTTGGGATATAACGTCGGCGACATCAAGTTTCGGGTTCGCAACGAAGGTTTCCGCAGCGGTTCTAACCGCCTTCTGGTCACGCGGTGTGTAAGCCCGCAGTGCATGCTGGATGCGGTTCCCGAGCTGGCCCAGGATTTCGTTCGGCACGTCGTCCGGGTATTGTGAGCAGAAGTACACACCCACGCCCTTGGAACGGATGAGCCGGACGACCTGTTCCACCCGCTTGCGCAACATCGGGGGTGCGTCGTCAAATAGCAGATGGGCCTCATCAATGAAGAACACCAGCCTGGGCTTGTCAAGGTCGCCCACCTCGGGCAGGTTCTCGAACAGCTCTGAGAGTAGCCATAAGAGAAAGCTTGCGTACAATCGCGGTTTCAGGATGAGTTGGTCGGCGACAAGGATGTTAATGATGCCACGACCGCTGAGGTCGGTACGCAGCAGGTCATTAAGATCCAGTGCGGGCTCACCGAATAAGGCTTCCCCGCCTTCTCGCTCCAGCGACAACAGAGAGCGCTGAATGGCAGACACGGATTGTGTACTTACCAGACCATATTGCGTCGAGATCTCTTTGCGATTGTCCGCAACGAAAACGAGCAGGGCGCGCAGGTCGTCGAGGTCAAGCAACAGCAGACCCTGTTCGTCCGCCAACTTGAAGACAATCTCAAGCGTCCCGGCCTGGATATCATTAATCTCGAGGATCCGGCCCAGCAGGCTCGGGCCGATTTCGCTGATCGTGGTGCGTACTGGATGGCCGGCCTTGCCGAGCACGTCCCAGAATACTACAGGGTTCGCCTCGTTGGTGTAGCCATCAATACCGATTTGGGCCACACGCTGCTGGACCTTCTCATTGGCAATACCAGCCAGCGCCAAACCGGAGACATCGCCTTTTACGTCAGCCATGAATACCGGCACGCCCAAACGCGAGAAGCCCTCCGCCAACACCTGGAGAGAAACAGTCTTGCCTGTACCGGTGGCTCCCGCGATCAGACCATGGCGGTTGCCGTACTTGGAGAGCAAGTAAACCGGCTGTTCGCCCTTGCCAATAAGTATCTGGTTCATGCACTAACTCCTCTTTACATTAAGGACTATGTCGCCCTACCATCATGATGCAGTGTCGACTGACCACCTCATGCTCTCCAATTACCCAACGAGCACATCTGCGGCTTGCCCGCAGAATGTTAGTGGTGGGCTATTTTCCTTTAAAGGCCTATTTTGCTCTTTAAAATAGCGCATTAAAGTTTGCAGCGTTCACTTTCAAGGGAACTCGTCGGGATGTCCCATTTTTTAATGCAATTTCGACCTGATCACTGTGCTCTTCCTGTAAACGATACTCGTCGTTGAAAGCAAAGTCGGCGGGATGATGAACGCCACGCCAAGAAAAAAATTATTTAAGCTACCTATTTAAAGATGTCGAAATAACCTAGCAGCCACCATAAAAGTATAAAGAACAAAATCGTGGAAAAGCATCCTCCACCCAACTTTTTTGCACCCCAACCGGCCCCGATTCCTCGTAAAATCTTGCTCATTTTTCCTCCGTTTTGACGGCAGCACCTCTTTAAGCGGGAGGAGTCTGGTTAATAATTGGAGCGTGAGCTGTCGACCAACAAAATAGCCATACTCCAGTCAGTTCATTAATGACATGGATTGTTATCAGTTATTGAGTTTTTTTATTCTATGTGTGCTTTACCGCTTGGAGAGCAATGTCTTTATCCTTTGTAAACAGCCGCCACTTCATTTCGGATGAATGAATGCCTGCTTTTTTGTCTTGACCTCTACTGTAATACCAGTTCCCAAAGCGTTCGACCGTAGCAAAGGGATGGTTTTCTGTGCAGAAAAGCCCGCAAGGATTAATCACTTTGAAATAAATAGCTTCATCCGGGTCTTCATCATAAGACATGTTTTTAGGCAGTCTGATTTGAGATACATCCTCGTTCTCAGCTTCCTTTTCATCCAGCCAGTCTGAAATTTTCATTTGTTTTTTCTCATTCAAAAAATGCAACGAGTCTCCATAAAATATCCGACTTCTAATAAATAATCCGAATGCAAGAGGGTGAATTTTTCACTGCTTTCCTTGTGGTCGGTTATCTGTCTCCGTTTGCATAGCCCGGCCGCCTTGTTTCAATTTTTCGATACTTCATTCTCTGTTCAAATCGACTGCATTGTCAAAGAGTTTCACCTTTTTTGTGGTGATTAGACCAAAACTTGGTTCGTATTTTGCCACGTAGGAGCCTGTCGGAATGAGAGTTTGCAATATCTTGAATTGCCGGATAATCCGTTTTGCTATTTTAAGCTTTTTGTCAAAATGTTGAAAAAGGCTAAAATTGATTTAATTCATATGGGTTACCCCTGCCTCCCGCAGATTCTACAGACAAGTTGCAGTCAATGACCGTTGCGTCCTGAGTGGCTCAGTTTACCCGTCTTGATGAAGAATTCCAGGTGCGGCACTCTTCCCCAGTACCATAATTTCAAGGCATAAAAAAAGGGGTTAGAAATTAATCTAACCCCTTGCTATCTTTACTGGTGGGCGAGGCGGGATTCGAACCCGCGACCTTCGGCTTCGGAGGCCGACACTCTATCCAGCTGAGCTACCCGCCCTAATGACAATATTTGCACTCAAACAGAGTGCAAATATACACTGAAACCTTGTGAATGCAAGATTTTAGTTTATCATCTTTCATTGCCACTTCTTCCTGTCTAACAAATTGATTTAATATTACCGCCCTTCATAAGTCCAGCTTTAATGCCTCCAGATATTCTTCCCATTCCAGGGGCAGCATGTTCTTTTTTTGATTATTACAGGCCTTGCAGGAAGGGACCAGGTTATCTCTAGTGCTGCGCCCGCCTCTGGTCAAGGGCACCAGGTGATCCATGGTCAATTCTTTGAAGATGACTGTCTGCCGGCAATAATAACAGCGGCCGGAAGCGGTCTTCTGCTGCCACCAGCGGGTCTTGCGCATCTCTCTGGCCTTGGCCCGCTCCGTCCGGATCTCGTCCTCAGCCATGCCGTCAAAACCAAAAGAATCCATCACTTAAGTCACCAGTTCGCCCAGCAGGATCTTGCGCACCGCCCCGATCAGATATAAAGAGCCGGCCACTACAATAAGATCTCCGTCCCCAGCCAGCTCTTCAGCTCTGATCAGGGCCTGATCCACCTGCCTGATACATTCACAAGAGAGCTGCGTCTCATCGATATGCTCAAGCAATTGTTCCGGCTCGGCAGCACGTTCTCCCTCCGGTCTGGTCAGCAGCAACACCCCTGCTAGCTCGGCAATAAGCGGCAGGGTTTTGCCCAGATCCTTGTCCAGCATGGCTCCCCAGATGACGATCAAGCGCTTATATTCATATTCATGGCGCAGGGTCAGCACTAAACTCTCCACCCCCGCCGGATTATGAGCCCCGTCGAGGAGATAACAGATAACTGCGCGGTTGGTAGTTTGTGTCTGTGCAACCGCCATCCTATTGTGCCGGTACAGACAAACATGCTCCAGGCGACCTGGCCAGCGCACGGTCGCCAGGCCTGTACGGATCAGCTCCGGTGAGAGTAGAAAGCCGTGCGGTCGCAGCAAGGCCAGGACCGCCAAGGCCAGGGAGGCATTAACCACCTGATAACTGCCGCGCATAGAACAACGCAAGGAATCAAGGCGCTCGGCCGGCAGGAGGGCCTCATCCGGTAGCCACGACCAGAGCCGATCTTCGCCCTGCTCTGCGGCCTGAAAGGCCTGACCAAAAAGATAAAGGGGAGCATTTTTCTGGCCGCAGATCCGCTGCACCACCTCCAACCCCTCATCTGCTGCCAATCCCGACACGACCGGCACCCCGTCTTTGATAATGCCGGCCTTTTCTGCCGCTACCGCCGCTATGGTCGTGCCCAGATAGGCCTCATGATCCATGGTCACATTAGTGATCACGGAGACCAGCGGCAGCACGACATTGGTGGCATCGAGACGGCCGCCGAGCCCGGTTTCAAGGACGACAAGATCAAGACCGGATTCGGCAAACCAGAGCAGGGCCAGGGCTGTGGTAAATTCAAAATAGGTTATTTTTTCTGCGCCCAGCACCGACTTGATCCGGCTGGCCAGTTCGGCAAATTTTTCTCGGCTGATAAAGTCATCATTGATCCGGAAGCGTTCCCTGACTGAACTGAGATGAGGCGAAGTATAGAGGCCGACCCGATAGCCGGCCCTGGCCAGTAAAGTCAAAATAGTGACACTGACCGAGCCCTTGCCGTTAGTGCCGGCCACATGCACGTAGCGCAACTGCCGTTCCGGATGGCCGACCCTGGCCAGAAACGAGCGCATGGAATCAAGGCCCAGCTTGATCTTATGGAATTGCAGCTCTTCAAGATAAGTCTGCGCCTCCTGATAGTTCATGATCATCAATCCGTCACAATCGTTAGTTTGGCATAATCAAGATGCAGGGTTTTGAGACCATGGCGATCAAAGAGAACATCGACCGTCCTGCCGCTGCCGGTAACCACCACGACTCCGGTGCCGAAAAAAGAATGACTGACCTCGGTGCCTTTGGCCAGATCGGTGATGGCAACCTTGCTTCTGCTTATCTTCATCGAAGCCAGGCCCTCACTTCTGGCAAAAGGACTCGGCATAAAAGAGGTCTGCCGCTCTTCCTGGAGGCGCTCAAAAAGTCCGCCCTGCAGTTCAGTCAGAAAAGGTGACATCCCCACCCGACGGAACTGGCGATCAGGCGTCATCAGTTCTTTTGGGTAACTGAGATATAGATACTTTTTGGCCCGGGTAGCCGCCACATAAAGCAGACGTCGTTCCTCTTCCCATTGCTCGCCCGGTTCCGCCTTAGCATGGGGAAAGCGGCCCTCAGCCAGACCAATGACAAACACCGCTTCCCACTCCAGACCCTTGGCCGAATGGATAGTGGACAGGACCATGCGATCGCTATCTTCTGCGCGCTGCGAGCCGGCCGCATCAGGAGGATCGAGGGTGGTATCATCGACAAAAGTCTGCAGATCGGCATACTCACTGATAATACCTTGCAACTGCTCCAGATCTTTCTGCCGTTTGGGATAATCATCATGATAGAGGCGTTCAAAGAGCGGCTGATAATAGATCATGATCAGTTCATACATGGCCGCCGGTGACTCTTCCCGGCCCAGATCAGCAAACAGCTGAGCCAAGCGCCGCAGGCCGTCTGCCCACATCCTGCCGGCGGGAAACTCCGCAAGATGCTGAAAAGGCGCAGGCGACTGGCCAATCTGGGCGGCAATCTTCTGAGCCGTTTTGGGACCCACTTTATCGATATGCAGCAGCACCCGGTTCCAGGACAGATTATCCTGCGGATTGACCAGGATGCGCAAAAATGACAGCACATCTTTCATATGGGCCGCTTCCGTCAGTTTCAGACCGCCCCGCTTTTCAAAATCGACCCCGCCGCTGGCAAGCTCAATCTCCAGCTTGTAGGAATGGAAACCGGAACGAAACAGCACGGCAATATCCTTGAACCTGATCCCGTCTGCCACCAGTTCACTGATCTTGTCGGTCACAAATCTGGCCTCCTGGCGCTCATCACTCGCGGCAAAGAGCAGGGGTTTTCGGCTGCCTTCCAAACGGGTAAAAAGGGTCTTGGTATATTTTTCCGAGGCATGGCAGATAATATCATTGGTCAGCGACAGGATCGGCTGGGTCGAGCGATAATTCTCCTCCAGTTTGATGATGTGCGTATCAGGGAAGGTCTTGGGGAAGCGCATGATATTATAAAAATCAGCGCCTCGAAAAGAGTAGATCGACTGGGAATCATCACCCACCACCATCACGTTATTATGGTCATATGCCAGCAGACGGACGATATCAGCCTGGACCAGGTTGGTATCCTGATACTCATCGACCATGATGTGACTATAGCGGGAAGCGATGAGCTGGCGCGCCTCCGGCACCTCGGCCAGCAGACGTTTCCAGTTCACCAGCAGATCATCATAATCCATCAGGGCATGGGTAAATTTGAACTCCTGATAATGTTGCTGCAGCCGGAGCAGATCATCCGTATGTTCACTGAGGTGGGCGTATTGCTCAAAAAGCAGATCCTCCAGGGCCATGGATTTATTGACTGCGCCGCTGATCATGTTGATGATGATCCGCTTGGAAGGAAACTGCAGATCGCGGCCGGTAAGGCCCAGGGATGATTTCAGCAGATTAATGATGCCTTCGGCATCAGAACGATCAATGATGGTAAAGCTTGAGCCAAAACCAAGATAAGAGCCATAGCGCCGGAGCAGCAGGTTGGCCGTGCCGTGAAAGGTGCCGCCGACCACCCGGCTACAGGAATCATTAAGCAACCGGCCGGCCCGCCACAGCATCTCCTGAGCTGATTTACGGGTAAAAGTCAGCAGGAGTATATTTTCCGGGGCAACCCCTTTTTCAAGAAGATGGGCCACCCGGTACACCAGGGTTCTGGTCTTGCCGCTGCCGGCCCCGGCAATAACCAGAACCGGACCTTCCGTTCTGCTCACCGCTTCATATTGGGCAGGATTCAGATCATCGAGGTTGATGGCAGGAGACTTGTAACTGCTGGGAGTGCTGGGAATAGTAGTATGCATGGGATCGGACTTTACCACAATGGCGCTTTTGCCGCAACGTCGGTTGACAAAGACAGAACGTCGTTTATAATAGGAAACTCTTCGAAAAATGACACCAGGAATCCGCAATCAAAGGGTTCTGGTAATTTCCCCTCAACTCTTAATAACAAAAACAAACAGCATGGATACCAAGACCATTGACGCCCTCTTTACCGCTGAAGCCCTGCAACAACTTTTCCCTAAAGAACGTTCCAATGATTTTTTTGATGCCCTGTTCGGGGATGCCAGCGAAGGAGCGTATGATATTGAGCTGGCTTATAACGGCACGGACGGCAAGCGCCTAAATCTGGAATTGCAACTGCACGAGCGACCGGGCTGCTGCCTGGTCTGCAACCTGACACAAGGACTACCCCAAGTCTTTAGCCGACACCCGGTAATCAATGTGGCAGGAGTGGTGGAGGCGGTAAACAGCCTGCTGGCCGGCAAGGCCAAATGCGGTGACTGGTCACTTGGACGTACCGAGCAGCGACGCAAAGACATGCACCTTATACCGCTTAATATATCACTGGAGGCATAAGTGTCAAGATCATGACACGCAAGTATCCAGCTGACAAGTGACAGCTGGACCCGTTAAATGACGAAAGCCGACTCATGTATGAGTCGGCTTTCGTCATTTATCAGATTTATTTAATTATCAATCAGATAAACTCACGCGGGAACGGCCGGTGGCTTTGGCATGATAGAGAATGTCATCAACCCTTTCCATCCATGCATCCAGCTCTTCATTTTTTTGCCACTGGGCCAGACCGATAGAGATGCCCAGTTTGCTTTCACTGTCGGCCCAGACATTCAGTTCATCAATAGCCAGACATATTCTTTCTGCCAGGATCCTGGCACTTTGCTGGTCGGTATCATCCATAACCAGCAGAAATTCATCCCCGCCCATCCTGACCAGAAGATCAGTTGACCGTATCGCTTCGGCCATCATCTGCGCCACCTGCTGCAGGACCTGATCACCACGCTGATGACCCAGATTATCATTAATCTGTTTAAAGCGGTCCAGATCCATTGAGGCTATGGTCAATGGCCGGCCGGAGCGGCGGGCGCTGTCTATCTTTATCTTGATCTGCTCATCAAAGACCCGCCGGTTGGCAAGCCCGGTCAGAACATCCTGGCGAGCACTTTTAAAGAGCTCTTCATAATCCAGAGCCCGGCGAAGTGATTCACCCAGGACCAGCAAAGACTCATTAACCCATGCAATTTCACTTGCATCCATGGCCTGGCCGCCTTTCAGCACTAGGAGCAGTCCGGCATTATCAATCGTCTCCAGCAGCCATTTATGGGCATAATGGCCATCTTCACTGACTGCGGCATCATGATTCTTGTCACTCATCAACTGCTCGGCAAAAGCGATCAGGTGGCGCCTGAGAGGCCCATGTCCTGAACAGAACAGATGCTTCTTATTACGGATCGTGTTGCTGTAACCTATAAGCTCATGCTCGACATGAGGCATCAACCAGACGGAGTAGGTCTCAATCATGCCGGCCATATCAAGAACTGCGCCTAACCGGACATGAAGCTTATTGATCAGAGCCAGACGCTCGGTCTGCCGCCTCAGATGATCCAGCTCCACCATAACATGATCAACGTCGGCTCTTGGCTTACCGGTTAAAATTACTGAATCTAATTCCGTTGAAATTGTCATATCTCTTTTCCTTATAAAATAATCAAAACAAGTTTGGAGTTAAGTGTATATCGACACAATAAATAATATCTTTATCCAAATTCTTGATTATCTTAAGCAAAGCAAGAATAATGCCAACCCGGCTCTACAATAATAAAAAGTTCATTAAAAAAAATAAAAATAAGATATGACCGCTGCTGAAAACCTTGCAATAGCTGCTGCTTGCCATTAAGTAACAAGCTGCGTAGAGGGCTTGGTATAAATTTTAATTTTATAATATCTTTTCATATATTTCATGGACATCGAAAAAAAAATAGGACAGCTCTTCTGCCTTGGTTTTCAGGGAGACCACATTGACGCCAATCATCCTGTAGTCGCGGATATCAGCCGGAGAAACCTCGGCGGCGTTATTCTGTTTGACCGTTTACTGGCCAAAAAACTGAACCATAATAACATTACATCCGCCTCTCAGCTCAAGACACTCACCGCCACCCTGCAGGGCTTTGCCAATACGCCGCTCTTCATCGGAGTTGATCAGGAAGGGGGCAAAGTCCGCCGGCTTAAACCTGAACATGGTTTTCCGGCTACTGCCAGTGCCGCCGAGCTTGGTCAAAAAAATGACAGGGCATTGACTGCTACCCATGCCCTGACTACTGCTACGACCTTGCAGACAATGGGCATTAATTTCAACTTCGCCCCGGTGATCGATCTTAACGTTTTTCCAGAGAATCCGGTAATCGGCAAACTGGATCGCAGCTTTTCCGCTTCTCCCGCTATCGCCTGTATGCATGCCAGTGAGTGGATTAAAGCGCATAATGAACTTGGCGTTCTTAGTTGTCTGAAACATTTTCCTGGTCATGGCAGTTCCCGCACTGATTCTCATCTGGGCTTTACTGATATAACAGAGAGCTGGCTGGAGCTGGAGCTGCAACCTTATCGGGAATTGATTGCCACTGGTCTGGTTGATGCTATTATGACCGGGCATCTGTTCCATAAGGAGCTGGATCCAATTCATCCCGCCACCCTGTCAGCTCGTATTATAGGTAAGCTCCTGCGCCAGGAATTGCAGTTTAATGGGCTGGTCATCTCTGATGATCTGCAGATGAAGGCCATCACCACCAGATATGGCCTGGAAGAGGCAGTTTGCCTGGCCCTTGCAGCCGGCGTTGATCTGCTTATAATAGGCAATAACCTCGACTATGACCCGGAGGCTCTAACCCGGATTATCCCTGTCATTATACAGGCAATAGAGAGCGGCAGATTATCGGAACAACGGATCAACGAGGCGTGGACACGGGTCCAAAAGTTAAAGCAGAAGATACTTTCATAGTTTTGAACAGTGAGAAAGCGCCCTGAGAATTCTTTTTCCAGACAAGAGAAAACCACAAGGAGTCAGTAAAATGGTTCATTCCCAACGACAAACTCATACTCCGGTAATGGGTTATATATTATGGATATTTGGCTTTCTAGGAGCCCATCGTTTCTATTATGGCAAGCCTATTTCCGGAACTATCTATTTTTTCACCCTCGGACTCTTTTTCATCGGCTGGCTGGTGGATCTTTTTCTCATCCCGTCAATGAATAGAGACGCTGATATTCGCTTTCATGAAGGAGCAATTGATTACAACCTGAGCTGGGTGCTACTGACCTTTCTTGGCCTATTGGGCATCCATCGCTTTTATATGGGCAAATGGATTTCAGGCATCATCTACCTCTTGACTGGAGGAATTTGCGGACTAGGGGTTATCTATGATTTCTGGACGCTCAATGACCAGATCAGTCTGTTAAACGGCAGCGTCCGCAGCTGATGTCGACACTCATGATAGAGCAGGGAAAATTTCTAGGGCTTCAGCAAGTTGCAGTAAGCAGCCAGCTTCCGGACTCTTGCATTTCCTATCCAATATAAGAAAACTCAAACTATATGAATCAGCATACCATGCCAATTGATACCACCAACCCAAAACCCTGTGCCGCACAACTGGATATTACTTACCCCTGCATCTGGCTGTACAAGGTCATCGGCGAGGACATTACTACTTTGACCCAGGCCGTTACTGCTGTCTGCCCAGCGATCAGTTCCCTTGCCGCCTCAAAAACAAGTTCCGGCGGCAAATACTGCAGCCTGAATGTCGAGATCGAGGTGGCTGACGAGGCCTCCCGGCTTGCCATCTATCAGAATCTGAAAAACCATCTTGCCGTCAAGATTGTTCTCTAGGAGTAACATAGATGGACACAACCACAAAAATATCGGAGTCACGTTTGCTTTCTGTCTTGCGGGCAGGGATTTGTGTGATGCAGATGGTGCTGTTTAAAGAACTGAGGGCCCTGCTTGGCAGGAAATACCCGTTCCAGGACCCACAGCAGCTGGCCATGCTTACCGGCGCGATGACGAATGAACTATTCGGTACCTTGAACAGGGAAGAAAAGTTCGTCAGCTTTCATCATCACAACCACGCTGATATTGAGCAGGAGCTACTCGGTCTGGCCCGGGAATTGCCGCATCTGAGGGCGCCGCTCACCGATGCCCTTCGGATGCAGGCCCTTTGTGACAGCAGGGAAGAGAAGGACAGTGTTAAAATATTGAATCAGGCGGCTGACATTGGCCTGTTGTTACCAGAGCGTGAAATGCCAATGCCCGCCAGCTTTCTGATCATGATGCGCAATCTCGGCAATGAGCACCAGCTTGTTATGGCTCCAGCGCCGATCAGTCCGGAAGATGAGCAAGGGCTGGTCCACTAATCGTGAACAATCATAAATACCCAACCAAGCGCGCTCAAAACAGCAATGCCTTTTACTATCGCAAAAAAATAAAAGGCTGCCTCCTGCTTTTTTATTTCACACCATGCTCACGCAGGAAAGAACTGTATTTCTTATCCGTCCCCTGGATATGTGTAACCAACCATTCTTTCAGAAAGGTCATGAGATCCATGGACAGCATGACATCCCCCGCCTTAAATTTTTGCTGAATATCAATAACCTGGGCCACCAGTTTCCGATGGAGCTCAACATGGGCCTTCTCTTCAGGATAACCAAACTGGGTGAAGAGCTTTTCTTCGGTGGCAAAATGACTGGCCGTATAGTCGATAAGCCGATCCAGAATCCCACTCATCGCGCTGTTGCTCTTTTTTAATTTCATGGCTTTATGGAGCTCATTAATCATCCCCACCAATTTTTTATGCTGATCATCGATAAGATTAATATTGACGCTCAGCTGTGCACTCCAGGGCATAAGATCTGCAACATGCCTGGCTGCAGTCACGGCAGCAGCAGTCGCTGGCCTGGACGATGATGATGAGACCTCCTTATTGTTTCCTGCCTCAACACCGCGATATCCTGCAGTCTTTTTTTGCTCTCTTCCCGGAACCATTTTAAAATGGGATACCAGATTCTTAAGAGTCTCAGCTATATTAGCCAGTTCCTGGGCGCTGCCCTCTACATCCTGACCACTTTTCGACAGGGAACGGGAGACATTACTGACCTCGGTGATATCGCCGGCAATCTGACCCGCAACCATGGAGCTCTGGGCCACATTTTCATTGACCTCATTAATGCCCTGCGCTGCCTGCAGGACACTTTCAGCAATCTCGGAAGTAGTGGCCGTCTGTTCTTCAACAGACTGGGCAATATCTGCCACAATCCCGTTCATCTGACTGATGACCTTAGTTATCTGCTCGATCTCACTAACCGTCTCATTGGTGGAACCTTGAATTGACTCAATCCGAGCCTTGATTTCTCCGGTCGCCGCCGCCGTCTGCTTAGCCAGTTCTTTGATCTCATTGGCCACTACTGCAAAACCTTTACCCGCCTCTCCAGCCCGGGCGGCCTCAATAGTGGCATTCAAGGCCAGCAGATTGGTTTGATCCGAGATCTCGGTAATAGCCTCGGTAACTTTGCTGATCTCATGGGCCGCCCGCCCCAAGGCCCCTACCTTGTCAGTAGAACTTTGAGCCAGCAGTACTGCGCCTCCGGTAATTTCTTTGGCTTGTTCTGTTTTGGCGGCAATCTGATGAATCGTTGAGCTGATTTCCTCAGCCGCTGAGGCCACGATATTGACATTGGTAGCAGCCTGTTCGCTGGCTGCGGCCACCGAGTTCATATTGGCGCTCATCTCTTCCGTGGCTGCGGCTACTGAAGACGACAATTCAGCTGAGCTGGCGGCCCCGGTCGATAGACTGCGTGAGGTTTCGGTCAATTCCTGGGAAGACGAAGCCAGGGTTGCCACCTCGGCGCCGATACCGCCGATAACCTGCCGCCACTGTTCAACCGTCGTAGTCAGGGAACGAGCCAGCTCCCCAAGCTCATCCCGCTGAGGCACATCAAGGTGGCCATCAAGATTGCCCTGGGCCAGCTTGTCAGTAAAACCTAACATCTGTTTCAGGCTGCCGGTGATCAAGCGGAAGATATTAAAACCGAAGACAATACCAATCACCAGGGCCAGGATCGTCATTATCAAGATGAACCGAATGGCCTTCTGCACTTCCACTTTGGAATGGTCACCAATGTCTTGCACTTCCTGATCAAGATATGTACCAGCCATCCCTAATATCCTCGATACTTCGTGCAAGGCCTTTTCTGATTTGGTGCGGAAGATATCCTGCATGCTGTACACGGCCATATCCTTGCTTTCCGCCTTGGCCAGAATCTGCTGCATCTCAGCCACTGAGGCATGGAGCTCGGCATGCGGGGTCTCCAGTTCCTTCAGCAATGGGGTCAATTTCGGGTAATCCTGTTCCGCCTGTTGACGTCCTTCGCCATAGAGCCATTGACCTAATGCGCACTTATGATCATCAGTTTCCAGATCCAGGGTGGCAATAGATTCATCCTGGAAAAAAGTGGTGATCTTCCCGGCAAAACGCAGATGATCAACCTCACGCTTGGCCAAGGTAGTATTGAGTGCATTGGCTCCGAGGGCCTGCTCCATGTCCGAGCTCAGCCCTGATATCCTGAGCAGACTGACAGCACCGACCCCGGCCAGCAATAGCAACACAAGACCAAAAACCACACCTAACTTTATGCCAATCGACCAATTCTTCCAGTTCATCCTTGTCTCCTTAGGGATGTGCAATTAATTTGTTTACTAACACTCTTCATTCCTGCTCACCTGCACAACCCCGCGCACGGAGTTGCAGATAAAAAGAGCCTCAGCATTCTGGAAATCAGCAAGCGTCAATATCTCCTCCCGTAAAGAAATTTCGGCATTCGACAATAAAAATGCTCTCATAATACCTGCCAGTAAGCCACTTTGCAAGGCCGGGGTCACATAGACGCCCTTGCGCCATAAAATTATATTGGAGATGCAGCCCTCGGTGAGTTCTGCTCGTTCATTCAAAAAACAGCAATCCAGCAGTCCTTGCGCCTTAACCCTTGGCAGCTCTCGATCATAGAGCTGCCGCTGCGTAGTTTTATGAAAATACCAGGGCACAGATGAATCTGTGCGTTCAGCCGAGATCGCCACCCGCGGCAGATCAGTAAGATGCAGATCAGGCTGGCGCGGCAATTGCCGGGCGGCCGGCAGCAAACAGGGCTGCGAGCTGATGCTAACTGCACCATCCTTAGCCAGAGTCAGACGGACCCGCATGGGCACCGCCGCAAACAGACGACTCTCCTGGCTCAATCTGTGGTGCAGGGCTGGCAGATCACAGCAGAAAAGAAAATAATCAGCCGAGGCCTGCAGACGCTCAAGATGCTCGGCCAGCAACCAATAGCCAGTCCCAGGCTCCCATAAGAGGGTCTCGATGAGCTGGAAGGCCGGGGAGGACGAAGTCAAAAAACTGCCTTTCAGCAGACACTCCTGCCACTCCTGTTCCGGCTCTGAATCAGCAACAATAGCAGAGCCGATACCCATTTCACCCTGTGTACCGCCCAGGGTGACGGTACGAATCGGCACATTAAAGACGGCTGTACCGGTGGGCGCCAGATAGCCGATGGCCCCGGTATAAACACCGCGCCGGGTCGGCTCCAGTTCCGAGATGATCTCCATGGTCCTAATTTTCGGGGCGCCGGTCACAGAGCCACAGGGAAAGAGGGCCTGGAATAATTGGCGCAGCGACAGGCCGGCCAGACCAGCCGGCTGCGCATCCTGCTCAACACTTGCAATCACCGTAGACGTCATCTGCAGCAGCGTCTCGTATCGTTCCACATCAAAGAGCGAGGCCGTGCGTACCGGACTATCACCAAGCTCATGCATTAATCGACCCAGATCATTGCGCAGCAGATCAACAATCATCACATTTTCACTGCGATTTTTGTTGTCATTCTGCAGATGACGCGCCTGCTCCTGATCTTCTGCAGGGAAACGGCCCCTGGTCATGGTGCCTTTCATCGGCCGCACCATAATGCGGTCGGCATCTTTTCGAAAAAAAAGTTCAGGAGAAAATGACAGCAGCCGGGACTCTCCAAAACGAAGATAAGCCCCATAGGCCACTGATTGATTACGGCGGAGGCTTTTATAAAGCGCTTCCGGTGATCCGGCAAAATCAAAGAGTAACTTCAGCGTATAGTTAACCTGATAGGTGTCACCCGCCTGGATATATTGTTGAATGGCCCGAATGGCCTGGAGATAGAAGGCCCGGCTTTGACTGGGCTGGATATTGTCCACCCGGCAAATACCGGTCAGAGATGGTGATTGCGCGGGATTCAGCCCGGCTAGCGTAGGGAAATCAGTCTGGCCCGAACCATGATCAAAAGAATAAGGCTTTTTAAAAATACCGACATCAGCCAGCAGTAGTGAGCTATCACCATTGCGGTCAAGAAGCCCCTGTAGCTTGTCCTCTAAAAGATAGCCGAATTCATAACTGAACCAGCCCGCCACATAATAGCCGGCAGCCATGGCTGATTCTATTTGCTCCAGAAACAGGCGGCTGTCATCACCCCGCCGGCATTGCAACCGGCTGCGGGGATCCACAAAGAGCAGAGAGATCGTATTATCCGGGTCAGGCTTGGCGGTATCCAAAAAAACAAACTGCTCTTTATCGGCCAGAAACTGCAATAAAAAATCGAGATTAACATCGGAGAAAATCTTCATGGGCCCCATATATCAATTTCATTCATATCTTGCATCAATATTTAAAATATCTTATATTCGCAATTTGTTTTAATTAAATTCCATTCGTATATATATAATAAATTTCCAGTTATGGTCTGCTTTAATTTCCTACCGCAAGACACACTCATCTGGAAAGAACACTCATTATTCCATGTTCTATGATTAACGCAACCCTTTACGCAAGCCATAGGAGGCATTTATGTTGATAAAAGACTGGATGGCGACCACAATTCTGACTGTGGACGCCAACACCTCGGTAATGCGGGCAACCAGGACGATGAAGGAGAATAATATCCGACGCTTGCCGGTTCTATCCCATGGCAAGCTCGCCGGTATTATCACCGACCGCGATCTGAAGGATGCCTCCCCGTCGAGCAAGGCCGACATGGACATCCATGAGATGTATTACCTGCTGTCTGAGATGAAGGTCAAAGATGTCATGACCGGCCGGCCTATCTGCCTGAAAAAAAATGACACCCTAGAAAAAGCGGCGCTCGTAATGCTGGGAGAGAAAATCTCGGGGCTGCTGATCGTTGACGACAACGATAATCTGGTGGGTCTGCTCTCAGAATCTGATGTGCTCCGCGGTTTTATCCATGCCACCGGCATTCAGGACGGAGCCTACCAGTTTGTTATTGACATGTCTGATGCCGGTGGTTCTGTCTCCCGCCTGGTTGACATCCTGCGGCAGCATAAAGCCCATATCCTGTCGATCCTCACCTCTTTTAATGATGCTCCTGCCGGCTTTAAACGAGTGTCGGTCCGTATCCTGCCTGATCGTTCGGCAACCCTTTCTGGTGCCAACAAACAAGATGAAGAACGGAATCAAGCCCTGGCCTGTGCAGAGGATATCAAGGCTATTACCGGTGAAATCACCGCTCTCAGCGGCTATATAATTGTCAGTCAGAGCCTTGATGATCTCAGCGATTTGCCAAAAAAAATAAGCTAAAGAAACCATAAGAGCAATATTTTATTATCAATGTAACAAAGGAGCTTTATTCCATGTCACGAAAAATGGTCACCATCGACGGCAACCAGGCCTGTACTCATGTTGCCTATGCCACCAGCGAAATCATCACTATCTATCCGATAACCCCATCCACCCCGATGGCTGCTGAAGCAGATACCAAGTCAGCAGCTCTACAGGAGAATATCTGGAATTCCGTGCCGGTTGTCACCCAGATGCAGTCTGAGGCCGGTGTCGCCGGTTCCCTGCATGGCTCGCTTGCCACTGGTTCACTGTGTACCACCTTTACCGCCTCGCAGGGACTGTTGCTGATGATCCCTAATATGTACAAGATCGCCGGTGAACTCACCCCTACCGTTTTTCATGTGACTGCCCGCTCCATCGCCTGCCAGGGCCTGTCCATATTCGGGGACCATGGTGATATCAATGCCATCCGTCAGACCGGCTGGGGGCTGCTGGCCTCCAAAAATGTGCAGGAATGTATGGATATGGCCCTGATTGTGACCCAGGCCTCTCTGGCCTCACGGATTCCTTTTGTTCATTTTTTTGATGGCTTCCGCACCTCACATGAGATCCAGAAGATCGAAGAACTGACCCGCGAAGATATGATTGCCATGATTGATGAAGAGATGGTGGTGGCCCATCGCGAGCGCGCTCTCACCCCTGATCGGCCCACCATCCGTGGTACGGCTCAGAATCCCGATGTTTATTTTACCGGCCGTGAGACCGTCAATAAATTTTATAACGCCCTGCCCGGAATCGTTCAGGACACGATGGACAAATTCGCCACCATCACCGGTCGTCAGTATCATCTTTTTGATTATTATGGCGATCCTGATGCCGAGGATGTCATCGTCATGATGGCTTCAGGCTGTGAGACGGCAGCGGCCACCATTGATTACCTTATGGCTCAGGACAAAAGAGTCGGCATGGTCATTGTCCGTCTGTATCGGCCTTTTGACTGCAAGGCCATGGTCAACGCTCTGCCGCCGACGGTGGAACGGATCACCGTCCTCGATCGCACCAAGGAGCCCGGAGCTGCCGGCGAGCCCCTTTATCTTGACGTCCGTGCCGCCATTGGCGAGGCCATCGAGAGCAATATCGCCGCTTACCAGCCCTTGATCCTCTCCGGCCGCTATGGTCTTGGTTCGGCTGAATTTACCCCTACCATGGTCAAGGCCGTTTTTGAAAATATGGCCTCAATGGCTCCCAAGAATCATTTTTGTGTAGGGCCCAATGATGATGTTACCGGCTCCAGCCTCAGCTATGACAAAAACTTCAGCATTGAAGGCAAGGATGTTATCAGGGCGATGTTCTATGGTCTTGGCGCTGA
>DIKT01000060.1:49975-87079 GCA_002424635.1 Desulfobulbaceae bacterium UBA5611
GCTCAGGGCTATTTTGTCTATGATTCCAAAAAATCGGGGTCCATTACCACTTCCCATCTGCGTTTTGGCAAAAATCCGATTGTGGCCCCCTATCTTATCAATAAGGCTAACTTCATTGCCTGCCACAATTCCAACTTTCTGGATCAATATGACATGCTGCGTAATCTGGAAGAAGGCGGCACTTTTCTCCTGACCACCAGTTTTACCGCCGATCAGATCTGGAATGAGCTCCCAGGTAAGGTTCAGAAGACCCTGATCGACAAAAAAGCAAAATTTTATATCATTGATGCTGTCGCTCTTGGTCAGACCCTGGGACTCGGTGCTCGTATCAACATGATCATGCAGACTGCCTTCTTCCTGATCTCGGGCATCATCCCTGTGGAAGAGGCGGTTACCGCCATTAAAAACGCCATCAAAAAGACCTATGGTAAAAAAGGCGACAAGGTTGTGGAAATGAACTACAGCGCTGTTGATGCCGCCATGACCAATATCGTCGAGGTAAAGCTGGGTGACTCTATCGGTGGGCATGCCATGCCGCCGACAGTTCCTGAGAGCGCGCCTGACTTTGTGAAAGAAGTAACAGCCACCATGATCGAAGGCCGCGGCGATGAGGTTAAAGTCTCGCAGATGCCCAACGATGGTACCTGGCCGACCGCCACCACGCAGTATGAAAAACGTAACATCGGAGTGCAGGTTCCTGAATGGCTGCCGGAAAACTGTATTCAGTGCGGCCGCTGTTCACTGGTCTGCCCTCATGCCTCCATCCGTATCAAAGTCGCATCTGATCTAAAAAATACCCCTGAGGCCTTTAAATCCGTAGAGGCTGTAGGCAAGCAATTCTCGGGCCGCAAATTTGTGGTTCAGGTCTTTACCGAAGACTGCTGTGCCTGTACCCAATGCGTAGATGTCTGCCCTGCTAAAATCAAAGCCCTGCAGATGATTCCTAACAGCGAAGAGGTCCGCCAGACAGAGGCCAAAAATGTGGAATATTTCCTCAGTCTGCCCGAGGTTGATCCCGCTGAGATTGATCCTTCTACCATCAAAGGCAGTCAGTTATGCCGACCGCTGTTTGAGTTTTCCGGGGCCTGTTCAGGCTGTGGTGAGACCCCCTATATCAAACTGGTAACCCAGATGTTCGGTGACCGGATGCTGGTCGCCAACGCTACCGGCTGTTCCTCCATTTATGGCGGCAACCTGCCTACTACCCCTTATTGTAAAAGAGCTGATGGCCGGGGACCGGCCTGGGCCAACTCCCTTTTTGAAGACAATGCCGAGTTCGGTCTGGGCATGCGGGCCTCGGTGAATAAGCTTGGTGCGCAGGCGGCTGAACTGGTGAATCAGGCCGTGGCCGCTAATATGATTACCCAGACTATGGCCGACGAGATCCTGAATGCTGTCCAGAAAACTCAGGCCGACATCGAGTTACAGCGGGGACGAATAGCCCAGTTAAAGGGCAAGCTCGAGGGCAGCAAGGATGTCATTGCCAAACGCCTCTTGCCGGTCGCTGATTATCTGGTGAAAAAATCAGTATGGATCTTTGGTGGTGACGGTTGGGCCTATGACATTGGTTACGGCGGCCTTGATCATGTCTTGGCCTCCGGCGAGAATGTCAATGTCATGATTCTTGATACCGAAGTGTACTCGAATACCGGTGGTCAGATGTCAAAATCGACCCCTCGGGCAGCAACGGCCCAGTTTGCCGCAAGCGGTAAAAAAATGCCGAAAAAGGATATCGGCATGATTTTCTCCACTTATGGCAATGTCTATATTGCCAAGGTGAGCATGGGTGCTAATCCAGTCCAGGTGGCTAAAGCCATTGCCGAGGCCGAAGCTTATGATGGTCCATCTTTGATCATTGCCTATGCTACTTGTATCAACCATGGCATCAACATGACCAAAGGTCTGCATCAGATGAAAAAGGCCGTTGATTGTGGGCATTGGCCATTGTACCGCTACCATCCCGAGTTGGAAGAGGCCGGTAAGAATCCTTTGACCATTGACTCTAAGGAACCGACCATCACCTTTGAAGAATACGCCATGGGTGAGAATCGTTACCGTATGCTCAAGATGGTGAATCCAGCCCATGCCGATGAACTGATGGCTGCCTCCCAAAAGGATGTAACCAAGTCCTGGAAATTCCTGGTAGCTAGAGCAGCAGCCCTGGAACCGGAAAAATAATATCTCCGGTTGCCTGCTCTGTTCAGGAGCTGTTAAGAAAAGTCAGAGTCTGGCTTTTCTTAACAGCTCCTGCTGTCGTTCACAGCAAGAGTAGGCACTCTTTACCAAACAAAAAAGGGGTTTCGCAAATATTTGCGAAACCCCTTTTTTGTTATTCTATTGATCTGTAAGCTTAACTTTTAGCTTCCATGTCGCGTTGCTGTTTGATTCTCTCATATTCCTGCACTGACTCCAATACTGATTCATCCTGCCGCTGTTTAATCTCTACTACCTTGGCCTGAATTTTGTCTTCTCTTATTTTCATGGTCTGCGCCCCAAACAGGGTAGCTGCCAGATACTTGAAAGAGAACAGCATCAGTTCTACATCATCGTCTTTAATCTTGGCCACCGTCTCATCATCTATAATAAAGGTGTCAAGAAAAGAGCTCTCAAAGACAAAGGCCCGGAAATTGTCAAGATCGGTCGAGGCCATAAAAAACATACGTTTGGCCTGCTCAGAGAGGGTGGCCTGATGGCCGAAAGATTTACGCCGCATTACCAGGCGCAACCATTCTTTATTCATCTCATCACGCAAGTCAACGCCTTGATCGGCACGCCATTCCCGCACGGTCCATTCCTTGTCTTCTTCAAATCCCTTGCAATGTTCTTCCTTCACAATAAAGAAAAACTTCTCTTCATCGTTCTGGTCGCCATCCTTGCTTTTATTATCGCCACCCTCGTGAAAATCAGCCATCCCCACCGGATAATAGCGGCAGGCAGAAGGGCGATCGCTATAGACGGTGCAGCCATCGGGGGTCACAAAAGGACATTTGAGGTCATCTTCCCGCAGCTTTAAGGCCACACCAGGCATATCGGTCTGCTCTAGATAAACCGGTGTGGCATACTGCTGGATAAACTCATGGGCCGGCATATCCAATCTTTTGCGCAACTGCAGGATATCATAAGGGGTGAGAATAATTTTGATCCCTCCGCAACAAGCCGTAAAACATTTTACACCCGGATGGCAACGAAACTTAATCTTACTGTCCAATGTCAATTTCTGAGGTAGGATATTGGAAGGATTGGTAGCTTTACCGAAGAGGACCTTCTCTTTGCCCGACATACTTTTTTCGCTCACTGTTATCACCTTATCAAAATAATTTTATTATAAATCGTCTAATTCGTAGACATATCGGCCCTGGTTATTCACGGGGCGATTTGTAAATCAAAGTGTGGGTGGCCAACTTTGCTAAATGTTGTGCATTGTAAGCATATACTCTTTCCCTGTCAAACCTATTTACTGCCAAAGAGCAAGGGGCTGCCATTAGGATGAGATCTTTTCATAACTCCTTGCAGTTTACAGAAAATATCCTTATTGTTAAGTTCGTATTCAATTTAATTGTATCAACTCAAGTTATTCTCCTTAAGAAATTTAGCGATATAGGTAGGAAACTGCATGAAACTCTTTGTTCGCCCTATTAATTATGCCCAGGTACAAACCCTGATCTACCATTTGCCTGATGGTCCTGCCTTGTCTTTAAATATTGGAGGCATTGGAGAATTTCTTGATCTGGAAATGGATATCGGCCATGTCTGCGATACTTCCGACATTGATGGCGTGATCCATTTCTTTCCTAAAGGCAATGCTTGATCTTTTAAGTTTATGGCCATTAAATCTACCATCAACCTCAAATTTGATGGGCATGTGCATACCAGCAGATGTCATCATGCCTCCGGCACGATGGAGGAATATGTCAGCTCAGCAATCGACAAAAAGCTGGAGCACATTATGTTTCTGGAGCATATGGAGGCGGGTGTTCACTATTTTGAGACAACCTGGCTGACAGACCAGGACTTTGCTGATTATTTCCAGGAAGGACAGAGACTGCAGGATAAGTACAGCGGTCAATTAATCATCGGTCTCGGGGTAGAGGTCGGCTACAGCACCACCCACAGCCAAGAGTTGCAGGAGCGCCTCAACAAACATGACTGGGATCAGATAGGTATTTCTTATCATTTCATGCCTGATCCTGATCACATCTTTGACCTTAATCTCCTGAGCAGACAAGCAAGAAACATTCAGGCTATTGCTGAAACCGGCCGTGAGAAAGTCCTTGATCGTTATTTTAATACCCTGACCGAGGCAGTCCTCGACCTTCCCGGCACTGTCCTCTGCCACCTGGATGCGGCCCTTCGTTTTCAACCGGAAATTCACCTCACCCCAGGTCATTGGCAGCAGATCAAGGGATTGCTCGACGCCATTAAGGCTAGAGACATGGCTCTGGAAATCAATACCTCAGGATTTTCCATCCGCGGCAATCCTTTTCCGGCCCCGGCTATTATTCAGATGGCTATTGACAGAGAGATCTCTCTGCTGGTCGGATCTGATGCCCATCGACCAGCAGATGTCGGCCGAGACTTTGACAAAATTCCAGCGCTTCTGGCGACACTGCCTCTCTAACGACTGTCATCTCTCTGCCCAGTAACCTCTTATATAGCCTGCCAGGCGCCGCGAGCAGCAAACAGCTGAACACATTGCTGTTTGCTGATTTGCGGCAGGTGTTGTAATAAAACTTGCGTAACAAGGGGCGCCTGACTGCCGACAACCGGCCAGACGCCACTGCAGAAAACAGCTGAACAAACTGCTGTTTTCTGAACGCGGCATAAGGTGTCGTAAAAAGACTTGCGCAAGAAGGCGCAAGTCTTTAACGACACCTAAATAAATTCTGCCATGGCTGCTTTCAGTGAGGCTGCATTAAAAGGCTTCTGGATAATTTTGTTTACTCCGGCGCTAAAAGCGGCCTTATTATCCTGGGCTTCATTCTGGGTGGTGACCATAATGACCGGCAGTTCTGCTGCCGAATATTTTTCTCGAATCTTGACCGTCAAACCTACGCCGGTAATCTCCGGCATATTCAAATCAGTCAGCACCATGGCCGGTTTCTCTTGCTCCAGCCACTCCAGGGCCGAGGCCGGGAATTCAAATAAGACCGGATCATAACCCAACTCATGCAAGGTAGCTTTGTAGATATTGAGAATCATCCGCGAATCATCCACCGCCATTATTTTCCGCTTTACAGCAATATCTTCAGGACCTACCAGCAGTATGGCAAAATCATCCATTCCCGCCTTTTTCAATAATTCATAGTAATGCTTTCGAATATCATGATGGGCATGCGGCAGATAGACCATAGCCATTTCCTGAAAATAAGGTTCTTCGGCCAGACTCATAAAAATTTTGTCAACCTGCCCATTGACAATGATCTTTGTGATATGATGGGCTTCGTCATCTTTTTCCATCAACAGATTTTTTATACCTGCGACCATGATCTCTGAGTAATTCTGTTCTATGGCCCTGGCCGCAGCTACACAGACATGATCCTCCTTATCGGTCAGGCCCACGGTCAGAGTATACGCTCCTTTTCGTAAAGGCAGAAGAGCCAGGGTTTCATAAGCGGCAAAACGGACATTGGCACTTTTAGGATCGCGGCCCAGCAACTTTCTAATCGGCATGATCGCCGACTCATCCCCGATATCACCCAGAACATTTAAGGTATGGATCTGAAAATCCGGATCATCGTACAGAAGATTTTCTAACAGATAAGGTACCACCTTCGGGCCGATCCGGATAATCTCCTGTTTAGCATAAGTCCGCATATGGGCGTAATGAGAACGGAGGGTTTCATTCAATTTTTCCAGGGAGACCTGATCTTGGACATCAGCAAAGATAGAGAGGATCATAAAATCAATCTCATTATCCGTGCCCATCCGTTCAGCCAGCCGATGCATGGCCGTTGGCGTACCTACTTGACCAAGCGCCTGCACTGCCGTAATGATCAGCTCACGATTGGCGGCATAAAGATAATCGGTCAGGACATTTATAGCCTCAGGATCTCCAATCAGACCAAGGGTCTCCAGCACCAGTTTAATTTCTGCTTCATCCTCGGATCCTGCCACCAGTTCCATCAAGGCCAGCGTGGCATCATCAGCACGCAGCTCTCCGGCCAACTTAATCAGATACTGTTTACCCTTAATTTTCGGATCGGCAAGATAACCAGTCAACAGTTCCGGATAGGCCAGCAGTTGAGAAATCAAGGTCTCCTCGATAATCGGCAATTCAGCAGCCAGCTCAGGATGATCAGCCAGTAAGTAGAGCAGCAGAGGGATACTAAACGACACCTCACCTCTGGTAAGCTCATAAATCAAGCGATGTTGAGTCTTCTTATCCACCTCAGCTAAATGACCGAGGACCATTTGCGTCTTCATAGCATCGCCGGTTTTGATATTATCCTGAATCTCTTCAATCATGTACTCGGTATTTAATTCAACCATATAAGCAAACCAATGTTTTTTGTTTTTATAAATAGAATTTATTGGGGATACCAATCCACCCCAATCTTCCGGACGACATTAAAGCCGCCACTCAACACCAAACTATTACGGAGCTCGACACTATCTAGAAAGCTCTGGATCTCAAAAGAACGGGTCCCGGCATCACAGAGCACAATCAGAGTCTTATCAGCCGGTAACTCCTGATAGCGGGCTCGTATTTCATTATAAGGGACGCCCAGCCATTTTTTGGTCCCGAATTTCAGCACAAAGGGCTCTACTTCTTTGGGATGTCTGATATCAAGGGCAATCCAATCCGGTTGCCCGCTAAAATCCTCCATCCACTGGAGAAAGGAGGCCATCGGGATCTTCCGCAGGCGGCCATCACAGATATTATCGGCGACATAAGCGGCCGCATTAATGGAATCAATGGCCGCCGAAAATGGCGGGGCATAGGCCATTTCCAAGGTGCCAAAGTCATCAATAGTACCACCCGTACTGATCAGGGCCGCGGCAGCATCAATACGGGCCGAGATGCCATCGCCCATGGGCCCGAAACCCTGCAGACCAAGGACCCTTCGTGTCCGCCGATCAAAAACCATCTGGAACACCACATTATTGACAGTTGGAAAGAAATGGGCCCGATCGGCCGGGGCGGTCAAAGCCACATCGGCATCATAACCTTCAGCCAGGGCCACATCATGGCTCAAACCGGTAGCGGCTATACAGCTATCAAAGGCCTTCATGATAAAACTGCCGACCGCGCCTTTGAAGACCGATGGGATACCGGCCATATTATCGCCGGCCACCCGTCCCTCCTTATTGGCCAGAGAACCGAGCGGAGCATAAAATTTCTTTCCTGAGACCAGATGCCGAACCTCAATACAATCTCCGGCGGCATAAATAGCAGGATCTGAAGTTTGCATCCGCTCATTGACCACAATGGCGCCCAAACAGGAGAGCTGCAGTCCGGCATCACGAGCCAGCTCTGAACGGGGCCGCACACCGGTGGCCATGATCACCAGATCGGCCTCCAGAGTTCGATGACTGGTGCGCAGGCCGGTCACCTTACCATCCTTGCCCAGAACCTCGACGGCGCCCTCAGCCAGCAGCACCGTTACTTCTTTATCCCGCAACTGGCGGGCCAGCATGGCCGCCATGGGAAAATCAACGATCCGGGGCAGGAGCTGATCCATGAATTCAATCAGGGTGGTTTTCACCTGCCACAGATCAGTCAGGGCCTCGGCCATTTCCACGCCGATGGCACCACCGCCTATGACCACCGCGCGTGCCACCTTACCGGAGGCAATGCGCTTTTTGATCTCGATGGCCTTATGCAGATTACTGAGCGTAAAGACGCCATCAAGATCCACGCCGGGGATCGGCAGCATAAAAGGGCGGCTGCCGGTGGCCAGCATCAGTTTGTCATAGGCAATTTCTTGGCGGACCCCGCTCTGCACCTGCTCAACCTGGACCACTTTTTTCTGGCGGTCAATGGCTAGGGCTCGGGTCAGAGTCATGGTCTTTACCCCTTTGGCGTGCTCAAAAAAAGACTCATTACGGATCATATGAAAACTGGTCGACCGAAGCTCCGACTCATCGGAGACATCTCCTGAAATATAATAAGGGATACCGCACCCTCCATAGGAAATAAGACTGTCCTCATCAATGATAGTTACCTCTGCCTCCTGCATCAGACGCTTGACTCGACAGGCGGCCTTAGGCCCTGCTGCCACTCCGCCGATAATAACAATTCTCTCCGCTTTTTTGTCACTCATAACATTCCTCCGTATTGCACAACTTCACAGTATTTAAAAATATATAATAAATTCATTTCCCGGACGTTGCCATAACTCCGGGCAAAACGATAGTAAATATTGTTCCCTCTCCTTCTTTGCTCTCGACCTGAATAGTTCCGTGATGATGCTCAATAATATTGCGGCTTATGGCAAGGCCCAGGCCGGTTCCTCTATTCTTATCGGTAACGAAGGGCTTAAAGATCTGCTCTGTCATTTCAGCCGACATCCCCTTGCCGTTATCCCGAATCATAATTTTAACAGCGCCTGACGGCCGCTGCTCCCTGAGCATTGAGCCATCAGGGGCAGTAACCGCTGCGGCGCCAGAACCAGCATCAGTGGTCGTAACCTGTAATACTCCCTGACCATCCATGGCCTGCAGACCGTTTACCAGGATATTCAGCAGGGCCCGGTAGAACATCTCCTGGTCCAGATCAATAGGTGCCAGCTCAGGCTCCAACTCAGCCCGTAATTCCACATTTTTTTCTTTGGCACTGGGTTCAATAAACTGCAAGGCCCGGCGAACAACACTATTGACATCCACTTTTGCCAGCTTTGGTTCCTGAGGTTTGGCAAAGTCAAGAAACTCCATGACGATATTATTAAGCCGTGTGGTCTCATCGACAATAATTCTCGCTAATTGTTCATTGCCGGGTGCTACTTTTTTAATCCTCTTTTCCAGGAGCTCGGCCGTACTCCTGACGATCCCCAAGGGACTTTTGATCTCATGCGATACCGTGGCCACCATGGTACCGAGGTGGGCCAGCTGTTCTGACTGGTTCAACTTTTCTTCAAGACGCAGCCGTTCAGTCGCCCGCAGTTCCATGATCTGATCACCGCGGCTGACAATGGTCCGCAAGACCAGAAACAATACTGCCATAATAATGCTGGAAACCAGAATAATCCGCCCCTGCAATTCGATAATAGCCCCATACTCCTTGGACAGATCCTGCGCAATCTCAATCACTCCCATGACCTGGGGACTGGAGATATTACTACTGCTGACTTGCCGAAAGGGTATATAGGTCCTCAGTTGACATTGCACCGAAGGTGAACCTGGGAGCAGGCTCCAGATGGAGCCGCTAAACACAATCTGGGAATTGGGGATGTTTTTCAAAGCCTTCTGATATTCAACCCCGCCTATATCCTTCTTGCCTACGAGTTCCGGACGAGTCGAGTAGGAAATAATATTGATGCCGGAATCATAAATAGTAACTGATTCTGTTTTTAACCCCTGGGTGGCATTTTTGACAATGCGATCCAGCATCGCAAACTGGTCAGGATTGCTGAGGGCAATTTGACCGAAACGGACAACCGTCGGCAGCACAAAACTACGAAATACCTGCTGGTTCAGATTTTCGGCCAGTAACAGCGAATAATCCTCACTTTGCTCCAGCATGATCTTCCGGGCGTGGTTAGAAATAACCCAGGAAAGAATCAGGGTAAAAACAAGAATGACGACAAGACTGGTAAAAGAAAAGTACTTAACAAGCTGAAAGGGACGTGATCCAGCTGCAACTTCCTTTTTGGGCAAATGTTTTTCTACTGTCAACGACATCATCTTCTGGTGCGACATATCCTTATCAGCCATAATAATCTGATGGATAGGGACTCGAAGTCTTGCCAGCGCGCTGCTCTTGAATATCGTTAATCATGACAAACACCACAGCGGCGACAATTTTTGGTATCACAGGCAATTGTTGGTTTTTCGGCAAAGGCCTTCATGTATTCATCCCACAGATATTGCTGTGTAATCCCGTGATCGACAATATTCCAGGGCAAAGGCTCATCACAACTGTAGCCGCGTACGGCAAACTGTTCAGCTTCGAGCCCATGCTTGCGCATGGCCTGTTTCCATGGTAGATCCTGTGATGCCATATCAAACAGAACCATTGCCAGCCTGCGATCTCCCCGGGCCAGGACCGCCTGAAAAAGAACATGCTCCGGCTTATCACAGGTCATCCGTACATTAGCCTCTTTCTTTAATCCCTGTTGCAAAAATTTTATCTTGCCCTTAAGGGCTCGCACCGCTGCAGCGCTATTTCCTGTTTCTCCTGGCGCCAGTCGTTGACTCAAGCCGAAAGGATGAAACTGAAAGGGGGTCCATGGCTTGGGAGTAAAACTATTGACCGACAGGGTAATTTCACAAAGCCGTCCCTGACTGCGGCCGATGGGCTGGATCCGTTCTTTGATCTGACGGATAAGCTCCAGCATCTCGTCAAGATCTTCCAGCGTTTCGGTAGGCAGACCAATCATCAGATACAGCTTCAGCTTATAAAGACCAGCCCGGGCCAAACCTTCTGCCGCCGCGAGCAGATCATCGGCGGTCAAGCCCTTATTGATTACTCGGCGTAATCGTTCTGAGGCCCCATCGGGGGCAATGGCGACACTTTTAAGGCGGCTTTTCTCCAAAAGGCTCAGCAATGGTCCCGAGATCCTGTCGGCACGTAGAGAAGAAAAAGCGAGGGAACAACCGCTATCAAGAAGATAGCTGGACAGAAAAGCCAGGGACTCGTGATCAGCCATCTCCATGCCCAACAGCCCGATACGTTCTACCGAATCAGCCCGTTCGGCCAGACCGCTGAGTACGGCGTCAACATCCCAGAGTCGTGGCGGTCGATAGATAAAGCCGGCGGCACAGAACCGGCAACCCCGGGAACAGCCACGGCCCAGCTCAGTAAGATACAGATTGGCAAATTCGGCATTGGGAGTCAAAACCTGGGAGTGTGCCGCCCGCTCACAGTTCAGAACTGTCACCTTTTTAATACGAGCTGGAAGGCCGGGAGCAGGGATATGTCCGCCAAAGGTTCCCTGCTGATCATACGTTGGTGTATAGAGCGACGGGGCATAACAACCGGAAAAAGCAAGACTGATCTCTTTTAACAGATCAGGACGTCCTGCAATTTTTCCTTCTTTGATCTGGGCGGCCATAAAGGTCACCAGGGAGACAAGAACAGGTTCAGCCTCACCCAGGACAAACAGATCAACAAAAGGAGCCAGTGGTTCCGGGTTCATAAAGGTGGCGACTCCGCCACAAATCACCAGAGGCTGAGAGGCACGGATGGTATCCTGTCGCTGGTCAGCAAATGGCGGGACAGATCCGGCAAGAAGAAGGCGCACAATATTCAGATAGTCATGTTCAAAACTGACCGAGAAAAAAACCAGCGGGAAGTCCTCAAGCGTGCGCCCAGACTCCAGAGAACGCAGAGGCAGATCAGGCCCCGCATAGAAAAAACGTTCACAGACAATGCCTTCCATCTCGGCCAGCAGGCTATAGACCAGCTGGAAACCGAGACTGGACATCCCGACAGCATAAGAATTGGGATAGATCAGGGCAATGGGTAACTGCCCTGTCCATTTCTGCCGATAACTCCCTCTTTCCAGCTCAAGTAATGAATGACGATCCATGCAGAGATAAGTTCTCAGCAGCTGGAAACCAGATTATCCAGGTGCCTTGCCCCCAGATATTCTGACTGCCAGCTGTTGAAATTTTCGTTCCGACTACTGGCTGCCGGCATCAGTTGGCCTTTTTACGCAGATAAGTCGGGGTTTCCAGATAATCTTCATTCCATGGCCGCGATTCCTTCTGACTGCGGGTCACCTCTTTGCGGGGTGAGGACACGCCAAGATTATCAAAACCTTCAAAATTGGATTGCAGCAATGGGGTAACAAAAGATGGACGAGGATTAGTCGGCGCCGGTGCTGAGGTGACATCCTGCATGCTGGTAATTTTTAACGGTTTGCGCGGCTCCTCAAGCAGGCTGAGGGGTTCATTTTTCTTGACCACGTTGCCAATGCCGGTTGCAATAACGGTCACCCTCAGCTCATCACCAAGATTTTCATCATACAGGACGCCAAGCACAATTTTGGCATCCTCATCCACTTTACTTTGAATAAGGGCCGATACTTCCATATACTCAGCCAGGGTCAGACTCTCTTCTGTACCCGAAATATTAATAATGAGTCCACGAGCACCATCAATACCCATGTCTTCAAGAAGTTGGTTATCAATGGCCCGCTTGGCAGCTTCTGTTGCCCTGTTTTCACCAACGGCCGCCCCTGACCCCATGATGGCTGGTCCTACTTCCTTCATTACTGCCCGCAAATCAGCAAAATCAGCATTTATCATGCCGGGCACATTGATCAGATCAGTTAATCCTTTGACTGCCTGCAGCAAGACATGGTCGGCCATGACAAACATGTCAGCCAGCCTGTTATTTTTTTGCATCAATGACAGCAGCCGATCATTAGGAACGGTAATGATGGCATCGACATATTTACGCAGCTCATCCCAGCCGGCTTCTGCTGTGCGCATCCGCGCCTTGCCTTCAAAATGAAACGGCTTGGTCACCACAGCCACCGTGAGGGCGCCCAGCTCTTTAGCCACCTTGGCTACCACAGGCGCAGCGCCTGTGCCGGTACCGCCGCCCAGCCCGGCGGCGACAAAGACCATGTCACTTCCTTTCAGAGCTTTCTTGAGATCTTCCAGGGACTCATGGGCGGCCTGGGCTCCGATATCAGGATCCATGCCTGCACCCAGACCTTTGGTGATACTGGGACCAATCTGCAGGCAGATATCTGCTCGCGACTTCTGCAGATCCTGCTTATCGGTATTGGCCACAATAAACTCAACACCCTGAAGTTTATTGTTCACCATGGTGTTAATAGCATTACCGCCGCCACCACCTACGCCAATAACTTTGACTACCGCCACGCCCTCTGTATCCGCCATTCTAAACGGCATAATATCACCCCTTAATACCATTCGCCAAAGCCCTTTATCTGAAGGCCTGTTAACACAACCGTTGTTCGAAGAAAGTCGTCAAGCTACAATGCCGAAATCGGTATAAGGAACGTAACGAAATGTTCTAATTATCTTGGTAATTTCATGACGGCCCCTAAAAAACAACAAACGAAATATAGCACCTGCTGATATTCGCTTAAACAAAAAAATCAGGATCACATGATTTTTTTCATCCACATTTTCATACGGCCGACCATAGAAGAATCATTATTTATTTTTTGTGCCCGATTTAAACGGCCATACTGGACCAAACCAACAGCAGTCGTACAACGGGGGGTATGCACTTCTTCTATACGACCGCCAATATTTACCGGATAACCAATGCGCACCGGCAGATCAAAGATCTGTTCAGCCAGATCGACGAGATTGGCCAGCAGAGCCGTGCCGCCAGTAATTACCACTCCGCCATGAATCTTATTTTTCTTGCCGGAATGGATCAGCTCCTGATTGACCATCTCCAGGATCTCAACAATACGGGCCTGCAGAATATCCACCAGCAGTTTCTGATTCAGCTTACGGGGCTCACGATCACCAACAGTCGGGACATCAACCATATGATTGGGCTTGATCATGGCCGCAATAGCGCTGCCATAATCTTCTTTTAACCGTTCCGCCTCTTGCAGCGGTGTCCGCAAACCCACCGACAGATCATTGGTCAAATTATGGCCGCCCAGACCTATCTCACAGGTGTGCCGGATAGTACCATCACAAAATACCGCCAGATCAGTGGTGCCGCCGCCGATATCAAGCAGGGCTACTCCCAGTTCTCTCTCATCATCACTGAGAACGGCATGGGCTGAAGCAATAGATTCCAGGACCATATCAAGCACCTCAAGACCGGCTTTCCGACAACAGGTATAGAGATTATGAACTGCACCCATATCAGCCGTTACAATATGGACATTGGTGACCAGACGAACACCGGTCATTCCCAGTGGATTCTGAATCCCGGTATGATCGTCAACCATGAACTCCTGGGGCAGGACATGAATAATTTGCTGGTTTTCAGAAATTTTCACCGTCTTAGCGGCCACAATCACATCATCGACATCCGCTTCCTTGATCTCTCTGCCATTAATGGCCAGGATGCCGGGGCTGTTAAAACCTTTGATATGATTACCGGCTATCCCGACATAAACACTGTGCAGTTCGCAGCCAGCGGCATCTTCCGCCTGCTCCACGGCCTGCCGTATAGATTTGACGGTTGACTCGATATTGACGACAACACCTTTTTTCATCCCCACTGAGGGGGCAGTGCCGACACCGATAATATCGACCCCATCATCGAAAACCTCTCCCACGACACAGCATATTTTGGTGGTCCCTATATCCAGACCAACCACAACTTCACCTGGCGATCGTTTATCACCAAGATGCTCCGCTTCATTGTCTGGAGCAAATTCATTTATTTCATCCATGATTCTCAACCTGATCCGCTGTGTGCCACCAGCACCTTGTTTTCCAGATAATCCATACGAATATACGCAACATCTGCGATAGTCATTCCTTGGCCTGTATCTTTATATAAAACTTCTAATACTCTTTTCAAACGACTATATTTAGTTCTGATCTCCCCCTTGCCAAAATAAATAGGAAAGGGATAATCAACCAGATACAGGGTCATGCCGGCCTCCCGGTCCACATGGATCTCAGAGAGATTCTGAATAGGAAGGTTTGGATTATTCTGCCGGACCAGTTTCAGAAAAGCCAGCGGCTCTCGCAGCATCTCCTGCAAAACCACGGCTCTGTTCACACCCTGCATGTCACCAGCATCAGCGGTCCCACCATTGGCATTTACCTCCAGGCCGGTTATCACCGGAAAGTCCATATCCTCGCCCGGTTCAACCGGTGCAAACACCACTCCGCTATTATCAAGATAAAAAAACTTTTTACTGCCGGCAACCTCTTGAAGGATTAAGGCCTCAATGACATGTTCTTTGACTGAAATCACAAGGGCATTAGGCCACTGCCGTTTGATCTCAACCTCGGCGATCCAAGGGTGAGCTTTGAGAATAGCCTTAACATGTCCTGGTTTCAGCATCATCATGCTGGACTGATATCTGATGCCGGCAAGCTCACGAAGCATGGCGGGCGTTGTTATCCGACATCCTGTAATTGTTACTTCCCGAATTTTAAACAAATTAAGACCAGACACCATAGTCATCAACGGGCCATAAGCCACAAAAACAAGTGACACCGCAAGAGCCAGCAGGCATAGCGGCATGAACAAGGCCTTAGACTTGCTTCCAGCTATCCCTGGAGCCAATGTCATTTTTTGGCATCGGGCAGAACGCTGCAGCCAGGATTGTATCCTGCTAAACAACCCGGCTCTTCTTTGTTTCTGCTGGGCAAACCTCGAGGTAAAGACAGGTTGATTCGCACGGCCATTATCCCGTACGCCTCTGTTTTTTTTCTTTCTCACTCGAAAGACAGAACTTATTTTAGTAAAAAAGTTCAACACTCGATATGCTTCCTAACCTCTGACAAGATAATTTCCGTTATAGAAAATGAACTTCCGGTTCCAGCAGGATGCCGCTATCCTCCCGCACTCGCAATTGTACTGTCTCCATCAGCTCCAGCACATCGGCTGCGGTAGCCCCGCCGATATTGACCAGAAAATTAGCATGAGCCACAGAGACCATGGCCCCGCCGATGGTGAGCCCTTTCAAGCCACTGGCCTCGATAAGGCGGCCCGCAGCATCACCTGGTGGATTTTTAAAAAATGAACCGGCATTCGGCCCGCCTTTGGGTTGCGTCATCTGTCTCTTATCCCGGTATGCTTGACAGAGGGTCCGCATCTGGGCCGGATCTGCCTCCTGCAGTTGCAAGGAAACATTAATTACTACTTTTTCTGCTCCTGCCGCAGCAATGGAGAGCTCATAATCATGAAGATCATGCCAGATACGATAGCCAAAGGCCAACTGGGCTCGCGGCACGGTACAAACTTGTCCGGCTGAGGTAATAAAAGTAACGGCCACAAGCACGTCTGATAAATCACGGCCCCAAGCCCCGGCATTCATCACCACCGCGCCACCAATCGACCCCGGAATTCCAGTTAAAAATTCGAGGCCGGAAAGTCGCTGCTCAAGACTCCAGTTAACAAGACGGGTCAGGCTGCAGCCGGCTCCAGCCTGCACAATATGGCCACCATTCTCCCCGGCACTTATGCGGGAAAAAGTAGTGAATTCTTTGCCGAGCAGGAGAATAACCCCATCAAACCCGGCATCACTTACTAACAGATTAGTGCCCCTGCCAATGATATGCCATTTGATATGGTCTGCAATAAAGAACTGAAGCAAGCTTTGCAATTCTTCCAAATCCTGAACCGTGATCAAGGCGGCCGCCGGGCCACCAATATGAAAAGAGGTATATTCCCGCAAAGGGCAATCCCAGGCTATGGGACTACCGACAAGGGCCTGCAGCTTCTTTCTCACGCCAGCCGTCATAACCATGTCAGCCATTTTGCCTGGTCAGAAGATCCAGTAATTCCTCTCCTGCCCGTACAATATTTCCGGCCCCTAAGGTCAGAACTAAGTCCCCCGGCACAAGCAGAGGCAGAAGTACTTCTGCCAGCTCCTCCATTGCCGGGACATAATGAGTGTGGCGCTGGCCATGCTGCTTGATATCACTGAGCAGATTCTCACTGCTGAGACCGGGAATCGGAGATTCATTAGCGCCATAAATATCCGTCATTATTAAAAAATCAGCCTGATGAAAAGCAGTCAGGAATTCTTTGTACAGGGCCTCAGTCCGGCTATAGCGATGGGGCTGGAATAGAACAACCAGCCGCTTACTCGGCCAGGCCTCTTTGAGGGCGCCAAGGGTGGCCCTGATCTCGGTGGGGTGATGACCGTAATCATCCATGATCGTAATCCCCCGTGCTTCTCCCTTCCACTGCATCCGCCGTTGCACACCCTCAAAACTGCCAAGCGCCCCGGCAATAACCGTAAAAGGGATATCCAGTTCCAACCCGATACAAACCACTGCCAGCGCATTATAGACATTATGACGACCAGGCAGGGATAAATCAATCTCACCCAACTGGGCAGCACCTCGCATAACCATAAAACGGGTCCTGCCTTCGGCCGCCACCAGCTGCTCCGCCTGCACATCAGCCTGAGCGGTGAGACCATAGGTGATCTTTCTTTTTTTGATCTCAGGCAGAAGATCAGCAATATTGGCATCATCCAGACAGAGGATCACCGCGCCATAAAAGGGGATCTTGTCAATAAATTGCATGAATACCGACTTGATATGTTCAATATCGCGATAAAAATCAAGATGCTCCAGGTCAATATTGGTAATCACCTCAAGGACGGGAGAAAGCTTTAAAAAAGAGCCATCACTTTCATCGGCCTCAGCCACCATAAATTCGCCTTCGCCGAGCTTGGCATTACCGCCCAGGCTGTCAACCTTGCCGCCCACAACAATAGTTGGATCAAGCCCGGCCTGACTAAGCACCCAACTGAGCATAGAAGTAGTGGAGGTCTTACCATGACTGCCGGCAATGGCAATGCCGAATTTTTTCAGACGCATCAACTCGGCCAGCATCTCAGCCCGTTGAATCACGGGGATACTGGCCTCCTGGGCTGCCACCACCTCGGGATTGTTGACACCAATGGCCGATGAGGTCACCACGACATCGGCGCCTGTCACCCACTGCCCCTGGTGGCCGCAATAGATTACTCCGCCTAAAGAGGCGAGATTTCTCGTGATGGTCGAGTTATTAAGATCAGAACCTGAAACTTTATAACCCAGGTTCAGCAGCAGTTCAGCAATACCGCTCATGCCAATGCCGCCGATACCGACAAAATGAATATGTTTAGTTTTTTTATACATATTAATTTTTAATTACTCATTGCTTTGCTTCATTATGGCCAGACAATTATCGACGATTTTTTCGGCAGCCTCAGGACGACCCATAGTCCGCATGGCCTCTGCCATCTGCACCAGCTTGGCAGGATTACCGGCAAGATCAGCCAGGGTGGCCGCCAGTTTTCCGGCTGTCAAGTCCCGCTCCACCAGAAGTATAGCCCCGCCACAGTCGGCATAATAACAGCCGTTTTTATATTGATGATCATCGGCGGCAAAAGGATAAGGGATCAGCACCGCAGGTTTTCCCAGAACTGCCAACTCCGCCAGGGTGGTGGCGCCTGCTCTTGACACCAGCAAATCGCATTTCTCATAAACGGCGGCCATATCAGTAAAAAAGGCGGCAACCGTAGCCGTGATCTTCGCCTGTTCATAGGCTGCTCTCACCATTTCCTCATCTGCCGCACCAGTCTGATGCAGAATCTGCATGCCTGCCGGCAACAAATGCCGGTATCTGGTCAGGGCCTCTACCACCATCTCATTTACCCGGTGGGCGCCCAAACTGCCGCCCAGAATCAGAACGGTCAGTTGTTGTGCCCTGTTCGTAAGCTCAGAAGATTTAGCCGCCAATTCCAGGATCTGACGACGGACAGGATTGCCGGTCACTACCGTCTTGCCTGCCGGAAAAAAGGCCTCACTGCCAGGCAAAGAAAGGCAGATCCTGGTCGCCAATAAGCCTAATTTTCTATTGGCCAGCCCCGGCACAGAATTCTGTTCATGAATCAAAGTCGGGCGCCCCAGCACCCTGGCCGCTGCTATTACCGGTCCGGTCACATAACCGCCAACCCCCACCACCAGCTGTGGGCGGAAATAAAGGATATGCCAGCAGGCCTCCATAAAAGACACGGGCAGCAGAAAAAGGGCCTGAGCCAGAGCCAGCGCCCCTTTGCCTTTAATACCCTGACAATGGATACCTTTGGCCGCAAAGCCATGTTGAGTAAGGCTGATCTTATCCATATTCCTTTTAGTGCCCACAAACAGGATCTCAGTACCGGGACAGCGTCGGCAAAAAGCCTCAGCCGTGGCGATGGCCGGAAAGAGATGGCCGCCGGTCCCGCCGCCGGTCAGCAATAAACGTATGGGCGGCTTATTTTTCACCAGACACCATATCCTGATCAGCAGAAGCGCTCCCAATCAAGCTCTGCACTGCTGCTGCAAAGACATTGCCCCGATGACCATAGTTGTCGAACATATCAAAACTGGAACAGGCAGGAGAGAGCAGCACCGTTGACCCTGCCTGGGCCAACTCAGCCGCCAGCTTGACCGCTTCCTCCATTGATTCTGCCTGGTGCATCTCTGTCGTACCGGTCAGGGCCTCGGCGATCAACTCGCGAGCCTCTCCAATCAGGATAAGATCGCACACTTTCCGGGCCACACTTTCTTTGAGCAGGCTATAATCATCGCCTTTATCACGTCCCCCGGCAATCAGAATAACCTTACCGCTAAAGCTGGCAAGAGCGCTGAGCACGGCCCCGGTATTGGTGGCCTTGGAATCATCATAATAGGAGACCCCCGCATGGTTACCTACCCAGGCCATGCGATGAGGGGCCACCTGAAAAGCAGCCAGACCCTGCAATATCTCCTCCCGCCTGCAGCCAAGACTGCGGGCGGCCAGGATGGCGGAGGCACTGTTCAATAAACCGGTAGCGTTATCAAGCATGGATCCTGTCAAATCATATAATTCTTCTTTGCCCTGCCACTGCAGCCTCACAGCATGCTGCTCGATTTGGGCCTGACAATCAGTTCCCTGACCAAACAGTAGCAACCGCTGGCTCCCCAGTTGTGCCGCTAAGGCTCGACAGAGTCTATCATCACCGCTGATGATGGCCGTCTCATTTTGTTCCTGCCCGACAAAAATCTTCATCTTAGCTGCCACATAAGCAGCCATGCTGCCATGACGATCCAGATGATCCGGTGTCACATTGAGCAGAATCGCCACATCAGCCTTAAAGGCCCCTGCCGCTTCCAACTGAAAACTGGAAAGTTCCAGAACCAGCACCTCGATCTCGCCGGGATTCCTCAGATAGTCAAAAAGCGAAGTACCGATATTGCCACCAACAAAAACCTTTTTGCCGGCCTGCTGCAGCAACTGGCCGATCAGGGCAGTCACTGTAGTTTTGCCATTGGTACCGGTAATGGCAATGATGGGTTTATCCAGCAGGGGTGCGGCCATCGCCAATTCACCCAGCACGGCAATTCCATGGGCTCGCAGCTTCTGCAGGATTTCCAGATCCTGGCTGATGCCGGGACTAACCAGAACCTGATCTGCACGCCGGAGAAAGTCCAGGGTATGGCCACCGCATTCGCATATCACTCCATGCTCTGCCATAAAGGCCACGTCTGCTGCCGGCAGATCCTGATATTTTCCGGTATCCGAAGCCATTACCTGTAAACCTTTTGACACCAGATAACGCATAGCCGCCCGGCCGGAGACCCCTAAACCCATCACGGCGATAACCGGCTGCAGCCCTCTGTCGGTTTGACTATTCATCAGCGCATCTTCAGGGTGGCAATGGCGACAAGACCGAGAACGACTGAAACGATCCAGAATCTGACTACCACTTTCGGCTCGTGCCAGCCTTTTTTCTCAAAATGATGATGAAACGGGGCCATCAGGAAAATCCTCTTGCCATTGGTCATCTTAAAATAGCCCACCTGTAAAATGACGGATAAGGCCTCCATGACAAAGATTCCTCCCACGATGGCCAGCAGAATTTCCTGTTTTATAATGATCGCGACCGCTCCTAAGGCACCGCCCAAGGCCAGAGAACCGACATCACCCATGAATATCTGGGCCGGATAGGCATTAAACCACAAAAAGCCCAGACTAGCCCCGACGATCGCCCCGCAAAAAATAGCCAGCTCGCCAGCCCCTGCCACATAAGTAATCTGCAGATAATTAGCCAACACCACATGACCGGCCAGATAGGAAAAGATGAGATAAACCGCCCCGGAGATAACTGTCGGGCCCGTGGCCAAACCATCAAGACCATCAGTCAGATTGACGGCATTGGAGGCGCCGACAATCACTAAAATGGCAAAAACAATATAGAACCAATCCAGATCTGGTCTGATATTTTTAAAAAAAGGCACACTCAAATGGCCATCAAAACCGGGACTCAAAAAGACAAACAGGCCGACCACTGAGGCCCCAGCAACCTGCAGATATAGTTTCCCTCGGGCACTCATCCCTTTGCAATTTTGCTTACGCACTTTTTTGTAATCATCGATGCCGCCGATCAGGCCAAAAAATAAAGTAACAAAGAGCAGTAACCAGACAAACGAGTTATCCCACCTGGCCCAAAGTAAGGTGGAAACAGTAATAGCCGCCAGGATCAATACCCCGCCCATAGTGGGCACCCCCTGCTTGGCCAGATGGGTCTCCGGTCCGTCATCGCGCACCATCTGCCCAATCTGCAACCGTCGGATAGCCCTGATAAACATCGGTCCCAGAATAATGACCAGCAGGAAGGCGGTCACCGCCCCGCCGATAGAACGTACTGTGATATAGCGGAAAATATTAAAACCGCTGAAGGTTGTATGTAGTGGATAGAGCAGGTGGTAAAACATAAAATAATATTGTAATTCTTTAAATTTTTAAGCTTATCAATCGCTGCTTGCTACTTTTAGCAATAGTCTGACTTGGGCCACATTTCAAGTGCGACAATGTACCACGATCGAAGCATTCAACAATGAATTTTTTAGCTGCTGACGCCTGCCAACTGCTCTACCACAAGTTCAAGACGCATACCTCTGGAACCTTTCACCAGCAGCCAGTCACCAGCCTGCAGTTCATTGGCCGCCAGTAGTTTTTCAATCCAGCCGACGACATCCTTCTTGTCTTGAAAAATCCTGACCTGCCGACTATCCAGCCCAGTCATTATCGCCCCTTCAGCAGTGTCGGCAGCAAAATCACCGATGAGGGCCAAATAGTCAATACCCTGGGCTGCTGTAAAACACCCTACTTCCCTATGGGCCTCGGCACTGCCTGGCCCCAGTTCCAGCATATCGCCCAGAATGGCCACCCGCCTGCCTCCCACCTGCTGACAAAGAGTGGTAAGCGCCGCCCGCATTGAGGCAGGATTGGCATTATAGGTATCATTTAAAATAGCCAGCCCACCCTTGCCCTGAACTATCTGCATCCGTTTATCAGTTGCTCGGAAGGCGCCCAGACCTGCGGCAATCACATCTGCGCCAAGACCTGCGGCATGAGCAATAGCAGCTGCGGCCACCGCATCGACTACATTATGCAGCCCTGGAATATGCAGGGTCACACTGATCACCGTCTTGGCAATATGCAGTTTAAAACATTGGGCGTTATTCCCCTCTTGACAAATATCAGAGGCCCAGACCTGAGGAAGATTCTCTTCACTCATCCCTGCGGCGAGGGCAAAAAATATCTTTTTGTGCTGATATTTCTCGGCGCAAGCGCGGACATGTGGATCATCAAGATTAACCACCAGGACCGTCTTCTCCCGGCAACCAGCAAACAACTCTTCTTTGGCCCTGGCCACCCCATCTATGGTATGTAAGCCCTCCAGATGGACGGCCTGGACATTAACGATACAGGCAATATCCGGATCAGCAATCCCGGTCAGCCGGGCAATCTCACCAGGCTGGTTCATACCCATCTCCAGGATAACAGCTTTATGTCTCGGATCAATGGGCAGCAGCGAGAGGGGCAAGCCAATAAGATTATTAAAATTGCCCTTGGTCTTCAAGACTCTTTCAGGGGCCGCCTTAACGTCAGCCTCTTTAATAAGCCAATATTGCTCAAAGATGGCTGCTGTCATCTCCTTGACCGTTGTTTTGCCACAGCTGCCGGTAATCGCCACTAGCAGCGGACGGCTGACCGCCTTCATCACCTGACGGCGATAGGCGGCCAGAGCGCCCAAGGCCTGCTGGGTATCCTTCACCAACAGACAGGGCAGAGCAGGAAGGCTCTCCGGAGGCATTACATCACGCACCACCAGACAGCCGGCCCCAGCCGCTGCTACCTGCTGTAAAAAATCATGGCCATCAAACTTATCCCCTTCAAGGGCCACAAAGATATCACCGGCAGTTACTTTCCGGCTGTCAGTGACTACTGCTCCCAAGTCTGCTGCCGCCTGCATTATGCCGATCAGCTCACCACCTGCCGCTTGCTTCAGGCTGGCCAGTCGCCAGGTCGTCAGGGCCTTTCCGGCCTCCAGAGCATCATCAAAAAAGCGTTTGCCATCATGTCCCAGCTGATACTGTTCATGCCCTTTGCCGGCTATAAGCACAATATCTTCAGCTGCGGCAGTGGCAATGGCCGTGGCAATGGCCGCAGCCCGGCTATGCAGTACCAAAAAACCTTTATCAGCAAGGGCGGCGTCCTTGAGCCAGGCGGCAGTGCGCTGTTGCATGCCGCTTTGCTGAACACCGGCCACGATCTGGGCCACTATTTCCTGCGGCGATTCACTACGGGGGTTATCATCGGTAACCATTAGGACATCAGAGCCATGGCCGGCAATGGCACCCATAAGGCCGCGTTTGCCTTTATCACGATCGCCGCCACAGCCCAAGACACAGATTAATTTCCGATGCGGTAGCCGGGACAGGGTCACCAGCACTTTTTCCAAGGCATCAGGGGTATGGGCATAATCAACAAAAACGGCGGGCCGCAAGTGAGCTTCCTGCGGGGCCGGCATTATCCGCTGCAGACGACCAGGAGCACCAAAGGCATGGGTCAGCAGCGCGGTTAAGGCCTCTGGCTCTATGGCCAGAGCCAGGCCAATGGCCATCACGGTCTGCAGGTTTTCCATATTAAAATCACCCACCAGAGGAGAAGTGATCTGCACCTCCTGTTCGGGCAGATGCAGGGTCAGGATAGTGCCATTTAATCCGGTCTTGATATGCAGGGGGTAAATATCGCTATCATTCTTCCGGCCACACTGTAATACCTGCATGCCCTGAGCACCGCATAGAGTAAGGAGCTGCAGCACTCTCTCTTCTTCATCCGGATCATAGGCGGCTGCACGGGTGATCACAGCCTGACCACCTGGTTTCAGATGATCGCGAAACAGCAGAGTCTTGGCCGCAAAATAATCATCCATATCCTGATGATAATCCAGATGATCACGGGTCAGATTGGTAAAGGCCACCACATCAAACAGCAGATCACCAAGCCGGCGCTGCACCAAGGCATGCGAAGAGACTTCCATAATCACATGGGTCACGCCGGCATCTGTCATCTGGCGAAGAAGGGCCTGCAGCAGAAAAGGCTCCGGAGTCGTGAAAGGAGCCGGTAACTCGACAGTCTGTCCCTGGCCATCTTGGTAACGGTAGTTGACAGTACCGATCACCCCTACCGCAAGTCCCATCTGTCTCAAAACACTATCCAGGAGGTAGCTGACCGTGGTTTTGCCATTGGTGCCGGTGATGCCGACCAGGGTCANNCCTCGAGGCCGGTTGTCCGTAAAAATTGGCGGCAATTTGGGCATAGGCCAGATGACTGTCTTCAACCACAATGACACACTGGTCACAATGAGCCAACTGTTCCAGGGGCACCCTGTTTTTCTGCACGATTATGGCTGCGCAATTGCTGCTCATCACCTGTTCCAGATAGGCATGACCATCTGTCTTCATCCCGGCCAGTGCGACAAAAAGAGCTCCAGCCGCTAGTTTTCTTGAATCAACCGTCACCCCGGAAACCATAATATCCGCGGACAGGCCTTTACCTGAAATTGAATAGTCCACAGAATGCAGAAGCTGGCGCAGGGAGTACCCAGCAATCTGCTCTTGATTTTCATTTTTTTGAGACTTGGTCGTTGCCATAAGTATTTTTAATTATTCCTTCAATCCGATCGCTTCTCTTAAAGATATCCCCTTGCCTGCCTTTTTGTCTTTTTTCAAGGTCAGCAGACATTCCTGCACACCATTAAGTGATGTTCCCGCAGCCGGATGCTGCATGACCACACGGCCAGTCCCTTCGATTTTGATCTTAACTTTCTTATTCTGTAACAGGTGCAATGCTCGTCTCAGGCTTAAATTATTAAGATCGGGCATAATAAGCTGCTGCTGTTCAAGGATGGTCTGCAGTGCAACCAAGGCTTTTTTCTCCTGCTCATGATGATAATTACCCTCTTCTTTTTCAGACAAGCTCATCATGTCAGAAATATTTTTATGCACCTGATGCAGGGCGACCATTGATGGCAGGATCTTGGCGGCTGGTCCCGCCAAGTCGAACATATTTTTGGCAGAGGCAGTAGAGGGCTCAAGGTAAGGTTGGCGTACTACCACCATTAAAATCAATTCCGGCTTATCCTTGGGAAGCAGAGCAAACATCATTTTACTCCTTAGATATTCACCTCCCCTGGTCATCATTATTTCAGGTAAGTCAGCAGCGGCTGAGTCACTGGCCAGTCGATAACCTTTAAAAAAGAGATCATGCATATCTATAAAAACTGAATCCAGCACCCCTTTCTGACCTTGGGCTCTAAATAATTTCCACGTTTCGGCCATGGCCGGAGGGGTATTTTGTACACTCTGCTCCCAGGTGCCGTCGGCCTTGGCCTCGATTATCTCAACATGTTTCAGTCGGTCTCCAGGCATAGAAGGCTTGAAGAAATACTCTCGATCACCATTACGTTCAAGAACACGGTCGAGCACATGCGGCATAACCTGATGGCCGCTTAACAGAGCATTCATGCCCAGAGCTATCTGTAAAGGTGTTGCGGTCACAGGTATGTCGGCAAAGGCAATGCCTGATGCTTCATGATCTTTTTCCGGTCCACTGCCTTTACCTCTGCCGCTCTGGACGGCAAAATCCAATTCAGGCAAGGCTGTCCAGCCTAACTGATCCAATATTCGCGACTCATGCCCACGATCTATTGATCCCGCCATGATGCTCCACGGATAAATCTCTTTATATCTGGCCCAATCGACCTGCAGCAGGGCCGCATCTTGAAAAAATCTTTGAACTTTCTGAGGAATAACTATTGGTTCCAGCAGGATATTGGCAAGGTTTTCTTTCTTGTACTGATAGAATAGATTCGGATCAAAGGAGGGGAAATTGGCACTGGCAATGATCGCACCTGTGTCTGCCTCCATGAGAAGAGTAGCAATCTCTACTCCTTCATGGGCCAAAGCAAGCGCTTTCACATATTTTTCTAAAAAATCCTGAATCTTCAGGTCGATGGTCAAGACCAGATGCTGGCCACTGATCCCGGTTTTATAGTGGCCTTCTAGATTAACTTGCGAGAAATCATCCTGGCTGATACTGGCCTGATCAAGAAGACGGTTATAATAATGCTCTGTTCCAGCCAGTCCGATATTATGGTCGGCAAAACCAATAATATGTGCAGCAGTATCCTTATAAGGATAATAACGAACCTTTTCCTGATGTAAATGAACACCTGGTAAATGAAGATCCGACACAGCTTTTTCTTCTTCGAGACTGATATCCTTGGCCAACCAGATCCGCTGTATTTCTTGATCCAAACGTCCAAGTAATTCCTGCTCATTAATACCTAAAACTGCGGCCAGCTGATTGGCGCTCTCATGGATATCTTCTAATTCTCTGGGCCTTACATAAACAGAGACCCGATCAAGCGAAACTGCTATTTCTTTGAATTTTCTATCATAAATCGTCCCTCGTGTGTTTTGCTTATCAGTCACCTTCGCCTGCTCCGGCAATACCATACGAGTGAAACCAGCGATTTCCTGGTTGTATAAAAGGATACAGGCCAGAGTCACAGCAAGAGCCATACCTATAATCACCAATCTGTTTCGTCCGCTCTTCCTTATCCTCCGTCGTGACTGTATGACCATTTTATTTTATTTATTGATCAACCAATTTTAAGTACCTGCTTGTTGCGATTCAAAGCGCTTGGTCATTTATTCATGACATTCAAATCACTAAGCCGCTGTAAAAAATAACATGGCCATCTAAGTGCCCGGAGCGGCATAAGGAGCCGTAACGAAATAGATATAAATGGCCATGTTATTTCGTAACGGCTCCTAAAAGCGGGTTACCTGATTTTTTTCCGGGACATAAAGAGCCAGCCGGTTTGCAGCTATTTCATTAAGATAAGCCGGTGAATAAAGACGGGCCCGCTCCGCCCTGAGTTTGATATTCTCATCAACCAGCAGGTAACAACCTTCCTCAGCACTCATTACTTCCAGCGCCAGTTTGTTCACAGCAGCAGAGAGCCACAAATTAACCAGAAACAAGACAGGACAGATTATTAGCACCACCCTGCCCACTATTATCAACAATCCCTTGGGAACAATCAGAGCAGCGCTCTTCTGACGCCATTGTTGTCTAATGGTGGATATCATCATGGGACGGGTACAGGTTTGGGCGGATTGACTGATAAACATTGTACGCTCCTCTGCTTGATGGTCAATACTTTTATGATCAGATTATGACTTTATTTTCTGACCGCTACTCTCAATCTGGCACTGCGTGCCCGGTAATTCTCCGCAATTTCCAACTCTGTCGGCATAATTGGCTTGGCGGTCATTATTTCCATATCATGCTGTTCTCTGAACTTTCGCTTCACCATTCGATCTTCCAGGGAATGAAAGGATATTACACAGAACCGGGCTCCGGCACGAAGCAATGGCGGCGCATCATCGAGAATTTGGGCCAGATTTTCCAGCTCGCTATTGACCGCGATGCGCAGGGCTTGAAAAACCTTGGTGGCCACATGAATCTTGTCCGGATGAAAACGCCGAGGAATTGCCCGGGCCACAACGGCTGCCAATTGACCTGAAGTCAGGATCTTTTCGGGATAACGCACCCGCACAATCTCCCGGGCAATTGGTCGAGCCTGTTTTTCATCTCCATAATAAAAAAAAATATCAGCCAGTTCTTCCTCGGTACAGGTGGCCAGAAGTGAAGCCGCCGTCATTTCTCGCCTATTATCCATTCGCATATCAAGCGGTTCATCCCGTTTAAAGCTGAAGCCACGGCCACCCAGATCCAGTTGCAGGGATGACAGGCCGATATCAATGAGAATACCATCAACCTGCTCTATTCCGAGCTCTGCCAGCCCGGCACCGATTTCGGCAAAATTACGTCTGACAATGGTCACCCGCCCCCCAAAGGACTGCAACCTTACCTGACTCCGGGCAATGGCTTCTTCATCCCATTCGAAGGCAATGACCCGGCCATCAGGTGAGCTCTGGCGCAAAATCATTTCGGTGTGGCCGCCCAGACCTAAGGTGCCGTCTACATAAAAGCCGCCGGGGCGGGGAGCGAGATAATGCTCAACCTCTGCGGGCAATACCGAACAATGGACTGGAGCCTCCGGCTCCATCAGAAAATCCCCAGTTTAGCCAGACTCTCGTTGTAATCTCCAAAGTTGTCGCGGGTGGCCTGATTTTCTAAATTCCAGCCATCTTTATCCCAGATCTCCACATGATCAAGCATGCCGGTCAGAACCACATCCTTGATGATTCCGCTCTCACTGCGCAGCGACGGAGGTATCAGCACCCGGCCCTGTTTATCAGGAAGACAGGGCGTTACGCCGGAGACTACTAGTCTGATAAAATTAGTCATACCGGTTAGTTCACGACCATTGGTCAATAATTTATTTTCGATAATTTCCCATTGAGACACAGGAAAGAGGCGAAGATGAGCACCCCAGCTAGTCAACATCAATTCTTCAGAATCATAACGAGCAAGAACGTCCCGGAATCTGGCGGGTATATTCAATCGTCCTTTGATATCAAGAGCGTGTTCCGACCGGCCCCGAAATCTTCTGCCTGTTAAATCGCTGTTTTCCATAGCCTCCCGCCACCATCTCCCACCACACTCCCCTCTGCGCCACTTTACTCCACTACCTATCCTTTTATAGTAGGTAGAAGCCACTTGTCAAGATTTTTTCTAATTAAAAATTAGATTCTCCCAAACGCTACTGCGCAATAAATCATCAGCTAGAAGGCAGATGGGCTAAAGACATTTAACGATAGAAATCATTCAAGATTAAAGCCAGGATGGCCTTACGGGCAGAGCCATCATTCATTTAAAATGATAAATTAAATCTGAGGATTAGTTTGCGGGAAAAAACGGGACGGATTTGAAGGAAAGTGGGGTAAAAAAATAATAAGCACGATGGCACGTTGGCAAGCTTAGCAAACGGACCGGACCAACCAGGTATTTAAAGGATCAGTTTGATTATTTCCGGGCCAGCAGCTCACTTAAATCTATCTGGCTGGTAAAACTGTGGGCTGCATCCGGAAAGGAACCGTGGCGAACCTCTTCGGCATAGCGCAGTATATTGTCTTTAATCAGCGGTGACAGACTGACGTAGGTTTTGACAAAACTGGGAATAAATTTCTCAAACATCCCCAGCAGGTCATGAGTGACCAGCACCTGACCGTCACAATGCACCCCGGCCCCAATGCCGATGGTAGGAATTGACAGTTTTTCTGAAATAATCCTGGCCAGTTGCTCAGGGATACACTCCAAAACCAGACCAAAGGCTCCGGCCTGTTGTAAAGCTTCGGCGGCGGCTATCATCTTCCTGGCGGACTCCAGATCTTTGCCCTGCACTTTATAGCCGCCAAGTTGCGAAGCTGTTTGCGGCGTCAAGCCAAGATGACCCATCACCGGAATACCGGCCGCGACCATAGCCGCCACCGTCATACATACTTCCTGGCCGCCCTCAAGCTTTACGGCATCACAGCCCGCCTCCTTGAGGAAGCGGCCGCCATTGACAATGGCATCACGAGGACTGCTCTGATACGAGCCAAAGGGCATATCACCAATGACAAAGGCCGTGGCTGCCCCGCGCCTGACCGCCGCCGCATGGTGGATCATCTCATCCATGGTCACCGGCACTGTGGAATCATAACCAAGCGCCACCATGCCGAGCGAATCACCGACCAGCAGGACATCCACATCGCATCCGGCCAGCAGGGCTGCCATGGAGGCATCATGGGCAGTCAGCATGGTGATCTTATTACCGGCTGACTTCATGGCAATAATTTCAATGACGGTCTTTTTCTTAGCCATAGATTAGTTCACGTATCAAAAAGTGAAGGCTGCCGGTCCTGCTGGGGACATGGCCGCTTAAAATGTTGATAGGCCTTCATGGTGGCCATGCGCCCGCGGGGGGTCCTGGCTAGAAAGCCGGACTGGATCAGAAAAGGTTCATACACATCTTCCAGGGTGTTTTTCTCTTCACAGACCACAGTAGCCAAGGTCTCCAGCCCAATAGGACCGCCTTGAAAGGTATCAATAATGGTCAGCATGATCCGCCGATCCATCTCATCAAGCCCAAAACCATCAACATTCAGCAGATTGAGGGCTGCATCAGCCACTTTGGCATCAATGAGCGGATGATTGCCGACCTCGGCAAAGTCCCGCACCCGCCGTAGCAGTCGATTGGCAATCCGGGGAGTACCGCGGGATCTTCGGCCCAGCTCCAGGGCCCCGCTGGCGTCGATGCGCATCCCCAGAATAAGGGCCGAACGCTGAACAATAATGACCAGTTCCTCCGGGGCATATAATTCAAGACGGAGGATAACCCCAAAACGATCGCGCAAGGGCGGGGTCAGCAGACCGGTACGGGTGGTGGCTCCGACCAGGGTAAAACGGGGCAGATCCATACGTACTGATCTGGCGCCAGGACCCTGACCAATAATCAGATCAAGCTGGAAATCCTCCATGGCCGGATAAAGAATTTCCTCGACTGCATGATTCAAGCGGTGGATCTCATCAATAAAGAGGATATCGCCTTCCTGCAGGCTGGTGAGGATAGCGGCAAGATCGCCCTGCCGCTCAATGACCGGGCCGGATGTCACCTTAATACCGGCCTCCATTTCATTGGCTATAATATGTGAGAGAGTAGTCTTACCAAGGCCGGGAAAGCCATGAAAGAGGACATGATCCAGAGGTTCGCCGCGGCCTTTGGCAGCCCGGATAAAGATATCCAGACTCTTGCGCAATCCCTCCTGACCGATATAATCCGCCAGCCTTTTGGGCCGCAGATCATACTCATTCAAGGGGTCACGGTTGACCGCCCTGGGGGTGACCAACCGTTCACCAACCCCTATTTCTTCTTCGATATTCATGCCAGAGTCCGCAAGGTTTCCCGGATAAGTTCTTCCACCGGCATGGCATTAAAAAAAGCAATTCCGACCCGCTTTTTCACCGCAGTCAAGGCCTGGCGGGCCACGGGATCAGGATACCCGAGATTGACCAGGGCCGATAAGGTATCAGCAACAGCGCCACCGGAGGCCGGGAACAGGGCTGCTGCTTTGTCGGCTAGGCCCTCGCGACCGTCAGATGCGCCGACGAGATGGCCCACCTTGTCCTTCAGCTCCACGCAGAGCCGCTCGGCCGTTCTTTTGCCTACGCCCTGCAAGGTCGTAAGACGACTGATATCAGCGCCGGCAATGGCCTGACACAGTTCTGTCACCCGCATACCGGAGAGGATGGCCAGTCCCAGTTTCGGCCCAACACCGGAGACGGTCTTCAGAATAAGAAAAAGCTCTTTTTCTTCCACCTCCAGAAAGCCGTAAAGGACAATGGCATCCTCCCGCACATGAGTATGGATATGGAGAAAAACCTGACTGTTCTTTTCCGGCAGACGGGACACGCCATCAGTCGACAAAAAAACTTCATAGCCCACCCCGCCCACATCAATCACGGCCCGGTCCACACCGGTCAGCAGCACATTACCTGTCAATGTCGCGATCATTTTTACATTGCAACAGCAGCAGAAGAAAGAAAATGGGCATGGCAGATGGCCACTGCCAGGGCATCGGCGGCATCGGCACTAGGCACGGATGACAGTCCCAGCAAGACCCGGATCATATGCTGGACCTGGCCTTTTTCCGCCTGGCCGTAACCGACCACCGAACGCTTGACTTTTTTGGCGCTGTAATCATGAACCCCCAGACCATTCTGCATAGCCGCCACCACCGCCGCTCCTCTGGCCTGACCAAGCTTTAAAGCAGAACTGGCATTATTAGCCATAAAGACATCTTCTACGGCCGCCACCTGCGGGCTGTGGAGTTGGATGACCTCATTGACGCCATCAAAGATTTCATTGAGACGATGAGCCAGGGGAAATTGCGGCGTTGTTTTTACTACCCCGCAGGCAATAAAATTTATTCTGCCGCGAACAACCTCGATAATACCATAACCGGTGATCCGCGATCCAGGATCAATGCCAAGGACGCGGATCATGCCAACAAGCAAAAATAGAAGGTTGCAAGGTCATGGCGCTCAGCCTGTCCACCGTGACCTAAGATAACTTCTCCATCAGATCATCAGCAATATCAAAATTAGAGTGTACATTCTGCACATCATCATGATCCTCAAGACTTTCCAGCAGCTTGAGCAGAGAAATGGCGGTCTTTTCGTCGGTCACTTCAACACTGTTCTGCGGGATCATGGTGATAGAGGCCTCAATGAAGCGCACCTTGCTGGCCGCCAGAGCCTCGTGCACGGAGTCAAAGGCCTCAGGCGCGGTTATCACCTGAAATTCATCCTCTTCTTCCATCACATCTTCAGCCCCGGCCTCAAGGGCCATATCCATCAGCTGCTCTTCGGTAAGCCCTGCCTTTTCGACCTGCAACAAACCTTTTTTGTCAAACATCCAGGCGACACAGCCGGAGGCGCCCAAGTTGCCATTATTTTTGGCGAAGAAATGCCTGACATCGGCAACCGTGCGATTACGGTTATCAGTCATGCACTCAACGAGGACCGCCACTCCACCCGGGCCATAGCCTTCATACATGATCTCATCGTAAATCGCTCCTTCCAGCTCACCGGTACCTTTCTTGATGGCCCTGGTAATGTTATCCTTGGGCATATTCTCTGTCTTGGCCGAGGCGATAGCGGAACGCAGCCGGGGATTGCCGTCGGGGTCACCGCCACTCATTCTGGCCGCCACGGTGATTTCTTTGATCAAGCGGGTAAATATTTTGCCCCGCTTGGCATCGGTTGCGCCCTTTTTGTGCTTGATTGTTGACCACTTAGAATGTCCGGACATGATATCTTCCTGAAAAAATAATGGGTAATAAAATAGGAAGGTAAATAGATTGTACTATTTACCAATATTAATACTTGCTAATCACCGGCTTCGCCGGTCACAATCCTGTCAATTTTTATCTTCTTAAAGCCCAACCCCAAGACAAAAACCTCCCGGCTCTCCGTGCGGGAACTCTTGGGTTTAATCACCTTGACCTGCTCAAAACGGGCCTGTACTTCCAGGACAAAGGCAGGAAAATCTTCGCCCTGAAAGGCCTTACAAAAAAAATTACCCTTCTCATGGAGCAGAGTTTCAGCCAGAACCAAGGTCTGACGCGCCAGATTCAACGACTGCTGATGATCGGCCCAGCGATTACCGGTTGTTTTCGGCGCCAGATCAGAGATCAGACTCTTAAAGGCCGGCCTGATCTTTCGCACCTGCAGAACCAGCTCAGGGGCCATGATGTCGGCGGTGATCCAGTGAATCGCCGCGCCTCCAGGCCGCGAGGCCAAGGCGGTTTCCTGCAGGTCAACACCAACGACGATGCCATTCTCACCAACAATCTCAGAGGTATAGAGCGACCAACTGCCTGGACAGCAGCCAAGATCCAGCACCGAATCACCCCGTCGCAGGAAATGAAATTTCTTCTGGGCCTCTTCCAGCTTATAAACGGAACGAGCCGGATATTTATCCTGTTTGGCCTTCTTATAATAAAAATCTTTGACTTTACGCATAACTGGGACTCACTTTATTCCATTTATATTTCTTTGACAAGACGGAATTCAACAGATTCCATCAGCAGATAGATGCAGACTCTGGCCACCTTCTAAATCTCGTTATTAACCTCATTTGTCTGCAAATACTGCTGTACCCATCTTTGGGCATCCTGCCTGCTGAGCACCTTACCTTCTATCTGCGCCACTTCAAGATCATGCAGGATCTTCGCAAAAAGAGGACCAGGTTGTAATGCAAAGGCGGCAATGAGATCCTGGCCGGTCAATAGCCGTGGTCCTGTCAGGGCCGGCCGAATATGCTCTTCATAGATTGTCAAAATTTCCATTAACAGCCCGGACAGTTCTGTCTCCATGGCCGGCGGTTTTTCCTCACCCTTCCCTGCCAAACTATCAGCCATGGCCAGCAGAAACAGGCCGAGCAGATCATCTCCTGCTTTCCGGCAGAGATTCAGGCAGGCTTTACGACTCAAAGGCTTGTGGCGCCGGACATTACAGAGATGAAAGGGCTGCATGTGCATCCCGATCAGCGCCGCGACCCCTTCCCGCATGGCGTTGCTCCACTTCAACCCCCGGCCCAGCTTCAAGGCCAGCTTTTTGCCGGTCTGATCATGACCGTAAAAAGTGATGCGGCCATCCTGGTCGTCGCGAACAGCCATGGTCACCGGTTTGCCCAAATCATGGAGCAGGGCCGCCCATTTCAACCGGACCTTCATGCCCGGCTGGGCCATATACTCCTGCAGGCTTGCCGCACACTCCGGATAAAAACGTTCCGGGGCTGCCATGATCTCTTCCATGCAGCCGAGGGCGGCCAGACTGTGCTCAAAGACATCCAGATGATGAGAGACCGGTTGCGCCATGCCTCTGCCGCAGGCCAGTTCCGGGATAACCTGCCAGAGAAGCCCGCTTGTCGCCATCTCTGCCATCACTGCATGGGCCCGATCAGAGGCCATGATCAGATCCAGCTCATGACTGATCCGCTCAACTGACACCCGGCGGATCAACTCCGCATGCTGACTAATCTCTCTTGTCGTCGCCTCTTCCAGATGGAAACCGAGAGTGGCACTCAGGCGGTAGCCTCGCAGCATGCGTAATGGATCAGCGCTAAAGGCGTCAGGACAGGCCCGCAGGAGTTGCTGTTGCAGATCGTGCAAGCCGGCAAGAGGATCAATTACCTGCGGCGCAGCATGTGCTGCATCCACTAGAGACAGAAGAGAGACGCCCATGGCATTGACCGTATAATCACGGAGGCACAGATCTGCTTCAATTGTTTGCGCCCCTAAGCGAAAACTGGAAAAATCAATCGTCAATCCCTGCCAGACTACGCGGCCGGCATCTTCATCACTGCAACCAAGGGGAACGAAAGTACCACTACCTAATTGCGCAATTAAAGATCGACAGCAGGCCACGGCGTTAACAGGGACCGTCAAATCCAGATCTCCCGGTGTCCGGTCCAGCAGCCAGTCCCGTACCGTGCCGCCAATGACAAAACACTCGAGCGACTGGTCGGCGGCCACCTGCACAATAGCTGTGATCAGCCTCGGCGGATAGCTCCGGAATTTTGCAGCTAAGCGGGTCGCATCCATGAGCATGTCGATTAATTGTTTGCCTCTTTTAGAGTTGTTACGAAATAACTTGACTCTTTATGACCATTTCGGTACGGCTATTCATGTTAATTTTTCATGCAGATGACTCTTAAATTGACCATTGCCTAGTCTAACTTTTGAGCAACCAACAGGCAAAGTCAAAGCAAAGTCTGCAATGTTTATCATTCCTAAATTACCACATCAGAGTAGATATGGATAGTCCCACCGGACGAATGATCAGGATCGGCAAGACCGCCATCGGCTTGATTGGTGTTGATATTGCCTTAAATAAGGCCCTGGCTGCAGCAATGTCCTTTGAGCAGGCGGTTAATTTTATCTTCCAGACCGTTAAAGAACAAAACTATATCCCCCCGACCATGGTCGACCAATACCAGGCAGCCATTGGTCGCGAATACCGCAAAATCCTCGGCCTGAATGATGAGCAGGAACAGGGGCTGATTATTCGCATTCTCGGTCCCGGCTGTGTGAGCTGCAATGGTCTGCTGACCATGGTCATCAATGCCATGGAAAAGGCCGGGGTCGCCGCTGATATTGAACAGATCCATGAGCCGGATGAGATCTGGCGACTAGGCGTTACTATCACCCCGGCCCTGATGATCAATGGCCGGGTCCTGATCGCCGGCATCCAGCCCACCCCGGCCCAGGTGGAAGAATGGATCCGGGAGTTCACTCCTGTGTCGACCACTGTGCAGGCCAACATGACCCTTTCAGCTGGCAAGGACAATACTGGTAATGGCTGAGCAACCTTTTCTCTATCTGGCTCCCATTCGCGGGATCACCGACTGCCTGTTCCGCAATTTATGGCAACAACATTTTGGCGGCTTTGACCAGGCGGTTGCCCCCTTTATTAATCCGCAACCCCATTCACCTTTCGACCCCGCACAGCTTCGTGACCTCCAGCCTGATGCCAACAAGAGTCTGCCGGTTGTACCGCAGTTTCTTCATAGTGAGCCCGAGGGTCTCATCGCATTGGCCCAGCGCCTGCATGATCTGGGCTATACCCATATCAACTGGAACCTGGGCTGTCCGGCCCCCATGGTTACCCGTAAACGCCGGGGTTCCGGTTTGCTACCGTATCCTGATACTATCTGCTCGCTTCTCGATCAGATCCTGCCCAAACTGCCCCTGCAGCTCTCCATCAAGACGCGGCTGGGCCTGAATCACCAGGATGAACTGCTGGCCCTCTTGCCCAGACTCAACGATTACCCTCTCACAGAGATCATCATTCATACCCGCCTGGGTAAACAGCTTTATAAAGGATCAACCGATCCCGAAAGCTTTGGCCATTGCCTGCAATTGAGCCGTCACCCTTTGGTCTATAATGGTGACATCATCGACACCGGCACCTGGCGCCGCTTGCAGCGACAATTTCCCACGATACAGCGCTGGATGATCGGCAGGGGAGCCCTGGCTGATCCTTTTCTGGTCAAGGCCATCAGAGGCGAACAATTTAACGCCGAACAGCGCGTCGTCATGCTACAGGCCTTCCATCGTGATCTTTATGCCGGCTACAGACAAAGCCTTGCCGGCCCGAGCCATTTACTAGGCAGGATGAAACATATCTGGTTCTATCTCGCCGCTTCTTGTCCAGGCCAACAAAAACTATGGAAAAAAATAAAAAAAACCAATACTGAAGAGCATTATCTGGAAGTCATCAACATGACTTTTGCCTCTTTTGCTGAGGCGGCTACTAGAACAATACTGGATAAAACACCCCAATAATATCAGAATATTATGACCATGCCCGGAAGCATCTAAGATAATCTTCAAGGCTTCCCTTACGCGCTCACCCTTCACCAATCAGGCTGCCTTATGTCTCTTAAAACCAGTACATCCGGACACAAAACCTTTTTA
>DIKT01000026.1:0-1997 GCA_002424635.1 Desulfobulbaceae bacterium UBA5611
GCGCCAGTGGTCGTGCCCAGCACTTTCGCATACCCGCCCGGCCATAATACCGTGCCGACATCACCTGCCTGACCACCGGACTCGGCATAAAAGGGAGTGGTCAGGACGAACAGCCGCCCTTCAGCCCCGCTGGCGATCTCGGGAATCTCCAGCCCGTTTTGATCAAGCAGGGCCTTGACCCGAATCTTAAAATACAGCTGATCATAACCGATAAATTTGGCCTGCACCCCGGCTTCTATCAGATCTTTAACCCCCTGCTCCCGCAGCTTGACGTTTTCACCCTTCCATGAGGCCCGCGATTTTGCCCGCTGCTCGGCCATGGCCTGATGAAATCCCGCCTCATCAAAACCAATCTTTTTTTCAAGCGAGATATCACGGACGATATCCATGGGAAAACCAAAGGTATCATATAACCTGAAGATAAAAGCACCGGCAATGACCGGGTCACTATCTTGACCAATACGCTCGATTTCCTCATCAAGTAATATCAGACCATGCTCCAGGGTTTCGCGGAAACGCTCTTCCTCATTGCCCACTACTTTTTTCAGTAATTCAACGGCATCAAGCAAGTGCGGATAGGCATGGGCCATGGCCACAACCACGGTTGTCGTCACCTCATCCATAAAAGGCTTATTGAGCCCGAGGTTACGGCCATAGCGTACCGCCCGCCGCATAATGCGACGCAGCACGTAGCCTCTGCCCTCATTGGACGGCAGCACCCCGTCGGCTACCAGAAAGGTAGTGGCCCGGGAATGATCAGCGATGACCCGCATGGCCGTGGTATCGGCTGGATCCTGGCCATAAACGCGTCCGGAAAGAACTTCCAGCCTTTTGATGATCGGCGTAAAAAGATCCGAATCATAATTATTGATTTTACCCTGGAGCACGGCCGCCACCCGCTCAAGCCCCATGCCGGTATCGATACTGGGCTTGGGCAGACGAGTCATGACGCCATCGGCAGTCCGGTTAAACTGCATGAAGACCAGATTCCATAATTCCAGGAAACGATCACAGTCACAACCGAGGGCACAGTCAGGACGACCACAACCAGCCGCCGCTCCCTGATCAATATGGATCTCCGAACAGGGTCCGCAGGGACCGGTATCGCCCATGGCCCAGAAGTTATCTTTCTCGCCCAGGCGGACAATACGACCGGGCAGCAGTCCTTCCACCTTTTCCCACAACAAAAAGGCCTCGTCGTCCTCTGCATAGACCGAGACCCACAATTTTTCCGGCGGCAGGCCGAGTTCAACTATCAGAAATTCCCAGGCATAGCGGATGGCGTCTTCCTTGAAATAATCACCAAAGGAAAAATTACCCAGCATCTCAAAAAAGGTATGGTGCCTGGCGGTGTAACCGACATTTTCCAGATCGTTGTGCTTGCCGCCGGCCCGCACACAGCGCTGCGAGGTGGTCGCCCGCACGAAATCAGGCCGATCCTCCCCCATAAAGACGGTCTTGAATTGTACCATCCCGGCATTGGTAAAAAGCAAGGTAGGGTCATCGGTGGGCACCAGCGAAGAACTCTCGACCACCGTATGGCCATGCTTGGCAAAGTATTCCAGGAATTTCTGACGAATTATATTTCCGTTCATAATTAACAAAAGCGTAAAATTTATAGTGAGGATAAAATAAAAGCTGACTTAGATAATATAGGGCAGCATGGCCTTGAATTCCGGGGTGCCGGCCCGGCCCAGCAGCTCGTAGATGATCATTTCGGCCGGACCGATAATGGCCCCGGCTGCAGCCAGACGAGCCAGACCCAGCTCATGATTAGCCGGTGTCCGTGACGAGACGGCATCCGCCACTATCCATGGGGTCAGCCCTTGTGCAAGTGCGCCCATAGCCGTCTGATAAATACAGATATGGGTTTCAACTCCTGCCAGGATCAGCGTCGTTACTGAAGCTGGTAACTTGTCAATCAAAGCCCGGGTCGGGGCGTTGGCCAGGGCATTAAACTCAAGCTTATCCGGGCGGTCAATATTCACCATCAGCTC
>DIKT01000026.1:2037-8198 GCA_002424635.1 Desulfobulbaceae bacterium UBA5611
TCAGGATAGTAGCGCATTTAAGCAGCCGGACGATATTGGCAGTCACTTGCTCAGCTGCGTGGATATGCGCCATCAGGCTCTGTTGCGGGTCGATAATATGCAGACAACATTGTTCAGGCCGTAGCAATAAATCACTCATAGCTCTCTTCATTTAAGCGGATTTGACAATTACATAAAAAATAACCGAGAAAGATAACAATCTTATTAACTTTACAGCGCTCCCGCCACCATTTTTTCTCTATCACCCATCAGTTCTAAAAAAGACCAAGAAAAAAGGCGTCCGCAAGAATTTACGGACGCCTTTTCCTGCCTAAGGCAGCAAACTAGTTCACAGGATCAATGACTTTGGGCAGCGCCCGCACCCATCGGCACTCTGATATCCTCGACCAGATGTTGAATATGCTCCGGTGGCGGTTTAGTAACGCTCGACACCGCAAAGGCCACCGCAAAGTTAATCAAGGCGCCTATCGCCCCAAAAGAGCCGGGGGAGATTCCCAGCCACCAGTTAGCAGCATTATCCGGGGCCATGGCCGTGGTGGCAATAAACATGAAGCCCTTGAACCAGAAGATATAGCCCAGAGTGGAGCCCAGACCGGCCAGCATCCCGCAGATGGCACCGGCGCTGTTCATCCGCTTGACGAAAATACCCATCATCAGGGCCGGAAAGATGGAAGAGGCAGCCAGACCAAAGGCCAGGGCTACGACCTGCGCGGCAAAGCCCGGCGGATTAAGCCCAAGATAACCGGCCACCAGGATGGCGCCGGCCATGGCAAACCGGCCACAGAGCAGTTCGGTTTTGTCATCGATGTTCTTGGCGATCATACTCTTGATCAGATCATGGGAAATAGCTGATGAAATAGCCAGCAGCAGACCGGCCGCGGTAGAAAGGGCAGCGGCGATACCACCGGCGGCTACCAGGGCAATAACCCAGTTGGGCAACTTGGCGATCTCGGGATTGGCTAATACCATGATGTCATTATCCACCTTGGTCATTTCATTACCCTGCCAGCCAAATCCGGCAAACTTGGTGTCATTGTGCTTCAGGGAGGCAGCATCCACCTTGGCCTGGGCCGCGGCCACATCACCGCCGGCCTTTTCTATCTTGGCCAGATCGGCTTGGGCGGCGCTCAGGCCATTATCGTTGTAATACTGGATCCGGCCGTCCCCGTTTTTATCCTCAAAGCCCAAAAGACCGGTTTTTTCCCAGTTACGCATCCACTGAGGCCTTTCTTCTATAACCACGTTGCCTTGCGGCGTCCCAATTTCTCCCGGCTGAATCGTATCCATCAGATTGATGCGGGCCATAGCACCAACCGCCGGGGCGGTGGTGTAAAGAATGGCGATAAAAACCAGCGCCCAACCAGCGGAGGAACGGGCGTCCTTGACCTTGGGCACGGTGAAGAAACGGGTGATGACATGAGGCAGTCCGGCGGTCCCAATCATCAGCGACATAGTCAGCAGGAAAATATCCAGAGTACTGCCCTTCTGTGCGGTATAAGCGGAAAAGCCAAGCTCAACCACCATCTTGTCTAATTTATCAAGCAGATAGATGCTATCAGTGCCGCTTAAAGTTGAACCCAGACCCAGCTGGGGCACCGGATTACCGGTAAGCTGAATGGAGATGAAGACGGCCGGTACGGTGTAGGCAAAGATCAGGACCACATACTGGGCGATCTGGGTATAGGTCACGCCTTTCATGCCACCCAAAACAGCGTAGACAAAAACGATAGCCATACCGATGAACAGACCGGCCTCAAAAGGCATCTCCAGAAAGCGGGAAAAAGCGACACCGATGCCCTTCATCTGACCGATAACATAAGTCAGAGAGGCGACAATCAGACAGATAACGGCGACCAGACGGGCCGTCTGGGAATAGAAGCGGTCACCGATAAACTCTGGTACGGTAAACTTCCCATATTTACGCAGATAAGGAGCCAGGAGCATGGCCAGCAGACAATAGCCGCCGGTCCAGCCCATCAGATAAGCAGAGGCGTCATAGCCGCCCATGGCCAGCATACCGGCCATGGAAATAAAGGATGCGGCTGACATCCAGTCAGCCCCGGTGGCCATGCCGTTGAGCACAGGGTGGATGCCCTTACCGGCGACATAGAACTCACCGGTGTTTTTGGCCCGGGTAACGAGGGCGATATAGAGGTAAAGGGCGAAAGTAGCGCCGACCGCGATGTAGGTGGTGATCATTAAATCAGACATGCCGGTTCTCCTTATGCTTCTTCGACGTTAAATTTACGATCAAGCTGATTCATACGCCAGGCGTAGACAAAAATCAGAACCACAAAAGTATAGATCGATCCCTGCTGGGCAAACCAGAATCCCAGTTGATAGCCGCCCAAACGGATGGTGTTCAACTGATCAACCAAAAGAATACCAAATCCGAACGAGACGATAAACCAGACAAGCAGACAGCCGATCACAAGCCGAAGATTGGCCTGCCAGTATTTCTGAGCATTGTTCATACTTCCCCCCTGTTAAAATTTTTCTTTGATTAATCAATTAATTAAAACGCCTGGGAACTTAGATTGGGACTTTACTTCCAAGTCTTGCAGCTTCCATCAAGACCGGCCTGAACCTCCTGTTACAGAATTGCTTTCATCGCCCCCATATAAGAGCGCAGCTCTTCACCGATCATCTCCACGCCGGTAAACCTGATGGCCTCGTTAACCGCAATAAGCTGGACATTATCAACACCGTTATCCTTCGTTCTCAAACCTTTGCCGATCACATCGGTATCGATTTTTTTCATGAAGCCGGCCAGCAGGGGCACCGCGGCATGGGCAAAAAGATAACAGCCATATTCGGCGGTATCAGAGATCACCACATTCATCTCATAGAGTTTTTTACGGGCAATGGTATTGGCAATCAGCGGCACTTCATGCAAAGATTCGTAATAGGCGGATTCCTCCTTGATGCCGGCGGCCACCATGGTTTCAAAGGCTAGTTCTACTCCGGCCTTCACCACAGCGATCATCAGAATACCGTGATCAAAATATTCCTGTTCGGGAATAACCGCGGTCGTCGAGACCGCTTTTTCAAAGGCACTTTTGGCTGTTTGAGCCCGCCATTTCAGCAGGTTAACATCATCTTTGGCCCAATCCTTCATCATGGTCTTGGAAAAATGGCCGGACATGATATCATCCATATGTTTTTCAAAGAGAGCGCGCATGATAACCTTCAGCTCCTCAGACAGAGTGAAGGCTTTGATCTTAGCCGGATTAGCCAGACGATCCATCATATTGGTGATACCGCCATGCTTTAAAGCCTCGGTGATGGTCTCCCAGCCATTCTGGATCAGTTTGGAGGCATAACCAGCCTCAAGGCCTTTCGCGATCATCTTGTCGAAACAGAGCAGGGAGCCGGCCTGCAGCATACCACAGAGGATGGTCTGCTCACCCATGAGATCTGACTTGACCTCGGCGACAAAAGAGGACTGCAACACGCCGGCACGATCGGCGCCGGTCCCGCAGGCATAGGCCTTGGCCAGATCCCAGCCTTTGCCCTGCGGGTCATTTTCCCGATGCACAGCAATCAGGGTCGGCACGCCGAATCCGCGTTTATACTCTTCCCGCACCTCGGTGCCAGGCGATTTGGGCGCCACCATGATTACAGTGAGATCCTTGCGAATCTGCATGCCTTCCTCGACGATATTAAAACCATGGGAATAAGACAGACAGGCACCCTTCTTCATTAAAGGCATAATGGCGGTGACGACCTTGGTGTGCTGCTTATCAGGAGTCAGATTGATGACCAGATCGGCCTTGGGGATCAGCTTTTCAAAGCTGCCCACGGTAAAACCGTTGCTGCTGGCATTCTGGAAAGACTGCCGTTTCTCCTTGATGGCCGCTTCGCGCAAGGCATAAGAAATATCCAGACCACTGTCTCTCAGGTTCAACCCTTGATGCAGTCCCTGGGCACCACAGCCGACAATAACAATTTTCTTGCCCAGTAAGGCCTCAACACCATCAAACTCAGAAGAATCCATGAATCGACATTGCCCCAGTTCCTGAAGCTGCAGCCGTAACGGCAAACTGTTGAAATAGTTTTGTCCCATTATTTCTCCTTATTTTTTTTATAATTTTGTGGATAACATTCAGACTATCTGTCTTTATAATTAGTTTAGAAAGGAGCTGCTGTAGCATAGCTCTTCTATAGAGGTGCTGTATAATAGTCTTATTTCCGTTGGCGTCAAGTGAGTTATAGCAGACGGCCTTGCAAAACAGGAAATTGCCGGTTTAATACCACAAACTGCCGACCCTTCCCGCCTGGTAAATATCCTTCAGGGTCAGCAGCCCGCCTTTCCTGAATTTTTTCAGCAGAAAGAGGAACAGATAGGCCGTCTGCAAGGCATCTGCCAAGGCATCATGCGAGTTAAATAATGGCAGGTGATACTCTTTGGCCAGATCTTTCAGGATATAACTGAATGTCCGGCCGTCCTCCTCATGATAATGACCCAATAGGACCCGGCGATAGCCTTGAGCCATGCGCATGGTATCAATGCCGGGATTAGACAGGGTCCCGCCAAAAACCTTGCGGGCGGCCCTGTTTAGAAATTCCATATCCAGAGTGACAAAATGACCGACCATCAGGCTGTTGCCGGCAAACCTGACAAAATCCGGCAGCACCTCTTCCAAAGGCCGCGCCGACATCAATTGTTGCGGCGTAATGCGATGAATCAGGGTGGCCTGGGTATGCTCAATATTGGTCGGCTTGATATACTGATGAAAAGTGGCGCCCAGATCGATCTGCAGATCCCTGATCAAGACGGCACCAATGGAGATAATTTCATCTCTTTTCCGGTCAAAACCGGTCAACTCGGTATCACAGACAACAAAGGTATAGTCGGTCAGGGGCCTGGACTGATCAAATCCGGCAAAGGCCTCTCTATTCTGGACAATGAGCGGATGAGGAGCGGCAAACCAGGTGGCGGGCTTCAACAGATTCATCATGGCACTGGATACATCCTGGCCAGCACCCCAAACAGCCGTTCGATGACGGTGAAGGCGTCTTTCAGCATGCGCCGTTCCAGCTCGGAAAGATCAGCCGGATCAATATGGTTATCAGGCATGATGCCAGCCTCGATCTGTTTCAATTGATGAACCAGGCGTTGCTGCATCTGCAGTTCATAGGCCTCACTGGCCATCGACCATAACTCGCGCTGGATCTGCTCGCCTTCCATCAAGGCCTTCAGACGGGCCAGGGTATTGGTCTCTTTCACTCCGAATTTCAGGCTCAGCACCCGGGCAAAATTAACAAAAGGGGTCAGCCCCTGCCGTTTAATATCGAGCCGATTTTTATGTTCTCCATCTTTTTCAACAATAAAATTATTGAAAAAAGAAAGGGGGACGCGACTATCCAGACACTGACGGGCCAGATGGAATAAAAAAAGATCTTTCCCGGTTATTGTCCTGTTTAGATGCGTCCGTAATTCTTCAGCAAGATTTACCTCGCCGAAGCCGGCCCGGAAATCAAAAAAGATAGTGGCATTCAGCAGCTCCTGCGGGTCAGGCTCAGCCACCCAATGATCGAAATATTTTTTCCAGATCGTCAGAGGCTGGCACCAGAGCGGATTAGTAGCCATGATTTCACCGGGACAGAGTGGATAGCCGCAGTTAACCAGATGATCTATAGCCTTGGCGGCAAAGGCCTTGAAATAGGTCTCGGCCGCCTGTTTCTGGGCCGCATCGCCTGGATCAGCATAGATAATGGCATTATCCTGATCGGTCTTGAAGGTCTGCTCCCTCCGCCCTTCACTACCAAGCAGCAGCCAGCAGTAAGATACCGGGGGCGCACCCATCTCTTTCTCCAGCAGGGTCAGCATCCGCCCCAGGATGTGATCGTTGAGAATAGCGATCATCTGGGTAATATTACCAGCCTTGGCCCCTTCCCCGATCAGACCCCGAATCACTTCCGGAATCTTCTGGGCCAAGGGGTACAACCCGACAATCTGCGACTGGCTGCGAATCTCCTTTAACAGATAGTAGGGAGAGTGGCCCTGCAGCAGCATGATATCATGCGAGGTGATCACGCCGATGACCTGACCGCCGCGCTCGACCGCCAGGTGATGAATGCCGGTGGCCATCATCTTTAACAACACATCAAAACAGAGCGTCTGCGACAGTACCGTCTGCACCGGACTGCTCATGATG
>DIKT01000026.1:8247-9846 GCA_002424635.1 Desulfobulbaceae bacterium UBA5611
ATAATACCGACCATTTTTTCCTCATCCACCACATCGTGCACCAGCAGACAGCCCACCCGATACTCGGACATGATGGCGGCCGCCTCCTGAATGGTGGCCGTGGCCGCCACCTTGCGCAAGCTCTTCACCAAATCGCCGACCCGGATGGAAAAAAGATAGAGATCCTCAGTGCTGCGCCGCGATACCTTGTGATGACGCAGCTCATTATAGGCGGTCATGACAATCTTTTCGGAAAAACTCTTCAGATAATAGTGAGCAAAGGCCGGCTGTTTCTCAATCAGCTCCAGAAAGATCTCCCGGGGTAAAAGGAAGCAGAAGGTGTCCTCGACGGTTTCAATATTAAGATTGGCAGGCGTCCCGCGGATAATGGCCAAGGCCCCGATGGAGGACCCTTCGCCGCGGAAATCTTTGAGAATCACCTCGCCGTTATCATCTTCCAGAAAGGCCTTGACTCCGCCCCGCTGGATCAGAAAAAGATGAGTAAGCTCGGTTGTTTCAGCAGTCAGCATCCTGGTGCCTTTTGGGAAAAAATCAATCCGGCACCGGGCAGCAAGAGTCCGCAGAGTTTTCTCATCCAGGGTATTAAAGGGCATAATATCCTGGAAAAAAGAAATAATTATATCAGGGGCGACCACATGGGCATCAGTGCCGTTGAAGATTGCCATTAATTTTCATACTCCCTGCCAAAATATTATATTAGGGCCATAAGCAATGATTTGTTATTTTTATCAACTTATGGCCCTGTTGCCGTTCTTGAAACAAAAAGAGTCTAAATTATTACGTACGACGGCTTAACACTGTAAAAACAAATAAGGCGGAGCTTCCTCTCTGGAAAACTCCGCCTTGCCCAGCAACCTGGCTACCACAAAAGATTAGTAATTATTTCTTGGCCAAGGCCTTTTTACCGGTAATAAGATCATCAACTACTGATGGATCAGCCAGAGTCGAGGTGTCGCCAAAGTTTTCAAAATCATTGGCGGCGATCTTTCGTAATACCCGGCGCATAATCTTGCCGCTCCGGGTCTTGGGCAGTCCCGGGGCATATTGGATAACATCCGGTGAGGCAATGGGGCCGATCTCGGTCCGCACATGGGACCGCAATTCTACCAGCAGCTCAGGGGTCTGCTCGATATTGGATTTAACGGTAACAAAGGCATAAATGGCCTGCCCCTTGATGGGATGCGGCATCCCGACCACCGCCGCCTCGGCAACCGCTTGATGGGCTACCAGCGCCGATTCAATTTCAGCGGTACCCAGGCGGTGACCGGAGACATTGATAACATCATCGAGGCGCCCCATGATCCAGAAATAGCCATCCTGATCACGGCGCGCCCCGTCTTCCGGGTCATAGATATTCTCATAGCGGCTGAAATAGGCCTTCTTGAACCGCTCCGGATTGCCGAAGACCCCGCGCAGCATGCCGGGCCAGGGCTTGCGGATCACCAGATGACCGCCCTCGTTGGGGCCGGCTTCGTGTCCTTCCTCGTTATAGATGGCGGCATCAATGCCGGGCAGAGGCAGGGTCGCGGAACCAGGCTTCAAGGGTGTGGCATACGGCAGCGGCGAGATCAAGATGCCGCCGGTCTCGGTCTGCCACCA
>DIKT01000026.1:10019-23775 GCA_002424635.1 Desulfobulbaceae bacterium UBA5611
TTCTCGACAATCTTCCAGAAACGGTCCGGGCCGGGATAGGAAGGTACGCCCTCAAACATCAGCGAGGTGGCACCCATGCCCAGCGGACCATACAGAATATAGGAATGACCGGTCACCCAGCCGATATCGGCGGTACACCAGTAGACATCATTATCCTTCATATCAAAAACCCACTGACAGGTGTGCATGACATAGGTCAGATAGCCACCGGTGGTATGGACAACACCTTTAGGCTTGCCGGTCGAGCCAGAGGTATAAAGGATAAAGAGGATATCTTCGGCATCCATGGATTCCGGTGCGCAGTTACTGGAGATATCAGCAGCAGTCACTTCCTCGTGCCACCAGGTATCACGACCGTCGGTCATCTTAATGTCATTACCGGCCCGTCTGACCACAATTACATCTTTCACAGTGGGACACTCTTCCAGGGCCAGATCAGCATTTGGTTTCAAGGGAATGGTCTTGCCGGCGCGCAGCACGGCATCAGCTGTGATCAATACCTTGGCCTCACAATCCTGAACCCGGCTTTTAAGAGCCACCGCCGAGAAACCGGCAAAGACCACGGAATGGGTCGCGCCAATACGGGCACAGGCTAACAGAGATATAGCAAGCTCCGGAATCATGGGCAGATAGATGGCCACCCGATCGCCTTTCTTCACGCCCTTTTTCTTCAGGACATTGGCCATCCGGCAGACTTCAGTATACAGCATCTGATAGGTATAGACCCGGACATCCTCTTCAGGTTCACCCTGCCAGATAATAGCCGCCTTGTTCCGGCGACCATTCGTTAAATGGCGATCCAGACAGTTATAAGAGATATTGAGCTTACCGCCTTGAAACCATTTGATCTCCGGCTTGTTATAATCATATTCCAGGACCTTGTCCCATTTCTTATCCCAGGTCACCAGCTCTGCCGCGCGCTCCGCCCAGAAGCCTTCAGGATCATCCATGGACCGTTTATAGGCGGCCTGATAGGCCTCCATGCTGCCTATATGAGCAACGTCACGTCCTTCCTGCGGGGGCTCAAAGACCCGGCCTTCGGCTAACAGACTGGTAATCTTATCATCATCAATACTCATTTTTTCTCCTATCTTATCTGTATTTTTGAAAAAATATCGCGACCTGAGAAAATATTTACTCTTTCAGGACTAAGACCATGCCAGGACAAGTGCAAAACAACATACCTTAGATGGCAAATACTTTTCAAATAAAAAAGTAAACTTTCTATCAATCATTCTCATTTGAATCGTAGGCAGGTATTTAAGTATAACAAATATCAACGGCCTCAAGTCAGCCTGTGTAGCCCTCTGGATTGTTCTTCTGCCAGCGCCAATGATCCCGGCACATCTCTGCCAATCCCAGTTCGGCCTGCCAGCCCAGGATTTCACGGGCCATGGTGGGGTCAGCATAGCAGGCTGCTATGTCGCCTGGTCTTCGCGCGGTAATTTCATATGGAACCGGCCGGCCGGAGGCGTGAGCAAAGGCAGTCACCATCTCGAGCACCGAGTAGCCGTTACCGGTGCCGAGATTACAGAGGACAAGGCCGGGGCTTTGGGCCAAGGTCTGCAAGGCATGGACATGACCGCGCGCCAAATCCATCACATGGATATAGTCTCGTACCCCGGTGCCGTCAGGAGTAGAATAATCACCGCCGAATACCGAGAGATGCGCCAGTCGACCTACAGCTACCTGGGCAATATAAGGCATGAGATTATTGGGAATACCGGTTGGATCCTCCCCGATTTGTCCAGAGGGATGAGCACCGACCGGATTAAAATAGCGGAGAATGGCGACCTGCAGGGCCGGATCAGCAATCCGCGCGTCCTGCAAAATCTGTTCGACCATCAGCTTGGAACTGCCATAGGGGTTAGTGGGATGCACAGCAAAATCCTCGCGGATCGGTACAGACTCAGGATCACCATAGACGCAAGCTGAAGACGAAAAGACGATCTGCTTGACCTGCTGGGCCGCCATACATTCAAGAAGGACGAGCGTGCCGGTAAGATTATTATGGTAGTAGCGCAGCGGTTCGGCGACACTCTCGCCGACTGCCTTCAGGCCGGCAAAATGGATGACTCCGGTGATGGGATAGCGTTGAAAAACAGCTGCCAGGGCTGATCGGTCGAGCAGATCCACTTCATGTACAACCAAGGGTTTGCCGGTAATCTGACGAACCCGCTCAAGTGACTCAGGGCTGGAGTTGACGAAATTATCGACCACGACGATCTCGTAACCGGCCTGCTGTAGCTCTATGATAGTATGCGAACCGATGTAACCGGCGCCGCCGGTGACGAGTATGTGCGACATTACCTGCTCTCCTCTTTGTTTGTTTAAGCCCATTTAAATCAAAAACAGGCAATAACACCTATTGTCGACCCTGCGCAACAAGTAACCAAATTATTAATTGTTGAGTGCCACAACATCGCGCACACTTTTATGTGCCAAGACATCGTCACAGGTAGGTTGGGTAGAGCGTGCGAAACCCAACAAAATCAGGTGCAGGTCAGGTTGTTCTGCGGCTCTACATTGTTTTTTGTTGGGTTTCGTTTCACTCTACCCAACCTACTTTGGTCTGCGTTTATTTGTATCTATTTTGTTGTATGGCTTTTGTTGATGTTGGGTTTCGCTGTGCTCTACCCAACTACTTGTGCGCGATGTTATGGCACATTTTTTTGTAAACGATGTTGTGGCACTCAACAATTAATGTTTATTATTTAGTGCATTTCAATGCAGGAGCGCATGGACATTACCCAAGAAAACATCAAGAGGAACAAGCAGCTAACAACCGGCGAGCATCTCTTCTTTCATGTATTTCTAACATCGGCATTACACCAATTGAGACTGTTGCCCTTCTGGACTTTTCTTACTATTTTTATCATATCTCCCAGATAATCAAATTGCCAATTGTTCTCTTTTAGCAAGCTTTGATTATACAGTCCTCTTTGATTTGCTTAAATGTTATTAAGGCTTGGCTTGAATCGATGAACAGCAGAGGTAAAACTTCTGTAAAGGCTGAGGGGGCAATAGCATTAAAAGCAAGAAGGGCTGAACCTTATTACAAGATTCAGCCCTATATCATACTTGGTGCCGCAGGCGAGACTCGAACTCGCACGACCGTGGGTCACTACCCCCTCAAGATAGCGTGTCTACCAATTCCACCACTGCGGCGCACTTCATTGCAAAATCTAAATTATTTTTTCTCCGCAGGCTCCTCAACTGGAGCAGGCGCTGCCTCTTGATTCTCTGGAGCAGCCACTGGCATGGGAACAACTTTTTCTTCTTTTCCTGCTTTATCTTCAACTTTTTCCATTACTGCCGCCTTGGGCTTGGCCACATCACTCATCACCGATTCCGTGCTTTTATGGGATGAAAAATAAGCAAGCGATACCGAGGTCAGCATAAAGAGAATGGCAGCAGTAGTGGTAATCTTGTTCATCAAGGGCAATGGCCCTTCTGAACCAAACAGCGATTGACCGGAACCACCAAATGTTGCCCCGACATCCGCCCCTTTACCATGCTGAAGCAGAATAATCGCGACCAGAAAAAGGCAGATCACTACATGGACTATTGTGATTAAGGTTACCATTAGGAATATTTTATATCTCTTGAAAGTGAATTATTCGCTCAAATGACTCTGCATTAAGCGCCGCGCCACCAACCAAGGCTCCGTCAATATCCTCTTGGGCCATCAACGCATCGATATTATCAGGTTTAACCGAACCACCATACAATATCCTTACTTGATCGGCAACAGCTTTTTCATACATTTTCCCGATAAGGCTGCGGACAAAAAAATGAACTTCCTGGGCCTGTTCATTAGTGGCCGTTTGCCCGGTGCCAATCGCCCAGACCGGCTCATAGGCCAGGACAGTTTCCTGCATATCGGCCGCCACGACCTGGGCCAGACCGGCTCGGATCTGCTCCTCGATAATCTTGAAGGTCTGCCCGTTCTCCCGCTCTTCCAGAGTCTCTCCGACACAGAGAATGGGCACCAGGCCAAAGGCCAGGGCGCCCCGCAGCCGTTTATTGATCAGAGCATTATCCTCATGAAAGATCTGCCGTCTCTCTGAATGACCGACAATAGCGGCGGCCCCGCCGGCATCGAGTACCATCAGAGGAGAGATCTCGCCGGTAAAGGCCCCTTGCGCTTCCCAACAGACATTCTGGGCCGCTAGAAAAATTCCGGTCTCCGCTACAATATGGGCCACCTGGCTGAGCACAGTAAAGGGTGGCGCCAGCAACACATCACGATCCTGCAGGCCGGCACAGGTCTTGACAATATCGGCGGCCAGATGGCAGGCATCAAGGACCGTAGTATGCATCTTCCAGTTACCCACCAGCAATGGTCTTCTTGTCATAAGTGTACCCTTTTGAGATGCAGCCGCGACATAAGAGCTGCCTATGCGTTGCTTTTAAGTGATATGAACGACGATGTTAGTCCAGGGCATCCACGCCCGGCAGGCTTTTGCCTTCCATCAACTGCAGAAAAGCACCGCCGCCTGTGGACATATAGGAGATATTCCCGGCCTCTCCTGATTTTTTCACCGCGGCATTGGAATCGCCGCCGCCTACTACCGACAGAGCGTGCGATGAGGCAATGGCCTGACACATGGCCATGGTTCCCCGGGCAAAGGCATCCATCTCAAAGGCGCCCATGGGCCCGTTCCAGACGATAGTCCTGACATCGGCCAGGGCCTCCTGAAAACAGATGGTTGAGGCCGGACCAATATCAAGGGCCATCCAACCGGCAGGGATATCCTGCGCCGTCACATTCTTCACCACCGCATCGGCGGCAAAACGATCGGCCACCACAAAATCCACGGGAAAATAGAGCTTAACTCCCTTGTCCCGGGCCGTCTGAACCAGGTCCAGGGCGGTAGCAAGAAGATCATCCTCAGTCTTGGAGGCACCAACCTCAAAGCCCTGACTCTTGAGAAAAGTATTGGCCATGGCCCCGCCGATAATCATGCGATCGACCTTATCCAGCATATTCTGCAGGGCGCCCAGTTTTGATGAGACCTTGGCTCCGCCGATAACAGCCATCAGAGGGCGGACCGGCTCAGCCATCGCTTTGCGGAAGAAATCCATTTCCGTCTGCAGGAGAAACCCGGCGCCACGGTCTTGCACCAAGGCCGGAACGGCTGCCACCGAGGCATGTGCCCGATGGGAAACAGCAAAGGCATCGTTGATATAGACCTCCGCCATTCCAGCCAGCTCTTCTGCAAAAGCGGCATCATTATCCGTCTCTGCCTTGTGAAAACGCAGGTTCTCCAGCAGAAGCACTTCGCCTGGCTTGAGAGCAGCCGCCAGCGCTCTGGTTTCTGCCCCGATACAATCAGGAGCCAACCGCACTTCCCGGCCGATAAGAGCTGACAGATGAGCGGCCACCGGCGCCAGGCTGAAGGCCTCAACCCGTTCTCCTTTCGGCCGACCCATATGGGTACAGAGGATCAATTTGCCCTGGTGCTCGAGAATATACCTGATAGTCGGCAACACCATACGGATGCGGATATCGTCGGTAATCAGTCCCTGCTCATCCATGGGGACATTAAAATCAACTCGGACCAATATGCGCTTACCGGCAAGCTCCAGTTCACGAATCGTCTTCATCATCTCACTCCTTCTTTATAACCAGAGTTCACGGCGAATTTCTCTACAGCTCGGCTTATATGATCTACAGCATCTTGCCGGCGACCTGAACGGTCAGATCACCAAGCATATTGGTATAGCTGCCCAACTCATTGTCATACCAGCCATAGACTACCGCCTGAGTCACCGGCACACTGAGGATGCGCTCAGCACCTGCATCAAGAGAACAGGCCTTGATCTTGTCCAGGTTGACCGCAATGGAGGCCGTGCGGGTATGGGTCTCAGTACCCTCAATCACGGCCGCTGCCTCCGGCACTCCGATAATATCAGAAGATACATTTTGCTCTTCCGTATAATTAAGGTAGGGAGAACTCAGGGCATAATCACGATAGATTGAGTTGATACGCTCTCTTTTAAGCGGATTCTCCAGATCATCCTGCAGATTCAGCACCAGGACAATTAGTGATCCGGTAGAAGTAGGGATACGCACCGATTCGGCAATAAAGCCGATGGATTTCATCTCAGGGATAACCAGGGCCAGGGCCTTGGCGGCACCAGTGGTCGTCAGGATAATATTATTGAGGATTGATCGATTCTTGCGCAGATCAACCGCGCCGCTCTTCGGCAGACGGTCCAGGACCTGCTGACTGCCGGTGGCGGCATGAATAGTGACCATGGAGGCTGACAGAAAATTCTCGGCCCCGATACTCTCCATCAGCGGCTTGATCATATAGGACAGACAGGTGGTTGTACAGGAGGCAGCCGAGATGAGGGAATGGCGGGATGAGTCATAATCCTCATCATTGATGCCCATGACCGTGGTTATCGCGTCATCGGGCATATCCATGCCTTTAGACTTGATCTTGAAAGGAGCAGAGAGCAGGACTTTTTCGGCGCCGGCCTGCAGATGGCCGCGCAACGCCCCCCATTTGGCATCGGCATCGGCCGTGGGATCAGTAAAGGCCCCGGTGGTATCTACCACCAGCTTCACACCGTTGGCCTGCCAGGCGATATCCCGCGGATCACGGGCACTGCGCAGAAAGGTTACCGGCACGCCATTAATAACCATGCGGCCCTGTTCTTCATCCAGGCCCTCGATGACCCGGCCGCCTTTATGGCCATGCAGATATGAGCCCAAACGACCATAAGAGGAATCACGCTCAATACAGGAGGCCAGATCATTTAAACCCCGACCGATCTCTCGTCCCACATTAACAGTAATTGCCGAAAAATGTTTTCTTGAAACATGATGCCAGAGTGACAGCTTCCCAATCCGACCGAGGCCGTTAATCCCTAAATTCATGGCGATGATTCTCCTTTGCAGGTAAAATAAAATTTATTAGATCAATGTATTGCGTCAAATAGAACGTAAGATAATACAATATATCAACAAAAACCTCTAGTTAGAAGACATAGAAAGAACTATACATCCTTATACCGTATTCCCGGCTATTCTTCAAAGACTATCAAGAGCATCCCTTAAAATTAAACATGCATGCAGCCATGACCCAAACATCATCCGAAAAAAAAGGAATCGTCCTCCTCAGCGGTGGCCTGGATTCCACGACCGTGCTGGCCATTGCCCAGTCCCAGGGCTATGCCTGCTCCTGTCTCAGCTTTCGCTATGGTCAGAAACAATCAATAGAATTGGAACGCGCCAGCCATATCGCCAGGATCTTCTCAGTGACCGAACACCTGATCCTGCAACTTGATTTAGGCAAAATAGGGGGTTCCGCCCTCACCACTACTCTCTGTGTGCCCAAGGATCGGGATCTCAATCTGGAAACAGATGAGATCCCGGACACTTATGTTCCGGCCAGAAACATGATCTTCCTGACCCATGCCGTGGCCTGGGCTGAGGTTCTGGGAGCAACCGATATTTTTCTCGGGGTCAATGCCGTTGACTATTCCGGCTATCCCGACTGTCGACCGGAATTTCTTGAGGCCTTCACCCGCATGGCCAACCTGGGCACTAAGGCCGGGATCAAGGGCGGCGCTGGCTTTGCCATTCACGCCCCATTGCTCTATCTGAGCAAAAAGGAAATCATCGAACAAGGAATGGCGCTGGGGATAGATTACAGCCTGACTCACAGCTGTTATGATCCGGAAGAAGGAAAGGCTTGCGGCCGGTGCGACTCATGCCTGCTGCGCCTTCGGGGATTTGCCGAGGCCGGTCTGAAAGATCCAGCCTCCTATGTCAGATGAAATCAGGAAAAAGAAAGGCGACACCGTGGGTTTGCCTTGGCGCCAGCGGATAAAAAATCACGATCAAATGGCCGCTTAATTATCTGGCAATCAACGGGGCAGATCATCATAGGTGAGCCGCCCACCGACAAAAGTCAGCACCGCCTTCCCCTGCAGCGGCCAACCTAGAAAAGGGGTATTTTTTGATCTGGAGACGATCGCATCTTCGGTTAACACGAATTGCCGCTCCGGATCAATCACTGTAATATCAGCCACATCACCAATAGCAAGAGCACCACCGGCAACGCCCAAAATACGGGCCGGAGCAGTGGACATCAGCTCAATAAGACGCATTGCCTCGATCAAACCGTCACGAACCAGGGCCAGAGACAAGGGCAGTGAAGTCTCAAGTCCGATAATGCCATTAGCCGCCCGATCAAATTCCACCTTTTTCTCGAGTATGGAATGGGGGGCATGATCAGTGGCTATCGTATCTAGGGTTCCATCCTGCAGACCCAGGCGGATGGCCTGCCGATCCATTTCTGTCCGTAAAGGCGGATTCATTTTGGCATTGGTATTATAGCCGGCCACCGCCTCTTCAGTGAGAGTAAAATAATGCGGCGCCGTCTCAGCCGTGACCTTAAGACCGCGTTTTTTGGCCTGCCGGATCAGATCCGTCGCGACAGCGGTGCTCACATGGGCGATGTGAACATGATGACCGGTCAACTCGGCCAGGGCCAACTCCCGATAGACCATAATGGCCTCAGCTTCAACAGGAATACCGCGCAACCCAAGACGGGTCGAAACCAGTCCTTCATTCATGACGCCGTTACGACTGAGGGCCATCTCCTCCGCATGAGAGATGACCAGCAGGCCATGACTGGCAGCGTATTCCAGGGCCCGCCGCATGAGCTGACTGTCAATTACCGGCAGGCCATCATCGGTCACTGCCACCACGCCTGCTGCCTTGAGCTCGCCGTATTCAGCCAGCCCAATACCACCACTGCCTTTACTGATCGCCCCCACCGGATAAACCCGGGCTGAGGCCTGGCTGGCCTGCTCCAGGATAAAACGGGTAACAGATGCAGTATCGTTGACCGGCCTGGTATTAGGCATACAGGCCACTGCTGTAAAACCTCCGGTGGCGGCGGCAAGAGTCCCGGAGGCAATGGTCTCCTTATATTCTTCACCAGGCTCGCGCAGATGGACATGCATGTCAATCAGACCCGGCACTATCCAATGGCCCTGCAGATTGATGCAGCTGGCATCTGCCGGGATTGAGGATTCCGGCGCCATAATTCGGTCATTCTGCAGCCAGAGATCACCTTTGGTATCAACCTTGTTGGCCGGATCGATAATCCGGCCATTCTGTAAAATCGTTATTTTATTCATGATAATCAGTTCGCTTAATTGGCAACTCCACCCTTGTCACCACCCATGATCAGATAAAGCAAGGCCATACGGATGGCGACGCCATTGGCTACTTGCTCAAGGATCACAGAACCGGTGCCATCAGCTACATCCGGGCTCATCTCCACCCCTCGATTAATGGGGCCGGGATGCATAATCAATACGTCTTTGTGGGCCAATTCCAGCAGCTTACGGTTGACTCCGTAAAAACAGGCATACTCACGCAGAGACGGAATCAGGGGGTCATGTTGCCGCTCCTGCTGAATCCGCAGGGCCATGACAACATCAGCACCGGCCACCGCCTCTGCCGTGGTGGCGCAAACCTTGGCCCCCAGAGACTCAACTTGCGACGGCATAAAGGTCGCAGGACCGGCTACCCTGACATGAGCCCCGAGACGGGTAAAACCGATAATATCAGAATGGGCCACCCGGCTATGGGCAATATCGCCGATGATCGCAATGGTCAAGCCTTCAATCCTGCCTTTATGCTCCATCACGGTCATCAGATCAAGCAGCCCCTGACTGGGGTGCTCGTGTGTACCGTCGCCGGCATTAATAATAGAGGCATTGACATGCTGACTCAACAACATAGAGGAGCCGGAACTGGGATGTCGCAGGATGATAATATCAGGATTCATGGCCTCCAGATTACGGGCCGTATCGATAAGGGTCTCACCCTTCTGGGCGGAGCTGGTGGAGGCCGAGACATTGAAGGTATCAGCGCTCATCCGTTTGGCGGCAATCTCAAAGGAAAGACGAGTTCGGGTGGATGGTTCAAAAAAGAAATTAATGATCGTCTTGCCCCGTAGGGTCGGCACCTTTTTGATTGAGCGGGCGGAGATCTCCTTAAAAGAACGGGCGATAGCAAGGATATAAAGCATATCCTCTGCCGACAGTTGCCCCATTTCCAGTAAGTGCTTATGCTGAAAACGATATTCTTTATTCACGTCTGCATCCTGTTAAAAAACAAAAAATCATAATTTATTCATTGATAAAATCAATGAACCAGATCACCCAGACGCTCCCAACGGACAGAAGCAAATCGATCCAACGAGAAAAAAGGCTTCTCCACATCCCAGGACCAATAAATAATCAGCGCTTCACCTAAAACATCACGGATATCGACAAAACCCCAGAACCGGCTGTCATAACTATTGTCACGATTATCGCCCATCACAAAGATCTTGCCGGTAGGCACGGTGACCGGCCCAAAAATATCCCGGGGACCGGCGGCAGCCTTCATGATGTCGCGACTGGTAAAGTGGGCGTTAGGATCGTCAACCTGCTTGTTATTCAAAAAAAGCTGCTTGTCCCTTACCTCAATGGTATCACCGGCAATGGCCACTACTCTTTTAATATAATCAAGAGAACGGTCAAGAGGAAACCGAAACACCACCACATCACCACGCTCCGGCCCTTGCCGGGAAATTAATTGGGTACCTGTAATCGGCAGTTTTACCCCATAGCTGAACTTGCTGACTAACAGATGATCACCAATTTGCAGGGTGGGTAGCATGGAACCCGATGGAATTTTAAAGGCCTGGATCACAAAAGTTCTAACAAAAAGAGCAAGAAGCACCGCTACCGCAATTGCTTCTATATACTCCCTGACAACAGATTTACTTTGTTTTATGCTGCTCAATATACCCTCTCTTTATGTTGTGAAGACAAAACTGGTTCATAAGAAATTTATATTTTCTATATACAGAACCTTACTGGTGAGCTTCTAGAAAAAGCAGTCAATTTATTGATGACAAAAGAAATTATGACGAATAACTATTGTGCACAGAACTACAGTACAGGTCGACATAATAACTATAACAATGTCTGCTTGGCGATGGTAAAAACAACTTCAGCCAATGATTACTGCAAAAACTCAGTGATTACTGCAAAAATTCTTTATTTTCAAGCCAAGAACATTATACTCATTCTTTCACATTCCTCTATAAGAAAGGATTGCGAGATAAATAAAAAAACAGGGAACCAAAACAGATAATATTCACAATTAGTGAATTTTATCACCATTAAAATAAATACTCGTCTGCTAATTAGTTTTATTGACAAAAAAAGTTTTTTATGTCCTGATACAAATTAAGTTTGTAATTATTCAGGGTATTTAAATCCAGTCATAAAAAAGATTCAAAATATCGATCAAACAATCATGAAACTGCCTTTTCTTTCCCCAGAAAAATTGGTTATCGGCCTAGATATCGGCTCACATGCTATCAAGGTATGTGAATTGAAAAAAACAGAGGCAACCTATTCAGTCGTTAACCTCGGCAGCATAATTCTTCCCGAAGGGGCCGTCTATGACGGCACTTTACATGATCCTGAGGTTGTCGGCACAGCTATCAGTAATCTTCTGGCTAATCTTAAAATAAACCATAAAAAAGTCGCTATTTCCATTTCCGGCTACTCGGTTATTATTAAAAAAATCCACCTGGCGGTCATGGCCGAGCAACAGCTTGAAGAGTATATTAATGCTGAGGCTGAGCAATATATTCCCTTTGATATTGATGATGTCTACCTTGATTTCCAAGACCTCAAGACAAACACCACAGGGACTGATAAAACTGAGGTCATGCTTGTTGCCGCCAAAAAAGAAATCATAGACGAATATCTTAATATGCTGAAAGAACTGGGCCTTCAGCCGGTTGTGGTCGATGTGGACGGCTTTGCCCTGCAAAACATCTACGAGTCCACCCATCCTCAGAACGAAAATGTGGTTCTCGTGGATATCGGGGCTTCCAAAATGAATATTAACATTATCAGCAATGGCATATCAGTGGCCGCCAAAGATATCGTTCTGGGCAGCGGGCAATTAACCGAACAGATTGCTGATGCTTTTGACATCTCGGCTGAAGAAGCAGAAGCGCTCAAGATTGGACTGGCTCCGGCACAGGAAAAAAAGGAACAGATGGCCAGGATTTTTACTGCCACCTGCAGCCAGTGGCTTGTAGAAATTAAAAAAGCAATAGATCTCTATCATTCTAATATTGCCAACCAAAGAATTGCCAAATTAGTATTAAGTGGCGGGGGCTCAAAAGTGGCAGGGCTTGCTCAATTTCTTGAAAAAGAAACAGCCATTCAGGTTGAGATTTTTAATCCTTTTGCCGATATGATCACTTCAAAACAAATTGACAGGGAATACCTGAAGAATATCGGCCCGGAAATGGCCATTGCCGCGGGTCTGGCCATTCGCACTTCAGTTATCTAAGCGGATTTTCAAATTTTCTAGCATCGCCAGCAACTAATGACTTCTTCACCACCAAACATTTTTTGTTACTTTTGACAGCAGCTTAGGTTATCACAATGCTCAAAATCAACCTGCTCCCCATCAGACAGCTTCAAAAACACGCCAGAGCTTCTAACGAGGTCATCGGCTTTGCGGTAATTTTTCTCTTTTTCCTGATTGCTCTCGTGGTCGCCGGTGTGCTCCAGACCAACCATGCTAAGGCCATTCAAACAGAAATAACCAGACTGAATCAGGAAAAACTGACATACGATAAAGTTCTGGCTGAGATCAAAAAATTAGAAGCCGACAAGCAAGAGCTGGAAAGAAAGATCAATCTTATTAATCAATTAAAAAAAGAATCTTCCCTTACCGTCCATGTTCTCGACGAAGTTGCTACCAGACTGGACAGTAAAAGAATGTGGCTTACCTCTCTGGACCAGCAGGCCAATTCCCTGGCCCTGACCGGCATAGCCCTGGATAATAAAACTATTGCCGATTTCATGAACGCCCTCGATGCTTCGCCGTTTATCAGCAATATCAATCTTTCAGATTCATCACTTACACAAGTTGCAGGCCAGGAGCTGAAAGCCTTTTCCCTCCAATGCGCTACCAGTTTTCCTATAGAAGAAACTGCCCAGACAAAATGATGAAAATTCGATAACATGAAAAAAATTAGCCAGCCATTTGCGACCTTTATAGACCAGAAATACCTGCCTTTGCAAAGGACACATCAGATCGCAGGTGCAGCAGCACTGTTGGCTCTGCCCCTCATAATTTTTCTGTTTGTTTTTTATTTTCCTAAAAGCAAAGAGATAGCAATATTAACGCAACAGCAAAATACTGCCATCGAAGAACTACAAAAGGCCAAAACCACCGCTGCGACTCTTGATCGCCATAAAGGGGAAATGGCAAGCGTTGAGGAACAGTTTGAAAAAACTTCCGTCTTATTCCCACAAGAAAAAGAGATTCCCCGTCTTCTCATCGATATCTCTGCAGAAGGGCAAAGTGCCGGCCTTGATTTCCTGGTCTTCAAACCTCTTGCTGCTGTACCAAAAGATTTTTACGCAGAGATCCCAATCGATATACAGCTCAGAGGTCCCTTTCATAATGTCGGCAGTTTTCTTGATAAAATCAGTAAACTTGATCGTATTGTCAGTGTAACTAATGTTAAGATGAGTGCGCCCAAGAAAAGCGAAGGAGAAATGCTCCTTGATTCCAATTGTCGGCTGGTCACCTACCAGTTTACCAATAAACAGCTAGAAGTCCCGACAGCAAAAAAGAAATAAAATTAAGATAACTCTCTGAAGAAAATGCAAAGTAATATCAGACATCTCATAT
>DIKT01000026.1:23801-88288 GCA_002424635.1 Desulfobulbaceae bacterium UBA5611
GCTGATAACACTGACGTATCCGGCGTCAATACCGTTACTGAACAATCTCTTCAGCAACTGCCTGACAGTACCGGTGACAACTCGATTGTTTTTTCTTATCAGCTTGAAGGAAGAGCTGATCCTTTTGCTCCCTTTATATCTGAAAAGCCCATCAACACAATCAATATGGATGAAATTGTTGAAAACGAGGAAACTTTGACCGGCATGCAGCTTTTTGAACCGGGGCAACTGAAGCTGGTGGCCATTATTTTTGAAAATAATGCGGAAATAGCCATGGTCGAAGACGCCGCGGGTCAGGGTTATGCCCTTCGACCTGGTATGAAAATAGGAAAAAAGGGTATTATTACAGCCATTACCCCCAATATGGTTATGATTGAAGAAACATCAGTAACCCGCGCCGGCCAGAAAATAACCACAAACATAGAGATGCTGTTAAAGAAAAAGGGAGAAGAGTAAATAATGTATCAGAAGCTCTCCACATTCCAACCGACTATTTTTCTCCTGTGCTTCCTTCTCGTGCTGAACATTGGTTCGGCTTGCGCTGAGGAGCCAACGTCTCCGACTAAACCAGCCTATCTCATCCAGGAGATCAGATCAAACCTGCAGGGCGATGCCTTAAGTATTGAGATTATTGGTGATTCATCACCGGTATACACCATGTATGACCTCTTTAATCCCCCGCGGCTTATTCTGGATATTGCCAACGCCGGTCTTGATAAAAAAATAAATCCCAACCAGATCATTCCTGACAACAGTTATGCGAAAGTTATCACCAAACCTATGACGGATCAAGATCCCAGTATCTTGCGATTCGAGATAACTATCAAGGAAAGCCATACTTATTCAATAGACAGGGAGCAGAATAACCTGCTGCTCCTGATTCAGCCAAAAACTGAGACTGCCCAGGCTGCTGTCCCGGCGACCGCGACCGATGCAGTAGCTCCGAGCGCTACAGCCCCAATTAAACTGCATGAGGTGGTGATTAACAAAGGACCTGCGCAAACCAAGGTCCTTATCCTCGCCGACTCACCGCTCACAGATTTTCGTCATAATATTGTGGTCGGTAAAAAAGATCTGCCGGATATGATGTTTATTGACCTCAATGGAGTCGATGGATCGGAACTGGTCCGGGAGACTGAAGTGGGAACGGCTCTAAGCAAGATCAGGATCGCACCAAAAGGCACTGGCCTGCGCCTGCTCTTCGAATCCGGCCTGCCGGCGCTTTTTGCTTATACTGTTACCTCGGACCCTCAAGGGCTGCTGGTCACTATTGAAGAAGCAAAAGCTGACTCACCACCAGAAATTACCAACGCTTTAGCAAATCCTGCTGACACTGCATTAGACGGGATCATTGGTTCTACAGTAACAGCTACCAGCAAGGCCACGGCTCCGGAAAATAGTGGCGGTAAAAACACAACGACCGCTCGGGAGGACTCTTTTAACTTCGGCGGCTACAAAGATACCAAACGAATCAGCGTTGATTTCTTCAAGATCGACCTCCATAATGTCTTCCGTCTGTTCAGAGAGATTAGCGGCGTCAACATCATAGTTGACGAATCGGTTAAAGGTTCTCTCACCCTGGCCCTCAATGATGTTCCCTGGGATTTTGCCCTCGATATTATTTTAAATCTCAAAGACCTGCGCAAGGAAGAGCGCTATAACACCATCGTTATCTATCCAACCAACAAGGAATTTTTCTGGCCGGAACGAACCGAGGAAAATCTTTCCGTCGAGGCAGACCTTGAAATTGTCCAGCAGGAAACATTGATTATTGAACAATCTGCCGCCCAATCTGAAGAAATAATTAAATCGAAGGAACTGATAGCCAAGGGCAGGATTGAACTGAAAAATGAGAACATCGAGAAAGCCATCGAATATTATGAGCAGGCCTTGAAACTCGATCCCAAGAATGCCAGGCTTTCTAACCGCTTGGCCTCCTTATATCTGGTAAATCTGGGCATAAATGCCAAGGCCGTCTATTTTGCCAAAGAGACCTTGAAGATAGAGCCCAAAAATACCCAAGCCGCACTCTACGCAGCCATCGGTCTGGCCAATATGAACCAGATCGGGGAGGCCACAGATTATTTTGCTCAGAGTATCAGCGACCCGATCCCCAGCAAAGAGGCCCTGATCAGTTATGCCTCTTTCTGCGAACAGAATGGCCAGCCGGACAATGCTCTGAAATTAATTGCCAGATACAACACCATCTACGGAGAGTCTGTAGAAACCATGGTGAGCAAGGCCAGGATCTATGACCAAATGGGCCAATCCAGGAAGGCGGACGAGCAATATAGTGCCCTTCTGGCCTCCGGCTATCCATTGGAACCCGGTCTGAAACAATATATCCAAAGTCGATTAAGCAGCAATCAGGACCCTGGAATCTAAAAAGAGCAGTTTTCCCGCAGAGACGATGAGAAGATATAAAAAAATTCTTGGTCTCTGTTCCTCTACGGAAGACTAGTTTTTAATCAGTGAAAAGCTGAATAATTATACTACCATTTATACTAACAGGTTTCCTTAGAAGCAGGTTTGCACAGACATGACACGTTCCGCTTATTCTTTAATGGCCAAGAGGTTTTCCATGAAACTCAGATCAAAAGTGGCGTTAACTTTCGCTCTCTTCCTTCTCCCCTTTGTTCTCCTCTCCTGCAGCCCTTTGACCACGCAACCGGAGCAGGCAACTGCAGAGGCGGCAAAACCTGTCATCCAAGATGCCTCACCGCCATCCCTACCGGTTCGCTACCAGACCGCTTCGTATTTGGTTGAGGCAAACGACAAAGACGAACTGGACAGTGAAGCAGATGATGTGGTGCTCAAAGTTGGGGCCAGGATCAGTTCAAAGACGAAAGTAGCCCTTAAAGATATCATGAAGCCTTTGGCCAGCCAGAAGAAATTAAATATTTCCTGGGCCAGTGATGTCACTCAAGATGCCTTGGTGGATGTCGATATTCAGGCTAATGATGACTTCTATAAGGCTATCGACAATCTCCTGCGTCAGCTTGATTACTTCTATGAGCTCCAGGGCAGCACCATGGTCATCAAATACAGGGAGACCAGACAGTTCCATATTGCCATGCCTTTTACCAAACAGGAATTCAGCACCGGTACCGGCGGTAACGTTCTCGGCGGTGATGTTGGTGGTGCCGGGATAGCCAAAAATGTTGAAGGCACAATCAAACTCACAAGCGAGAAGAATGCATTTGATACTTGGAAAAATATTCAAGACAATATAGAAAATATTCTTAAAATTGAACGCACTAATATCATAACTACCGCTGTGACAGATATAACTGCAGATAAAACTAATTTGGCTGCAGCAAATGAGACTATAAAAGCAACAGAATCAACTGAAGTCGTCAAAACAGGTGGAGGTGAGACTTATTTTTTCATCGATAAACCAGTTGGTTTAATAACGGTAACCGCTCCTCGGCCCATCTTGAAAAAAGTTGAGGCTTATTTAACTTCTCTTGAAAATCAGCTTTATAAACAGATCTCCATTGAAGCAAAAATAATTGAAGTGCAATTGGTCGACAGCTCGGCCATCGGCATTAATTGGGATTCCGTCCTCAAAAATTTCAGTATCAGAGGAGCCGTGAAATTTGGTGCTGAGACCCTGGGCAATGGCGTTAGTGAGTTTGGACAGGTCTTTCCTTATGTTTTTTCCAATGATACCGATGGTAAATGGAATAACGGTATTAATCATGGTTCCAGCTACGACCCCACCCGTCTGGTATCTAATATCCGGATCAATACTTCTAATTTTGATGTTTTTCTCAACGCCCTTCAGACTCAGGGAAACACTAAAATTTTGTCTAACCCCAAGATCAGTGTCCTTAATGGCCAACCAGCCATGATTACTGTGGGTCAAAATATTACCTATATTGATAAGATAGAAGTTGATATCGACGCCCAGACCGGGGTCAGAACTTTTTCTGCGGATACAGCCAGTGTTCTTTCTGGAGTCGGTCTCGCCCTGACTGCCAATGTTTTAAATAATAATGATATTATCATGAGCCTCGTGCCTGTTACTTCAGAACTGCAGGGAGAGATTCAATACCGCCAGGTTGGTGAGGGTGAAGTTGGCCTTCCTGTTATAAATGTTCGCGAAATGAGCACCACGGTGCGAGTCAAAGACGGCGAGATGCTGGTCATTGGCGGTCTGATCAGTGATATAAACGACGAAACAGGTAATTTTGCCCCTGTTGTGGGCGACATTCCTTTGCTTAAATATCTGTTCGGCTATGAAGAAAAGGTAAAAAACAAAAGAGAACTTATTATTTTGCTGAAACCCCGAATTATTTAATTAGTTTAATAACACAGATAATACCTTTTACAGGGAGAAAATTATGAAGAGGTTGTACTACGCACTGGTCGGCCTGATGTTCCTGCTGCTCAGCGGTTGCGGACAAACTGTGGTTGAGACTCTTAAAGTAACGCAAGCAGCAGGCCCTTCTGCCCCTGGTCAAGGAAGAACCATTGTCATTCTGCCCTTTGCTGATTATACCAATGCGGACTCCCTGGCTGCTGCCCATCGCCGCGATATGGCAGTCACCGAAGCAATGACTGATCGTCTGGTGGCCAATGGCTTTAATCTGCCCATTCAGGAAGACGTCTTTGCCTATATGGTTGATCAGTCCATCATCAGTCTGGTCGCCTATGAGCAGAACAATTCGGTGTCGCTCAATAATGAACTGAGCGGTGACTGGTCGGAGGTGATGAAGGACCAGATCCGCGGCTATATCGCCGAGCAGCAGGTCCAACGTGACAATCAGGTTGTGGCCAGCCCCGGCACCCATGGCCTGACCGAGCAGACAGTCGCCAAACTTGGCCGCAAATTCAAGGCCGATTACATTGTCCGGGGTCGTATCCTTGAATTCAAGTCCCGGCAGGAACATACTTGGGCCCCATGGAAAAGAGGCATCCTGCCTTTCATTGCCGGCACCACCAGTCAGGTTGCCTTTGGTTTTGCTGACACTGATCAGTATGATAATTTAAACAATATGATTGCCGGTGGTACCTGGGGAGGCATTGTCGGCCGCAATGTCAATGGACCATGGGATGCTGATGGTGGTAGCGATATCCTGGGAATTTCCGGGAGCCAGACCGCCAATACCATTCTCTGGGGAGCAGTTGGGGCGGCTCTCGGTCAACAGGCAAAAAACAGCGGCCAGGTCGATCAGGCTGTAGTACAAATGCGGATCTGGATTCAGGAAGCAGCAACCGGCAATGTCATCTGGACCAATCGCGTCGATGTCAAAGTCTCCCCGGAATCAATAATGGCCGAAGCCCAATATGATGCCCTGTTTGATCAAGCCATTGAAAAAGGGGTCACCACCCTGGTGGATAACTTCATTCAAACCGGCCTGTAGATCAAGACAGCCGCAACAACAAAGGCCCTTATTCCCGCAACTGGGAGTAAGGGCCTTTGTTGTTTAAACCATTTTACGCCGGATCTCGCGCCACTTTTGCAACGCCTGAAACAATTGGACTGTAGGTTGGGTAGAGCACCGCGAAACCCAACAAAACAATAGCTAAAGCGATTAATTCTCCTGCGAGGCAGCTTCCTTCTGCTTCTTGGAATTCTGATAGAGACCCATAAAATTGATCGGCTCCATCAGAAAGGGAACAAAACCGCCATCCACGGACATTTGACTGACAATCTGGCGAGTAAAGGGGAACAGCAGGGTTGGGCAATCGACACTGAGGACCATCTCCAGATGTTCCTCGGGTATGTTTTTTAACAGATAGGCGGCCGCGTGTTCAATCTCCATAATAAACATGGTCTTGTCATCGTTACCCTTATCGACAATCTTGGCTGTAATCTGCAGACTCACCTCAAAATGATCATCACCAAGCTTCTTGTGATTTAATTTCAGATTAACTTCCACGCTGGGTTCTGAATTCTGCAGACGAAACACTTCAGGGGCATTAGGATTCTCAAAGGAAAAATCTTTGATATACATCTTCTGCATCCGAAAAACCGGACTCTCACCGGCACCATTATTTCCCTTTTCTTCTGTCATCATCCCAATCCTTATAATAAAAAATTCTTAGCGCATCGTTTGATGCCTGTAAAATCCAATCATGTCCAATACTTTAAAGTATATAAAGCAAGGACGCAAAAGAAAAAACCCGTTTTCCTGCTTCAATTGCTACCATCAATTCTTTTTCTTTCGGCCGCCAGCACCTGTCCTAAAAACTGGCCGGTATGCGACCTTTTTTCAGCGGCTACTTCCTCGGGAGTACCACAGATGACAATTTCGCCTCCCCTATCACCACCCTCCGGGCCCACATCAATAATCCAGTCGGCAGTTTTGATAACATCAAGATTATGTTCGATAACTATGACGGTATTGCCATGATCTACCAGCCGACCAAGAACAGCCAGCAAATGCTGGATATCCGCCGGATGCAGGCCGGTGGTTGGTTCATCCAGGATATATAGGGTTTTACCGCTGGGTCGTCCTGACAGTTCCTTGGCCAGTTTCACCCGTTGGGCCTCACCGCCGGACAACGTAACCGACGACTGACCAAGAGTAATATAAGACAGCCCGACATCAAACAGGGTCTGCAGTCTATTTTTCAGGGGCGGTATATTCTCAAAAAAAGCCAAGGCCTCTTCTACCGTCATGGAGAGGACGTCATGGATATTTTTATCCCGATAGCGGATATCGAGCGTTTCCTGATTATAACGTTTGCCTTTACAAGTATCACAGAGCACATAGATATCAGGCAGAAAATGCATGGCAATCTTATTGACGCCCTCGCCTTCACAGGCCTCACAACGTCCGCCTTTGATATTAAAGCTGAACTGTCCCAATTTATAGCCTCGGGCCCGTGACTCCGGCAAGCGGGCAAACAGCTCGCGAACTGGGGTAAAGACACCGGCATAGGTAGCCGGATTCGACCGCGGTGTCCGGCCGATGGGACTCTGATCAATATCGACGATCTTGTCCACATTATCCAGGCCCGACAAAACAGCACCATCAAGCTGCACCTTGGCTACTCTCTGTTCCAGCCCTTTGCGAGCAAGCTTGAACAAGGTCTCCATCACCAGTGAACTCTTGCCTGAGCCTGATACTCCGGTAACACAGCTCATCACCCCCAAGGGAAAAGCGACCTCCACCTGTTTCAGATTATTGACCGAGCCATTTTTTAGAACAAGATTATCCTGCTTGCCCTTGCGGATGCGTCTTCTGGTGGCAGGTTGTTTAATCAACAATCGGCCCGAGAGATAAGCGCCGGTCAGCGACCGTGCGCAATCTAAAATCCCCGGTACCGGTCCATTATAGACGACCTCGCCGCCATGCACGCCGGCGCCTGGTCCCATATCAAGTATATGATCGGCAGCCAGAATGGTCTCGGTATCGTGCTCAACCACAATGACACTATTGCCGAGATCACGCAATTCCACCAGTGTATTGATGAGTTTCTGATTATCGCGTTGATGCAGGCCGATGCTTGGTTCATCAAGGATATAAAGAACACCGGCCAGACGGGAACCAATCTGGGAGGCCAGCCTGATCCGTTGAGCCTCACCACCTGATAAGGTCCCGGAGCGTCGGGACAGCGATAAATAGCCGAGGCCGACATCCTGCAGAAAAGACAAACGATCAACAATCTCTTTCAATACCGGTTGTCCGATCTGGCGCTCCCGAGCGCTGAGCGGCAGCAGCGGGATCTCGCGGAGCAAGGCGTCAATGGCCAGGGCGGTCAGCTCATAGATCGACCACCGGCCAATCTTGACCGCCAGGGCTTCGGGCCGTAAGCGGGCGCCATGACAACGGGGACAGGTCTGTTCATTCATATAACGGGCCAGCTCTTCACGCACCATAACCGATTGGGTCTCATGATAACGACGATCAAGCTGGGGGATCACACCTTCAAAACTCTGCTCAGACCGCATCGTTCTTTTGCCTTTCAGATAATGAAAGGCAATCTCCTCGCGGCCGGAACCGTACAGAATAATATCCTGAATCCTGGCGGGCAGTCTGCTAAAGGGCGCCCCCATGGAAAAATGGTAATGGCTGGCCAGCGCCGCCAGCATCTGACCGGAATAGGAACTCTCAATCCTTCTCCCCCACGGCGCTATCGCTCCTTCCAAGAGACTCAAGGCCGGATTCGGAATCAGCAGCTCCCGATCAAAGAACTGTTTGACGCCCAAGCCGCTGCATTCCTCACAGGCCCCTTGGGGGTTATTAAAGGAGAAGAGCTGGGTGGAAAGAGGCGGCATAGACAGGCCACAATTATGGCAGGCAGCCAGCTCACTGAATAGTTGTTCCCTGTCCTCATCGGGAAAGTGGGCCAGTAATGAACCTTCAGTCAGCTTGACGGCTGTGGATACGGAATCAGAGAGACGCCGCCGAATCGCCGGCTTTAGTACCAGCCGGTCAACGACCACTGCAATGGAATGACGACGATTTTTATCAAGGTCGCCCACTTCGTCGGCATGCAGAATATCGCCATCAACCCTGATCCTGACAAAACCCTCTTTGCGGATACGGGCCAGGATCTGCTCGTGCCGTCCTTTCTTATTGACTACCAGCGGCGCCAGCAGAACAACTTTGGTCCCTTCCGGCAAGGCCAGGAGAGTAAGCACCATCTCCTCGATCGATTGCGAGCGGATCGGCTGGCCACACTGCGGACAGCAAGGCTGGCCACAACGGGCAAACAGCAACCGCAGGTGATCGTAGATCTCGGTCACCGTGCCTACGGTTGAACGCGGGTTCTTACTGGTCGTCTTCTGCTCAATGGAGACGGCCGGGGAAAGTCCCTCCAGAGAATCGACATCGGGCTTATCCATCTGACCCAGAAATTGTCGGGCATAGGTGGATAAAGATTCAACATAGCGCCGTTGGCCCTCGGCGTATAAGGTATCAAAGGCCAAGGTCGACTTACCGGAACCGGATAGTCCGGTAAACACCACCAGGCTGTTGCGCGGCAGATCAACATCTATATTTTTCAGATTATGCATCCGCGCTCCGCGGATGCTTAAGGTCTGTGGTTCCATGACAGATCAAGAGCAAGATAAAAGATTGTTTTTTTCCAGCAAAGAGGCAGAGGCGCTGACAGGCCCCAAGTCTTTCTTATCACCATCCCTGCTAAAGCCATGAGTATTCCGCCAGGAATCAGGCAGCGCCAAAATTCATATGGTCAACCTTGAGACAACGATCCATGATAACAATCAGTCCTCCTTTGGCGGCCAGATCTGCCGCTTCCTGATTTATAATGCCCTGCTGCATCCACACCACTTTTGCCTTTATGGCAATGGCCTCGGCAACAATAGGCAGCACATCCTCAGAACGTCTGAAGATATCAACCACATCAATTGCCTGTGGAATAGAAACAAGATCAGGATAGCATTTAAGTCCGCAGATTTCGCTGTGACCGGGATTGACCGGGATGACATTAAATCCAGCCTGGATCAGATAACTGCCGACCTGATAACTGGGCCGATTTTCCTTAGGGGAGAAACCGACGACGGCAATGGTGCGGGCGGTCCGCAACACCTCTTTGACAACAGCAACAGTAGATAGATTAATCATATAGGCTCACAATAAACATTTATTCGTATTCTCCAATGATACCAGTCTCCATGACGGCCCTAAAAGTGTCTTGAAAAAGGGTCTTGTCCCGACAATCCTCATTTTGCAAGCACCCTCAAGATCAGCTTGGTACTCATATCTTTAACAACGAAAATTGGCATTGAAGATGGTTACGAAATTAACAATAGATTCTGACCGGAGCGCTTCCATTTGCGAAAAAAGGATTTACCACTTATACATGCTGTGGTATTTTAACCGCTTATTGTCCCAGGCTGAAAGAAAAAAACAAATCAGGCCAATCTTTTGTCTTTTCCAAACCAAGGAACTTCAATGAATTTTCAAGATATCATCCTGGAACTGAACCATTACTGGGCAGATCAGGGATGCGTCATTCAACAACCATATGACATGGAAGTGGGAGCCGGCACCTTTCATCCAGCCACGCTGCTGCGTTCATTAGGACCTGAACCATGGAAGGCGGCTTACCCCCAGCCGTCAAGACGCCCGACTGATGGTCGTTATGGCAATAACCCTAATCGCCTCCAACATTATTACCAATATCAGGTTGTCCTCAAGCCATCTCCGCTAGATGTCCAGGAACTGTACCTGACCAGTCTGAAACGGTTTGGTTTGAATCCTCTGGACCACGATATCCGGTTCGTGGAAGATGATTGGGAATCACCAACACTTGGAGCCTGGGGTTTGGGCTGGGAGGTATGGCTGGACGGCATGGAAGTTACCCAGTTCACCTATTTTCAACAGGCAGGCTCCATTGATCTGCATCCAATTACGGTAGAAATTACTTATGGCCTGGAAAGACTGGCTATGTACCTTCAGGGTGTGGACAATGTGTATGATATTGCCTGGAACGATAGCGTCACTTATGGTGAAATCTTTCACCAGGCCGAAGTTGAATTTTCCACCTTTAATTTTGAAGAAGCAAATGTGGAAAAAATGATCTCTTTCTTTGATATCTATGAACAGGAAGCGCTCAAGCTGTTAGATAAAAGACTCATCCTGCCGGCCTATGATTACTGTTTGAAATGCTCGCATACCTTCAATCTCTTGGATGCGCGTAAGGCAATAAGTGTCGCGGAACGGACTCGTTATATCGGCAGGATCAGAAATATTGCCAGAAAGGTGGCAGAGCAGTATGTCATGCAACGGGCAGAAATGGGTCATCCACTGATCAAAACAGCACAGACAGCATAAATAGGTTCTTCAGTTGTTAAGTATTGGTTTCTCAAAAAAATTGGCGGAAGTGCATGGGAATCGAACCCACCTGTCAGGCTATTAACCCGACACACCGGATTTGAAGTCCGGGAGGGCCACCAGTACCCTGCCCACTTCCACAACATTTCACAAAAATCATTTGAACTTTAATAGATATTGACCTCGAAAACAACTTTTTATTATACTTCTTTGTACTTAACTAAGATAGCAACCAACAATTGATAGATTCTTTTTAACAAAACCTAAAATACGACTACAATAAGCCATGCAATGTGACAGATTAATTAAACAGATAAAAACATGGTTCCTTCATGTCCAGAATGAGACCATGGCTCCGGCCCGCATGATCAGCTTTATCGAAAATCACGCCAGTACTTGTGAGATCTGCCAGGCCGACCCCGATCTGCAAACAGAAATTAGCCGCATCATAGAAATAATTCTGCCGGAATCCAAGATCCCCAAAGCGGTTCGCCTGCAACAGGAAGAAAGTGCCGACGATGAGTCAGAGGATGAGGAAGAAGGCACGGTAGACAGAGAAGAAGGAGAGACCGAGGACAAAGAGGAAGAGGAAGAAGATGTTTTTGACCTTGACGATGATGAAATCTAAGCCGGCAGTTCTTGTTAGGGCGTTCCTTCCAGTCTGATCCTCAGAAAAGAAGGAAACTTGGGACGACCAGATTTATAGAAACCATAATATTTAAAAGTAATTACGGAGCCTACAGGTGGAGGCTTGTCCCGCTCTTGATCACTAAAACCGGTGCCGATCTTGAATCTGTTGTTATCCGGTATTTCTACCAGCAATGAACCAAGCCGACCCTGATTGTTGCCTTTGCCGCCGACGTGAGCTATGACCTTTGCCTCCATATCGAGGAAACTTTTAACTTTCAAAACCTCAGGACTTCGTCCTCTACTGTACAGTGTGTCTGGTTTTCTTACGATTAACCCCTCGCCACCCAACTGTTCTACCTGTTGCAGCTTACTCTGCAGTTGTCCTTGCTCTGTAATTATCTGTTGCGGGATGATAAAGGCAAACGCGGATGGATGCTCAGCCAACCAATCCTTGGCCTTCTGTAAACGCTGAGTAAAACCTCCCGGTTCCTGCGGTACATCAAATATCGCAAATTTGAGGGTCAGCCAACCATCATGGGCTTGCTGTTTCTTAACTATCGCCACAGTTTTCTCAAAGTTGCCACGACCGCCCCAAAGCTCTCCTTCAAGAGCAAAAGGCGGAAAGTTTTGATAAAAAATAACCGGCGGATACAAAAGATTGCCGTTCTTAGTCAGCAGCCTTTTACCATCCCAATATCCTCGCACGCCATCCAATTTCTCACTTACCAACCAGCCGGAAATATCTACATTATCTGCATAGACCTGGGGGAGCATGATATCCAGGGCATGTGCAGCCGCTGGCAGACAAAAGATCAGCAGCCACAGGCAGATAATTTTCTGCAGTGCAGTTTGCCTCCGCCCTGCCGGCAGGTATTGTTTTATCATAATTGACCTTTAACTTCGCTAACCCAGCAATAAAAAACAAATCAATATTCGAACTTGCGGGCAAAGGTAAGCATCGCTGACGCTGCGTAGTCAGTTTCCAGCCCGTACCAATTAACGTCCTGATAGAGAGGACGGCCATAACTACCGCTCACCGTAAAATTGCCGCCCAAAGCTGACAGAAAGCGCCAACTGCCGACAGCGGTTAAGGTGACGGCCTGACCACCGCTATTTTCCATGATCAAGCCATTAAATTCATTTTTGTCGATATTGATGGCATCCAGTTCCAGACCAAGCATCACATCATAATTGGGCGTGTAGTGTAAGGCGGTCCCCAGTTTGGCGGCATTGCCGAACTCATAATTATCACTGTTTTCCCGGTTAACCAGATAACTCAATTCGCTATGGACCCAAAAATCGGCAAAACGAAGCGAGCCCAGCATCCCGCCACCAAGATTGTAGCTGCCCGTACCCATCTGTAAACCCGGCATATTGGTTTTGGCATTGGCAAAATCGGTGTCGAAGTCTCCGGTCGGCAGGGTGACGTTAACCATCAGGGTGATAAACTTGCTGTAATAGTCATCGCGCCAAAGATTATAGCGCAGCTTGAGATCAAGGTCGGTAATGCCATTATTCTCAGTAACCTTGTCAAAATGGCTACCGGATGGCATCCTGACATCAGAGGTCATGGTTTTATCAAGACTGGCGATCTTGGTGGTGAGGGCCAGTCGGTCACTGATGCCGTAATTGACCATCACCATGGGCCCGGATGATTCCATTTTTTTCGGAGCTACCATCCTGCCGGTAACCGCATTAAACTGAGCAACCGACACATCATCGGAACCCATTTTCAGGTTGTCCATGGTCATGGCCATATAGCCAGCCCCAATATTCATAACACCCTTTGGTGGAGGAACCGCCGAGAGCACTCGGTTGGGCATGGTCATACCCATCGGTGAAATCGCCTGCAGGGCCTGGTCAAAGGTAAGGGCTGCACCACCATACTCGGCCATGAATGCCTGCGCCCCGCCCGGCTCGGCAAAGGCAATAATATTGGGAATCATATCCGGCACCAGCTTACTGCCGATGACATAGATGGCATGTGTCGCCGCTATCTCTTGACCGCTTGACCAGTCGTGGACGATCACTGACTGGAAGGCATCGACACTACCGGCATCAGCTATCAGACGCAGCATATCAGCACTACCGCAGGTCTTTTCCACTACGCCATTTTTATTAGTTATAACAGCGCTTGTTTGCAGATACATATCGATATACATCCCACACAATTTACAGCTTTCCCGCTCACCGGCCTGGGCCGTGGAAACCAGCATCAACACCGTAACCATGAGCATTCCGTACTTTTTGACCATTATCTTCCCCGTAACTTATGGTTTAAATAAAAAGACCGATTCTTTTGACCAGGCACTCTACTGCGGAGAATCACCATGCACAATGTGGCAATTTGTCGCAGGCCATGCATCAACAGTCTGATGCTGTTCTAACTATGAGGCTTCTCTGGTGGGGCATATTTGAATAACTTGCGCTGCAAGCTCCGGCGATGGATATTCAGCCTGCGAGCCGTCTCCGAGATATTACCATCACAATCAGCAAGGACTCGCTGAATGTGTTCCCATTCCACCCGGGCCAGACTGGGCGGGGATAATTCATCCTGATCTATCATGATCGCCAGCTCGCTACTCTTGGCAAAGGCGGCCAGAATCTCATCAACATCAGCTGGCTTGGGTAGATAATAAAGGGCGCCGAGCTTGATGGCTTGGCTGGCCGTGGCAATACTGCCATAACCGGTAAGGACGACGATCTTGATTGCCGGCCGGAGACGCTTGGCCTCCGCCACCAGTTCCAAGCCCGTTCGGCCCGGCATCCGCAGATCGATCAGGGCCATTTCCGGTGACCACTCGTCTAACACCTTCACTGCCTCTTCAAAGTCACCAGCCTCATGGACAATATATCCACGCCGGCTGAAGGCCAGGGCCAGCCGTTTCCGAAAGATTTCCTCATCGTCGACCAGTAGAATTGAATATGTTGCTCCACTTTCCTGCATTCTGCCCCTCTCACTGTCAAATCCAATTTGTGATCAAGATTATTTTAATGGTTATTGATGCATCCCTCTTATCCAAAACCGTACGGTCGTTCCAGCACCAAGGGTTGAGTCAATTTCGAGACCACCATCCAGTCGCTCGGCTAAGGTCGCGGCAAGATAAAGACCGAACCCCAGTCCCTGGCCTGCTGGTTTGGTGGTGAAAAATGGTTCTCTGGCCTTGGTCACGGTCTCTTGGTCCATACCTCTGCCTTGATCGATGATTATGAACCGGATTATTTCTTGATCGACCTCGACCCTCATTGTCACCAGCGCCAGCGATTCCGAGGCATGAAAGGCGTTGGAGACCAGGCCGCGCAGCACTCGTTGCAGAGAACGCCGGGGCACGGACACCATGAATTCCTCATCGATGCAGTCAACAATCAGCCGGCCCTGGCGCTGGTGGTCCAATGAGGCGCGGACCTCATTAATGAGATCACTAAGCCTCATGAGTTCCAGACCTTCACCCATCGGTTCTCCGGCATCAGCCGCCATTTGATAAAGGATATCCCGGCATCTGTTCACCTGGGAACGGATCAATCGCAAGTCTTCCAACCAATGCTCCTGACTGCCTTGACTCATCTCACGGTACAATTCTCCAGCAGCCACGGCGATGGTAGATAAAGGAGTGGCAAACTCATGGGCTGCACCCGCTGACAGGGCCGCCAATGATGCCAAGCGCTCATTTTTTAACTGTTCCTCCCGCAATCTGATCTTTGTTTCTCGATGGGCGACCAAAGCCTGCTGAATACGGGTGACAAAAAAAACTACAAAGTAGGCGGTGATAGCAAAGGCCACCCACATGCCTTGCAGATGTAACTGCATCTCCGGTGACGCTATCTCGACATGACAGAGAGGCTGATCGGTTCCCAGCCCAGGCAACTGGAGCCCCGGCCAAAAGAACATTCCATAACAGGCGGCAGAAAAGGCGGCCAGCCCCCAGGCCATGACCTTGGGCAGCAGAATGGCTCCAACCACGACATGAACCAGATAAAGGAAAGTAAAGGGATTCATGGCGCCACCGGTCAAGGCAAGAAGGGCTGTCAGCAGAGCGACATCCAGAAACATGACCGCTGTAACCAGAGGTACAGGAACCAGCTTCTTTTCATGCATCAACCAGGCAAAAATGCAATTTGAGAGCACCTCAAAGGCAATCAATCCGAGAACCAGCGCCGGCATCTCTATCGCCAGCAGAAAGCGCACTGCCACATAAAGAAGGACCTGGCACAGGACCGTACCCCAACGCAAGGTCAGGAACCAGCCTGCCACTGACTTATCAAACTGCCTGTTGTTTAGTTGTTTCACAAGACACGATAACAAAAATAGGTAATTAGGCTATTATATTAGATAGTTAAGACAAACAACCTATCATAAAACCCAGGCATACATCTAAAAAGGTAATTTGATCACCTTGCATCAAACCTTCCGTATTTATTTTGTCAACCGGCATCAACAAAGCCCAAAGAATTTTATAGATGAATAGCATGAACCTGGCATTAAATGAATTCGATAATGCTCTTAATGACAAAATAGAACGGCTCAGGCAGAACTATAGTTTGACAGTGGCAACCTAGGCAATAGAAAGAAGCCGCAGCGCTTCGGCTATGCGGATAAAGATCTGAAAAAGATATTGTCAGATGTCAAAAACTTTGGAAAAAAAAGGCCAGTTCCAGGATTACCCCGAAACTGGCCTAAATATGTCTATGGTGGCGATGCAGGGAATCGAACCCCGGACACTACGGATATGAGCCGTATGCTCTAACCATCTGAGCTACATCGCCATTGGTTTTGAGACGAGATAATTACCTGATCCCCTTCCCTATGTCAACCTTTTTCCTTGCGAAGGAATAAGGACGACATACAAAAAAAAATAGAATCAAACTTAAAATAACAATAGGAAAAGAGCTCAGGCGAGCCCATTCCCTATCTATTCTTTCTATCAACAGAGATAGAAAAGTTTTTTACATCATACCGCCCATGCCGCCCATGCCGCCCATACCACCTGGAGGCATACCCATGCCAGCACCGCCAGCGCCCTTTTCTTCAGGCATATCGGCAATGACACATTCAGTAGTCAGCAGCATTCCGGAAACAGAAGCTGCATTCTGCAGAGCAGTACGCGTGACCTTAGCCGGATCAATGACACCAGCGGCAATCAGGTCCTCATATTCCTCAGTGGCAGCATTAAAGCCAAAAGCACCTTTCAGGCCTTTTACATGCTCAACAATAACAGAACCTTCACGGCCGGCATTGTTGGCAATCTGCCGGATAGGCTCTTCCAAAGCACGACGCAGGATATTCTTACCAAGCTCCTGCTCGCCAGGAAGCACCAGACCATCAAGGGCCTTCAGGCAGCGCAGATAAGCAACGCCACCACCAGGAACCACACCTTCCTCAACAGCAGCACGGGTGGCGTTCAAAGCATCTTCCACGCGGGCTTTTTTCTCTTTCATCTCCATCTCAGTTGCTGCCCCGACATTGATAACGGCAACACCGCCGATCAATTTAGCCAGACGTTCCTGCAACTTCTCTTTATCATAATCAGAAGTGGAATCGTCAATCTGGGTCCGAATCTGTTTAACCCGAGCTTCGAGTTTAACCTTATCGCCAGCGCCATCAATAATAGTGGTGTTGTCTTTGGTGACCACAACCCGCTTGGCGGTACCGAGATCACTCAGAGTGACATTCTCCAGCTTGATGCCGAGATCTTCCGTAACAACCTGGCCGCCGGTGAGAATAGCGATATCCTCAAGCATGGCCTTACGACGATCGCCAAAGCCGGGGGCTTTGACCGCCGCTACATTTAAAGTACCGCGCAATTTATTTACTACCAGGGTAGCCAGGGCTTCACCGTCAACATCTTCAGCGACAATGAACAGTCCCCTTCCCATCTTGGCCACAGACTCAAGCACGGGCAGCAGATCCTTCATATTGGAGACCTTTTTCTCAACAATAAGGAAATAAGGATCTTCCATATTCACTTCCATCCGATCGGCATCAGTGACAAAGTAAGGAGAAAGATAACCACGATCAAATTGCATACCCTCGACGACATCAAGGGTAGTCTCCATGGATTTTGCTTCTTCCACTGTAATAACGCCTTCTTTACCAACCTTGTCCATCGCCTCGGCAATGATATTACCAATGGTCTCATCACTATTAGCAGAGATGGTACCGACCTGGGCAATTTCTTTCTGCTCTTTGGTGGGAGTGGCGATTTTCTTGAGCTCAGCGACAATCGCCTCAACACTCTTGTCGATACCGCGTTTGATCTCCATGGGGTTACCACCGGCAGCTACCAGTTTGACACCCTCGGTATAGATAGACTGGGCCAGAACAGTCGCGGTTGTGGTGCCGTCACCAGCCACATCAGAAGTCTTGGAAGCAACTTCGCGAACCATCTGAGCGCCCATATTTTCAAACTTATCGACTAACTCGATCTCTTTGGCCACCGTCACACCATCTTTAGTGATGGTAGGCGATCCGTATGATTTCTCAATCAGTACATTCCGGCCTTTGGGACCAAGTGTTACCTTAACTGCATTTGCCAGGGTGTTAACACCGACGAGGATAGACTCGCGAGCCTTTACCCCGTATTTTATATCTTTTCCAGCCATAATTTATCTCCTTTTATCATTCATGCGCCTCTTCAAAAGGCAGTAATCATTAATTTCGGACGCCTTCTTATTCGATAATACCCATGATATCATCTTCACGCATGATGAGGTAATCCACACCATCGAGTTTTACTTCCGTACCACCGTATTTAGAAAAAAGCACTTTATCGCCGGCTTTTACCTGCAGAGCAATACGATCTCCCTTGTCATTGGTCTTACCTGGCCCCACAGCAATAATCTCACCCTCGGCTGGTTTCTCTTTGGCACTATCAGGAATGATGATTCCACCGGCGGTCTTGGTAATCTCTTCCAGTCTTTTTACCAAAAGACGATCATTTAATGGACGAATTTTCATGTATTTCCTCCTACATAATTTAATTGATGATTGGGCATCCGCCCCGCACTAGACCTGGAGTATCGATGCAAGCAACGACCCCCTCGAAACTGGGCCAAACTATAGGCTGGCTTTTTCATAAATCAAGGGGTAACAATCAAAAAAAATTGGGGCAACAGCTGATGCCGACCTTAAAAAGCAAAGCAATAACAGAAGTTATGAGCGCTCTCTTCTCTCCAGCAGGCTCAGCCGACTCGCGTGATCCATTTAAAAGGATCTTGCTGTTGGCCGCTCTGGATCGCCTGCAATTCATTAAACATTCTCTGGGCAAACAAACCGGTCAGACCATTATTTATTATAAACTTCTGCCCCTGATAACACAACTCTCCAATAGGCGAAATAACAGCCGCTGTGCCGGAGCCGAAGGCCTCGGTCATAGAGCCATCAATACTGGCTGCTATTACTTCATCAATGGTAATGGCTCGCTCAGTAACCTGATAACCCCATGCTCGCGCAAGCCTGATCACTGAATCTCTAGTAATGCCGGGGAGAATAGAGCCGCCAAGCGGTGGAGTAACCAATTCATTATTGATCAAGAAAAAGATATTCGATGTGCCAACCTCTTCCACGTATTTACTTTCACAGGCATCCAGCCATAAGACCTGAGTATAACCAGCCTGATGCGCCTCCTCGGCGGCCATGATACTGGCTGCATAATTACCGGCAGTCTTCACATGACCAACCCCACCCTTGACGGCACGCGCATACTGATCGGTGACAAATATCTTGGTCGGGCTGAATCCTTCCGCATAATAAGCCCCAACCGGACACATGATAATGTAAAAATAATATTCCCCTGCCGGTCGAACGCCAAGGACCGGTTCGACGGCAATCATGGTCGGCCGGATATACATGGTGGAGCCAGCAACGGTAGGGATCCAGTCTCGATCCAGATAAACCAGGGCCTTGAGGGCCTTGAACACCTTTTGCACGGGCAAGCGGGGCATACACATCCGTTGCGCCGACACATTCATCCGTTCGATATTATCTTCCGGGCGGAAGAGATAAACCTGGCCACTTTCCCCCTTATAGGCCTTCAAACCCTCAAAGATAGCCTGACCATAATGAAAAACCATAGCCGCAGGATCCAACTGGAATTGTTGATAAGGACAGATCTTTGCATCATGCCAGCCCTGCTGCCGATTCCATTTCATCAAGAACATGTGATCGGTAAAATGTAGCCCAAAACCAAGGCTATCCTGGGCCGGCTTTTTTTTCAGTTGTTCCCGGCTTGCCTTTTCCAGTCCTATTTCAAGATTTTCCCACATAACAATTCCCTTTTTTAAGAGCCTTCCCAAATACTTTGTTACGGCGGTTTACAGGAAAATCACATTTGCTGTTGCTGCCTCAAATAAGACTTTCCCCTTATTTCTCTTTGCTTCCAAGCAATTAAACTATATAGTTAAATGCAATTAATAAATATCCTGAATTGCATTCAAAATACCCTTTAAAAAGTAATTGAATTACTCAGCTATATAAGAAATTGCAACTTTATTTCTCTTTTTTCCCATCACCAAAATCTTCTCTGCCAACCTGCTATGAACAATGACCAGCCGATACCAATGCCCCACTCTATACCTCCCAATTCTTTAGAGGCCCGCTATTTTCTCATAATTTTTTGTATCTCAGCACTTTTTCTTGGCCGTATCCTCTGGCCCTTCTGGTCTATTCTGGTTCTATCTTTTCTGCTGGCCAGCCTTTTCAGGCCTATCTATTCTTTTTTAAATAACTATCGGATCTCCGCTACCTTTGCCTCCATTCTTACCTGCGCTCTGATCGTCTTTATTGTCTTTATCCCTCTTCTTTTTTTTATTGGCACACTTTCCAGCGAGGCTTTAAGCCTTTACCAATGGGGACGAGATGCCGGTGTCGGCCTTAAAATCCAAACATTCCTATATAATAGCTCGCTTGTCAGCCGGCTGCAAATTTATCTCCAGGAAATCGGGCTGAACTTTGAACCAGCGCAACTGACCACTACCCTGTCAGATCTAGTCAAGACCGGCGGTTTTTTTCTATACAATCAGGTCAGCTCGTGGGCCGGTAATATTCTGCAATTTCTGGCTCTCTTCGTCATTATGATTCTCATTATTTTCTTTCTGCTCATTGAGCAAGAGAAATTGGTGGCCTTTATTATTCGCATTTCACCGCTACCTGATAATGAAGACCGTCTGCTGATTGCCAGATTCGAGGAAATTGCCAATGCCATCCTGAAGGGAAATATCATCTGCGGGTTAATTCAAGGCATGGTGGGCGGGTCAGCTTTTGCCCTGCTCGGACTCAACGCTCCCATCCTCTGGGGGTGTGTAATGGCCTTTCTGGCCTTTCTGCCAATTTTCGGCATCGGCCTGGTCATGATCCCAGCTGCTATGATTCTGGCAGTAAATGGCAGGACTGGGGCCGGTTTATTCCTGTTTCTTTTTTACATGCTGCTATCTTTCTCGATTGAATACCTGCTAAAACCAAAAATGGTCGGTGGCCAGGTCAAGATGCATACCCTGTTAGTCTTTCTTTCGCTGATCGGAGGACTAAGTGTCTATGGAATATTGGGCATTATTTATGGGCCCTTGATTGTCACTGCCTTTCTGACGCTGTCAGATCTTTATCTGGCAAGATATGATTTTTCATTACAAAGAAATCATGATTAAATAAAGATAAAGGACTGCTGGCTTTGGTATAGATGATAAGGACAGACAAAAAAAGCCAAACACTATTTAAGTGTTTGGCTTCTATTACTGATTAATGGTCGGGGCGGCAGGATTCGAACCTGCGGCCTCCTGCTCCCAAGGCAGGCGCGCTAACCAGACTGCGCTACGCCCCGACACAAAAATGAATGAAAAGTCTCTTTGGATGAGACTTGATAATTCTGGCTCCTCGGGACGGATTCGAACCGCCGACAGGGTGATTAACAGTCACCTGCTCTACCAGCTGAGCTACCGAGGAATATTTTTGACAACCTATATCATACTCACTGGAACTTCGTCAATACTTTAATACACGTTCTCTAATATGAAAGCCAGAGTATAGCGCGGCAAACAGCAGGATCCTTTCATATTGGTTGTCAGAATTACTTATATGAATGCAAACTCAATTTTAAACAACAGCTTGTTAAAAAATGAAACTTCCGGCCAATAAAACAAAAATCATCGCTACTATCGGTCCAGCTTCTGACAAAGTAGAGACCCTGATGCAAATGATGAAAGCGGGGATGAATGTTGCCCGTCTTAATTTCTCCCATGGGACCTTCTCGTTACATAGGCAGACCATAGCTCGCATCAGAGAAGCAGCCAGCTTATGCGGCTGTCGTATTGCCATTATGGCAGATCTCCCGGGACCCAAAATGCGGATCGGCATCATTGCCGACGAACCGGTCCTGCTTGTCAATGGGGACAGCTTTATCCTGACCACCGAGGATATCATTGGTAATAACCAACGAGTTTCCGTAAGTTACCAGGAACTTCCGCAGGTAGTAAAAGCCGGGGATATCTTATATCTCGATGATGGTTTTATTCAGCTCATTGTCGATTCCGTGCAGGGCCAGGAGGTCCACTGTCTCGTCCAGGTCGCTGGCAGATTACGCTCACGCAAAGGCTTAAATATTCCGGGTATTGATCTCGGCATCTCAGCATTTACTGCCCATGATCGTAAGTGCCTGAAATTTGCACTGAGACATGGCGTCGACGCCATCAGTCAATCTTTTGTCGCCAGCGCGGCTGATCTCAGAGAAGTCAGGGAGGCGGCTCGGCAATTGGGCTATGCCCCTTTTATTATTGCCAAGATAGAGCGCTCGGCCGCCTTGAATCATCTAGAGGATATACTGCTGGCTGCTGACGGTGTGATGATCGCCCGTGGCGATTTAGGGGTGGAAATTCCCATTGAGAATATTGCCTATACCCAGAAGACGATCATGACCTTGGCCCAAAAAGCACAAAAACCGGTAATCACCGCAACCCAGATGCTGGAATCGATGACCACCAATCGCCGGCCGACCCGGGCCGAGGCCACGGATGTGGCTAATGCCATCCTGGATGGCACCGACTGCATCATGCTATCGGGAGAATCGGCGATGGGCGAATATCCAGTGGCAGCCGTGGCCATGCTGGCTTCGATAGGAGCATCAATCGAAAATTTCCGGCCCGACTGCCCGCTCAAAAGGCAGCTCATCATCGATAGCCATTGGAAAAAAGCCGCTACCGGACTCATCGCTCTGGCCGTAGATTCCACTATCGAACGAATAGAACCGGCATTTCTGATTATACCGACCCAATCAGGGGCCACTGCCCGCAATATCGCCCGCTTTCGCCATAAAGTCTGGGCCTTTGCTATCTCCAGCTCGGAGAAAACCTGCCAGCAGCTGCTTTTTTCTTATGGCATGCTGCCCCTGTTGGCCTCTCCCATGCCGGAAGAATGGAACCAATTCGCCGATGAACTGCAACTGCGTTACGAACTGCCCGGTGAGTTTGCCATCATGACGGAAGGACCCTCGCCGCTGCATCCTAATGCCAATCATCGCATGGAGCTCGTCCCACTGGGAACCAGTTAAAGAACGGATGTTCCGCTCTGGCAGTCACTGATTGCTATCTCAATAGCAATCAAGCTGTTAGGATACAAAAATAATCATTCTTCTTTAATTGCTACTAAAGGTTCCAGATTGGCCAGCCGGATCACCGGAATTGCTGCGCCGACCAGACAGACCATCATACCAGCCACCATAGCGGCAAGGCTCAGCAAGATATTGTCAATAGTGAGGGGAGTTAAAGCGCCAAGCCTGGTGAGAAGGCTGAAATCCTCGGCCAGGTAGTAAAGAAGATAATGACCAAGGCCGACGCCGACCAGGCCGCCGATAGCGCTAATCAAGATAGCCTCGGTCAGAAACAACTTCATGATATGGCGGCGATGAGCACCGATGGCCCGAAGAATCCCCACCTCACGCCGCCGTTCATTGGCAAGCACGGTGAAGGTCGACCAAGCGAGAAGTAAGGCCAGAAGGGAAGAAATAAGAATGGTTATGAAAAATACCCGGAGGATGTCCGCAAGCGTGGACCGAACATCAGCGCCGATGTCGCCGCTGGTCATCACCCCAACCGTAGGGTTGATATTACGAATATCCGCGACCACCTTGGCTGGTGATATTCCTTCCTTGACCTTGATGAAGATAATGGAGATTTTGCCGGCCTGATAGCCTCCTGTGGCTGCAGACGAAATCTTGTGCAGATCTGCCAGTTGCATAAATATCCCATGGTCCAGTCCGGTGCCGGTCTGCTGCAGATGACCGACCACCTTGACTCCCTGGCCGAAGAGACTGGCAGTATCGATCAGGCCTAGATAGTCATAGACATAGCTCCCCACGTAGATCTGGCCGGGCTCCAGCCGTTTAGGGCCGGTTTCCAGCCAGGGACCGATCACAAAATCCTGATCCTGATCAAAGACGACCACCTGACCCTCATCAATACTACAGCAGCCGGAGGGCAGGGTATTAAGATAGATATGATAGGTTGCCTGTTTGATGTCAGGCAGATCGCTGATGGCGTCGAAGACAAACTCGTCCATATAAAAGCTCTTGATCCTGCTTTCCAGGATGAACTCTTTGGCGCTGCCTTTGGCCTCAGTGGGCACGATGACTATATCCGCCCCCAGCCGCTTACTGGCCGCTTCGATATCATCTTCCACCACCTTGTTGAAGAGCATGGCAAAGGTCAGCAGGGCAACGAGCAGGGCCACCGCCAGCATGAGAACAATATTACGGAATATTTTCCTGGTGACTCCTTTCCAGGCAATGGCGAGGATAGTATGGGCGTTAGTGGTTGTCATAGGGCTTTAGCTGTTAAGTAATATTATTTTAAATCCATTAAATAGAAAAACCGGAGGGCTGTGGCCCCCCGGTTTTTAAATAAAACAAAAAACTAACAAAGAAAACTTATTTTTTAGCGGTTGCTGCGGTGGCTGTATTCCAGTTCACATCAAGGCCGCAGAGGATAGCGTGCGGAGCATCTTCTCCGGTGCCGAGCTGATCGTCATGGCATTTGAGACAGGTCGAAGTTGCCTTGCCGACCATCTTCTTGGCATCGACATCAAACAGACGAACCTGACCGTCCATTCGCCACTCGCCATCCGCAGGCTTGGCGGGGTCCTTGCAGCCGGGCAGTATGGCTTTAGTACGGGTGGTAAGCATCACATATTTACTGTCCGGAGTGAAGATGGCGTCATGAGTCTCTTCCAGCGGAGCCATGGTCACAGAAGACACGGTTTTTAAGGTCTGAGCGTCAATCAGAAACAGGATGTCGCCGGTGGCGTTTGCGATATACTTGCCGTCTGGAGAATAGTACTGGCGGAAGCTGATGGTTTTCTTGGCGTTACCGTCGGCTACACCTTTACGCAGAACTTTAACCTTACCCTGCTCAAGCTCCTTGGCATCCAGTACGAACATATGCATCTTACCGATGCCATCGCCTAGTTCCTTGTTATCCGGAGTTACATCAGCCTCATTGAGGGTAATCAGGATCTCTTTCATATCCGGAGAATTGATACCATGAGTATATTTGACACCGCCTTTGATGTCGGCATCAGTGCCTTCCAGGAAGATGTTGTGCTTCATTTCCATGGTCTTCTTGTCGATGATGCTGATATAGCCCGGCTTGTTCATGGAGATGGGCATGAAGAAATCCTGGGTCTGAGCGGAGGCGCAGTAGCCGGCTTTGGTGCTTAAGGTTTTGGCTGGAACTGCGAAAGTCTTGTCTGTTACGACTTTACCGGTCTTGAGGTCACTCTTGCCATAGTGGTAGGAGTTGTTGGCCGCAGCATCCGGTTTGTAGGTGGACCAGTAGATAGTGTTACGATCATTAATGTCAATACGGGCATCATGAATAGGATGGGTCTGACCGTCACCGACACTGATCATGTCCAGTTCGTCAAGGGTAATGGGGGTCTCAGCCTTAGGATCAATGGTAAACACGGCCTTGGCGAAATGGCCGCCCATGCCAGCCACATAAGCAGTGCCACTGTAATTGGCAGCCCCGGCAGTCGCTGCTGCGCCCATCAGTCCCAGAACTATAGTGCTGGTGACAAGAAAATTACGCCGTTTTGATTTGGTTAATTGCATCGTGTTCTTCTCCTTGAAAGAAGTTACTGTAATTTTTTTCTGGCCTGAGCCAGGCTTCTGTGGTAACTATCCAGCCTTTTTCAATTCCGGATGAGCTAGCCGGTTACCTCTACGTCACATTCTTTCTTGCCAATATACCACTGGGTGGTATATTGGCAAGAATATTTTTTCTGGTGCCAAAAAAAACAATGGGGACACTGGTGATGATCGAATGCAGGGAATTGAGTAAATCTTATCTTATTGAAAAGAAATCGGTTTTTGCCGTCAATAATATTAATCTCAGCATTAACAAGGGAGAGTTCGTTGTTATCCTCGGCCATTCAGGCTCGGGCAAAACAACCCTCCTGAGCCTGATCGGCGGCCTGACCAGTCCGGATCGCGGCCAGGTGCTGGTGGCCGGCGAGGAAAACTGGCAGCTCTCTGATAACGCCCTGTCCACCATGCGTAACAGCCGGATCGGCTTCATCTTCCAATTCGCCAGCCTGATCCCTACTCTCACGGTCATGGAAAACATCCTTCTACCCCTGACCTTCAGCAGAAACCCTGCCGGCAGCCGGGAGATGGCCCGGGACATTCTCTCCGAGGTCGGTCTGGCTGACCGGGAAAACGCCTTTCCATCCCAGCTCTCCGGTGGCCAGCAGCGCCGGGTCGCCATCGCTCGTTCTTTCATCAATCGCCCAGATATCATTCTGGCTGATGAGCCCACCGGTGATCTGGATGAGGAGACCGAAAGAGACATTCTTGAGCTGTTCAGACAATATAATGCCAATGGGACCACCTTTGTAGTGGTCACTCATAACAGTAATCTGGCCGCGACTCAGAAAAATGCCCGCGTCTTCTCCATGCGCCAGGGCGTGCTCTCCGCTCATACTATTTGACATTGGTGAGTTTGCCGGCCTGAACCCAGGACAATCCTGCCGGACCATAAAATACAACGGATCAAAACTTTTATGTTTAATAAAATTTTATCTGTCTTACTGCTCTGCTTCCTACTCGTTTTTTCTGCCTGTTCCGGTAGCGATCAGAACATCAAAAAACTGAAGATCGGCGACCCGGCCCCTGATTTTTCCGGTACTGACTTAAACGGTCGACCGCTGTCTTTGAGCCAATACCAGGGGCAACCGGTTATTCTCCGATTTTGGTCCACTGATTGTAAGTATTGCCGGGCCGACACCCCGATTTTCAATAAATATTTTGAAAAATACCAGGCAGCAGGTCTGCGGGTGGTTTATGTCAACCGACATTCCGACGAGGCAACAGTGCGCCAGTTTATCGCCGATCTGGAGATCAATTTTCCGGTACTCATCGATAAGGACGGGACTATTGCCGCCCATTATAATATCAAGATCGAACCGCAGACTATTATTATCAGCCCTGACCATCGAATCCTGGCCGCCATTCTCGGAGGAGTAAGTGAGCCTGAGTTGATGAATCTGCTGGGTGAATATCTTGAGAACGAAACCGATAATTAACTTACGACATGGTGAATAATATGTTCAATTTTCAAGACAAGAAAAACCTGGTCCGCTACCGCATACTTCCCGCCTGCTTCATTGCCTTTTTTTTATCGGCTAATCTGCTGCTGGCACAGCCCAGTAATGAGGTCTCACCTCAAGAGCGTTGTTCGGTCTGCGGGATGTTTGTCAGCAAATACCCGGACTGGCTGACCCAGGTCCGCCTGGCCGACAACTCGGTCAAATTTTTCGATGGCGTCAAGGACCTGTTAGCCTTTTACTTCGAGCCGGCCTCCTTTGGCGCCTCAGGTCAGACGACCAAGGAAATCTGGGTCAAGGACTACTACACCCTGGCCTGGCTGGATGGCCGTTCGGCTTGGTATGTCCTCGGTAGTGATATTTACGGCCCCATGGGTCATGAATTAATCCCCTTTAATTCGGCGGCAGCAGCGGAAAATTTTCGCAAGGATCATAAGGGGACTAAGGTTTTGCGCTTTGACGAGATCACCGAGTCATTGGTGCAGTCCATGCGGCACGGCCAGAAGATGCACTAATCCGGTTGTCATCCAAGTTTAGGCATGGCGACCTTAGATCAGCTCAAAATTACTGTTTAATTGATGATTGTCAAGACGATGCGACCAGCTCTTGTTTTCTCAATATTGCTCTGCCTGCTATTGACCGTTAACGGCGTTCTGGTGCTCGACAGCCGCCTTCGAGGTCAAGATGAAAAGGCCAGTCTGGCCCGGCTGGAGACGCTCACCAGCGGCCTGGGGCTCACTGATCTGGCCGTGGCCACCGAGGCCCGCTACACCCGGCATCCGGCAGTAAGCGACATGATGGCGCCTTTCATGGATCATCCCGGCGCCATCGAACATTTTCCCACCGGCACTTTCTGGCTGCCGCCTCCACGCTGAGCTATGATCCCCAAAAACATCGAAAAGCAGCTCAACATTCTTGATTATGCCCTCTCTTCTCTGTGGCGGCGACGCTTAAAAAGCCTCAGCGTGCTGTTGGTCTTTGCGGCGGTTATTTTCCTGCTCGCCTCCTTCCAGATGGTGACTCAGGCCTTAACCGCGAAGGCGAAACAGTTACTGGTTCATACCCCGGAGATTACCCTGCAACAAATGTCAGCCGGGCGCCAGGAAGCGATTGCCCTGACCTACAGCCATCAGCTTGCTGAAATTTTCGGCATTCGTAAGGTGGTCCCACGGATCTGGGGTTATTATTTCGATGAAGTCCGCTTGGCCAATTATACGATAATAGGCATGGATCTCAGTGAGATACCGGGCAATGCTCTTCTCGACACCACCCTGCTCAGCGGTACAATGCCTGAAAAGGCTGAGCAGGGCAAGGTAGTGGTCGGTCAGTCAATTACAAAATCACTGGAGCTGGGCGGGCGTCTCACCTTCTCGCTGTTTCGACCGGATCTATCTCTTAAATCATTTGAGATCAGTGGTGAATTTGCACCGGATACCGACATCCTGAGCCACGACCTGATCGTCATGAATCTGGCCGATGCCCGCGATCTTTTCAGCATCCCCACCGGGCTGGCCACCGATCTTTGTGTCTATGTCACCAATCCCCAGGAGATTGAAACCATTGCCAAAAAAATATCAGCGGCCCTGCCTGGCGTTCGGGTGCTGACCCGGCCGCAGATCCAGAAGACCTATCAGGTGGTGTTCGGCTGGCGTAGCGGCTTCGGCTCTATCTGCCTGCTGGCAGCGCTGGCGGCCTTTGCCATCCTGGCCTGGGACAAGGCCTCCGGTCTGTCTCCGGAAGAGAAGCGGGAGATCGCCATTCTCAAGGTACTGGGCTGGGAAACCGGCGATATTCTGGCGGTCCGCTTCTGGGAGTCGGTCAGCGTTTCCGGTCTGGCTTGCCTCGTCGGCATAACTGCGGCTTATATCCATGTGGTCTACTTTGCCGCCTCGCTTTTCCGGCCGGTACTCATGGGCTGGTCCGTGTTGCGGCCGGAGCTGCAGCTCCTGCCCAGACTGGCGGCAGGTGATATTTTGCTGATTTTGGCCTTTACCGTCATCCCCTATCTGGCAGCCACGGTGATTCCAGCCTGGCGCAACGCCACGGTTCCCGCCGATGCGGCGCTGGGAGGCTGAGCCGATGCTGATCGAACTTTGCGGGGTAAGCAAGATCTACAATCAGGGACGGCCCAACGAGGTCCGAGCCCTGAGCGACATCGATCTGGTGGTGGAGCAGGGGAGCATGGTCTGTCTGAAGGGGCCGAGCGGCTCAGGCAAGAGCACTCTTCTGGCTATCATCGGCTGTATCTTTCCGCCTACCAGCGGCCGGGCCGCTATTGCCACGCGGCAGTTGGCCCGGCTACCGGACCGGTTTCTGACCCTGCATCGGCGGGAGACTATCGGCTTTATCTTCCAGCGCTTCAATATCCTCCCGGAGCTGACGGTGCTCGACAACATCACCCTGCCCCTGCTGCCGCTGGGCATAGCCCCGAAGGAACGAAAGCGGCGAGCCCATGAGCTGCTGGAACGCTTTGCCATCAGTCACCGGGCCCAGTTCCCGGCCGGACAAATCTCCGGCGGCGAGTTGCAGCGGGTCGCCATTGCCAGGGCGCTGATCAACAATCAGCCCATCATCCTGGCCGACGAGCCCACAGCCCATCTCGACACGACCTTGAGTCGGGAATTCATGGCCATCATGCAGCAGCTCCAGGTAGCGGGCAAGACCATTGTCATTGCCTCCCACGACCCGCTGGTCTTTGAGCATCCGGCTATCAACCGGACCATCAATATCAAGGACGGCAGAATCCATGTTCCTTAACCCCTGGAGCCTGGCCTTAAGCCTGTGCAGCCTGGTGGTGCTGCTTCTTGGGGCAATAGCCGGCAGGACGGCAGTGCGAGTGTTGCGTTTCTGGGAGCCGGGCAGCGACAGCAACCGCCAGATCCGCCTGGAAAATGAGATCTGGCTCTCCTCCACCCTGGTTGCCTACGGCCTGGGCTTTCAGATTATCACTCTGATCCTCTTCGTGCTGGCCGCCGATCAATTCTGCCAGGTCATCGTCGGGGCCATGTGCGCCACCGGCGCCTTGCTGGCCAATCCCTTCGGCATGCCTGCGCTCTTAATCAAGCTGGTCGGCGTCTTCTTTTACGGCTTCTGGATCCTTTTACATCAGCTGGATATCCGGTCGGAGCACTATCCCCTGGTCCGGATCAAATATCTGGCCCTGCTGTTGCTCCTGCCACTGCTGGTCCTTGATGTCACTCTGCAAACCCTCTATATCGCCGGGATCAAGCCGGATATTATAACCTCCTGCTGCGCCGTCGTCTTCGGCGAGGACATCGGCCGTACCGCTAATCTGATGACCGGTTATTCACAGCAGGGTTTGCTGGCGACCTTTATCGGTTCCATTGTCGTTCTTGGCTTGTTGGGAGGGGGATTATTGCAGCGGTGGCGATCCTGGCTGGCGAAGCTTTATGCTGCGGGCTGGCTCTGGTTTTTCGGTCTGGCCCTGGTGATGATTACCACGGTGGTCTCATCCTATGTCTATGCCATGCCTTTTCATAAATGTCCGTTTTGTCTCCTTAAACCGGAGTATCATTATTTCGGTTTCGCCCTGTACGGCACCTTGATTGCCGCCGCCTTCTGCGGCACCAGCCCGGCATTTGCCGGTCTGGTGCGGGGCAGGAAAGGGCTATCGGCGATAGTAGCGCGCTACCAACGGCTGGCCTTGATATTATCGCTGCTGCTGCTGGTGATTTTTTCAGGGCTGTCGTTCTATCACTATCTAAAGTATCTGATCAGCGGTGGAGAAGGATGAGTTACCAGCGACCGGCCAGGTCTCGATGATATCTTTGTCTCTAATCAAGCCAACTGCTGCCGCATCCGGGCAACACCTTCATCTCGTAAATAATCATCAAAGGGCATCATCTTGTCTATTACTCCGCCCGGCAGGAACTCAACAATCCGGTTGGCTATGGTGGTTACAAACTGATGATCATGGGAGGAAAACAATAATACCTCAGGAAAGGCAATGAGCGCATCATTGAGGGCAGTGATCGATTCCAGATCCAGATGATTGGTCGGCTCATCGAGGATCAGGGCATTGGCATCCGACAGCATCATCTTGGACAGCATGCAGCGCACCTGTTCCCCGCCGGAGAGGACACTGGTCTTCTTTAAGGCCTCATCCCCGGAAAAAAGCATCTTGCCAAGAAAGCCACGGGCAAAGGTCTCACCCTCGGTAATCGGCGTATACTGGCCCAACCAGTCCACCAGGGTCATATCCTGGGTAAAATAGGCGCTGTTATCCATCGGAAAATAGGCATGACTCATAGTCACCCCCCAGCGGAAAGTACCGCTGTCCGCTTCGAGCTCACCGGTCAGGATCTGGAACAGGGTGGTCTTGGCCACGCCGTTGGTGCCGACAAAGGCGACCTTATCGCCCTGATTCAGGGTAAAATCAAAATCTTGAAACAGAGGAACCCCGTCCACTGACTTGGACAGGCCCTTGACCTCAAGGATAATATCGCCGCAGGGACGCCCCGCCTTAAACGAGACAAAAGGATATTTCCGCGAAGAGACCGGCATGTCCTCAATCTGCAGCTTATCGAGCAGTTTTTTGCGGGAAGTGGCCTGCTTGGATTTGGAGGCATTGGCAGAAAAGCGAAGGATAAACTCTTTGAGCTCTTTGGCCTTATCCGTCACTTTTTTATTATCGCTCTGCCGCTGCTTCAGACTGAGCTGGCTGGCCTGATACCAGAAATCATAGTTACCGACATAAACCTTGATCTTGCCAAAATCAATATCGGCCACATGGGTACAGACCTGATTGAGGAAATGACGATCATGGGAGACGATGATCACCGTATTCTGAAAACGGGCCAAAAAATCCTCCAGCCAGGTGATTGACTGCAGATCAAGATGGTTGGTCGGCTCATCGAGCAGCAGGATGTCAGGATTACCAAACAGGGCCTGGGCCAGTAATACCCGGACTTTTTCGCCACCCTCAAGCTCCTTCATTTTTTTATGCAGGAGCTCTTCGGTGATCCCGAGACCACTGAGAAGCACCGAGGCTTCTGATTCGGCCTCATAGCCATTCATCTCGCCGAATTCCGCTTCCAGCTCGCCGCTGCGGATACCATCTTCCTCGGTGAAATCGGCCTTGGCATACAAGGCCTCACGCTCGGCCATCAACTGATAGAGACGGGCATGACCCATGATCACGGTATTGAGCACGGTCTCGTCATCAAAAGCGAAATGGTCCTGCCGGAGCATGGCAATGCGCTCGCGGGAGCCAACTGCAATCTCCCCCTTATCAGGCGGAAAATCGCCGGCCAGAATTTTTAGAAAGGTCGATTTCCCGGCCCCGTTAGCGCCGATCAGGCCGTAACAGTTGCCGGGGGTAAACTTAATATTTACATCTTGAAAAATAACCCTCTTGCCATAGGAAAGGGCCACGTTGGCAGCATTTATCATTATAAATCTCTTTTGTAGGTAGTGATCGGTGCTCTGAGTGCTTATTAGTTTAAGCCAACTCTTGCACTGAAAAAAAAATGGATTTTAGCACGAGGGGAGACTGCGGCGCAACAAATTATATGCATCCACCAGCGAAAAGCAAGAAACCGGCCTGAATCCTCTTTTAGTAGACAAGACCGGTTAATGGTCTTAAAATAAGAACCGGTTATATTATAATTCTCAAATAATTATTTTTACGTTATCAGCTATTATTTTAAAAAAACAGTAACTTAACCTTTCGACAATGTTTCACCATACATGCCGATAACACTCCGTATCCTGACCCTGTTACTGCCTGTGCTGTCAACCACTCTGGCCTATGGTCTGGCCTATCTGGTAAGCACCTTCTTCTTCTCGGTGACCATTTCAAATCCGGGCATGAACAGGGATCTTCCTCTCCTTCTGGCCATCTCGTATCTCCTTTTTTTCTTATCGCGCAATATCTGGACTTTTATCAGCCTCCAGTGGCTTATTATTGGAATTCTTTATATCGGCAATGCGGTCAAGCTCTCCTTTTTCGGCGGTCCCATGGTTCCGGATGACGTCTATGCCCTGCGCTCTCTGCTCCTTATCCTGAGTGGCTGGCAACGCCTGGTGGTGATGGGGGCGTTGGCCGGCCTGGCCGGCCTGCTGCTCTTCAACTTTCAGTTCAGACGCCGTGGCGCCTGGTTATCACTGGCACTCCTCGTGGCCCTTGGCCTGAGCCTTATTCTCTATCCCCGGCCCATCGTGGCTGCTCTCGATAAACACGTCGGCAACTCAGTCTGGGACCAGCGCTCCAACTACCTTCGCAAGGGGGCCACTCTCTACTCTCTGCAGGAAACCGCCCGTTTCTTTGGCGACGCCGAGCAGATACCGGACAAAAAAAAGGCGGTCAGCGCTTCATCTGCCCTGCTGGCCGACTCTTTGGTCCATAAACCCTCTCCAGCCCGTAACCCCAGAAACGTCTACGTCATACTCCTCGAATCATTCTGGGATCCGCTGCTGCTTAAGGATATTCAATTTGATCAGGATCCACTGGGGCCTGCCTTCAGAAAATTGTGGCAGGACAACGGCCATTCAACAATCATGAGTCCGGTCTTTGGCGGCTATACCGCCAATGCCGAGTTTGAAAGTCTGTGCGGCTTTCCGGTGGTCCATGATGATGTCAAATTCGAACGAAGACTGATCAATGCGGCGCCATGCCTGCCGACCATCCTTGAAGAGCACGATTATGATACCGTGGTCTCTCACCCCAACATTCCGGCCTTCTGGAATCGAACCAATGCCTATCGGCGCCTGGGGTTTAAGACCTATTGGTCTAAAAATGATTTCAGCCTCGATGACATGAACAGGGGCTTTCTCTCCGACGCCTCCCTGTACCGACAGGTAGTAGAGAAATCAGGACAGCGGCGACAGCCGACGAAACCGGTGTTCAACTATATTGTCACCTATTTCGGCCACTGGGAGGGCTCCAACCTTTATCCCCGGAGCGAGTCGAGACCGCAGGTCATCCACTGCCTGACGGAATGCCAGACCCCGGAGATCGAATCCTATGCCAATGCCACCCACTATAAGGCCAAAGAGCTGATGGCCTTTATTGACGAGCTTAGCCTCAGCGACCCTGATGCCCTCATCGTCGCCTTTGGCGATCATCTTCCCTTCCTCGGCGGCAATTTTCAGGGCTATGTCGAAGCAGGCACCCTGGCCGGCGCCAGAGACCAGTTCACCCCGGAGATGTTTCTGACCTATGTAAGCACTCCACTTATCGTCATCGACGGCTTGCGTGGTCCTGTAGAGCTGGGCAACCTCCCCCTCTACCAGCTTCCCGGTAAGATCCTCGAGCTGTTGGACTTTGGCCAACCGACCATTATGAGCTATGCAGGCAGCAACAGCGGCGCCGGGGTCCGTCCCTTATGGGGCGTCCACTTCATCAATGCGACCCCCGGTGATATCGAGCTTTGTAAAGACACCGACCCCTCGCCTACCTGTGAGGCCTCCACAGCCTGGTTGGATCAACTGCTGACCGTAGGCATTGATATCTTCCAGGGCAGACAATACACCCTACCCCTTCCGGCCGGAGCACCACAGCTGGCGGCGGCTCCAAAAACTGCAGTGGTGGTTGAACAGAATAAGAAGCAGATCGGCCAATAGACCAGCGCGGCTTATGCGATCTGTAGCAAAGACTTAAAAGGAAGCGATAAGCAATATTGACCGGCGTGCTACGGCTGAAGATTTATCCGGTTTTATCCTAATTATTCATTTGACAGTAACTATTGCGAGTGTTGAAATAAAAGAAACAGGTCCAGCCGCATTCCTTCAGCCATAAAGGAGGTCACCATGTCCTTTACCATCAGCTCGTCAGAATTCAGCCATAATTCAGCCATTCCAGCCCTCTACACCTGCGACGGCCTGGATATTTCGCCACCATTAGAATGGACAGCTGTGCCGGCCGGCACCATGAGTCTGGCTTTGATCATTGCTGATCCTGACGCTCCTGACCCGGCCGCACCCCAGCGAACCTGGGTGCACTGGATTCTCTACAATATTGATGCCGGCATTGCCGGCCTGACTGAAGATATCGGGCCGCAGGAATTGCCGACCGGGACCCTGGAAGGCCTTAATGATTGGGGTGTCACCGGCTATGGCGGCCCCTGCCCGCCCATTGGCCGGCATCGCTATTTTCATAAACTCTATGCCCTGGATCTGATCCTGCCTGATCTGCACCAACCTACACAACAGCAATTATTACAGGCCATGGCAGGTCATATCCTGGCTCAGACCGAGATCATCGGCTTATATCAGCGAACGTAAAGGCAACATCCGCTGCCTGTTTCTTTAATAAAAACGGGTGTTCATCTCTTCCAGTCCCAGCAGATGAAGCAGCTGCTGGAGTCGCTCCCCCGGACGCCTGCGGGGCAGATCCTTATAAGTGGCGATGATCAGCTCATTTTTCATCGAATGTTCCCAACCGACCAGTTCTGTAACGCTCACCTGGTAGCCATGGGCCTCCAGCTGCAAACAACGCAGGACATTGGTGAGATGACTGCCGAATTCGCGGGTATGCAGTGGATGGCGCCAGATCTCCGTGAGGACTTCTCCGCCCAGTTGTTTACCCTTGTTTTTTCTCAGGATCGATGCCACTTCGGCCTGACAACAGGGTACCAGCACGATAAATCTTGCTTCTTTCTGCAAGGCAAATTGAATGGCATCATCAGTTGCCGTATCACAGGCATGCAGAGCGGTAACTATATCAACCTGGTCCGGCAGCAAGGATGAATCCTGGGCATCAGCCACTGACATCGTCAGAAAAGACATCCGGGGAAAACCTAAGCGCCGGGCCAGAGCCCTGGACTTCTGCACCAGCTCATCACGGGTTTCAATGCCGAAAATATGCGAGCCATTCTCCGCCATTTTAAAAAAAAGATCATAAAGAATAAAGCCGAGATATGATTTGCCGGCGCCATGATCAACGAGCTGGATATCTTGATGATCTTTTTGAATTGCCAGCAAGAGCGGTTCAATAAACTGGGTCAAATGATAGACTTGTTTCAACTTACGCCTGCTGTCCTGATTCATCTTTCCATCGCGCGTCAGAATATGCAATTCCTGCAATAGTTCAATGGATTGACCGGCTTTTATCTCGTGCATGATATTATAAAATTTTATATATGATAGATGTTAGAGTTCATAATCTATTAAAGCATAGCTGAGATGATGGAAAGCTAGCAGACATTATGTTGAGCCATCTACAGACTGTCAAATGACTGGCCACAGACGATCCCACCAGACCAATTTTTACGAAAAAACCAATCTTGCATGCAACGACTAATCCAAGCATTTTTTCTACTCTGCGTCCTGCTGACTACACCACCAACCGCTGTCTACGGGGCAAGCATTGTTGAACTGCCGCTTTTTCTGCGTACCCAGATATTACAGAACGCCCTGGTGGAATCTCTGACCCCCCAGCCTGGCCGCCCCACTGTACTCTTTCAACAGGGCTCTTACAACTATCTTCACATCTCTGAGCCGCAGTTATCGATCCGCGACGGCCAACTCTACTTCAATTGCAATGCCGCCGCCGGCATGGGATTTGATTCCCTGGGACTTCTCCCGTCGGCGGTCAACTGGAAGGGGTCCGTCCTCATGAAATTAACCTTTTATGTGGATGACCAATGGCAGTTACGCTATCGCATTATCGAATCAGCCATCTATAATGAACAGGGCGGCAAACCAGTAGTGACCGGCTTTGCCTGGGAGTTGTCCAAACGTTTTCTCCATCCGCGGCTGGAACAATTCGCCTTTGATCTGGCCATGCCGAAACAGGATATTATCCTGTTACTGCGGGCCTGTGTTGCCGCTGCCGATATAGCACCCCTGGAGGCAGCCCTGAATACGCTTACCGTTGGCACTCTGAGGAATAATACTGATGGCCTTATTGTCCCTCTGCTGCTGACTGTGGCTGATACGCAGACTCAGGCACCGACACCTCTGCCGGCCCAACTCCCACTCGGCTTTGAAGAATTAGAAAAGCTCCAGCAAGCCTTTGAGCCACTCGATGCCTTTCTGGTCTTTGTCATTAAAAATCTCAGCGGCACCATGGGTGATTCCCTCTACCAGGAACAACTATTTGATCTGCTCATCACCAGCCGTTATCAACTGCTGATGATCCTGACCGGCCAAACTCCCATAGAAGACGAGGATCCTTTAAGACTGCTCTTTATTGATGTCTGGCAGCAATTACGACCGATCATCGAAAACAGTAACGATGAGGATGGCCTGATGCAGAACCAACTGCTGCGCTACATGACCTTTCTTAATGCCGGTGATGCCCTGCTGGCTCTGGATACAGCCGCTCCCGGGCTCGGCATCCATATTACCAGTGATGGCCTGCGCAGACTGGCCAGGATGCTGCAGCCAAACGCTGCAGACCCATTGCACTTTGACTGGCAGGTCGATCCTTCCCTGCGGGAATTATTCCAGTTTCAACCGGAAGGAACTGAACAAAAGACTCAAGATAGCCTGCCACAGTTACCGCCGGAATTACTGTTAGAGCTGCCTCAGCAGGAATCACCGGCAGAGGTGCTGCCGGAACAAGAGTCAGCACCGGATACTACGCCGGAGTTACCATCACAAGAGTTATCACCCGATTTTCCACCGGAGCTCTCCCCACAAGAGGCGGCACCGGATTTTCCTCAAAGCTCGACCACAGGTCGCCGGCTTGTAAATTTCCTGGTGGGAGTAGCCGCGGCTGCCGAGCCACCGGCCCCGACTGTTAAAGATTTGAATAAAAGACTGAACCAGTGGGTCCCAAAAACGGAAGAACTGGATAAGTACGGGCAGATTATCGGCAATCTCCTGGCGACCTCGGCTCGCGAACAGATAAAAAAAGCCGGTCTTGATCCTCGTTACGCCAACATCTATCAGCATCTTATCCCTGCCACCGCCATGATTGAAAGCTGCTGGAAACAATATAGCCGTAAAGACAATAAGATTGAAGTCCTGCGATCTTCAGCCGGTGGGCTTGGTATCATGCAGATCAATCAACATGTATGGCGGGGATTTTATGATATCGAGCGGTTACAAAATGATGTGATCTATAATATCGAGGCCGGCAATCAGATCATGATGCGCTATTTTAAGCAGCACGGGACCAAAGTCGCCAAAGAAAATAACAATCCCGAGCTTGCGGCCCGTGCCGCTTATGCTACATATAACGGCGGACCACGTGCCAGTCGCCGTTTTTTGAAAGCAGACGCCAGCCCTCGCCAGAAACGGGTGGATGAGCACCTCTGGACTCTCTATCAAAAAGCTGCCGCCGGTGGTAGCGCCCACCTGGCTACCTGCAGTATTTTATGATGCAGCAGGCTTAAGCAGCATAAGTCGATGCCATTCAAAATCTAACTTGTACGTTGTCGCCTTCTGCGGGATTGACCTGCACTTCCGGTCTTGGCTAATGACCTGAGCACTTCAGCCACGCTCCAAGCCTGAGCGATACAACCCCGCGGGGAAAATGGTATTTCGGCATCGAATACTTCACTGATCGTTCCGATCCCATCCTCATCCATGTGAGAATGGAAACCGGACAAAAAGCCGCGGGCTTCCTCTATACGGTCGGGATAGAGTTTAAGCCAGGCATCAATGAACGGACCGATCAGCCAAGCCCAGATGGTGCCTTGATGATAAGCGGCATCTCTGGCCAGTAAATTGCCGAAATATTTCTGTTTGTAATCAGGATGATCCTGGCTGAGCGACCGCAGGCCGACCGGCGTGAGCAGTTCTCTTTGTACCGTCTGCAGAACCGTTGACCATTTTTCCCGGGCCAGCACAGGATAACGAAGCGATATGGCAAAGATTTGATTGGGACGACAGGCCGGATCATCCCCATTTTCGCCATCGACAATATCATAAAGAATTTCTTCGGTTGGATGCCAGAAACGCTCATTAAATGATTTAGCTACCTGGGCCGCCAACTCGGCATACTCTGTCGATTTACCGATTGACGGAGCGAAAGTGCTCCATTCCTCCATCAGGCGAAGGGCGTTATACCATAAGGCATTGATCTCTATCGCTTTTCCCCGCCGTGGCGTCACTACCCAATCTTCGACCTTGGCATCCATCCAGGTAAGGGCGTAACCCGCTTCGCCCTGGGTGAGGAGGCTATCGCCTGGGTCCATACCGATGCCAAATATCGTGCCGTGCCGATGGCACTCGATAATATTAACTAAAATGGGCAGGAGGCTCAGCAGAGTGATCCGGTCGCCGGTCACCTGCAGATAGCGGTCAATGGCATGAAAGAACCACAAGGTGGCATCGGCAGTATTGTATCGCCCGTCGCAGGTGTCTTCAGGAAACATGTTCGGGATGAGGCCGTTTTGGACATAGCGGCCGAAATTTCGCAAAATATAGCCGGCTTCCACATGGCGGCCAGTAATCAAGGCCAGGCCTTCGAGGCTGATCATGGTATCCCGGCCCCAATCGGTGAACCAGTGATAACCGGCAATGACCGAACAACTCTCGTCGCCTGCAGCCCGGGCCCGCGCTGAGTCCTCAATCCGGCCGGTGGGAGTGATGATAAACTGGTCAGCGGCCAGGATTAGATCGTCACCGATATCCTGCCTGGCCGCTGACGGCGTCTTGGCCAACAGCCGCGCCCGCCGATGCTGCTCGGCTTTGACGGCATCATCCGGCTGCAGTGCCAGAATGGTCTCCCATCGTTCAGTCGAGGCGACCACGGTAATTGAATTATTGAGATCGAGCACCGCCCGGAAAGTTCCCGGACTCCACAGATCTCCCGAGCTGGCATAGCCGCGGTTATGCTCAGATTCATGATAAACCTGAACGATTTCATGCCCTTCGACAACAAAAGCTGAGCGCTGACCATAGATAAACATCCGCAAGGGGGGAAATTCACCTTCTGTCTCCAGCTCAAAACGATTATCAATGGCTTTGAGGGCATAAGGCTGCTGAAGGGGGACATCAACAGGAGCATCATGCCGGCGAAAATTTACGGCTGGCCGCAGTTGCATGCGGACGCTGCCGTTCCCTTGTATCATTCGGTAGATGACGTGCACCGTATTCTGCCGATGAGGAAAGATTATCTGTTTCTCAAAGACGAAATCATTAATCTCGTAGCGCCAGACCGGCAGGCCCCAGTCCAATCGAAATTCTGTCAGATAAGGTGAAGTGAAGAAGGGATTGCGTGTGGTCAGGTCCTCTACAGAGATCAGGTGGTGTTTCGTCCCATCCGGCAGCCTGATTTCCTCGAATAACGAGGTCAGCATCACAATACGGCCAAGTGGCACCGGCATGGCGGCAATGAGCAAGCCATGATACCGCCTGGTCATAATGCCCGAGATTGTGCCCGAGGCATATCCTCCCAGTCCGTTGGTCGCCAACCATTCCAGGCTATGAGTGAAGTCTGGATGCTCTTCGATAACTTTTCGCCAGGCGATTCTGCGGATCGGCCCGCTGGCAAGAGCTTGAGGAGTTACTTCCGCCGTCTCACCGACTGAAGCACTATCGCCGAGTGGCCGGTCAAACGCCAGTTGTCCTCGGTCTCCGGATGAGGCATGCCGTTGCCGCCGTACCTCGGGTGCTCGCTGGACCATAATATTTTCCATTCCTGTTCCTCCGGCGGCGCCAGCAGCGGCTCCGGCGCCGGATTTAGATGGAGCTCGCCACCAAGATTGATCAGCATCAGGCGGTCGCCATCATGGCCGCCAAAGAAGCGGATCAAAAAAGCTTCAGTGCCAAGCACCGCACCATCAACATTTTTGGGCTGCTTTTGCAAAACTGCATCATTTTGCCTCAGCCGGATCAGATCCCTATACAGCTCGTAAGCAGCTTGGTTGGTGTTCCGCTCAGAGAAATCAAGTTTGCACCGGCGAAATGTCTGTTCGCTGGCAGGATCATCGAGTATTGCCTGGGTCTCCGGCAGATTGATGCTGCAAAATTGTTTCAGAAAATTCGCCCGGCCTTCTTTAGTCTTGGTCATCACGGCCTGATCCAGATCGGCAAAATAAAGAAACGGGCTGGTAGCGCAGAATTCCTGCCCTTGAAAGAGCATGGGGGTTTGGGGAGCAAGCAGGAGCAGAGCGGTCATAGCCCGGAAACGGCCGGGACTGGTCAAAAAATGGCAGCGCTCGCCACGCAGGGAATTGGCCACCTGATCATGATTCTGAAGGTAATGGATAAACCGTTCCGGCGTTATATCAAGGCTGGGCGTCCCTCTTCTTTGACCTTGCCAGTAATATCTCTGGCCCTGGAAGAGAAATCCCCATTTCACGGCCGAAATCAGCTCCTGCGGCCGACCGGGATGGTCAGAATAATAGGCTTCCCTTCTACCGGTCATCGCCACCATGGCGCTATGATGAAAATCATCACTCCACAAAGCATCCAGGCCGCAACCGTCTGCATCGACGGGCCGCAACAATTTGACATTCTGCGGTTCATTCTCGGCAATGAGCAAGATCTTACGTCCGCCAGCTGCAAGCCGGGCATGTTCCGTCATCTCAGAGAGGATATGCCTCTGCGAGGCATCGATAATATTCTGCGTGGCGTCAAAGCGTAATCCGTCCAGATGGTATTCTTCTATCCAATGCCAGACATTGGCGAGGAAAAATTCACGAACCGGACCGGCGTTTCTACCGTCAAAGCGGATAGGATCACCCCATTCATTGGGAGCGTATTGATCATAATAATCTTTGGCAAAACTCTTCAGCACACAGCCTTCCGGCCCTAAATGGTTGTAGACGACATCCAGGATGACACCAATGCCGAGGCCATGGGCCTTGTCCACAAAACGCCTGAAATCGTCCGGTCTACCATAAAGACGGGTGGGGGCAAAAAAGCTGACGGCATCATACCCCCAGCCAAACCGGCCGGGAAAATCGGCCACCGGCATTATCTCCAGGAGTTTGATACCTAATGCCGCTAATTCTGGAAGTTCTTTCTCGGCAGCGGCCCAGGTTCCTTCCTGACTGAATGTGCCGATATGCATTTCATAAATGATCTGGCCCAGTCTGGTCACCCCCGGCCAGTTATTATCGGTCCAGGCAAACAGATCAGGGTTAATCACCTCTGATGGCCCGGCCAGGCCCTCCGGCTGAAAACGGGAGGCCGGATCAATAAAATACATATTATCTTCTTCCCGGCAAAATCGATATCTCGTGCCCGCGCGGGCCGAAGCTACCATACAGGAGAAATAGCCATCCTCGGCCGCCATTCTTATTTTATTATTTCTTTGAGGAAAATCAGGATTTTCAATAACAACTGAGGCTTCCTGCCAATCCGGAGCCCATATGCGAAAGCGCACGCCTTCGTCCCTGATTACTTCGGCCCCGATCGGCAGCAATTGCAAACGACTCATGTGAAACCTCACCGTATCTATCAAGATTGTTCAGCAAGTATATTGATAACGGGCGGCTATGTCTGGGGCCGACTGGATCGGCTTACGATTATAACTTTAAAAAGGAACTTGGGGAGGTCTTAGCCAATGAGAATTTTCATTCACAGGCATGGATAAATTTACCGCCGGCTTATAGTTGATATTGCCGAAGATAGAATTTTGAGCATAATGCCAAGTGTGGGCGAAAGACCATTTTTCAAGGCATCCTTTTACTTAATACTAGCGTTCTTATATGCGGTAGCACAACCCATTGACCTTAATGATTCAGCCAATAGATGATCAATTGCTAAGGGCTCTTGATCATTACATGCAGCCGACCAGACTTATAACAAGTGTCGATCATTACCTGATAGAAATCAAGAAATTTTTCACTCCGCAACAGCGTCGCCTGGGCCCGAGCCCAGCAGATAACATTTTACTTCAGGCAAGCAAATGGGAAGAGAACTGACAGTCTCATGATGTGCACTAACAGGACGGCAGGCTTATGACTTATTTACTTCCAGCCATAATCTCCGACTAGATTGACAAAACGGACCCGTTCGAGGACTTCTATCTGAACGAGGCCATCTTTCTTGATAACTAATTGTAATTCCTGGATATCCTGATCACCAACCGGAATCACCATCCGGCCCGGATCTGCCAGTTGCGCTAGTAAGGGTTCAGGAATCTCCGGACCGCCGGCCGTTACCATGATGGCATCATAAGGAGCATGCTCCGGCCAGCCCAGAGTACCATCATCTAATTTAGACTGAATATTATAGCAATGCAGGCGGTCAAAGACCCGGCGAGCCCGAGCCAGCAGGCCGTTCAACCTTTCAACAGTATAAACCTGGTCACAGAGTCGGGCCAGAATCACCGCTTGATAGCCTGAGCCTGTACCGATTTCCAGCACTTTCTCCACCCCGGTTAAAGCCAGGGCCTGGGTCATATAGGCGACAATAAAGGGCTGGGAGATTGTCTGCCCGTCGATAATAGGCAAGGGATAATCGCCATAGGCATTGGCCTGCATGGCATCATCGACAAAGAGATGACGCGGCACCTCTGCCATCACCGCCAGCACCCGGGGGTCATCAATCCCCCGGCAGGTCAGCTGTTCCTGCACCATCCGCTGGCGGATGGTCTCAAAACGATCTATCACTGATTAGTCTTTATTGTTAGTTTTCGGCTCAACGTCCTGCCAGATATAATCATCCTGCCAGTCCAGTTCATCCTTATTATAGGCTTCATAACGTGAAGCGGTCACGATATCACCTTCCAGAGTCAAGACCACCGTTTTATAGCCTTTAGCGGCAAACATGCTACCTACGCCGGGCGCTCTCTGTAACAAGGATTTATCTTCTTCCGAATAAATCCATTCTTCGCGTGTGGCCGAGACCTTCCGGACGGCATCAGGTTCTCCTAAAATAGCCATTACCTCCCGACGACTGGACTCGCCAACCTTGACCAGACCGATATCCGAAGTCAAATGGCGTACCGGCTGGTTATAACAACCAGACAAGACCGTAAGGCAAAAGACCATGGTCAATAACAAGGTATAACGACCTATAGGGATAAACTGCAGACAGGTGGACATCTCATTTCTCCGTTAAAAAAGAAAACGATGGCACAAGATCTTAACCAACTGCGATCTTGTGCCAGGGTCATAGGAACGGCGTAAAAACTTTTAAGCAACACCAGAGGACAGGCACCGTTCCTTAAATGATTCTTATATTAACCCAAGCTATAGCTTGTAGCCCCTCTTTTTTCAATCTTTATGTCAGGGGGCAGCCAGCCGCCCGGTTCAAAATCTTATAATTGCGTTCGACCATGGCCAAGGGATCAACTACCAACCCGGCCTGGATCATGGCATTGTCATAGATCTGGGCCGCCACTTCGGCCGCAAAGGATTCGTCTATCTGCTGCAGCTCGGCCAGTTTCTTGATCAGGGGATTGGCGGTATTAATCTCCAGATTCTTTTTGCTGCCAACCTGCTCCTGGCCTTTTTCCCGGCGACTGGCGGCCATGATCCGCTCCATGGAGGAGGTCATATAGCCATCCGGATTGACTATCATAGCCGGCGCCTCAACCAGACGCTTGGACACCACCACATCTGCAACCTTGTCGGCCAGAGTCTTCTTCAGCCAGCTGAGCAGGACATCTTTGGTTCCCTCCTCCAGCTGTTCTGCCTTCGGTGTGGCCGCCTCTTTTAATTCCTCAGAAGCAGAGCCCGCCCCCAGATCCAGATCGGCCCGGTCGGCAGAGACCAGCTTTTTCCCATCAAACTCAGCCAGATGACTCAAGACAAAATCATCAATCGGCTCCAGAGTATAGAGGATCTCGATATCTTTTTTGGTAAACATCTCCACATAGGGGCCGGCCTCAATAGCCTGGCGGCTGGGACCATTAATATAATAAATAGCCTCCTGGCCCTCTTTCATCCGCTCGACATAGGCGCTGAGGGCTATTGGTTTCCTTTCTTCGGAGCGGGAAGACTCGAACCGCACCAGCTTGCCCAGCTCTTTCTGGAATTCATAATCCGAGGTAATACCCTCTTTCAGATAAATGCCGAAGGTATTCCAGAAGGTGAGATAGGCCTCTGGATCCTCCTGGGCCTGCTCATCGAGAAACTTCAGAAAGCGCTTGGTGATCACCTTCCGCAGTTTGGCCAGCAGGGCATTATCCTGCAGAGACTGGCGGGAGATATTGAGCGGCAGATCCTCACTATCAACTACCCCTTTGAGGAAACGCAGCCACTCCGGCAGCACATTTTCTGAATGCTGATCAATCAGAATGCGCTGACAGTAAAGATTAACCCCGGAATCGACGCGGCCAAAACCCATGACCTCAAAATTTTCCTTGGGCACAAACAGCAGTGCATTGATAGCCAGTGGCGCATCAGCCGAAAAATGCAGGCGATAGAGCGGCGCATCGGAAGAGGTGCCGATAAATTTATAGAAATCAGTATACTCCTGCTCGGTGATATCATTTTTATTACGGGTCCACAGGGCCGACACCGTATTCACCGTCTCGCCGGCCAACTTGATAGGGAATGGCACAAAGGAGGAATATTGCTTGATGATACTCTCCACCTTCCATTTCATCGCATAATCATGGGCATCATCCTTCAGCTCCATGATGATCCTGGTGCCCCGATGCAGGCCGGGCAGCTCACTGATGGTGTAGCTGCCGGTACCATCGGAAATCCACTCATGTCCTTCCGAGCCGTCCCAGGAACGGCTTTGCACCCGGACCTTGGCCGCCGCCATGAAAGCGGCATAGAAGCCGACGCCGAACTGACCGATCAGGCTGACATCCTTCTTGGCTGCCTCCGCCAGTCCGGTCATGAAACTACTGGAGCCGGAATGGGCAATAGTACCAAGATTGGCCTCCAGCTCGGAGCGGGACATGCCGATGCCGGTATCGGTAATGGTCATCAGGTGCTTATCTTCATCCAGATCGATAGTGATCTCAAGAGGCATATGGGCATCAAAGACCTCACCGGCCGTCAGGCTCTCGTGCCGGAATTTTTCCAGGGCATCAGAGGCATTGGAGATCAATTCCCGGACAAAAATATCACGCTCGGTATAAAGGGAATTGATAACGATATCGAGAAGCTTTTTGGTCTCGGCCTTAAATTCATGGGTGGTGGTCTGAGTGGTCATTGCATACCTCTATGGTCATTATGGTGAAGTATAATAATAGAACGGCAACTATCGTCCTATTCCGTTGCTTTTTTACCTGAATTCGGCCAAAATGATAAACATCGAAGCCAAAGTGTCAAGATTGCAGATAATCTCTTTCCTGGGCAATAGCTGAACCATTATTCTTTCCACTCCTTGAGCAGAACATTATGGATACCCTGATCATTGGTGCCGGCCTTTCCGGCCTGACTGTCGCTCATAAGTTACAGAAGTTCTGCCCGGACCATCAGTTTCTGCTTCTTGAAAAATCAGAGAAAGTGGGCGGGGCCATCTGGAGTCATGCCGAAGCCGGCTTTCTGGCTGAAAATGGCCCCCATGGTTTTCTCGATAATTGCCCCGAAAGTCAAGTGGTGCTGCAGGAAACAGGCCTGGACCAGGAATGTGTCAAGGCGCCCCTCCAGAAATTTGTCCGCTATGTCTGCATGGAAGGCGCACTCCGCTGTATCCCGCAGAGCCCGCTAAAGATTGCCATGGCCCCCCTGATTTCACCATGGGCCAAGCTCCGGGTGCTGGCTGATCTCTTCCAGAAACCGCTATCGGGCGAACCGACCGTAGCTGAATGGGTGGAGCATCGTTTCGGCCCGGCCCTGCTGCCCTATGTTGACGCCGTGTTCACTGGCACCTATGCCGGTGACCTGAACCGATTGGTCATCGATGGGGTCATGCCCGGAGTCCGGCGCCTGGAGATGAGCCAGGGCTCGGTAATTCGTGGTCTCTTTACCAAAATGAAACAGGCCGGCAAAGACAGAACCACCTCCGGCGCAAAAAAGAAGGGCCTGCCGGCCATGACCAGTTTTCCCGGCGGCATGGGTCGCCTACCGGAGAAACTGGCAGCATCACTGCAACCGGGCCGTGACCTCATGCTGAACTGCGGAGTTCTGGCTATTCATAAAAGCCAGGCCGGCTGGGAGGTCGAAACCGATCTGGGCACTTATCAGGCCACCAATCTGGTGCTGGCTGTGCCCATCAATGCCTCCTTAAACCTGCTCCGGACCTTTATCTCCACCATGCCCCAGCAGGCTGTACCAGAGGCGAAAATTGTCACCATTGCCCTCGGCTTTGGTCCCGGTTCCACCTTGCCGCCCGGCTTTGGCTATCTGGCCCCGGAGCAGGAAGAGCGCTTCTGCCTGGGGGCGCTGTTTTCTTCTAATATGTTTCCGGCCAGGGCTCCTCAAGACCATATCCTGCTTGAGGCCCTGGTCGGCGGCCGCCGCCATCCGGAGCGTCTTGACCTTGATGATACCACCCTGATCCGCCGCGCCCTGGAAGATTTACGAGCCCTGCTGCCTCTCCAGGGAGAACCGGTATATGCCAGGGTCCTGCGCCCGAAAGGCGGCATTCCGCAATTGGAGGCCGGTTACCCGGCCCTGCTGCATTGGCGTGACCAGGTGATGCAGGAGCATAAAGGCTTGTTTATTCACGGCTTCGGCTGGGAAGGCATCGGGCTCAACGATATGTTTAAAGGGGCCATACGGGTAGCCGATGCCATCAGAGCAAATACCAGCAGCCGGCAGGAAGAAGCCGCAGTAAAAGGAATTTATTTTTAAATTCTACCATCCAGCTCTAACCACTTTACCATAATAACAATGACCAGAGCAAATCTGTCAAAACCAACCGGGACCAGCCATAGTCTCTTAAAATGGCAGCGCCTGGAATATCAGGGCCGGGCCATTTATATCCAGCCGGAGACCCCGGACTGGCTGGTGCCAAGCGTTTACGGTGATCAATTAATGCAGGCCCTGGCCGGTGCTGATAACCTCGCTGAGGCCGTTAGCAATGCGCAGAAGAGCTTGTCCGGCTCTGCAAAGGGCGATGACCATTGCCTGGCCCTCGATCTTGATCGTCTGCACCAGACCTTGCAAACCAAGAAGGCAAAAGACTATAGCGGGCGCAGCCAGGAACTGACTCTGGAGCGTCTCAAAGAATGCTGGTTTCATCTAACCGACCGCTGCAATCTGGCCTGTGCCCACTGTCTATTTGCGGCCTCTCCAGCCCAGGCCTTAACCCTGCCTCGCGCTTTCCTGGACCTTGGCACTTCTCAGGCGCTGGAACTTGGTTGCCGGCTCTTTTATTTTACCGGCGGCGAGCCCTTCCTCTATCCTGACTTTTTGCCCTGGCTGACCCTGTTTCTGGCCCATAATCCCGAGGCTCATGCCATTATCCTGACCAACGGCACCCTGCTGGCGGACAACATCCAGGCATTGCAAGGCCTTGAGCGCCTGCATCTGCAGGTCAGCCTTGATGGACTGGCCCAGGGCCATGACAGCCTGCGCGGCCAGGGAGCCTACTCGCGGCTTCTGGTCAACCTGACTGCCCTGCAGCGGGCGAACATCCCTTTTACCCTGTCTATTGCCATCAGTCGCGCCAATGTGGCTGATCTGGCTGAGATGGTGAGTCTGGCAGCTGAGGTCGGGGCTGCCGGGATTCATCTGCTGTACCATTTTATCCGCGGCAAGGGTAGCCGGGAGCAGTTTGTCGCCGCCGCCGAGATCTTTCCGCATCTGCAGGCCGCTATGGAGCGGGCCGCACTGTGCGGGATCAGCATCGACAATATCGAGGCCATGCGTGGCCAGGTCTTCTCCAGCCCCGGTACCCGCCATGATCTGTCTAATAGCGGCTGGGAATCCGTGGCCATTGGCCCGGATGGCATGATCTATCCGTCCCCGGCCCTGGTGGGACTTGCCAAGACCGCCTGCGGTGAGCTGGCCCAGGGCTTAGCCACAGTCTGGCACGAGAGCCCGGTCTTACAGGCCCTGCGTGCAGCCTCCCTGATCGACTCGCCCGTGTATCAACATAATCCCCTCAAGTTCATCATTGGCGGCGGGGATATTGATCATAGTTTTCTGACCGGTGGGACCTGGACCGGCCATGATCCTTACGTCGAGCTTTATAACCGGATGGCCCTGCATTTAATCAGCAGCCAGGCTGATCTCTATCAGACTCAAGACCGCACCACCATAACCTTGCGGATGGGCGATGTCCGCCATGACTGCCTCGATCCGAAGGCCGCCGGCCGCAGCGTGAGCCTGACCCACTGTAATTGCGTCATCGCCCTGACCTCAGATAAGGGACACCGCCATGTGCGTGAATTTTATGGCCAGGCGGCCCAGGCGGCCAATCAAGATATCATCAACCCCTTGGCCCCGGCCCAGCAACAGGCCGATTTTATTCCCGATGAGGCCCGCTTACGTTCGTACGGCTGCGGCAGTCCGGTGACCGATGCTGCCCCCCAACCGGGCGACACCCTGGTCGATCTCGGTTCCGGCTCAGGGGTGGAATGTTTTATGGCCGCCGCCGCCGTGGGTGCACACGGCCGGGTTGTCGGCATTGATATGACCACTGAGATGCTCCGCCTGGCCAATGCCTCCAAACAGGCAGTAGTGAACAGGCTGGGCTATGATAATGTGGAATTTCGGCAGGGCTTTCTCGAGCAGATCCCGCTTGCTGATAATTGCGCCGATATCGTGATCTCCAATTGTGTCATCAACCTGAGCCCGGATAAAAGGCAGACTTACCAGGAGATCTGCCGCATTTTGAAGCCGGGCGGCAGGCTGGTGATCTCTGATATCATTACCGATACCGCCATTCCGATCTCTATCAAAAACAACGTGCTCTATCGGGGTGAATGCCTGGGCGGGGCCATGCAGCAGGAAGAGCTGGTAACTATGCTGGAGGCCGCCGGATTTGCGGCCATTCGCCTGCTCAAACGCTTCCCTTATCGTCAGGTCGAGGAAACGAATTTTTATTCTCTCACTTACCAGGCGCAGCGCCCGGAGAAAAGAGCAACAGGCGGCGCCCGGGAGGTCATTTACCGGGGGCCGTATGGGGCGGTGTACAGTAACAGCGGTATCCTGCTGATCAAAGGCCGGCGCACCGAGCTTCCTGCTGCTGATATCGCTCTGCTTGATGATTCGGTATTTATACTCGATGAGGCCGGGGCGGTCACTAATCTGGTGATGACCAGCTCCTGCTGCAGTACTCCGGCCGCTCCGATAACCAGCCCTTCCTGCTGTAAACCACCGGAGGCCACTCTTTTGCCGTTTCCGGCACAAGCTGCATCCGGGCAGCCATGCCTCGCGGCCCCGCCAGCGGAAATGAACCGGCAGCACTCCGGCTGCATGTGTTGCGGCGACGACCTGCACTACTTTACTGAACCCAGAGAAATGGCCTGTTATTATTGCGGCCGGACCTGCCAGGCGGATGACTGCTGCCTGCACGGGCATTTCGTCTGTGACCGCTGCCACCAGGAAAAAGGGCTGGCCGTCATCAAGACCATCTGTACTACAACCAAAGAGCAGGACCTGATTGCCCTGCTGAAGGTCATTCGCAGCCACCCATCCATTCCGATGCACGGCCCGGAACATCATGCCATGATACCAGGCATCCTGCTGGCCTGTTATCGCAATGGCGGCGGGACGATCAGCTCCAAGGAGATTCTGGTGGCCATCAACCGCGGCGCCGAGGTTCCCGGCGGGGTCTGCGGCTTCTGGGGCGCCTGCGGCGCGGCAATCGGCATCGGCATCGGCGTCGCTGCCATTATGGCGGCTACCCCGCTGACCGCAGGGCCCAGGCAACTGGCCCAGCAATTTTCCACCAAAGTACTGGGTGCCTTGGCCGCCCATAAAGGCGGTCGCTGCTGTCAACGGGAAACCTATATTGCCCTCAGTGAAACCGCCAGATGGTCCAAAGAGATGCTGGCCATACCCTGGCGGGCCGAGGCGGTAATCTCCTGTGATCAGTATCAGCGCAACAAGGAATGTATCGGCACCCTGTGCCCGCTATGGCAGCAAAGGGCTCATAACATTGCCACCAGGACCATCCCCATGGTTATTTAATTTACGGATAAGGAGCTGCAATCCATGGCCCAATCACTGCGTGATCAATTTTTAAAGATGGGACTGGTCGATAAAAAACAGGCCAGCCAGGCCCAAAAGACGATCTATAAAAAGAATAAAGAACAGAACAAGGGCCGCCTGCAGGCCCCGGACGAAAATGCCATCCAGGCCCAGCAGGCCCTGACAGAGAAAAAAAACCAGGCCCGACTGGCCAACGAAAAACGGCAGCAAGAGTTAAAAAAACATGAAGCACTCGCCCAACTCAGACAACTGATCAGCAGCAATATCGTGTCCTTGCAGCATGGCACGATTGCCTATCGCTTCACAGACCAGAATAAAGTGGTTAAAATTTTGGTACCCACCACGGAGATGGTCGACGACCTGAGCCAAGGGCGCCTGGCCATCATCAGGGAAAAAGAAAACTATGCCGTGATACCTTTAGTAATAGCAGAGAAAATAAAGGCCTTACTGCCTGAGCTTATAGTCGTCTGCAATGTGGCGGCCCAGCAGAGCATCACCGATCCTGATGATCCTTATGCCGCCTTTACCATACCGGATGACCTGATCTGGTAAAGCTATGTCTTGACCATCCGGCCAGGGAGTTTCGGTCTCCCGGCAGGCTGTGTTTTTAAAAAGATCGACAAAACCGGATAAAATTGGTCAACTAATCGGCTGGTCGGGATGGCGGCAGCTTGCAAATTCATCAACAAGGAGTAATAACATGAGCGGACATGATCACCATGAGACAGCAGGGCCGGTAGAGGATAATTCAGTCAATATCAAGGTCGGCATTTTTCTGGTTATAGTTATTATCGCTTTATTTTTTATTGCCATGATCAATTAATGAATAACCTTCACAGCAGATCAGTCATGGTCCGCCGAACCGTCCCGCCAAGGATCACCAGCCCGGACGGTTTTTTTATTGGCAGGATATCATCATGACCAAAAAAAAGTATTATGCCGTGGCCGTCGGCCTCAAGCCGGGGATTTACGACACCTGGCCGGAGGCGCAAAAGCAGGTGACCGGCTATGCCGGAGCCAAATTCAAAGGCTTTACCGACCGGACTGAAGCCGAGGCCTGGCTGCGCAATCCGCAATATAGCCAGGCCCCAGTCCAGAAAAAAGCCGCCACTGTTACCAAACCGCCGCCACTGCCCTGCCGCCTCGACGAAATTAACATCTATACCGATGGGGGCTGCAGCCATAACCCCGGCCCTGGCGGCTATGGCGCCATCCTGGTCTATGACGATATGGAACTGGAGATCTGCGGCGGCTTCCAGCTGACGACTAATAACCGGATGGAACTCATGGCCTGCATTATGGCGCTGCAGCATCTTCAGTTGCGGGACCGGCCGATCACCATCTGGTCCGATTCCAGTTATGTGGTCAACGGCATCAGCAAAGGCTGGGCGAAAGGCTGGCGGCAGCGCGGCTGGATCAAAGCCGACCGCCAGCCGGCTGTCAACCCGGATCTCTGGGGCGATCTGCTGCTGCTGGTGGAAGCTATGGATGTCACCTTTCAATGGGTGAAAGGGCATGCCGGTCATCCTTTCAATGAAAGATGCGATCAGCTGGCGGTAGCGGCTCTGAAGAGAGCCGGGCTGCCGATAGATAAAGGATATACCAGCCGATGACAGAAAAGACCTCCTGTACAGGCCGCCATGCCTTTCACGGCCTGACCCCGGATGTGATAATTACCCAGGCGGAAAAGGCCTTAGGCATGCGTTGCACCAATCTCTGCCGCCCCTTAAACAGCTACATCAACCGGGTTTACGAGCTGGAATTTGCGGACCGGAGCGGTCTGGTGATCAAGTTTTACCGGCCGGGCCGCTGGTCAAAAAGCGCCCTGCTCGATGAGCACAGCTTCCTGCTGGAACTTGCGGCCATGGAGATCCCGGTGATCGCCCCCCTGAAGATGGCGGATGGCGGTACCCTGGGCCAATACGGCAAGATCCTCTTTGCCTGCTTTCCCAAGTGCGGCGGCCGCAGTTATGACGAATACTCGGAAGATCAATGGCTGGAGCTGGGCCGCCTCATCGGCCGCGTCCATGCGGTCGGGGCCACCCACCTGCCCCAGGACCGGATCACCATGGCGCCCGGCCATTCCACCCAAGCCCAGGTCGACAGCCTGCTGGCCGGAGGCCTGATCCCGGCCGAGATGCGCCCGCAGTTTGCAGAGCTGACCACTTCCCTGATCAAAGAGATCAGCCCCCTGTTTGAAAGCACCCGGATGATCCGCATCCATGGCGATTGCCATTTCTCCAACCTCATCTACCGGCCCGATCAATCCTTCTTCATCATCGACTTTGACGATATGGCCGTGGGCCCGCCCGTCCAGGATTTCTGGATGCTGCTGCCCGGTCTGATGCAGGATTCCCTGCTCGAGATCGATCTCTTTCTTGAAGGTTATGAGACCTTCATGCAGTTTGACCACCGCAGCCTACGCCTGATCGAGCCCCTGCGGGCCATGCGCTATATCCACTATATTGCCTGGTGCGCCCACCAGTTCAACGAAGACGGGGAGTCGCGGGTAGCACCCAACTTCGGCAGCCGCGACTACTGGCAGCAGGAGATGGGCGATCTGGCCGATCAGCTGGAACGCATCAGGAAGGCGCCCCAGCTGAGCGGTAATATGTAGTAGGCCGTCGCGGCCAACCTCTCAAGTTATTGAAGAAAGGTCATTTTTTAAAAAATAGAAGATATACAGAATCTGCCTAGCACAATATTGGCTACCTTTCTGTCTAGTGCACTGTTAGATGCTCAAAGAGGGAACCTTATGCAGTTTCGATTAGTGCCAGCAGCTTTCGTCTTTCTAGGGTCCTATTTCCCGCTTGCCGTTATTCTTGCTTTACAAGACATTAAGCAGGAATCTTGGGAGCTAGAGAACTGTTGGAGCTTTCGTAATTGCGTTCTTCCTAGTAGCAACCACCCATATCTTTCCTTATTCGGTGTTTCACTAACGCTCATATGCCTTCTCCTGACAATCTTCGTATTGCGTAGCCTGCGTTATAAGTATCCCGTAACGATAACGGCATCTAAGCCCATCCCAAGTGAATTGATAAGTTACAGCTTCCCCTACATTGTGTCGTTTATGGGCGTGGATTATGGTTCTGTTGGAAAAATTGCGGGGTTAGTTGTTTTCTTGATTTGGCTTTTTTTAATTACCTACCGTGCTGGATACATAATAATGAACCCCATGCTTCTAATTCTTGGCTGGAATTTGTACGAAGCAGACGCACAGATCAATGGGCATAAGAGAGTGATAAAGCTACTTAGTAGCACTGATCCAACTCCTGGAAAATATCTATGTCAAGAAGTTCAAGGTAGTTATATAAGCATAGGAGAAAAGCAAGAATGACAGACTTTGCAAAATGGCGGCAATTTGATTATGACAATTCGACTGTTCAACTTTGGGTATTCAAGAAAAGCAGCTCTTCTGTAAAGTTTCGAGCATGGCACGTTAGAACAGACGAACAGGTCGAGAATCTATTTCGCGATGCAATTCGTTCTGAAACTTCGAGAATTTCCGAAAAGGTTGCCTATAGTCATTTATCACAGAACAATGAAAATAGTTGCTTAGAGCATTCTCTGGAGGACAGCGAAGGTCTCATTGCTTTACTGCAAGTTGTCGATGCCCCAGAAGCAGAAAATACGGATGCCCAACTCAAGCAATTGAAGGGTGCTGTTGGTTACCTAGTTAAGTTCCAGTCGGGGGACAGGACGGTTTACGCAGTTAGAAAGACTGCGCCGACATGGAAGCCGACTGTCCGGAATAAGCTAATCAACGCCATTTTTGTTAACGGAGAACTTTCGGCAGTTCCTGATGAATCTTTCACATTCGATTCATATTTCGATTTTTATTGCTTTAATGAAACCATCTTCGTTGCTTCAAAACGAGCCTATGAAAGCACGGTTTCTGATAGGGCAGTGTATAAACGAAGTTTTGACGATTTAACGGTTGATCCCCAGTTCTTATCTATATTTAGTGACGTTGAGCCTCTCAAACAATACGTGGGCCAGAATGCTATTCAGCTCAGGCGGATGACTGTAATACAGCAAAGGGCGTTGTACAGAATTCCCGAGTTTCCAGAAAAAGTTAAGACTGTTAGTAATGCACGTAACTGGGGTATAAATTTCGATGATAATGGAAAGATAACTGTATGTGAGAATACGGTTCGTGTCGTAATACAGGTTTTACTTGATCATCGGCTGTTAAGCGAAGTTACGGAGACAATTTATGATGTTCCAGATGCGGAGGCTGTTTGAACTACGCATCTAACAAGACGCTCGTTCGGATGCAAACTACGCTGCGCTTCGTTTGCGCCGCACAGCTTAGTCGTTATGAGAAGAAAATAATGAACCAGTACGAAGAAGGTTTTGGACATGCACTATTGTTTGGAATTGGAGCAGTTACAGCCATTATTGTCTTCAGCCTCATTCCGGTAGAGTTTTCAGAGATGATACAACCAGGACTAACTATTCTAGGTTTTGTAGTTGGTTACGGATTATTGATATTCCAGTTAAATAAGCAACATAAAAACAATTTAAATCTACAGAGGGAACAGTTTAAAGCAAAAATTCAAAAAGAAATTTTCAATGAAATTAGCGACGGTATTAATCAATCAACAAATGCTCTCATAAAGGTTCAAAGCAAACTTTTTGCTGTCAGTCAAAAAATCGATAGCAAGCGGTTCTTAAAAAGTGAAGGAATAAATACAAAACCGTTATCTGAAAGAACAGTAGATTTCATTGACTATCATCATTCTTTTTCAAAAACAATAATCGAAGTAATTTTTATTCTTGAGAAATTTGTAATCACAGATAGAATTTTTGAAATATTTAATATGGCTCTTCAGTCAGTTAGTTACGACCTGGATAAAAGTTACCAAAAAGTTAACGATTCATTATTGAAATTTTTACCAATAGATTTACCGGAAGATAAGCAGCAAAAAATAGGTGTTGAAATTCTTGAGCCTAAAGAGAAAGGCGAGGTTGAGTTTGACACTCTAAAAAATAACATTTCTAACTACAATGAATTTATAATGGATATTACTAGCTATTTGCACGACCTAAAAATTGAAGCGCAAAACATTCTTTTAGGAGAAATATTTGATAATAAAGTATCGCCTAGAAGACCAAATGATAGAGAATATGTTGTTGTCAGCAAGTCCACAATAAGATCTTTAGATGAACAAGAACATTACTTTATGCATGAAACTGATTGGGGAAAAAACTGGCAAGCAGCATTAAAAAGGACAATAAATAAGGACAAATAGGGGACAGGCCACTGGTCTGCCCCCTATTTCTCTGCTTTACGAAGCCCGGAAATCTAATCTTGCTCTTGAGTGAGTGTGCTGTGCTGACAGTGTTTGTTTTGATTTTTCATTATTAATATTTCAACCTATTGAATATTGGTAAAATATTGATATTAATAAAGAGACTTTTTTTGAGACAATCCTTTTATGATCTCAATCATTCTGATTTAGCAATGGTTCTCAATCAGAATGATTTAAACCAATCAGCAGCGGCAATTCTTTTTAATTGGCATTACAAGAAAAAAGAAAATGCTCAATGCCATGAGAAAATTGCAAAAGGTTCATTGGCCTTTTTTCAAAATAATTTCGACTTCTCCCTTCCCGAAATCGATACGGTTCATCAGTCAAAAGATCGAACAGTAAAATTTCTCTTTAGGCTTCAAGACAATCACAAAATCGAAACCGTCCTTATTCCGTTTCATAATAAATATTCTATTTGCCTTTCATCACAGGTTGGCTGTGCCATGAATTGTTCTTTTTGTTCTACCGGAAGGCAAGGACTTACAAGAAATTTGACTACCAGTGAAATTGTTGGCCAGTTTCTCAAGGCCTGGCGTTGGTTAGCTGAAAACAGGCCTGGAGAAGAGCGGATTTTAAATATTGTTTTTATGGGACAAGGCGAACCGTTACATAATTTTGATGCCGTCAAAAAAGCGTGCGAAATATTTATATCACAACACGGTACTTCAATTGGTGTTCAAAAAATTACTATTTCAACGTCTGGTTATATTCCTGGACTTAAAAGATGGAGCCAGGAAATTCCCGGAGTGAATCTGGCGTTATCTCTTCATTCATCCATTGCAGAAAAGAGGAATGAACTTCTTCCTATTAATAAGATATATCCACTTGCTGAAGTGTTGGCCTATATTAACAACATACCTTTACATAAAAAACAATTTATTACGTATGAATATCTTCTGATAAAAGATTTTAATGATTCTCCGGATGATGCTCAACAATTAGGGACATTACTGGCTGGGAAAAGTGCCTATATAAACTTAATTCCTTTTAACTCATTCCCGGGATCACATTACAAACGTCCTCATGTGGATAAAATTGAGAAGTTTAAAGAAGTTTTAGATACTTTTAAAATTCCGACGTTAATACGAAGTGCTAAAGGCGATGATGTCTTGGCAGCATGTGGACAACTCAATTCTGACAATTAAAGAGCTGGCAGACTGTTGTTATGGAGGGAAAAGTGCTAATCACTCATCAATGCTGCGGATCGGCCCAAAAGTGGGCTTCCCGCGATTTCTTCGGTCGACATTTCAAGATCTAAAAGATGAAAACATTTTAGGTGCCGTTGAATTAAGCAAAAAAGTGTTACTTTTCGGGGTATTTTGGTGGGTAGACGGCAGAAGCCGCTCCAGGAAAACGCCGGGACTGCTTTGGCGATTTCCTGGAAGCGGCATAAGGTGCCGTAATCAAATAAGCAAAACAGCGTTGCTTATTTCATAGGCATTTGAGCGGGTAGCGGCCAGAGCCACTCCAGGAAAACGCCGGGACTGCTTTGGCGATTTCCTGGAAGCGGCATAAGGTGCCGTAATCAAATAAGCAAAACAGCGTTGCTTATTTAATAACGGCACCTAATCACTCAGCCAGTAAAACTGGTATGGTGGAATCACCAGCTCTTCCTTAAACATGGCGGGGCGCTCTCCTGAATACAAATCCCTGACCGCACCATAGCGGAAATAAGCCTGCCCGCCTATATCCTCCAGATTCAGGTGTTGGGGAGCGCTGTCAAAGTTCGCCACCACCAGCACCCGGCTGGTCGGCTGGATAAAATCGAACCTGGAAAAGACAAAGAGATGCGGATTGCCCACATCCAGTAGTTCACGGTTGTTGAAATCGGCAAAGGCCGCTACTTCCTTGCGCACGGCGATCATCTTTTTGATGGCAGTAAACAACCGGTATTCCACTGTTCCCGGGGTATTGCGTAATTCCGCCCTTTCCCAGTCCATCAGCGGACGATGAGCCCAGCGGCTGTCGTTGGCCTTGGCCGGGTCGGCCAGATAATTACGGTCATTGAGGGTGCCGATGGCATCCCCATAATAAAGGAGCGGTATCCCGCCAAAGGCCATGATCATGCCATGCAGCAGCAGGATGGTCTTGATGGCAACATCGATCCGCTCAGGGTCATCGGCCGCCAGGGCGCTTTCCAGTCCCGCCAGAGAGGCCAGCGAGCCGGAGATCCGGGTGTCACCGGTCTTGTCATTGTGGCCGAAGGGCAGCCCGCGGGCCGGGGAGGCCTCGTAATTGCCGGTAAAATAGTCCACCAGAAACTGGCGGTGCGCCTGGGGATCATAGTCCACTGCCCGGATGTCGTTGTCGTCAAAGCCAAGCCCGATATCATCATGGCAGCGCAGGTAATTGAGCCAGGTGGCGCGATCCAGCTTGGCGGGCAGGCTCTTGACTCCCTGAGTCAGCAGTCGGGCATTTTTGGTGGCCACCGCATCCCAGAGCAGCGCCATGAAGGTGGCGTTATAGGCAATTTCGCACTCCTTGGCGTTGATGGCGTCTTCGCCGAAATACTTGATGATCTCCACCGGGGCGACGATGGCCTCGGCAATGAACAAGACACCGGGGGCCGTGACCTGACAGCAATCCTTCAGCAGCTGCAGCAGCAAATGGGCCTCGCGCTCATTCTGACAGATGCTGCCGATCTTTTTCCATAGAAAGGCGACCGCATCGAGGCGCAGGATATCTGCTCCCTGATTGGCCCAGTAGAGGATGATATCAAGCATCTCGATGAACACCGCCGGGTTGCTGTAATTCAGATCCCACTGGTAACTGTTGAAGACGGTCATCACCCATTTGCCCATGGCCTCGTCCCAGGTGAAATTGCCGGGGGCGGTTTCCGGGAAGATCTCCGGCATGCTGACCTCAAACATATCCGGCACCTCGCGGTTGTCGAAAATGTAGTAGTAATCGTGATAGCGGCTGTCACCTGCCCGTGCCTGTTGAGCCCAGTGGTGCTGGTCGGAGGTATGATTGAGCACGACATCCAGGGTCAGCAGAATTTTGCGCTTGCACAGCTCTCCTGCCAGTTCCTGCAGATCCTCCATCCTGCCGAAACGGCTATCGATCTGCCGAAAATCGCTGACTGCATAGCCGCCGTCGCGGGCTCCTTCCGGGCATTGCATCATCGGCATGAGATGGACCATGTTGACGCCCAGCTCCGGAAAATAGTTGACCCGCCGGATCAAATCAGGCAGGTCACGGGCAAAACCGTCAACATAGAGGGCCATGCCCACCCATTCCTGACTGAGAAACCAGTTATGGTTCTTTTCACGCTCAAGGTCGGACTGGCGCAGATGATCAGGCCGCTGTACATACTGCCGGGCCATGGTTTCCACCAGCGCCTGGATCTGCGGCCGAAAATCGTCCCTTTTACCGTACAGGATAGTAAAAAGCGAGTAGATGGGATAAAAATTCGCCCCCAGCCGGGTATAGAAATAACGCAACTCCGCCCCTTGAATTTCCGGGTCGAGTTCACTGAGGATATCGTTTAACAGGGAATGGGATACTTGTTCGTACATGCTGGTCCTCTAGGTGAGCTGCCACGACTCAATGAATGGCTGGTAGAAATCAAGGTCGCGGCTGGTCGCACCCCGCAGGCCGACCACGGCACCGGCAAACTGCTGGGCGTAACGCAGGGTCTGCTCCATCGGCCATCCTTTCAACAGTCCCACAATCAGCACACTACTGAAGGCATCACCGGCACCAACGGTATCAACCACCCTGGCCGCCTGCTCCGGTCTGACTCGCAGACGTTCACCCTGGGCCGAGATAGCCATGGCGCCTGCTTTGCCCTGAGTCACGATCAGCCAGGCCAGCGGCAGAGCATCAAGGAGATAGTGGATACGGCTCTCGATATCGCCGCGCTGGGGGACGATCTGCGCCAGTTCGTCCGTATTAAGCTTGAGCCAGGACACGCCCTCCAGCAGCCGGCCGATGGCGTCGCGATCCCACCACGGATCGCGCAGATTAATATCGATGAACCGCGGTACGCTGCTCTGTTTCTGCAGCCACTGCCAGCTAGTGCGTGACACAACCTGCCGCAGGGCCAGACTGCCATGATAGAGCAGACCGGCAGCCGGTAAGGCAGGCAGCCCCTCAGGACGGATATAATCCCAGGCACTGTCCGGCACGATATGATAGTGCGGTTCACCCTGGCGGAAGCTGACATCGACCACCCCCGTGGGATAGCGGTTGTTGGTCTGCAGGCCGGAGAGATCCATACCCCAGTCCTGCATGGCACGGCGGACCTGTTCGCCCAAAGGATCAGCGCCGACGCTGGAGATGAACATGGGTTCCAGGCCGAATGGTTGCAGGTGCCAGGCCACATTGAATGGTGCGCCGCCAAGAATGGCGGTGCCATCGGCAAAACGGTCAAAGAGCACCTCACCGAAGATAAGCGGGCGGGCAGTGGTGGCCGATGCGAGCGTGTCCCTGATCATCTATTCACCCTCCAGCCGGGCCGTGAGTGCCGGGTGGTAATGGGCCAGTCCCTCAATAATACCGGCCGCATAGTTGCCGTTCATGCCGTGAAAGCCGCCACGGGCAAGATACAGGGCCGATGCCGTCCCCGCCCTCTCTGCCATCTGCTGCGCCTCCCGCTTGATTTCAGGACTGGCGTTATGCACCAGAATGGCGGGAATCGGGCTGACCAGTACCGGCAGATCGTTGCCGCTGTCGCCGGCAAAGACCGTCTTGTTGAGATCAAAACCCTGCTCTTCCATCAGAAACTCAATGGCGTGTCGTTTGGTGGCACGGGCAGGTAATACATCCAGCAGCCCGATGGCGGCAGGTTCATCAATGCTCCAGATCAGGCTGGCGCGGATGCCCTCTTGCCGCAGGCGCCGCTCCATTACCTCCAGCAGTTCCCCGTGATTGACGTCCAGACTGACATAATAGCTCAGTTTGTGACTGTTCTGCTTAGATTCTTCCTGAAGCTGCAGGGCGGGCAGACCTTGCAGCAGAGTGGCCAGTTGCGCATGGCTGCGTCCTCCCCAGTCGAGCGCGATATGCGCCTCCCATGCTTCCCAATGCTCCCAGTGCCAGCCGGCGCAGGTATAGATGGTGGAGCCCACATCCCCGAGCACGAAAGCAGGTAGCGGCAGATTATATGCCTCGACAGCGTCCCTGACCAGTTTTTGATCACGGCCGGTGACATAGGCCAGCACGATTTCCGGCAAGGCCGCCAGCCTATGGAACCATTGGCGGGCCTCGGATGATTCCACGTCTTTCCCGTTGGGGATCAGGGTGCGGTCGAGATCGGTACAGATCAGCAGGTGCTCTCTCATGTCATTTCCACCTCACAGCTCTGGAAGAAGTCGTAATGTTCGATGGCCTCCAGGATCCCTTCGGCGCAGGGACGCGTGGCAAAAAAAATCTTCTCGGCATTTTCGAGATCGGAAAGCTCTTCATCATGACGGTTGGCCACCACGACGGCCAGGGTGTTGCCGCGCATCATGTCTTCATCGCTGCCGGAACCGCCTGCGGCCAGAACTCGCTCCAGAGGAATATCCAGTTTGTCGGCGACCCAGCGCAGCGCCAGCCCTTTAGAGGCGCGTACCGGGACGATATCAAGGTATTGTCCGAATGAGAGTACAGCATTCACCGTCTGGCCTTCCTGATGGAGCAGGCTGTTGATGTGCTGGATGTCCGGCGCGGTTTGCGGATCGATATAATAACTCACCTTGAAACGGTTCTGTTCGCTCTTGGGCTGCAGTTTCAGCCCCGGCAGTTCGCTCAGGACACTGCGGATGATGCGCGGATGCCAGAGATGATCTATATGTCTCTCCCAGGCCGTATCCGGCATGAGGTTGGGGGCGTAGTTGATTTCCGTGCCCAGGCTGGTAATCAGCACATTCGGCATGGGGATCCGGTGTTTTTTCAGGACCTGGATGGCGGAATCCAGCCGCCGTCCGGTGACAATGCCGAACAGGACGCACCGGCGGTTGGCCTGCAGTGCTTCGACAAAACAGGCCAGCGCCTGAGGATCCCCCAGGAGGTTATGATCGAGACTGGAAAACAGCGCCCGGTCATGATGAAGCTGCGGGCGACGTCTGGTGCGTAACGGCGGGGAGGCTTCTGTTCGGGCCAGCAGCGGCCGCAGGACAGCCAGATACTTTTCCGTATGCGCCTGCCACGAATAATGCTGACGCACACCCTGCAAGCCATGCACGGCCAGTTTTTCCCACTCTTGCGGTTCGGTCAGGACGCGCAATATTTTGGCAATAATATCAATTCGGTCCAGCGGATCGATCAGGTAACCGTTGCCGCAGTTGCCGATGATGTCGGTGGGGCCGCCGTCTTCGGTGGCGACAATCGGCACACCGCTGGCCGCCGCCTCAATCAGGGTCAGGCCAAAAGGCTCGGTCAGCGCTGGATTGACAAAGACGCCTTTACTCAGGGCCGCGAGCCGGTAAAGAATGGACACCTCAGAGGCCTGGTGATGCTTGGGATAGGCCACTTTCCCGTACAGGTCATACTGATCAACGGTCAGCAGGAGATCATTCAGTACCTCCTGGGCTCCGGTATCCATGTCGCTGATGTCATCACGGTTCCCGACGATGATGATGAGATTGGCCAGTTGCTGCAGTTCCGGTGATTCCCCATAGGCGCTGACCAGTTCCCCGATATTCTTGCGCGGATCAGGCCGCGACAGGGCCAGGATCATCGGCTTGGCGGGATCCTGCAGGAAACGGGCGATCTCGGCACCAATCGCACTCCTGTCTTCGTCACCCAGAGGGGCATGAAACTGCTCCAGATCCGTGCCCGGCGGTACCACCCGCATCCGTTCGGGCTGATAATGGTCGTAGAGAGCATACTGTTCCTCCACCTCCTGCCGGGTGCTGGTGATAACACGCTCAGCCACACTCAAGGTGGTTTCCTCGGCCTCAATACGACGGGTGATATTATAACGGGTTTCCAGGGACGCCTTGCTGTGACCGGCAGCCAGGAGCTGGCGGCGCTTGCTGCGCCCCAGGGAATGACCGGTGTGGACCAGTGGAATACCCAGCTGATGGACAATGCGAGTACCGACATAGCCGGCATCGGCATAGTGGCTGTGGATGATGGCGGGTTTGCGGAACTGCTGTTTGAGATAGTCAAGCACCGAGTCGGCGAAGTTATCCAGAGAGTCCCACAGCTGCTCTTTCGGCAGATAAATCTCCTCACCGCAGTCAATGCGCACGATCTGGACATTATCACCAAGCCTTTCAAAGGGCTGGGCATAATCGGCACTGACAGAAGGATCAACCACCCTCCGGGTCAGCAAATCAACATGGCCGACCTCGGGATGGGCTCCCAGAGCCCGCGCCAGCTCCACCACATATTTAGTCTGACCACCGGTATCGGCATCGCGCCCGAGTTCCAGGTTTTGCCCGCGGATCAGACCGTGGATGCTGATCAGGACAATGTAAGGTTTGCTGGCATCACTTGTCATCTTGGCCCCTGAATATGTTACCTCTATTGACCTTTATTGCCAGCCGCTTCTCCGGCAAGAAGCTGAGTTATCTTTAGCAGCCAGAGGGGAAACATGACCATCAGATGAGATGGAGACCTAATAATCAGACAATCATGTCATGCCTGCAGGGCAGGCAAAACAAGCCATCACGATCCTGCCTTGGTAGCTTGTTTTTTTTGACCTTATTCTTAGTTTTTTAATTCAACTTCTGATCATCTCGGCAATCTGGAAGGCCACCTCCAGACTCTGTTCCGCGTTTAAGCGGGGATCACAGGTGGTGAGGTAGTTGTTGGCCAGCTCCGAATCAATAATGTTTCTGGCCCCACCGGTGCACTCGGTGACGTTTTCGCCGGTCATCTCCAGATGGATGCCACCAGGAATAGTCCCCTCGGCCCAATGAATCTCAAAAAAGCAGCTGATCTCCGAGAGGATATCATTGAAATTTCTAGATTTATGGCCTGACTCGGCCGTATAAGTATTGGCGTGCATGGGGTCGCAACTCCAGACGATATTATAACCCTCTTTTTTTACCGCCCGGAGCAGCGGCGGCAGCACTTTGTCAATCTTGTTCATGCCCAGCCGGGTAATCAGGGTCAGCCGGCCGGCCTCATTGTCAGGATTAAGGGCCTCAATCAGCCGCTTTACATTGTCCAGATCATAATCAGGGCCGATCTTGACCCCGATAGGGTTTAAGACGCCGCGCAGAAACTCGACATGGGCGCCATCCAGCTGCCGGGTCCGTTCTCCGATCCACAGCATATGGGCCGAGCAGTCATACCAGCCTCCTTTGGTCGAATCCTCACGGGTCAAGGCCTCTTCGTAACCAAGCAGCAGGGCCTCATGGGAGGTGAAAAAACTGGCCTCATTGATTTT
>DIKT01000026.1:88354-89877 GCA_002424635.1 Desulfobulbaceae bacterium UBA5611
GACTGCACCACAAATTCCTGGTTCCAGGCATGGACCCGGTGCAGGGCGGCAAAGCCACCCCGGGTATAGGCCCGCAACAGATTCAAGGTAGCCGCCGCCATATTATAGCCCTGCAGCATCCGCTTGGGATCAGGGATGCGAGCCGCGGCAATCGGCTCGGAACTGTTGACCATATCTCCTCGATAGGAAGAGAGCTCAACGCCATTGACCATCTCAGTATCGGCGGACCGTGGTTTGGCAAACTGGCCGGCGATACGGCCCAGCTTGATGACCGGTTTACCGCCGGCATAGGTCAGGACCACGGCCATCTGCAGCAGCACCTTGAGGGTCTCTCTGATCTTGGGGGCCGTCACCTGCGAAAAATCTTCCGAGCAATCGCCACCCTGCAGGAGAAAGGCCTCCCCGACCACCGCCTTGGCCAGCATGGCCTTTAAATCACGAATCTCACCGGCAAAAACCAGGGGGGGCAAATGAGCAAGCTGGGCCAGCACCTGATCATAGACGTCTTGGTCCGGCCATTTGGGCTGCTGCAGGGCAGTAAAGGTCTTCCAACTTGCTTTCGTCCAGTTATTCTGTGCAGTTACCATATGTGTTCCTTACAATAAAAATATCATGAAATTACCTGATGCCATTCACGCATAGTTAGTAATTATTATTTAAACTTCTCTTAAGGGTACTTTGAAAAATGAGGATTTTCGTTCAAAATCGAGGCATGTGAAAAATTTTACCACAGGCATATAGTTGATATTCCGCGGATAAAATTTTGAGCATAACGAAGAGTTTGGGCGAAAATACTATTTTTCAAGGCACCCTTAAGCTGCTCCAGCAACATCCAGCAGTTACTTTACCATGAACCTCTACATTGTCAAACAGACCATTCTGCCATCCGCCGGAACCATTGGTTATCCTTGACAATGCCGCTTTTCCATTGAATACTATTATGCAGGCTGCTCAAATTGAAAGTCACTATTTATAAGGGTATCTTGAAAAATTAAGATTTTGGTCAATATCAAGGCGTGAGAAAAATTTTACCGCAGGCATATGTTTGATATTCCGAGGATAAAATTTTTTAAACAACGCAGAGATTGGGCAAAAGACAATTTTTCAAGGTGCCCTTAAATCTGAAGCCAACTGTTATTCGTAGGTCTTGCGGCTCCTCACAGGGCCAAACCAATCCATTAAATGGCCGCCGCTGCTCCGGTCGGCCCAAGGTACCTGACTATGACTAAAATTACCGTTTGCCGCAAGATTATCTTCCTGATTTTATTATTATTTATTTTGGCCACTGGGGCTTTACCGGCTAATGCTGCTGAGGCCGTCATTGACCGTTCCCAAGACAGCTGGGGCTTACTCGGTGGTTATGGTCAGAGTTTTTCCGGCCTGGGCCGGACCACTGAACGAGTTGCCACTATTGATCTGGTCCCGCGCTACAATCGCCGGCTCTTTACCGATATCGGCACTGGCTGGTATCGCGGTTTTCATTCCATCATGATAGAATTACCGCTCCACCTGGTCGTCAACCC
>DIKT01000026.1:89913-121000 GCA_002424635.1 Desulfobulbaceae bacterium UBA5611
ACATGCGGCCCTATCTGTTTGGCGGCGGTGGTCCGGTGTATAGCTTTGCTGATGTTCCCGGCATGGGGGCCGAGTTAAATGGTAATTACCAGTTCGGTCTGGGACTTGAATATGACAACTGTTGCCACACTTATCTGGCGGAACTGCGTTTTCATCACATCTCCAATGCCGGCAGTGAGGAGCCCAACATTCCTCTTAATTCCTTTAAATTGCTGGTTGGCATCTCTTTTTAATATTAAAGAAAAAACTCTGCTGACGACGGCTCATATGTTAGCGGGGCAGTACGCACGTAGACCTTGCTGTCTTCGGCCTGAATCCGATTATACATGAACCACTGCCCTGCCTGGTGGTCCAGAAAAACAGTCATTCCTTCACCGCGGGCCAGGCCGTCCCAGGTTCTGACCTTGGTCAGCTGGCCCGGGCTGTCGGCGGCAGCGGTATATACCTCAAGCCGGCTCCAGTCATTTCTTTTCTGAAAAAACATCGCTATTTTGTTGGCGGCAAGCCAATTAATATCACCACCGGCGCCGAAAAATGCTTTTTCATCTAACAGCAGTCTGGTCTCTTGAAAAGAGGACGGTGACTCCCCGGTGGCCAGACAGAGCTGCCAATCGCCTACCACCACTCCTTTGGCAAAATAATAAAGCGACCAGATACCATCTTTCTGCATGATACCGGTGGGGCCGAGCTCATCACCTGAGCCGACGACCTCAGGATTGCCGTGATCAAGCACCAGCACCGGCGGGCTGAAGTTTTTGCCATCGTTTGAAGTAACCAGATGGACATCGGCCCATACCTGATCGGTGCCGGCATCTGCAGCCGACATGGTATTGATATAAAGATGGATGACATCGTCAACCAACAGGGCCTTGGCCCCGAAGATGCCTTCTTCTTCATTATTGGCAGGCGACCAGGATAGTATCGGATTACCTTCATACTTAATGAAATCAATACCGTTGGTGCTGGTTGCCAAACCGAGCTTTCTATGGGTGGGACCTTGATCAATCTCGCGCTTGCCGTCGGAGCCGACATAATAGAGATAATAAATTCCGTCCCGCTTGACCACAGTACTGGGCGTAACCGCTCCCGGATCGGCATCATCCCAGGAACCCGGCCGGCCCAGACTTAAACCGGTCACCTGCTGCGGAGCGGACCAGTCACCTTGCTGCGGTAGTGCAATCTCAGCATCCGGCCTACAATTTGCCGTCAGGCTGACCAGCACCAGCATGGTCACAATTATTTTTGCATGGTTAAACAACTGCATATTGCAATTTCCCTATGTAAACTTTGGCTGGATACAAGTAGAAATTATATTGTTCTGATACTCTAAGGTCGGGCTTTATCGCCCCATAGTTCCTTTAATCGTTGATCACGACCACAATTCCAGCGATAGAATTTATAACGAACCGGGCTTTTCTTATAATAATCCTGATGATAGCTTTCGTCACCTTTACTGGGATAAAAGGTTGAGGCCGTTAATATCGGGGTCACCACTTTCTGCTTGGGAAATTGCTCTGCCACCTGCCGTTTCGATTGTTCAGCCAGCTGTCTTTCGCTGTCATCAGCGACGAAAATAGCACTTAAATAACTGGGACCGCGATCACAAAATTGGCCGCCATTATCAAAAGGATCGATATTGACCCAGAAGTGATCTAATAATTTCTGATAACTAATTTTAGCAGGGTCATAGGTGATCTCCACCGCCTCGACGTGGCCTTCATGATTTCCGCTATAGGTCGGGTCTTTGACCGTGCCTCCGGTAAAGCCTGAGACCACATCGGTTACGCCGTCCAGTTTTTCAAAATCGGCTTCCATACACCAGAAACAGCCGCCAGCCAGGATAGTTTTGTCAGCTGCAGCAGTTGCAGCCCAGGCCAGAAGACATAAGAAAAGCATCACTGTGGTGGTTTTCATAACGTTCTCTCCTCAAAGTAGAGGTTCATAACAAGGAAGGGTTATCTGATTATAAGCTCTTTTGACGCATTCGTGAAGCAACCTGCATGAAAACGGCTGGCGCGGCTTGATCAGAATAGCTAGAGGACAGCCCGGTTCTCAGGTCGTACTGAGGGCGCGCAGTCTGTTTAAGAGCGGGGGATGGGAGTAGTGGCAAAAGACATAGGCCGGATGCGGGGTAAGATTGCTGAGGTTGTTGACGGACAGCTTTTTCAAGGCCGAGCCCAGGGCGGCAGCGTCAAAATGATGGGCGGCAAAACGGTCCGCCTCATACTCATTGTGCCGGGAGAAACCGTTCATGGCCAGACCCATGACCGTGGACAGCGGCGAGTAGAGAAGAGCAAAGCTGATCAGGGCCAGATGGAAGCTATGGCTATTGGCGCCCAAGGCCGCAGACAGCAGCGGGTTAGCAATAAACAACGATAAGATATAGAGCATGATGCCGGTCTGACAGAGTGCGGCGATAATCCCCTTGATGGTGTGCTTTTTCTTATAATGGCCGATCTCATGGGCCAGCACTGCCACCAGCTCCTCCACCGCCAGATCTTTAATCAGGGTATCATAGAGGACGATGCGCTTTTTGGCCCCGAGGCCGGAAAAATAGGCATTGGCCTTGGTGGAGCGGCGGGAGCCGTCAATGACAAAGACATTATCCAGCTGAAAGCCGGCCTTGGCGCTGAAGGCCTCGATGGCATCCCGCAGATCACCCTGCTCGAGCGGAGTCTGCTTATTAAAGAGGGGCACGATCAGGGTGGAGTAGAACATGGTCATCAAGATCATGAAGCTACTCAGCAACAGCCAGGCATAGAGCCAGAAATTGTCCTGGGTGACCTGGTAAAACCAGATCACCGCCGTAAGCAAGGGCCCGCCCAGAAGGATGATCAACAGCCAGCCCTTGAGCTTGTCGGTGATAAAGGTGGCCATGGTGGTCTTGTTAAAGGCAAAGCGCTCCTCCAGGACAAAGGTGTGATAGAGGGCAAAGGGCAGAAAGAGGATTTCCGAGGCGAAAAAAAGCAGGGCAAAGAAGAGCAGGGAAACCAGCAACTCCGCCTGCACCAGATCCCGGGCCATCTCGTCGATAAAGGCAAAGCCGCCACCGATGAGCAGGGCCAGGAGGAGCACCATCTGCAGGCTGGCAGTGACCAGCTCCAACCGGCAATTGGCCAGCTTGTACTCCTGGGACTGCTGATACTTCTCCTCGCTGTAAATCCCCTTTACCTCATCAGGCAGCTGGGTGGTTATACTCCGGCAGTTGAGAAAGCTGAGCCCCCTTGCCAGGAGATAATCTGCCAGAACGATGGCGATAATGACATAAAGGATGGTGGTGGCGTTCATGGTTTCAAGGACTCTATGTGGTAAAGAGTTATGGGTTCGTTTTCCTGAACATGCCGGCAGGGGATGCCTTTTTTTATGACATGCCCGACCCCGGTGTATTTTTAAATTTCATATAAAGGATGGTAGTGGCGCTCGTGGAATTTTTTTATTATATATCAAGTTGTTAGCTTGGCCAGACCGGTGTCTCCAATAACAAGAGTCCAGCAAAGACCACTATTTTTATACGCGAACATTATATCCGGCTGCTTTAAGTTCTTTTATTAACGAGTAGCCACTTTCCTCGATTGAATTAGAGTATTGTTTATATACCAATCCACCAAGATCGCTAGGTAAAGATACCGAACCAGTATATAAGCAACATACTCGTGGCCGCCCAAGCTTCCCCACAAAATAGCCAAACTCAAAGATCACATTTGGTCGTGCTCTTAGCTCAATAGTTCGCTCACTTTCAGGGAGCTCTCTTTCAGATGAAAGATAAGCCATTTCATCGGGGGTCATCATAATAAATGCGTACCCAGTATCACTATGCTTTTCAAACTTTTCTATTATCGTCTGTCCTTGATCAGCCTGCCTATGTAAGACTATTGGCTCAAGCCCTAGTTCTGTTAGAAATATCTCCAATTCTTGCTTCGCTTTCTCATCATGCCCATGCACGATAAATACTTTATTTGAGCGCGGCACACCTTCTTCGTTAACCTCTACCTTCCCAATTTCCGGAAGCACTTCATCTTCAATGCTGAATTTTGCTGACTTCAATGCGCTTAAAATTAGCGTTTTTGCATTCGTAAATTTATCTTCGCCAGTTCCAATAAGCCTATACCCCAATCCTCTTTGTAAGGTGTGAGCAGGCACCGACTCCTCACCAAACTTGGCGTTAATAAATGTTTTCGCACGAGATTGCCAGATAATCCATTCTTCGGAATATGAAGCCGGGTGACCATATTGCCCCCAAGAAGAGCAAAAATTCCTATAAGTAAACTTATTGCCCTCTTGAATCAAGCTATTCAATGTATCTATTGTTTTGCTCATAATTCACCATAAAAACTTATCGACACCGGTTATGGTCCGTCTTATCAATTTAATAGGGGGAATTTTGTCCGTTATATCACCCCCCTCTGGGGTAGACGGAATTTCCGCTTCTTCTTGTATGATCTGGAAATATAGAAATTAACCAATTCCTTATCAGCATATTTCCATATACCCTACGACAGAATCTGAAATCCAGAAAGAAATAATTCGAAATTTCGCAAGGATCTCGATATCAGGCCATCCCACTGAACAGTCAGTCCTGCCTTTTCAAAACCCCCTGACCCCTATCGGCGACAGCAGATCTCCACATCAAAGGCATTGAGAATCCGCAGTTCCCGCTCCCGTTTCTTGCCTTCCATCCGCTCGCGAAAGACCAGGGTCGGCAGCAGCTCGCGGGCCTGTCGGTAATCAGGGATGGCCTCCATGCCGGTGGCCAGCACCTGGCCGGTGGCGGTAGCAAGGAGCTCCGCGTCCCGGCCGTTGGTGACCACGGCCAGCGGGATTTGGTACTCATTCTCCAAGACTCGGGCCGCGGCAATGGCCGAACGTTCACGGGTGACCAGGGAACCGGGGCCGTAGCGGATAATCATGAAGCGCTTGCCCTCAAGGCTGACCGTCAGCTCAATGGTGGAGCGGACAAACTGGGCGGAAAAAAGGGTCTCGATAAAGCGGCGGGGTTCCAGGTCTTCCTTGGCGTAGCCCTTTTCCTCCACCATCATCCGCGCCAGCTGCTGCCTGTTCCGCTCGTCATCGGTATCAGTCAGTTCCTCACCGGTCAGGTAATCCCGGAGAGAGCCGTACACCCGATGATGTGATGAGACCCGCAACATAGTTTCCGCCTCCTGAAACGACGATGCCCCTTGGCATAAGCGAAGGGGCATCGTCAAAAAAAATGTAACTATCAACTCTTACAGTTCAAGCCACGACTCGGAGAAGACCGACTGACCGGACAGGGCCTTGTAGGTCTTGTAGTGCTGGAGGGCCACATCTTGCAGCTTGGACGGATCGGGATCATCACCGTCCATCATGGCATGGACCATATCGACATGAGCCTGACGCTCGCCCTTGCAGATGGCCATCAGCTCGGTATCGTAGGCATTGACGATGGCGGTGGTGATGCCGTATTTCATCAGCATGATCAGATAGGTGCGATCCAGATACTTGCGCAGATGCTCGGCCACCCCGTTGGAGACGTTGGACAGACCGACGGTGGAGCCGGCGCCGGGGGCGATATCGCCAAGCATCATCATGAACTCCAGACCGGAGGCAATCTGATCAGCGCCCAGGGTGATAGGGGTGCCGATCGGATCAAAAAGCATCTTCTCATTGGGAATACCGGCCTCGCTCAAAGCCATCATCAGATCAACGGCCATGGAGGCGCGCTCGTTGGAATCCCGCGGCATACCATCCGGTCCCCACAGCAGGGCGATGACATTGCAACCGGCCTCGGCGGCCACCGGGATCAGGTTCTGCATGCGCTCGGGCTGGGCGGAGATGGAGTTCATGATGGTCAGTTCTTTATTCTTCACCACCTGGAAACCGGCGGTCATGGCCGCCATATTGGTGGTATCGAGACAGAGCGGGACATCGGTAACGGCCTCAACGGTCTGTACCACCCAGGGCATCAACTCAACCCCGTCTTTCCGTGCCGGTCCGATGTTGAGGTCAAGGTAGGAGGCACCGGCCGCCGCTTCTTCTTTGGCCATCTCCTGAATGGGACCGGGAATCCGTTCCTTCATGGCGGTGCCGCTGCGTTTTCCCATAATATTGATGCTTTCGGCAATTGCCATTACTTTCTGTGACATGCTGTTCTCCTTGTCTCGCTTAAGTTATCTCTTAATTATCTGTTACATAGAGGGATTGATTCAATAAAGCTCTTCTTTTACCCATTATTCACTTTTCTGTCAATGACAGGACCAGTCTCAGACTTTGAGCTGCACGACGGAAACAGGCTCATATCGGTATGGGGCAGAAAGAGGGCGGCCATATAATGATTCATGAAATCGGGATTTTCCGACAACTCGATATTGGTCATCAACTTGCGCACCTCCACCCGCTCGCGAAAACGGCGATGATCGAGCAGACTGATCTGGCAGCCCAGTAGCGAGGCATTGCCCAGATAGTAATAACGCTCACGCTCAATATCCGGCAGCAGGCCGATGCAGATGGCCCGTTCCAGATCGATATAGGCCCCGAAATTGCCGGCCAGGATAATCCGGTCGAGATCGCCAAAGCCCAGCCCGACAGACTCAAGCAGGGTCTGGTAGCCCGCGTACATGGCGCCTTTGGCCCGCATCAGGTTATCAAGATCAACCTCGGTGATGACAATATCCTCACCGGTCATGGAGGTCTGCCCCCAGGCCAGTACATACTCCCAGCGGTCCTCCCCTTCCCGGATCCGGGGATTATGCAGCTGCCGGTTGAATTTACCCTGGGGATCAATGACGCCTGCCTCCAGCAGCTCGGAGACAATGGAGATCAGGCCGGAGCCGCAGATGCCCCGGGGCTTGGTCTGGCCGATGGTGACGATCATCGGATCAAAGGTCTCGGGATGGATATGAAAATTCTCAATGGCGCCCTGACTGGCCCGCATCCCGTGTTTGATGCCACCGCCCTCAAAGGCCGGACCGGCCGAACAGGCGGCACAGACCATCCACTCCTCATTGCCGACCACAATCTCGCCATTGGTGCCGATATCGATAAACAGCGAGATCTTATCACTTTTATGCATCTGACAGGCATGAACGCCGGCGACAATATCACCGCCCACATAAGACGAGATACAGGGATAGAGAAAAAGCCGGACCGAAGGATGGGCCATAATGCCGAGATCGGCAGCCTTGGTCAGGGGGAACTGGCTGACACTTGGCACATACGGGGCCTCGCGGATATAGCGGGGATTGATGCCCAGCAGCAGATGGGACATGACGGTATTACCGGCCGTCATGATATAGCTGATATCGCTGGGACTGATGACTACTTTGCGGCACATCTCTTCAATAATGCCGTTGATAGTCGTCACCACCTTTTCCTGCAGGGTCTTGAGTCCACCGGGACGCTGGGAATAGATCATGCGGGAGATGACATCCTCGCCATAACCGATCTGCGCATTATAGCCGGAACCCTCGTCAATGACCTCGCCGCTGGTCAGATCGATCAGAACCCCGTTAACGGTGGTGGTGCCGATATCAATTGCCAGGCCATAGAGGCGGTTGGTGGTATCGCCAGGCTCAACGGCAATGATGCGGTCAGGCTCGGTCGAGCCCTTGCCGTGCAGCAGGATGACCGTCACTTCCCAGGCCGCTTCGCGCAGGATGGCGGAGAGCTCCCGGATCAACTCCGGATGGTCATAGTTGGGCTCGGGATTATCGGGCAGCGTATTTTTAATAGTGCGCATCAAGCGCTGCATATCAGAGACATTGTCATCGATCGTGGGCGGCGGCAGCTTGAGAAAGAGTTTGCCCACCGGCGGATCGATCGACCATTTGCCGACCAGAGTTTCAAGTGAGCGGGCGGAAATAGCCCTGGTGGTCTTGGGTTGGCGTTTCAGGGCCTTACCATCGGCTTTGATGGTGTCAGGAATGCGCACCGTGATATCAGAGACAACCCGGGATTTACAGGCCAGCCGAATTCCCTGTTCATAGTCGGCCTGTTTCAGGGTGGCGGCATGATCAGTTTCGACTGCACCCTGCTCCAAGTGTACTCTGCATTTACCACAGACCCCGTCCCCGCCGCAAAAGGCGTGGATATAAACTCCGGCGGCCGCCGCGGCGGTCAGTAAATTCTCGCCGGGTGCAACTTTGACACGGATATCATCGGGTAAAAAGTGTATGGTATGTTCCATTACTACTGCCTTGCCTGGGATTGGGGACCGTCTGGGTGTTCAGAAATTCTTTTATAACGGCATAGTGGACAAAAAATCATTATTTTGCCATGAAAAATAACAGCTGCCAAGGTCTTGTCAAGAAAATCCTTGATAGTATTTATAAAAATATTTGATTAAACAGCCAGCACCGTCAAATGGCATGGCTTAAAAACAACGGGCGCAAAACACGACCAGCGCCTCAGGAGAAGATATTATGCTCTTACCACAACAAAAGCGGCAGTGGCTGAAGGTGGCTATTGCCACCGACCCGATAATGATCAATGCCATAGAGGATTTTCTGGTCGGGATCAGCGGCTCGGGGGTGGAGTTTGCCGTCGATCAACCGGCAGACCAGACGATCATCAATGTCTGGTTCGACAAGAATCAACAGGACCAGACAGCGACGGATCTCTTTTTGCAGCAGCTGACAGCCTATCTGCAGGAACTGGCCGTCATCTTTGAAGTGGCTGTGCCCGTTATGGAGACCACTTTTATCGAGGATGAAGACTGGTCGGCCACCTGGAAGGAACATTTCAAGCCCTTTGCCATTATTCCCGGCCTGATCATTGCCCCCACCTGGGAGCCTTATGAGGCCCAGGCGGCTGAAAAAGTCATTATCATGGACCCTGGCATGGCCTTTGGCACCGGCCACCACGCCACGACCAGCCTGTCTTTACAATTTCTGCAGGAGGCTCTGGCGGCCAGGCCAAACAGCAGCGTGCTTGATGTCGGCACCGGCACCGGCATTTTAGGGATGGCCGCCGCCCTGTTCGGCGCGGCCCAGGTCATGGCGATCGATAACGATCCGGAGGCGGTCAGCGCGGCCCTGGAAAACCGGGACCGCAACAATATGCAGGAGGTCATGACGGTGGCGGACACCCCGCTTGCTTCGGTCAGCACGCCTTTTGCGCTGGTAATCGCCAACATCGTCCATGATGTGCTGCTGGAGCTGGCCCCTGATCTGGGCCGCTTAACGGCGGCCGGCGGTCAGCTGATCCTCTCCGGCCTGCTGGCCGGCCAGCAGGTGACTAATATCATCTCCTGCTTTACGGACTTAGGCTTCTCCCTGCGCCGCCAGGACCAGAAGAAGGAATGGGCCGTGCTGTTATTGGCCAAGGACTAAAGGGATTCAGACTTTTTCCAGCCCTTTTCCGTGCCCCGCAGCAGTCTGCCGATATTGGAGCGATGCTGAAACCAGATCAGCAAGACTATGGCCAGGGCCGTCAGCAATATGACGGGAGATTCTCCCAGCAGCCACAGCCATAAAGGAATCAGCAGGGCAGCGGTCAGGGACGCCACCGAGACATAGCGAAAAGCCGTCAGCGCCCCGCTAAAAACAAGCAGGCTGATCAAGACGCTCCAGGGCGAGATAAACAGAAAGACCCCGAGGGCCGTCGCCACTCCTTTGCCGCCTTTGAATTTGAGATAAAGCGGAAACATGTGACCGACCACCGTGGCCAGCCCGCAGGCCATCACCAGCCATTCCCGATTGGCTGTGGTATCCGGCAGCAAACCGGCCGCCAGCCAGACCGGCAGAAAGCCCTTGGCCACATCACAGACCAGGGTCAGGGCGCCCAGTTTCTTACCCAGCACCCGCCCGACATTGGTGGCGCCGATATTACCGCTGCCGGCCTGACGCACATCAGCGCCGACCAGACGGCCGATGAGCAGACCGAAGGGAATGGCCCCGATTAAATAGGCAGCTACCAGCAAAGTTATGGCTAAAATCATAATATTTATTTTTTATCTTCAGGAACTTATCTGCAGCAGCTGCTGGAGATAAGAGCTCATTAACTGTTGAAATACATCATCCGTCAACATTGTGGACCAACAGGCTTCACTCTTCACAAGGGAATTTCATCAACGATCTCAGCCGCCTCATCAATCGCATCATGAGCAGTATTGCCCGCAATCGGCACAATCGAAATCACTGCTCCGGTAAGGCGCATCGGCACGGTAACAATCTTGGTCAGGATACATCCATTGAGCAGCAGCACCGTCAACAGCATAATTATTGTGTAGAATTTCATCATCATACTCCTGATATTTAGAAGCCACTCACCATCTGCCGCCCAATAAAGGGCACCGCATGCCTCCTATAACCGGAAACGACATCTTTTGCCAGCCTGCAGACTATGGCCGCTCGATGCAGGCCTTTATTTTTACCGACCGGTAGCTGCGGAAACGGCCGTGTACTGTGGACTGGATACGATCAAGATAATAATAAATGACCGGAGTGATATAAAGGGTCAGGACCTGCGACACCAGCAGACCACCTACCACCGCCAGACCCAGCGGTCTCCGCGCCTCGGCCCCCACCCCGATACCGATGGCAATAGGCAGGGTACCCATCAGGGCGGCGAAGGTGGTCATCATGATCGGGCGAAACCGGACCAGACAGCCCTGAAAGATAGCATCAAGCGGCCCTTTATTTTCCCGGCGCTGCAGTTCCAGGGCAAAGTCAATCATCATGATGGCGTTCTTCTTCACAATACCCACCAGCATGATAATGCCGACAAAGGAATAAAGGTTGAGCTCCTTGCCGAAAATAAGGAGGGTCAGCAAGGCGCCGATGGCAGCCGATGGCAGGCCGGACAGAATGGTCAGCGGATGAATATAGCTCTCATAAAGAATACCGAGAATGATATAGATCACCAGGATGGTCAGCAGCAGGAGCAAGGCCAGCCCTGTGGTGGACTGCTGATAGACCTGGGCCGTGCCCTGAAAACTGGTGGTGATCGCCGCCGACAGCGACTCGGCCTCCTGCTCAATGACGGCTAAGGCATCACTCAGTGGGGTTCCCGGCTTGAGATTAAAGGAGAGGGTGACGGCTGTGATCTGCCCTAAATGATTAACCGACAGCGGCCCCAGCCCCTGGGTTATCCGGCCTAGTGAGGCCAGCGGCACCATCTGATTGCCGGAGGAACGGACAAAGAGCGCTCCCAGGGCCGCCGGATCTTTCTGATACTGCGGCGCCAGTTCCATCACTACCTTATACTGGTTGGTCGGTGAATAGATGGTTGAGACCTGGCGGGCACCATAGGCATAATAAAGGGTATCCTCGATCTGCCGGGCTGTGATCCCCAGGCTGGCCGCCCGGTCACGATCGATGGCAAAGGTCAACTGGGGATTTTTAATCTGCAGGTCACTGGTCACATCCTGAAGCAGAGGCAGCTGGTTGAGCTTCATCTCAAATGCGGTGGCCTGCCGGTAGAGTTCCTCGGTATCCGGACTTTGCAGCACAAACTGATACTGGGCCTTGGACGAGGTGGTATCCAGCTGGATCGGCGGCGGATTCTGCAGAAACATATTGATCCCCGGGATACCCATCAGCCTGGGCCGCAGTTTCTGAATGATCTGGTCGGCCGATAACTCCCGCTCGTGACGCGGTTTCAGCTTCATGAACATAAAACCGCTATTGGAGCCGACCCGGCTGCCGGTGGCTCCGACTGAGGCCATGAAGGCCTCGACATCAGGCTCCTGCAGCACAATATCAATCAATTGTGACTGCTTGCGTTTCATCTCATCAAAAGAAATGCCCTGGGCGCCCTCGGAGGTACCGCGCAGGGCACCGATATCATCAGCTGGCAGCAACCCCATCGGCATCCGGGTAAAAAGCCAGACGGCGGCAATGGTGGTCGCCACCGTAAAGATGACTGTGGCCCGGCGATACTGAAGCACCGCTGTTAATGATCGTTCATAGAGGCGTAGCCAGCCGTCAAAAAAGCGCTCCATGGAATTATAGAGCCGGCCGTGGTGCTCTTTGTTGGGCGAACGCAGAAAACGGCTGCAGAGCATGGGCGTCAGGGTCAGCGACACCACCCCGGAAATGAGAATCGCCACGGCAATGGTCACTGCGAACTCGTGCAGCATCCGGCCCAGCATGCCGCCCATGAACAGCACCGGGATAAACACAGCTACCAGCGAGACGGTCATGGAGACGATGGTAAAACCGATCTCCCGTGAGCCCCGCAGGGCGGCAGTGCGTGGTTCTTCCCCCTGTTCCATGCGGCGGACAATATTTTCCAGCATGACAATGGCATCGTCCACCACGAAACCGACCGACAGGGTCAGGGCCATCAGGGTGATATTATTGACGGAAAATCCCAGGGCATGCATGGCGGCAAAGGTGCCGATCAAGGAGATGGGCAGGGCCAGACTGGGAATGATCGTGGCCGACAGCTTACGCAGAAAAACAAAGATAACGAGAATGACCAGGCCGATCGTCAGCAGCAGGGTAAACTTGACATCGGCCACTGATTCCCGAATAGTCTCTGAACGGTCAAACAGGATATGAAGATCAACCGCACCGGGCAGCTGGCTGCGAAAAGCCGGAATCTGCTCCCGGATGCGATCCACTACCTCAATAGTATTGGTCCCGGGCTGCCGTTCAATAGCCAGGACAATGGCCCGGGTGGACTGGCCCTTGGTGTTGTACCAGGCCGCCACTTTGTCATTTTCGACACTGTCGGTAATGGTGGCCACCTCCGCCAGACGCACCGGGGCATTAGCGCGCCAGGCGACGACCATTGACCGGTAGGCCTCTGCATCAAGAAGCTGACCGCTGACCAGCAGGGTGAAACTCTGCTGGTCTCCCTGCAAGCCGCCGGTCGGCAGATTAACATTCCATTTATCAATGGCCGCCGCCACCTCTTCCAGCCCGATGCCGCGGCTGGTCAGGGCCTGGGGATTGACCTGGACCCTGACTGCATACTTCTGGGAACCATAAACTGACACCTGGGCCACCCCATTGATCATGGAAATGCGGGGCGCGATAATGGTATCAGCCAGTTCATTGATTTCAGACAGCGGTTTGGTCTGGGAGCTCAAAGCCAGATACAGCACGGGAGAGGCCGCCGGATTGACTTTTCTGTATGATGGCGGACTGGGCATATCACCCGGCAGCTGCCGGGCGGCCTTGGAGATTGCGGCCTGCACATCCTGGGCTGCCGCATCAATATCCTTGCCCAGATTAAACTTGAGCACGATATTGGAGACACCTTGACCATTAGTGGAACTCATGGCGTCAAGGCCGGCAATGGTCGACAGTTGCTTCTCCAGAGGAGTGGCCACGGCCGAGGCCATGGTCTCGGGACTGGCCCCCGGCAGAGCTGAAGAGACCTGGATGGTCGGATAATCAATGCTGGGCAGGTCATTGACCGGCAGCAGCCGATAGGCAAAGATACCAAAGACCACCACCGCCAGCATGACCAGACTGGTCATCACCGGCCGCTTGATACATAATTCCGAGATATGCATCAGCGTTCCACAGTCGAGGCGGATGAGGTCGACGGCCTGCTTTCAGATGTGATCTGCCGGTTATCCTGACTCTGTGTTATTGCCGGTTTGATCTCGACCTTACCATCGGGGATCACCCGCATATGGCCGTCAACTACCACCTCTTCTCCTGCCTGCAGGCCCTGCTCGATTACCATGAGCTCACCCTGGGTCGGCCCCGGCACTACCGGCCTGACCTCCGCCGTGCTATCCGGCCTGATAACAAAAACAAACCGGCCCTGCTGTCCGGTCTGCACCGCCTGCCCTGGAACTACCACCGCCTGCTTCCTGACATCGAGCACCAGCGTCAGGGTGACGAACTGACCCGGCCACAAAAGCTGGCCTTTATTAGCAAAACGGCCTTTGAGGCGGATGGTACCGGTGGCGGGATCAATGGCATTATCAAGAAACGAGACCACCCCTTGTTCACTCCCATCGGTATCCGGCACGGCAGCCGTCACCGTGATGGCGCCTGCGGCCAGCCGTTTCTGCACCAGGGAAAAATGCTGTTCAGTAATAGTAAAAGTGGCCCGGATCGGTGATAATTTATTGATGGTAACCAGCGCTGTCTCATTGGCCTTGATCACATTACCTCGATCGACGGCCAGGGCTCCCAGGCGGCCGCTGATTGGTGCTTTGATGGAGCAATAGGACAGCTGGGTGCGGGCGTTTTCCAGGACAGCCTCATCAGCTGCCACATCCGCCGCTGCCGTGTCCGCCCGGCTGCGATAACCTTCAGCCTGTTCCTGACTGACCAGACCCTCCGTGGCCAACTGCAGGTAACGCTCATAGTCCTTACGGCTATTTTTCATCAGGATTTGATTGCGGGCCAGAGAAGCCTGCGCTTTTTGCAAAGCCGCCTGATAGGGTCGGGGATCGATGACAAAGAGCAGTGCCCCCTCGCTGACATTCTGACCTTCCTGAAAGCCGATCGTGGTTAATTCGCCGCTTACCATCGGCTTGATGGTGACGCTCTCTGCAGCCTCCATGGTCCCGAAGGTCCTGATCTCAATCGGCACATCCTGGTGCCGGGCAATAGCGGTCACAACCAGGGCGGGCGGCCGGGATTTGCTTTTTTCTTTCTTGTCAGGAGAACAGGCCGGCAGCACCAGCAGGAGAATAAAAAAAACAGAGCTACGAAAAACATTATTATGGTAAAACATGAAAGTCCTTTGATACTGAGCGAGCATTAGCGTCTGACCTGGCGTGACAAACGAAAGATTTACATCATCGCTATGGTAAGGCCGGACACCCATACATCATCATCCAGCTCTCAGCCTACCGGTTAATAATTAAAAATAAATAGCGTACCGGAAGCAGGAGAAACTTTCAATAAGTTCCAAGGCATCAGCTTGGCCCTGTTTTTTCAATAGCTGATTGGCTCGGCAAGAAGCTTGGCAGCTGGGGAGTGGAGCCCTTATAAAAAATAATTTTTCGATAAAGGATTAGCTCAACATGACCGATTAATATATAATCTGAAAATGTTTGTCATCAGCCTGATCTCCTCTTGCCTTGATTGTTATTAACGCAGGAATTATAGTGAGAGGAATTCTTAATCCTGAAAAACCAAGAGGTAATTGACATGAGCGGTATCACTGTTTCCAATAATACCATCCCCTTGATAAATCAGGATAAGACTAAAACGACTACCAGCCCAGGCCAGAAGCAGCCGGCCCAGAAATTTCAGGACATCCTGGCAGAGGCCGCCCGGCTCGAACAACCGCCAGCAGTCCCACCTGCGCCAAAACCACCATCAGCAGACCGCGATTATACGATCAAGCCCGGTGATACCCTGTCTGATATTGTGGCCACCGAATCAAAAAGGCTGGGGCTCAATCATTCCAGACGCGATTTGTATAATATGGTGAACAAGACTGCCGGCTTAAATAAGCTGACCAATCCGGACACCATCTTCCCAGGACAGAAAATTAATCTCAGCAGTATTTCGCAACCGCTAGCAGCATCGACCTTGGGACCGCTAACCGGACTGCCCTCAAATGCCGCCTTGGCTCACAGTGCTTTAACCAATAAAGCTGAGCTCCTGCCGACAACCAAACTGCAATCGCCAATAAGCGGCAGAATCACGTCAGGCTTCGGCCGGCGCAACCATCCGGTTCTTGGCAAAGAACTACACCATGACGGTATTGATATCAGCCAACCTACTGGTACCCATGTCAAACCACTGACGGCCGGGGTCGTCACCTTTTCCGGAGAGAAAGGCGGCTATGGCCAAATGGTAGAGATTGATCACGGCAATGGCCTCAGCTCCCGCTATGCCCATCTCTCGCAACTGCTTGTTCGCCAAGGTGACCGGATCCGGCCCGAACAGACCATTGGTCATGTTGGTGAGACAGGCCTGACCACCGGCCCCCATCTGCATCTGGAAATCCATCGCCATAACCAACCAATCGACCCGCTCACGGTTCTGCATCGTCAGCAGATTGAAGATCACATAATGTTAGCTGAGGCCCGGACGTCATTGCCTTTTCCCAATTATTAAAACCGACCTGCCGGACCATTGCCTGGCTGGTCCGTAACCAAGGAACTGTGGCAGCTACAGGCATACTGCCACAGTTTTCTTGATATCAGGCAGAGTTATTGCATCCGGCGGCTGAAGTCGCTATAATAACAATTCTGGACAATCATAAAAGTTCTTATTATAAGACAATTCTATGCCTAACACAGTGACTACATGCTGGATTTGAACTCAACCCTGGCCTTTGAAGTAAAGAAAGAGATTGCCGATCGTTATTTCGGCTTTCGCAAGATTATAGAAGAAGATACTAATGAGTATCAGAAAAAAATCATTGCCTCGGCCCTGGAGCTGGAAGACAAAATCGGTTTCAATTTGGTCCGTCTTTACGTATTGTTGCAAGATAACTCCCTGATTGCTGACTTTTTCAAGATTACCGGTCTGGGCGAGACCCTTTTTTATGATCCCTACATCAGCAAATCGCCCACTATCCGAAAAAAGGTGCTGGCCGATATTCGCGTTCATGGCCTGACCCGCAAACGGCGTTTTCGCAATCTGTTTTTTGACATTTACGAATCGCTGGCAAAACATATTGCCGATTATCGGCAGGATATTCTTGATCTGGCTGAAGATCAGGAGACGATTAAGGAAGAAATCAACCTTTTTTATAAAAAAAATGATATCAGCGGTATTATGCTTTTTCTGCGTGGCATGGACGGGGTAACTCCCGGCAGTTCAGGCCCCATGGCCGGTTCAATCGATATTGATAACAGTATCACTATTGAAAACAAAATGCGTCTGCAGCCGCCCCAACCCGTGGAAAAATTCCTGCCGATCCTCTCTCTGCTCCCTTCGGCCCAAGAAAAGAAAACTGAACTGCAGCAATTAATCGATACTGCCTTCTCCAGACAACCTGAATTTGACCCTAAAAAGCTATGATTCTTTTTCCCTCGGACGATCAGTTGCCATGACTGTTAATATACTGCTGGCCGGACCACATCAGTCCCAGTGTAACTCTGTTTTGCAGCAAACAGTGCAGAGCCTGAAGGCCGACTTGTTTCTGGCTACCGATGCCGACGAGATGCTGCTGCTGTACAACCAGCATAATTTCGCTCTGCTTATTGTCGACGAAAGTACACTGCCGGGAGATGAGCACTTCCCGCTGCCGCCGCCTTCTCCGGCCACGACCATACTGACCATTATTGCCTCAGAGCAGAAACCGTCAGCCGGCCTTGGTGCCCAGGGAGAATATCTGGACTCCATGACCGTCCCGCTGACGCCATCGCTGCTGTTGGCCAGGATTCACACCCTGCTGCATATCCACCATTTGAAGCAGGAATTGTGCGCCTGCCAGCAGGCCTTACAGGAGCAGATAAACAAAAGCCTTCAATACCAGCAGTCTCTGGAACAGCAGAAGCATTATTTGAATATGCTGGCGGTACGAGACGGACTAACCGGGCTCTTTAACCGGCGTCATCTGAGCCAGACCCTCGAACAGGAGCTGCGGAGGGCCAGGACCATGAAGACCGATCTGACCATGCTCCTGATCGACATTGATTACTTCAAAGAAACCAACAGAATATCCGGACAGATCTTTGGTGATTCCATTCTCAATGAATTTTCCGCCCGACTGACCCAGAATACCAGGGAAGATGATATCTGCTTTCGATTCGGCGGCAGTGACTTTATTGTCCTGCTACCGCAAACAGATATGGAAAAGGGTCTGAAATATGCCGACAGATTACGGCTGGCCTGTGCCAATAAACCATTCACTAATGGTCACAAAAGTCGGTCCGTCACAGTATCTATTGGCCTTGTCACCTTGTTTGAACATCATCCTGAAGATCAGGATGAATTTATCAATATGGCCGAACGGGCGAGATATCAAGCCAAAGCGGAAGGCCGTAACCGGGTAGTTACCTATAACCAGAACCATGTCGAACAGGATGGTAAGATTGATACAGTGGCCTTACTGCAACAAACGCTGCACCGCATCCTTGAAAAAACCAAAGAAAATTCCATCGCCTCGCTCCAAATCCTGACCCAGAATGTCAGTGGCAATCATCAGGATGAGCATGCCCAGCTGGCCACCCAATTCGTCCAGCTGCTCTGTGATAATATGGGGCTACCCAAGACCATTCTCGAGACATTTTCCAATGCCCTCATTTTGTACAGTTCTTTCCGTTTGTTGCTGCATCAGGAATTGATCTCCAAAAAAGAGAAATTCAGCTATGATGACAGAAAAGTAATCAATGACTTGCCTTATAAACTGGCAGAGCTTACGCAACATTTTGATTATTTTTCTAATGAACGCAACATGTTGTTATCACAGGGAGAGCACTATGACGGCAGCGGTTATCCTGAGGGACTGGCCGGGGAAGATATCCCGCTGGCCTCCAGAATATTCAGTCTGGCAGATGCCCTGGCGGCTATGAGTGCTGACCGACCGCACCGAAAACGTCTCAGCCCGGCCGAGATTCTGAGTGAACTGGCTGCAGGGGCCGGCACTCAATGGGATCCATCATTAGTATTAATGACGCTCGATATTCTGCACCAGCAAAAGTTATTAGACATTGATGACGAACTTATCCTGCAAACGAAAACTCTGGTTTCACAAAAAATAGCTCAATCGTCCAGCCTTACTTAGTGACTAATCTTTCTTAAGAACGCTCTTCCAATTATGCTCCATTCAGATATCGCAGCGCTTATCAAACAAACAGACTCCTTCCCCCCCCTGCCACGAACGGTTCTGCGGGTCTTAAAGATTACCGGTGATCCCGAAAGTTCGGCCCATGAGCTGATGCAGGCCATCCTGCCTGATCAATCCATCTGTGCCGCTATCCTGAAGATAGTCAACTCCGCCTTTTTCGGCCACCCACGTAAGGTCTGCTCCATTGAGCAAGCGGTTGTAGTCCTTGGCTTCCTGGAAATCCGCAATATTATTCTGGCTCAGGCCGTTTTTAGCTCTTTTCATAAATTCAGAAAAACCAATAAACAGGATATCGACGCCCTGTGGCAACATTCTTTAACCTGTGCCCTGACCGCCAAGATTATCGCTACCCGGACCACAGGCTATGCACCAAGTCAGCTCTTTATCGCCGGACTCATCCATGATATCGGTAAACTGACCTTGCTCATAGCCTTCCCTAAATATTATAATCCGCAGCCGGAAATTGTCGGTCCGCTTTCGCACAATATGACTGAGGAAGAAGAAAAATTTGGCATTAACCATTGCAAGGCCGGCATGCTGCAGCTCAATCGCTGGCTTTTTCCTGAAGAGCTCTGTGTCGCCACCGGCTATCATCATAACCCTGCGGCTCTTCCCGACAATGCCGGCTTCCCTTTGATCGTGCAGATGGCGGATATAATCAGCCATTGTGTTACCGGCACAGAAACAATGACGGGCCGGCAAATCCTCGATCTCATCAACGAACTCAGCCCTGAAAGCCCTCTGTTGTGGCGCCGCTATAACTTCGACTGGCAGCAAGAAAATATCGAAGAATGGCTGAATGCTTTGCAAACAGAGCTCGCAGATGGCACACTGATCAATATGTTCAACAATTAATCCGATCACCAGACAGACAACTTGTACCTGGGCTCTTTCATTAATGATTGGTAGAGAAGGATCGCAATCTCAATGAAAATTCCTCTGTTTCAACAAACCCTCCGTAATTCCCGGCGGCTGGCCGAGATCCTGAAGGTCTTATCCAAATTTGGTTTCAAAGAAATTATTATTGATTTGGGCTTTGATACCTGGCTCCCCGGCCTCAAGAAAGTAGCTCAGCAAGGCCCCGCTCAGGCCGAAACGCTTGCCAGGCCAGTGCGGATGCGGATGGTCCTGGAGGAGCTGGGTCCGACTTTTATCAAACTTGGCCAGCTTTTATCGACCAGACCTGATCTGGTCCCACCGGAATGGGCCGAAGAATTCAAGCAGCTCCAGGATAATTGCCCCCAGGTACCTTATTCTGAGATCCAAAAGGTGCTGGCTGACGAGTTCCCCGGTCGCCTCACTCTGCTCTTTGCCTCAATCGAACAGAAAGCATTGGCCGCAGCCTCCATGGCTCAGGTCCATCGGGCCACCCTGGTGAATGGCCACGAAGTGGTCATCAAGGTCCTGCGGCCGGGCAACCGGCAGATGATCGAAGAGGATATGGCCTTGCTGGAAGGCATGGCCCAGTTCGTAGAACAATATTTTTCCAACCTGGGTTACAGTCCGGTCGCCGTGGCCAAAGAGTTTTCGCGGGAATTATCGAAAGAAGTTAATCTGATCAATGAAGGACAAGCGACCGAACGGCTGCGGCGCTACTTTGAGGATGATCCCAATATCTCATTCCCCAAGGTCTATTGGGAAGCCAGCACCAGAAATATTCTGACCCTGGAAGAGATCCATGGTCAGCTTCTCTCCACGGTCAAACCGGAGCATTTACGGCCGGAAACGCGGCGGGCCATTGTCGCCAATGGCACCGACGCCATCTTTAAACAGTGCCTGCATTTTGGCTTTTTTCACGCCGATCCCCATCCGGGCAATATTTTTCTGCTGCCGGGCAACAAAATCTGTTTTATTGATTGCGGCATGACCGGCCAACTGGATAAAAAAACCACTGATCACCTGATCGATTTTGTGGCCGGTGTCATGAAGGGCGATGTTGACCGACTGTGCCGGGTGGCGATTGAACTGACAGATATTGATCCGGTACTGACCGACCGCCGTGATTTTCGGGCCGATCTGCAACAATTTACCAATCATTTTCAGGAATTTGATCTGGGCCATCTGGATATCGCCAAATTACTGGCCGATTTTTTTGCCATGCTGCAGAGCTATAAGGTCCGTTGTCCCAGTGATCTTATCTTTCTCATCAAGGCCCTGACCACTATCGAAAGTGTGGCGGCCCGCTTCGACCCGGGCTTTGATGTCATGGGCCATGTTGAGCCACAGATACGGGCGGTTGTCAGCAAACGCTTCGGTGTTAAGGCCATCCGCCAGCGCTTGGAAAAAAGCATCGCCGGCTATCTCGATCTGCTGGAAAATCTGCCTCAGGAGATTCAGCGCTTTCTCGATCAGTTCCGTCACAGCCAGTTCACCCTCAATCTGGAAATGAAACGCATTGATCATCTGGCGGAAAAAATGGACTCGTCCAGCCGGCTGCTGGGCATCTCCATGATCATCTCCGCACTGATCGTGGGCTCTTCCATCCTGATCCTGGCTGATCGTTTTTCCGGAACCCCTGGCCTGCTCGGCACCCTTGGCATCATTGGTCTGGTACTGGCCGGCATCTATTCTGCCGGGTTTGTCGTCTCCTTTCTCTGGCACAAGAAAGGGAAATAGACTTTATGGTGTCTTGAAAAATAGCCATTTCGCCCACACTCAGCGTTATGCTCAAAATTTAGCGGGCTCATGTTATTTTCTTGGCATCGCTGCTGCCAGTTGTTGATAAATGGCGAGAAAAGAACTGACATCCAGACTGGCCTGCCCGACAAAGAGCCCTGCCAGATCGGGTAAAGACACATAGTCTTTGACATTATGGGGTTCAAGCGAACCGCCATAGACCACCGGTCTAAGAGGATGGACGCTGGCGATAGCGCGGGCGCCTTCTGCAGCCTGGGCCGGGGACTCTGCAATTCTGGTGGTCATGGCTTCCACCGGGCCATAAGCCAGTATCATCTCTCTGCTGTCAGTATCATTTAAGGCCAGCAGCTGCGACTTGGCATAGGGCTGATCCAGACAGACTATGGGAATCAAGCCGGCATCCGCTACCTCGGTCATCTTGCCGGCAATATCCTGCTCAGTCTCATGAAAATAACGCCTCCTCTCCGAATGACCGATAATCACATATTGCACCAGTTCCCTGACCATATCGGCCGCCACCGCTCCGGTATAAGAACCCTTGGGAAAAGGGGAGATATCCTGGGCTGCCAGAGACAAGTTGGCCAGATTTAAAGTCTTGAGATATTCGGATAAATCATGCAGGCAGATAAAGGAAGGAGCAATAATAACCTGCAGTCCCTCCACCGGCCGATACTGGTTGGCAAATGCGGCAAACCAGCGCCTGGCGTCTGCTATACCTTTATTACACTTCCAGTTGCCAATCAGATATTTTGTCATCATCTCACCCTGCTGGTTGATTGAAGCGGCCGGAATATCAATTCTTTGCCGGGTCTCTGGCCGCAATTAAGTGGGCTTGCAAGTGGTATCTTTCCGGTATATCTCGGCCATAATCAGTTGTCTGATCGCCTCTTCACTCAGTCCTCCAATAACAAGCTGCTTTCGCCGTGACTGGCGACCTTTATGGATCAGCAGATCCTGCCGGCCAATCTTAAAAAAAGAAGCCAGGAAAATAACAAGGGCCTTATTCGCTGCGTCATCAACAGGCGGCGAAGTCAGGGCCAGCTTGAGGGCCTGACCATGAATGCCCACCAGCTCAGTACGAGAGGCCCTGGGCTGCACATACACAGCCAGCAATGATCTGCCATCCGGCAAACGAGACAGAAAAGGCATAGATATCAGCGCTTAGAGAAATTGCTTATTCTATTTTTCGCCGCCTGTGTCATCGGCGCCAAAAAAAGACAGGAGGTCCTCCTCTTTATCTGTCGGCGGCAAGGAGCCAAAATCAATATTATGGACGGCCAGATCTCCGGGCGCCAGAGAGCCATCTTCAAGGATTTGAATTTTCTGGAAGAGATCAACACTTACCTGCTCTGACTTGTTATCAGCCTGGCCGACCGGAAAGATCTCCAGGTTATGGAGATACGACTCCAGAGTCGTACGCAATACTTGACGGACCTCCTCTCGTTTCTGTTGCAGGGCTTTAATCTCTTCTGGCAAACTGGCCAGTTCGGCATGGGCTGTCTGCCGAATTTTCTCTATCTCGGCCTGGGTCTCATCAAGAAATTGCTTGGCCTGCTGAGTACTCTTTTCCTTCATTGAGTCGCAAAACAATTGCGCCGCCGCCAGTGTTGCCTTAAAATCCACCTCATCTTTTCTGGCATCACGCTGTTGATTTTCCATACGCTCAATCTTGCGCTGCAAGGTTTCTTTATCAGCTTTTTCCTGCTGAAGAGCCTCCTGGGCCTCATGAATCCTGGACTCAGCGGTATTTTGGGCCGCTAGCTGGTCTTTTATTTCCTGTTCCAGACTGGCGACTCTGGCCTGCAGCCCTTCTGACTCCTTAGTCAGGACCGCAATTTTCTGTTCCATCCGCAGCCCTACCTGCCGCAGCTCTTCCGCCATTTTACGAGACTCGGCGTTACTGGCCTCAAGAGAGATCTTTTGTTGTTCCAGCTCTTCTCTTTCTTCATGAAAATCCTGTAAATCATCTACCTGCAGACGACAACGTTCCTGTAATTCAAAAAACTCTTCCGCAATCATATCCAGATAAGCCTTGACCTCCACCGGATCATAGCCTCTGAATTTAATCTGAAATTCCTGGTCCTTGATAATCTGTGGTGTTGTCGACATATTATTTTCCTCTCATCCTGTGCCAATTAAACTGCTGTAGAACACAACATAGCCAACTGAAAGTCAAAACGCTAAAAGAACCTGACTAGATTTACTAAAGATAATGCAAGTATTTGCTAATTATTTTGTACTAGGTCATCAGCAGATCTCAACCCATTGCCCTGGCCATCTGTTTCAAGGTGGGAACAAGAAAGCTCTGCAGGAACATGATCACCAAAATGAGAATCATCGGCGAAAAATCAATCCCTCCCATCGTCACCGGCATCCAGCGCCGGATTCGGCTCAGCAAAGGCTCGGTGATCTCATACAGAAAGCGGACTATGGGATTAGAAGGATCGGCATTTACCCATGAAATAACCGCCCGGCCAATAATAACCCACAGATAGGCAGACAGCAGAAAATCGAGCAACTGGGCAATGGCCATCATAAAATTATTCACGACATACATTATTCATACTCCTTTTTAGACCACGAAAGCAAGATTGTAACTCAAAGCCAGGACCTCTTGATCAAGCCACCTTGCTGCCAGCCGGCACCAGATCGCTTATCCCAGTCAGGACCAGACGCTGCCGGCCTGCCATCTCGGTCCTGGCGGCCAGGACCATCCCTTGAGATTGCACTCCCATTATCTCGACCGGCGTTAGATTGGCCACAATAAGAACCTGCCGGCCGATTAACGCCTCCGGCTGATAATATTCAGCTATGCCGGCAACAATGATTCGTTCTTCCGGGGCCTTGACAGTCAGCTTGAGCAGTCTGTCGGATTTGGCAATACGCTCGGCCAGGACCACCTCGGCCACGCGCAGATCAATCTGCTGGAACTGGTCAAAAGTAATGATCCCAAGCTCGGCACTGGCGGTCTGCTTTTTTGTTTTTTTCGGGGAAGTCGGCTGCGGCATACTACCAGCGGTCTTTACCGCCGGCAGTGCTGTCTCCGGCTGATCCATCCGGGGAAACAGCGCCTCAGTTGGCTGCAAGGTGGTGCCGACCGCCGTCAGACCCCAGTGCGCTCCGTGGCGAAAATCGGTAATGCGGGGATCATCGCCAGAGAAGCCCAAACAAAGCGCCATCTTCTGACTGGTCTCAGGCATTACCGGACGCAGAACGAGAGCTAACAGACGCAGACACTCGGCTAGATTATAGAGGACAGCGTGCAGGCGTCCCTGCCGGGCCGCATCTTTAGCCAGCACCCAGGGTTCGTTAACAACGATATATTTATTGGCATGGCTGATCAACTCCCAGACGCTCTGCAGGGCCCGATGAAAATGGAACTGCCCCATCTCCTCGTGATACTGGGCCAGCATCTGCAGGGCCGTCTGCTGCAGGGCCATATCTGAGGCCTCGGCGACGCCAGGGGCCGGAATCCTGCCTTCACTATATTTGGCAAGCATGGCCATAGAACGACTGAAGAGGTTGCCCAGATCATTGGCCAGATCGGAATTCTGACGCGCTAGAATCTTGGCCTGGGAGAAAGAGGAATCAAGGCCGAAAGACATCTCGCGCAGCAGAAAATAACGTACGGTGTCGACCCCATAGGCGGCCACCAACTCAGCCGGACGCACCACATTGCCAATCGACTTGGACATTTTGGTGTCATCCACATTCCAATAACCATGGACATGAAGGCGCTGATACAGCGGGAGACCCATAGCGAGCAGCATGGTGGGCCAATAGATGGCATGCGGCTTGAGTATATCCTTGGCGATTACATGTTCGGCGGCCGCCCAGTATTCAGTAAATGAGTCGCCATCGGGATAATTAATGCCAGTGAGGTAATTGATGAGGGCATCAAACCAGACATAGGTGACAAAATTCTGATCAAAGGGCAAGGGGATACCCCAGGTCAGCCTGGAGATGGGTCGGGAGATACAGAGATCCTCCAGAGGCTCGCTGAGAAAAGCTAACACCTCGTTTCGGTAACGCTCCGGGCTGATAAATGCCGGATTCTGGTGGATATGATCGATCAACTGTTGCTGATACCTGGACATTTTGAAAAAATAATTCTGCTCCGTGATCTCATCCGGTATCTGCAGGTGATCGGGGCACTTACCGTTAACCAGCTCTTTTTCCGTCAAAAAGCGCTCACAACCTTTGCAGTACAGGCCTGAATATTCGCCGAAATAAATATCGCCCTGTTCATAAACCTGCTGCAGGATAGCCTGCACGGTTTGAATATGAGCCGCATCGGTGGTGCGGATAAAGTTATCAGGCATGATATGGAGCTGGGGCCAGCAATCCCGGTACAGGGTGCTGATCCGGTCCACATACTCAGCCGGTGATATCTGCTCTTTGATCGCCGCCTCGGCTATCTTGTCACCATGCTCATCGGTTCCCGTCTGAAAGCGGACCTCATCGCCGCATAATCTGCGAAAACGACTGTAGACATCAGCCACAATGGTCGTATAGGCATGACCGAGATGCGGCTGGGCATTAACATAATAAATAGGCGTAGTTATATAGGTTGTCATCACTTACTTCGTCGCTGCGACCGGTCGCTGTTTGGTGGTCAGTGGTTAATTGCCAAATGCCCTTACTTCTTGTCCTTCTTCCCGGCCTCATCTACTTTTACCGGTTCAAAATCCTGCCATTGCTCCTTGGTCAACAGCTGACTATCGCCCTGCTGATCACTGACCAGGATCGTTTGCTGTAAAGGATTCTGCCGGCGCACCTGGAATTGTTCCTCACCGATCTTGATCCGCTTGCCCGGCTTGGGCATCCCTTTGCGCTCGCGGCGATAGGTGGAATATTCATAGGTCAGGCAGCACAGCAGACGGTTACAGACCCCGGATATCTTGGCCGGGTTCAAGGGCAGATCCTGTTCTTTGGCCATCTTGATTGATACCGAATCGAACTTGTCCATAAAGACCGAACAGCACAACTCGCGGCCACAGGTGCCAAGACCGCCGATCATTTTGGTCTCATGGCGCACGCCCACCTGACGCATCTCCACCCTGGTATGAAACTCAAGAACCAGATCTTTGACCAAATCGCGGAAGTCAATGCGGTTATTGGCGGTAAAATAGAAGACGATCTTGCTGCCATTAAAATAACGTTCCGCCCGCACCAGCCGCATTGATAGTTTATGCTGTACTATGAGCGCCTTACATGACACAAATGAGGTCTCCTCCCAGGAGGCGATGTTTTTATATCGCCCGATCTCTTCCTGATTGGCCCGCCTTATCAAGGCATAGGTAGCCCGGGCTTTCTGGCCGCAACCACAGCCCTGACAGGAAGGGGCCTTATTGACAATTATGGCCGGTTCCGGCCCATGATCTGTTTTGACCATGACTACTTCTTTGGCCTGCAGATCGGACAGCTCGGCGGAGGCGGTGAACTCCTGCCCTTTTTCCCGAAAACAGATGCGGTAGAAGAATATCCCTCCGGCCTCGGCCTGCGTCTCTTCCTGTGATTTCTCGTCCTGCTTTGGCGACATAGATTATAAATAGGGTGGTTAAAATTTTAACTGTTTATTGCTGTAATTGAAAAAGCAGGACCTCACATACCAAGGTCCGATTACAATTGCGCGCAAGTTCTTTGTCAGCCTTATCGATGGCTTGGAGCTTAGCAAAAAGCTGATGAAAATTCCAGTGCTTCTGCTTATACCACTGCGGGTCCACACTCCTTGCCGCCTGCTCCTGGTCTCCCTGCCTCACCAAATCGGCCACTAGCCTATCTCGCAACCAGATACGCAACAGACCCAACAGCGGAAGCAAATCCTCTTTCAGGGCTGCCATTTTTTCGGCCGCCTGCAACAGCAAGCCGACATCCCTGCTGCCATCTTTTGCCGGATCAGAGACCAGGGCCACCATTTCCCGCCACAAGGCGATCATCTCACTTCTATACAAGAGCAAGGCTTGACCGGGACAACCCTCAGAGAGCCGGGCCAGGAGTCCGGCCGTCTCGACATCGAGCTCAGGCTTGACAGCCAGCAACACCTGAATGGTTTCTTCCTGGGCCAGACTGAAAAAAGGCACCACCTGACACCTGGAGCTGATGGTAGTCAAGATCTCCCGCGAGGCAGCTGCCGTCAGGATCAGCAGATTATTCGGCGGCGGTTCCTCCAGGGTCTTGAGCAGACTGTTGGCCGCCTCCGCGCGCATACAATGAATATCCTCCAGCAGCACTACCCGCAATGCCGATTCATACGGCGGATAGGACAGGGTCTGGATCAGCTCCCGGATGCGGTCGATCTTGATCGTTCCTTTTTCCGGACTGATGACCAGAAAATCAGGGTGGTTGCCCGAACTGAATTTCCGGCAGGATGGGCACTGACCACAGGGCAGGGAGGCCCATGGCTCACCGGCCCCAAGAGAAGGCGTGCCAAGGAGAGCAGGAAGGGCGGCTGTGCTCCCGCCGCCGCTGACATCGAAAGATTGTCGTTGCCGGCAGTTCACGGCGGCGGCCAGATTTCTGGCCAACAGCTGTTTGCCCACTCCGTCCGGCCCGCGGAATAAATAAGCATGGGCCAGATTGCCGGAGACCAGAGCCCGTCCCAGCAGCTTCTTGGCCTTGTCCTGCCCGATAAGGGGAGGACCGGAAGGAGTTAATTGTCTAAGCTGAATTCCCATTCGTGGTCTGGTCCCTAGCTGCTGCCGCCTGGTATCTAAAAAAGCGTGGGCTGACGCAAAGGCGGCAAGGCTGTATCGGCACACTCAGCCTCTTCTGCCACCTGGGCCTCAACAGGATCGAGATACAGATAACGCTCCAGGGAACGCTGATATTCGGTCCACTGCAAGCCCGGTTCCTTCATCTTCTTGCGCAGCTGCTCCATCAGATTCATCTTGGCATCGAGATCATCGACAAAACTGAGTAGGAAGGCCTCCACAGTCATGGGGACCGTAGGCGAACCAAACTCCTGGCGGCCATGATGACTGAGGATCAGATGCTGCAGCTGGGTGAGGAGCTCGAGCGGAAAATCCTTGATCGACCTGGCCGCCATGGCCACCATCTCGCTGCCCATGACCAGATGGCCTTTCAACCGGCCTTGGGCCGTGTAATCAATAAGGGCCAGATCCATCGCCAGCTCTTCCACCTTGCCGACATCATGGAGCAGAGCCCCGGCTATGAGCAGTGACCGATCAATACCGGCATAGTGCGCGGCCAGCTTATCGGCTATCCGGGCCACCGACAGCGAATGCTCCAGCAGGCCGCCCATATAGGCATGATGGATCCCTTTGGCCGCCGGCGCCTCCTGAAAACGCTGCCACATGGGTTCATTCTTGACAAAAACCCGTAAGAGTTTTTTAAGATAGGGATTTTTTATGGAGGTGACCAGGGCCTGCAGATCTTTGGCCAAGGCCGCCCTGTCCTGCTCACAGATCAGCACAAAATCAGCATGATCAACCATCTGGCGATCAACGCCACGGACCGTCTCAATCTTAAGCTGTAATTTGTCGCGATAGGACTGGACTTGACCGCTGAGATGGACAAACAAGCCGACCTGGCATAAACCCTGAAATTCCTCGGCCTGATCCCAGATCGGTCCCCCGATCTCACCACTCCGGTCGGCGACCTCCAGGATCAGATAAGGTTTACCGGCCCTGGTCTCGGCCATCCGAGCCGTCTTGACCAGAAAAAAATCATCCAGCCGGTCGCCTTCTTGCAAATTTTCTATAAACTGAGTCTTACGCATGAGAGCTTTGCAGAAACCGGCTTAGACATTAAAACGGAAAAGGAGACAATCGCCATCGGCCACCACATATTCTTTCCCTTCAGAGCGCATCAACCCTTTGTCCTTGGCAACCGCCTCACTGCCACAGGCAATATAATCTTCATAGGCAATGGTCTCAGCCCGAATAAAACCACGCTCAAAATCAGAGTGGATCTTGCCGGCCGCTCCCGGCGCCTTGGTGCCTTTGGTAATGGTCCAGGCCCTGGTCTCTTTCTCACCGACCGTAAAAAAGGTGATCAACCCCAGAAGCTCATAGCCCGCCTTGATCAGCCGGTTCAAGCCGGGCTCACTCATCCCCATGTCAGCCAGGAATTCCTGCTGTTCTTCAGGCGATAACTGACTCAGCTCCTGCTCGATATTGCCGGAAATCACTACCACTGAAGCCCCCTCCTGTCGGGCGGCCTCTTCCAGGCCGCGGACCAGGGCGTTGCCGCTCACGGCATCCTCTTCGGCCACATTAGCGACATAGAGCACCGGTTTAGTAGTGAGCAGACAAAGATCACGCAGTAACTCCCGCTCCAGATCCCCATCGGCCGCCAGGGTCCGGGCCGGTTGGCCTGCATCAAGCACTCCCTGCAATTTTTCAAGAAAAACGGACTGGGCCTTAAAGATCTTGTCCCCGGATTTGGCCTGACTGAGCGTCTTTTTCAACCGCTTATCGACGGTATCAAGATCGGCCAGAATCAACTCCATATTGATAATCTCGCGATCACGTGCGGCATCGATGGAGCCATCGACATGGACCACATTTTCATCCTCAAAACAGCGGACCACATGCACCAGGGCATCCACCTGCCTGATATGACCAAGAAACTGGTTGCCCAGACCTTCGCCCTGACTGGCACCTTTGACCAGACCGGCGATATCGACAAACTCCATCTGGGTGCCGACCTTGACTTTCGTTTTGGCCAGCTTGGCCAGAATGTCCAGTCGGGCATCAGGCATGGCGACGATCCCGACATTGGGCTCAATAGTACAGAAAGGATAATTGGCCGCCTCAATGCCAGCAGCGGTCAAGGCGTTAAATATTGTGGACTTACCAACATTCGGCAAGCCCACGATGCCACAACGAAAACCCATGAAATACTCCTGAAAAAAGATATATTATTACAAATAACAATATATCATAATCTTAAATTTAGTGACTATCTGTTACAATCATGATTAAAAAAGATATTATACCCCGCAACTAGGGAAAATGCCCCTCTTTTTAAGCGCCACCCTTCTTGCCTTTTCCCCATAGGCCTCCAGCGATATGAATAAAACCATTCTCATCCATAACTGCAGCCTGGCTGTCACCCCTGTCATCGCAGATGGCTGGCTGCTGATTAACGGGGATACCATCGCCGCCTTCGGCCCAGCCGACAGCTTAGCCCTGGCCGGGGTCAGCCAGACGACCACCATCATCAACGGCCGCGGCATGCTGCTGGCCCCGGGACTCATCAACGGCCACAACCACTGCGCCATGACTCTTTTTCGCGGCTTGGCTGATGATCTGGAGCTTACCACCTGGCTGACCGACCATATCTTTCCAGCCGAGGCCACCTATGTCAATGAGGAGATGGTCTATCATTGTTCCAGACTGGCTGCAGCCGAGATGATCCTCTCCGGCACCACCACCGTGGCCGACGGCTATTTTTTTGAAGATCAGGCCGCCCAAGCCTTTGCTGATACGGGGATGCGGGCGGTGGCGGCCCAGGGGATCATTGATTTTCCGGCACCCGGCGTCCCGGATCCGACCACCAATATTGAGGCCGCCGCCCGCTTTCTCGATCAATGGCAAGGTAAAAATTCCCGGATCAGTCCGGCCATCTTTGCCCATTCACCTTATACCTGCTCGGCTGGGACCCTGCAACGGGCAAAAAAAATGGCCACCGAGCGCCAGGTGCCCTTTTTTATTCATGCCGCCGAAAGCTGCCAGGAGCAAGAGCTGATCCGGGCTCCGCAAGGGTCAAGTCCGCTCAGGCATTTATCCGCCCTCGGCCTGCTTGAACCGGGCACGATCTGCATCCATGGCGTCTGGCTTGA
>DIKT01000026.1:121051-126264 GCA_002424635.1 Desulfobulbaceae bacterium UBA5611
GGCATCGCGCCGGTAGCGGCCATGCTCGAGCTTGGAATTAAGGTGGGTCTGGGGACTGACGGCTGCGCCAGCAACAATAGTATTGATATGTTCCGGGAGATGAATCTGCTCAGTAACATCCTGCAGCTCAACCACCAGACCACTTCCCTGCCGGCCGGACAGGCCTTACGATGTGCCACCATTAATAACGCGGCACTACTGGGACTGGGCAAAACCGGGCAGCTGGCCATAGGCTATAAAGCCGATCTCATCCTGCTTGCTGTGCAGCCGCACCTGAGCCCTGGCGAGCAGCTTCTTGTGGCGGCCGCCACAGGCGCCGCTGTCCATAGCGTCATTATTGATGGCCGTCTGATCATGCACGAGAGAAAGATATTGAGCTTCGATCTGGAGGATACGATGCGGGAAGTGCGCAGATTGGCCGGACAATTAGCAGGCTCCCGGCACTGAGCCGACAACCTGGGCGGGATGGGGCAGCTAAAACAGCGGCAGGAAGAGAGCCTGCAATCCGGGATTTTCTGATCTCAGCCGGCATGATCAGAAATTAAGATCAGGCGCTCTTCTTAACGGGGATTTTCATAGAAAACATAAGAAGTTGAATAATCACTGAATTCAAAATATACCTTTTTTTCAGCCGGATCGACGATACCGTTCATATTCTCATCAAGGACACCGTAACCAAAACGATAAGGACGATCCTGCTTGCCATCGGTGGATGAGGCCGTAGAGAGTTTATCAATCTTGATAAACCGGCGGACCAGTTTTTCGCCGGCATAGACCTCAAGCACACCATTGGTGCCTGTCCAATTCTGGACGGCCCGCCCGAATTTATTCTGCGTCTCCTGGGTACAACCGCCCAGCAGGAACAGGGCCGTGATAATACAAAATGCCATTCTCATTTTAAATTCTCTTATGTAAGTATTTTTTTAAAAAATTATTGCCGGCCTATTGGTTAGCGAGAAAATATCATACTCAATACCCGGTAAATGAGTTTCGCCGCCAGAAAATCAGCGGCCGGATAGTGTGGCTGCGGCACCAGACCGATTACATCGAGGCCGACAATCCTTTTTTCACTAGCCACCTGGCGAATAAGTCTGGTGAGCATATACCAGTCGATACCGCCCGGTTCCGGTCTTTCCACCGAGGGCATATAAGAGGGATCAAGCACATCAAGATCAATGGTGATATAGACGGTATCGGTTAGCATATCGAGGGCATCACCTGCGGCATTGACTCCGTGCTGCTGCAGATCACGGGCAAAGACCATCCGATCGAGATCCACCTTACGCCGCTCTTCTTTATCCATACTGCGGATACCAATTTGCACGGCATCACAGATCTCATGCACCCGCGACATGACTGACGAGTTGCCATAACCGGCCTCATCATCAATGGGGCGCAGATCGGCATGGGCATCGAAGTGGATGACACTGAGGTCGCCGTGCCGTTCCATCGCCGCCTGGATCAGGCCGATACTGACCAGATGTTTGCCGCCCAGTCCCACCACCAGCTTGCCGTCGCGAAAAAGGGGGACCGCCTGCTGCCGCACTTCGTCAATCATATCAATCGGATTATTGCGGGATGGCAGCGATGGGGCGGTATATATGCCCTGGCGATAAACCTCAAGATTGGTTTCAAGATCAAACAAGGTCAGCCGGGTGGAAGCGGTCAAGATGGCCTGCGGCCCCAGATCTGAGCCCTTGAGCACGGTTGCGGTCCCATCATAGGGGATGGGCAGGACGGCAATTTTAGAAGCTTTGTAGTCGCTATATTGTTTAGGAAGAGCAGCAAAATTCATTGGAGTCACCAACAGTGCCATGAAAACGACAGCTTACCCTGCCGCAGGTTTGTTATCTCTCACACCTTGCCCTCAAAAAAAACCAGGAACCGGAGTTATCAATCGAACAGAACCGTTTCCTATAATTTTCATTCTATAATACACTTTAAATGATAGCTATCGCAAGAAAGCATATTATGCCGACCCAAATAAAACCAATAAAGATCGTTTGTTACAATATATGGTGGCCGCCCTTGGCAATTTAACCATCTCTACCCGGCCACCCTCAACGCCGGCCGCTATTGCAACTTAATCTCGGTCCACAGGGTATTTTTCAGTCGCCGCACCTTGGCATTGGTGGCCTCCAGGGTCTCCAGGGTCGCCAGAGTCTGCTGATCAGGGAAAATGGCGGTCAACTCTTTAAGATCAGCATTGATAAAGGGTAAAGCCGCCTTATTAGGATTGCCGGCCCCCACATCATTGCTGAGTCCGGCGGCATTCTTGCCGTCCAGCAGAAAATCAATAAACAGATGGGCCAGTTTTTTATTCCTGGCCGCCTGGGGGATGACCATATTGTCCAAGGCCAGTATGGCCCCTTCCTTTGGCAGAATAAAATTAACCATAAAATTCCGTTTAGCGGCCAGGGCGTCATTGCGGGCCTGGACCATATCACTGGAGTAACCATGGGCCACCCAGATATTGCCGACCGTTAACTCCTTGATATAGCTTGAAGAATTAAAAGCGGCCCAATACGGTTTGGCCTTGATGATCACGGCCTGGGCCTCACGCAGATGTTTCTCATCCACATCATTAACCGAATAGCCCAGGTATTTGAGGGCGGCGCCGAACAACTCATCGGCATCATCCATGACCGTCACCTTACCCTTGATTTTGGCCAGCACCGCAGGATCAAAGATCACGGCCCAGCTGGTGGGCTCAATGCCCTGTTCTTTTAAGCGCTGTTCATTAAATCCGATCAGGGTGGTGGTATAGGCATAGGGCAGAGAATAGATATTACCGGGATCATAGCTGCGATTGAGAAAAGCAGGATCGAGATTTTTGAGATTAGCCAGCGCTCCTTTGTCGAGTTTTTCCAGAAAGCCCTGTTGAATCAGGGCCTGAACGGCGTTCTGGGTGGGGATGACCAGATCATAGCCACTGGCCCCGGCCAGGAGTTTGGCCATCATCTCTTCGGTGCCGGAATAATAATCCTGGACCACTTTGCAGTTATAAGTCTGTTCAAAATCGGCAACCACATCTGTTGAGATATAGTCATTCCAGTTGAACATATGCAGCTCTTCGACAGCCCAGACCGGAGACGCCAGCAACAGCAGCAGTAAAAACAGTATCTTTTTCATGTCAGCTTCCTCTTTATTTATTTGATTTATTTGCCACCAAAAAAAGTGGGGGATAACCTGGAAGTTAAAATAATCACGACCAGGGTCAACAGCATCAACAAAGTCGAGACGGCGTTGACCTCAGGAGTCACGGCAATCTTGACCATGGAATAGATCTGCAGCGGCAGGGTCGAGCTGCCGACGCCGGCCGTAAAAAAGGTGATGACAAAATCATCAATTGACAGGGTAAAGGCCATCAGGCCGCCGGCCAGGATGCCGGGCAGCAGCAGCGGCAAGGTAATCTCGCGGAAAGAACGCCAGGGCGTGGCCCCGAGATCACGAGCAGCCTCAATCAGGGCCGGATCCATATGTGACATCCGGGCCTGCACCGCCAGGGCCACGAAGCCGATGGAAAAGGTAATATGGGCCAGCATGACGGAGACCAGACCAAGGGTCATATTCATCATAATAAACAGCACCAGCAGACTGACCCCCATCAGGATCTCCGGCATGGCAATAGGAGCCAGGACCAGCAAAGGCAGGAGGCGCAAGCGATATTGATGCATGGCGATACCGGCCAGCGTGCCCAGCAAAGTAGCAACAATGGCGCTGACCGTCGCAATTATCAGCGAGTTCATGGCCGCAGTCAGCATCTGCTTATTGTGAAAAAGCTTACCGTACCACTTCCAGGTAAAGCCGACCCATTCGGCATTTAATCTCGAATCATTGAAAGAAAAGAGCACCACAATCAGCAGCGGCAGATAGAGAAAAAGATAGACCAAAGCGGCGCTGAGCCGCAATAACAGACTTTTTCTGGCCATCATCAGCCTCTGCCCTTACGGCCTTGACCAAGGCGGACACCAAGCAGGACGACGGCCACGGCAGTCGCGGTCAGCACCATGGAGAGGACACTGCCGAAAGGCCAGTCCCGGGACTCCATGAATTGCTGCTTGATGACATTGCCTATCATGATGCCGGTGGTGCCGCCAAGAAGATCAGGGACCGCAAACATGCCCAGCACCGGTATAAAGACCAGAATCGACCCGGCGGTGATCCCCGGCAGGGCCAGCGGCCAGGTGATCAGCCAGAAGCGCCGCCATTGGCCGGCCCCCAGATCCTGGGCGGCATCGAGCAGGGCCGGGTCATGCTTTTCCAGATTGGCATACAGGGGCAGCACCATAAAGGGCAGATGAACATAGACCAGACAGACAATCACCGCTGTCGGACTGTACATCAGGGTAATTGGCCCCGCCCCGACCAGATCCAGGAGGGCGTTGATCATCCTGGTCAGGGCTCCGACCGGACTGAAGATGATCATCCAGGCATAGATGCGGACCAGAAAATTACTCCAGAACGGCAGGATCACCAGCAGCAGCAGCAGATCTCGATACCGGTGACCGCTGCGGGCAATCACCAGGGCCAGCGGAAAGGCCATGACCAGGCAGAGCACCGTCGTGATCACGGCATAACTTATTGATTTGGCGAACAGACGCAGATAGATATCCGTCCCGACCAGACGCTGCCAGTTTTCCAAGGTCAGCTCCAGGCTCAGGCGGCCGTGCTCGTGCAGATACCAGGGCGCCAGTCCGCCATACTCACCGGCATAGCGAAATGAGGCAAAGAGCATGATAAAGGTGGGCACCGCAAAGAAGACCAGCAGATAGGTCAGCGGCGGCAGAGAGAGCAGATATTTAGACCAGGCCTTGCCCTGCATGACTTCAATCCTGTACCAGATGACCGGCATCGCATGACCAGGCGACCTCGACCTGATCACCGACCTCAAAGAAGCCGGTTCGCCCGGAGGCCGAATTGGCCAGCAGGGTCTCCAGCTGGATGCCGTTAGCCAGGGTGATAATATAAACGGTCACATCACCCAGATAAAGCATATCATGCACATGCCCGCTAAAATGAGATTCATCATCTCCAGGACTGACGGTGGCGGCGACCCGAATCTTTTCGGGGCGCAAGGTCAAAGCGCAAGGGCTGCCGACAACAAATCCGCCCTCTGCCTTGCACACCTGCACTGGCCCCAGGCCATCGAGCTCCACGGTGACACAATCCCCCTGCTGGTCTCTGACCCGTCCTTCCAGCAGATTACATTT
>DIKT01000026.1:126302-126749 GCA_002424635.1 Desulfobulbaceae bacterium UBA5611
CAATGTTACCATGGTCCATTACCGCAATCCGGTGCGACAGAGCGAGGGCCTCACCCTGATCATGGGTCACATAGATAAACGTAATACCGATTTCCTTCTGCAGATTAATAAGCTCAATCTGCATCTGTTCCCGCAATTTGGCATCCAGGGCTGACAGGGGTTCATCCAGCAGCAGCAGCCGGGGCCGATTGACCAGAGCCCGGGCAATGGCAATCCGCTGCATCTGGCCACCTGACAAGGATGCGGGGTATTTGCCGGCCTTATCCGGCAGCCGGACATTGTCCAGGGCTTCTCCGACCCGCCTCTGAATATCTCTTTTGCTGCAACCGGCCATCCGCAGCGGAAAAGCAATATTGTCGGCCACGGTCATATGGGGAAACAGGGCGTAATTCTGAAAAATGGTATGCAGAGGGCGATGTTCGGGAGGGCTGGCAATGATACTGGTGC
>DIKT01000034.1:0-85079 GCA_002424635.1 Desulfobulbaceae bacterium UBA5611
GATCGGCGTGCCGGTAAAGCCGAAGAAGCGCGCCGCGGGGAAGGTCGCCCGCAGGTAGGCGCCCAGATCCTTCTCCTGGGTGCGGTGGCACTCGTCCACCAGCAGGATCCAGTTGCCGCTGTCCGCCACCGGCTGCTTCGACCCCTCGAACTTGAAGATGGTCGAGAGCAGCACCAGGCCGCTGGCGCCGCTGTGCACCTGCTCGTGCAGCTTCCTGATGCTGCCGATCTGCTTCGGGTTGGGCAGGCCGCAGGCCTTGAAGGTAGAGGAGATCTGGCTGTCGAGGTCCTTGCGGTCGGTGAGCACCAGGATGTTGGGGCTGGTCAGGGCGGGATGCTGGAGGGTCAGGTGGGTCTTGAGCTTGAGGGTGGCAAAAACCATGGTCAGCGACTTGCCGCTCCCCTGGGTGTGCCAGATCAGGCCGCGGGCGTGCTTCCCCTCGATGGTCCGCTCGACGATTTTGTTCACCGCCCGGTACTGCTGGTAGCGGCAGATCTTTTTGATGACCTTGCTCTCTTCCCGCTCGAAGACCACGAAGTGGGCCAGCAGGTCGAGCAGCCGCCGCGGTTCGAGCAGGCTGTAGAGCCCCTGGTCGAGGGCGTTGCCGAAGTCCTCCCTGCTCTTCGGCCAGGGGTCTTTCCAGCTGCTCCAGTAGCTCGACCCGGCCCCGGTCGTTCCGTAGAGAACGTGCACGCCGTCGGTGACCAGGTTGAAGAGGTTCGAGTAGAAGAGGCGCGGGATGTCCCGCTCGTACTGCTGATCTGGTCGAAGGCTTCGCCGGTCTTGTCCCTGGCGGCCAGGGGGCTTTTAGCCTCGATCACCACCAGGGGGATGCCGTTGACATAGACGACGACATCGGCGATGCGGGTCTTCTCGGCCTTGACCCTGAGCTGATTGGTGACGGTGAAGGTGTTGCGGACGGGATTGAGAAAGTCGATGACGCGGATGGTCTGCTTGGTCGCCTTGCCGGGGACGGTGCGGCTGTAGTGGCCGCGCAGGATCTGCGTCCACTTCTCGTTGTCGTGCAGACCGAGCAGTTCCAGGTAGACGGCGCGGGCCACCTCCTCGGAGACGTCGTTGAGCCGCCTGACCGCCGCGATGAACTCCTCGCGCATCAGCACCTGGTTGAGGCCGTCGCGCCCGGTGGTATTGTCCCCCGGACGCCGATATTCGGCGGGAACGCCCCTGACGGCCTCTTTACTGTCGGCCGGCGGCAGGTAGCCGTAGCCAAGGGCGATCAACCCATCGATGCACGGTTTTTCCGCGAGTCTGAATTCCGGCCCGAATCCCATGTGCCGCTCCCGTTCCTTTTGTCTGTAAAAATGCCATGGCGGAATTTACATGTGAAAAGCCATGTGTAAATTTTCGCTGTTTTTCTTACACACAAAAATAGAGTAGGCAAATCACCATTAAGCTAATAACAACCGAATCGTCCCAGACAAACTACAGCAAATTCAGCTTCTTGCAAAAAGAATAAGCTAGCGAAATAAGCTAAAACCCGAGAAATAAGCTAAAAACACCAAACTGTCAGCCCCGACTTTTTGGCGTCCAGCAGGCACCCCGACCCCGCCCCCCGATGTTCTCGATCTTGCCCTCACGGACAAGCTCCTGAAGAAGGTTTCGGACTTTGTCCTTCTTCTGCCTGTCATTTAAGGTATCCGACAACTTATCGATCAGCAGTGATCGAAAATCATTCGAGCTACCCTGTCTGTGCTGCTCAAGAAACCGGATAATCAGGTCTTTGTAATACTGGTTATCGAAAGCCCGGTGCTTGGTGTATTCAGCCTGCTGTCCCGTCGTTTTCGCTACGGTGGCTGAAATGTAGACGTTCGGATAGCGTCCCTCGATGAGGTTTCGCCGGCGCAGCGCCTGAACCATTGCCTTGTCAACATGACGCTTCTTCTGGATTTGATCAAGAAGCATGACGTCGATCAGGCTCAGGTCCTGCTCCTCCATCAGAATACGGCTGTAGTTCTCATCGATCAGCTTTCCGTAAATGGTCATCTGCACACGGTCCTGCCCACTCAGGTCATATTCCGGCAGGGGGAAAAAGCGTCTGCGCTGGGTAAGGAACATGCGACGGATGCCGAACCCCATGGTGTCGATCATGTCCAAACTGACCATCGCTTGGGTTAGAAAGGGGTTGCGGTAACGCTCGGGGGTCCTTTCATGCAGGACATAATCCTCCACCGTCCCGTCATAAAAACTGCCGATGTTGCTCAAAATAAGCCGATCAGCTTTCTCGGCGACAATGATCCGCGCATTGCGGGTATAGTCCTGGTGGGCGATGCAGTTATTCAGTGCCTCCAAGACAATCGAGGGGTCATACTTGGTCAGCTCGACGGGTATAAGCTGGTTGAACGGCTGAATCCGGAATTTGATGTTGCGGATGCGCTTGAAGACTTCTTCCACGCTGAGCAGAAACGGAGGGCCGAAGTGTTCATAGGCCTCTTCTTCGGCATCGAGTTTCCAGGTGATTTGAGCGGGGTGCGGGTTCAGATGGTGGACTGCTTCCGGTTTGCCCAGCAGCAGAACAGCGGCGCGGGTCAGCTGCCCGTTACGGGTCAGTTTGGCCTTCTCGAGAAAGGTTGGAACGTCCCAGCTTTCGATCTCTTCACCGAAGCGGGTCTGCCGGTTCTTGGCCAGGAATTTCTCGCGCGCGATCTGAAGTGCGTCACTATCCAGGTCATTGATTGTGGCCTGGTGACAGATTTCCGCGCTCCAGTCGAGGTGACTCACCTGAGAGCGGATAGTTTCAATTTCCTGAATGGAAAGAGGGGCCAGCGACTCGCCATCCCGTCCAAAATAATGACGCTTCCAGCTTGTTGGAATCCCAGCAGGTGCGGCTGGTATCTGAAACATCACAACCCGGCCTTCAGCGGTCTCCAGTTCGTAGATCTCTTGAAAGGTGATACCGTTGGTCTGCTGAGCGACCTCGTGTTTAAGTTTCTCCAGACTTACCCTTTCGGGCCTGTACTGCGACCCGACAATTTCCCTCGGGAGTTTGTCTCTGACACCGAATATCAGCCAACCGCTGTGCTGACCTTTGAGGTTGGCCTCATTGCTCAAAGCGGAAAAATACTCACCCAGGTCGTTGGAGTTGAAGGTGCTTTTGGCCTCCTTGAACTCCAGCCATTCGATCTCGGAGGGCATTTTCCGGAAGGCATCGAGTTTTTGTTGGAGCTCTTCCCTGGTGTCGAGTAGACCGGTTTCTTCCGATGCTATAGGTTGATGTTTGTTTTCTCTGTTTCCGCCTGGTTTCCCGGCGGTGCCACATCATCTCAACCATACACCGGTTGGCTCCCGGCCCCTCTCAGAACCGTGCTTGCGCTATTTACGCACACGGCTCCTCACATGATCACTTCACGGTAATCGGGAACATCTTGACCTTGATCCGTGGTTCCGGTAACGGAAAACGCTTCAGCATCCTCTTGAGCTCCTCCCATTTGAGAGAATCCCTTTTGCCTCGCCTGTTCAGCCATTTCATCAAGATATTTTCGACTTCAAATCCGAATCTCTTGATGCCGGGCAGGTTGTCAGTTACACCATAGTAGGCGTAGTGGCCTCTCAGCTTGGCTTTAACAGTTTCCCAGAGATCTGCCGTCTTCATCGTTCTGGCACTCTTCAGCCATTCCTTGAAGGCTTTTACCTTGGCGGTAAATTTCTTCCGCACTGTCTTCCGTTTCATCCGAAATCCTTTGCCGTCTCTTCGTGTGCCGCAGTAGTGGGTTAATCCCAGAAAATCGAATGTTTCCGGTCTTGTTCCTCTTGCCTTAGCGTTTTGGACAGCAAATCTCCCGAACTTCACCATTCGGATCTTCGTTGGTTCCACTTCAAGTCCAAATTTGTCCAACCGATTGACCAGTTCGCGATAAAAACTCAGCGCGTCCTGTTCATACTGGAAACAGACGACAAGTCGAGTAGCCCGAGGGAGCTTCCCCCTCGGGCTCTCACAGAACCGGACGTGAACATCTCCGCTCATCCGGCTCCTATTGTCCAGCCAATGCATACAGCAATCTCCAGTGAGCAAACAAAGTTGGCTGTTTTCGTGCAATACAATTCAACCACTGTGCTCCTCGTCTCTGGTGATTCCGTAAGCGTTTGTATTTCCGCGTCGCCCACATGACAAGGCGGCGATCCAGACATTTCAGGGTCGGGTACAGGGCGGACTTGTAATAGCAACCATAGTAGTTGATCCAACCCTGGATGATCGGATTGAACATCCGAGCCAGATCCTCCAGCTGCTTGTCGCTCCGCAAAGGCCAGTTCCAGCCTCTCGAGGTTTTCCGGATGACCTTGGTAGTCTTGTTGCTGATCGCCGGCGTGAAGTTAATGAAGTATCTTCCCCAGCGATCCTTTGATCGGCGGGGCCGAAAGGTGTATCCCAGAAAATCAAACTTGGTCTGGGAATACTCACCTTGTCGCTCATCATCCTTACAGTAGACGATCTTTGTCTTCTCTGGATGAAGCTCCAACCCAACTTCCTTCATCCGGGCGCTCAGCTCCTGCTTCAGTCGCTCCGCCTGGAGGATCACTCGGATGTGTCCCCACTCCACCCTGGCCAGCGCCGGGGCAGGATTTAGGAGCGAAGTAAGATCTGTTATTATCGTCGTTTGATGAGTTGTCAAAATATGAAAGCCTTTTTTGATGGGTGCGACAATATGCCACGTTGTGGTACGTTTCTCTTTGGGTTATTTATATTATTGTCAATGTGGTTGGATTAGAGGTGACCGAACATGATTTGTTGGTATCGGTCAATAACCGTACAAGCTGGATATGGAGAACAGACGTTATGGAAAATCAGGACAAAACCTGTCATAACCTAACCCGCCGTCAGATGATGATCGGCGCTACAGGCGTACTTGCTGCCGGAACGGCTCTTACTCAGTTCGGGGGCTTGCTGAAATCAGCCCATGCCGTAGGCGGACCGACAGAAAAATGGCCATGGAGCTATGAAAAACTCGATCCTGCCAAGACCGCAGAGATTGCGTATGAAGAATGGTATCGGGTTTTTTGCGGTGCGGCAGTAATCAACAGTGTTTTCAGCCAATTAAGAGCAAAAGTCGGTGAGCCTTATACCTCTTTCCCTGTGGATTCCTTTGTCTTTCTCGAAGGTGGCATGGTGGGCTGGGGCATGACCTGCGGCTCTAATGCCGGTGCGGCCATCGTGGCCAATCTCATCATCGGACCGAGAATCGCCGGAGGCACAGAGGGGCATCAAATCAGCGAGGATATCTTCCAGTGGTATTCCGAGGCCTCTATGCCGATTTTTGTCCCGAAAACCCCCAAGGTCACCACCAAACTTGTCAGGACCACTGCCGAATCCCCACTGTGTCATGTTTCTGTCGGCAAATGGATGAAGGCGTCGGGGTATCCCATCGGCAGCGCAGAGCGGAAAGACAGGTGTGCACGGGTGGCCGCCAGTGTGGCCTTCCATCTTGTTGAACTGCTCAACGACTGGAAAGACGGCAAGTACAAACATGCAGCCACGCATAAGCCGGTCAAGGAGTACGGCATCACCGCCCAGATGAACTGCATGGAATGCCACGGCAATGATGTTCCCACTCCACCCATGGCCAAGAAATAAACATGGGGCGTCTACATTCCGGAGCAAGTCGACCGGAATTCTGCTTTTACGCACTAAGACACTGTTTCCGGCACATATCAGCCGGGAACAGTGTCATCCGGCTCCTCTCCGTCTGCCACATCAAATCCCTCTTTCCGCCCACTCCCTTTCCCTGCCCGCAGCTGCCAGAATTTGACGGCAGACCAGCAAAAACGCCCTGCGTATCCAGGCGCTTGGCATCCCCGGACTGCGGTAAATGCGGTAAGTACGGTAAAGGGAAATGGGAAATAAAAAAAATATTGACGTGATCCTGTTTATTCATTAATGAATGAATGAATTATTTCAGATGCTCGTAACAGAGCTTAAAAGGGAACCCGGTGACAATCCGGGACGGGCCCGCCGCTGTGACCGGGGACGACCGTTGCATTCAAGCCACTGACCATGTTTTCAGGTTGGGAAGGCGCAACAGGGAGGACGATCTGGAAGTCAGAAGACCTGTCTGAATGAAGAACGGCTGTTCCCGTGGACAAGGGACAGGTCTGAGTTATCTGTGGATAGAAAAAGGCAATCCCCGGATCAATATTATATTGGTCCGGGGATTTTTTTGCCTTTTTTCCGGCGCCTCCCGGACTGCTTTTCTCAAGGAGAACACAATGAAGAAGCGGTATTCGCAACGGGTTTCAGGTGGAGCGCTGCGCGCCCTGTTCTGTCTTATGGGCGGCAATGGTATGGCTGCTGAAAGCGGGGTGGCAGCTGGTAGCGTTCCAGAGTTCGAGATCATCAACGGCAAGACCTATCTGACCATCACCGCCAGCCGTATTCCGGAAAAGAGGAGTGAGGTCAGCGCCAGTCTCATGGTGATTGGTCGGGAGGAAATCGAGCGCTCAGGAGCTGATAATGTCGGTGATCTGATGGCGGCAAAGGGTATCGGCCATATCCATAAATATCCCGGAGTGCTGACTACTGTAGGCATCCGCGGTTTCCGCACGGAGAGCCACGGCAATGATCTTCAGGGCCATGTCCTGGTTCTGATTGACGGCCGTCGGGCCGGAACCGGTAACCTGGCCAGGATCATGACCCGAAATGTGGAACGGATCGAGATCATCCGTGGGCCGGGTGCTGTCCAGTATGGTTCCGGCGGCATGGGCGGGGTGGTCAATGTCATCACCCGTCAGGGAACGAAAAACTCAGCCTTTGTCGAGGTCGGTGGCGGCAGCTTCGGAGCGGCAGAAGGAGCAGTCGGCGCTACGGCGACAAGTCAGGGGGTTGATTTTTCCGGCGCCTTTTCATATGGAAGGCAGGATGATTATACAACGGGCAGCGGTGCTCGATTTGCCAATACCGGAATCGACTCTCAGGTTGGAGCCAGCGCCAACCTGGGCTACGCCTTTTCGCCCAATAATCGCTTCGGGGTGATTGTGACCGACTTTGACGCCGGTCACGTCGGGAATCCGGGCTATCTGAGCGCCAATGATACCGATAACTATAACGATAAAAGCAGTTATTCCGTCGACAGTCGCTACAATGGTCGGAATAGTTCCGGTCGCTATCAGTGGATGGGGCGCCATTTCTTCGGCAGGGATACCAGCGTCTGGGTTGATCCGGTGGCCTCCAATGCCTCCGGTTGGGATAACGGCATCCCCTCCCGCAACAGCACTGATCAGCAGGGAGCCCAGGCCCAGATCAGCGGGGCGTTTGGCCTGCTGGCCCTGACCACCGGTCTTGACTGGCTGCGCTATGAGGTGGAAAATAGCTGGAGCCCGCAACGAAGCAGCTATGACAATCCAGCCATGTTTTTACTGGCCAAGATCGGCCTATTTGATGAGCGGGTTTTTGTCTCCGGTGGTGTCCGTCAGGACTGGTACACGGTGAAGGTGGCGCAGCCTGCCGGCCGCAACGAGGACACCTCCCATGCCACGCCGCAGCTTGGTCTGGCCTGGATGGTGACCGATGCCCTTAAGTTGCGGGGTCAGGTGGCCCAGGGCTTTGTCATGCCCTCGGCGGATCAGCTGGCCATTGATATCGAGGCTTTTGGCCGCCGCACCGTGGGCAATCCCGAGCTTGACCCGGAAACAAGTCTGACCTGGGAGGGCGGTGCCGAATATACCAGGGCATGGTTCTCCGGATCGCTGACCTGGTTTGCCACTGATTTTGATGATAAAATTGTGCGCAGCAGTCTGGCTGATGGGGCCAGTTCCTATACTAATCTGGGCAGTGCCACCATTAATGGTCTGGAGGCCGCGCTCTCCTGTGATATCGGCACTCCCCTGCGCTGGGCCTGGGAGGTCCGGCCCTTTGTCGACATGACCTGGCTCAACCGGTACAAGGATGACGCCATCGGCCTCAATCTGACCTATACGAGTGATCTGACCCAGGCCACCGGGCTCACTTTCTCCGATAGGGGTGCCTTTTCCGGCCGGATCAATGTGTCCTATACCGGTTCGCAGCAGGTGGATGACTGGGAAAAGACCTATGAGGTGGTGGAATTGGGCAGTTTTGTGGTCACCGACCTGATGCTCAGCTATCGGTTTCTGCAGAGCGCGGCCCTGGGTGATTTCACCGTCCGCGGCGAGCTGCGCAACCTTTTTGACGAGGACTACGCCTATGTCAAGGGCTACCCCATGCCGGGGCGTTCGGTCTTTGTCAGTTTGAAGTGGGAATATTAGGAGCCGTAGACAGAAAGAGCAAGTCTTCTTTTGCTCTTTCTGTCTACGGCTCCTAAAACCACAATATTCCCTTAAGGTAATAGGTTAACCAATGACGAGATGTTCCTTTTTGATACTAGGATTATTGTTGATATCGGTGCTTGGTTTATCTCCAGCATCTGGATGGAGTCAAGATGAGCAGTTTCCCCAGCGGATTGTCTCACTCGGTCCGATCAACACCGAAAATGTCTTTCTGCTGGGAGCGGGGGATCGTCTGGTGGCCAATACCAGCTATTGCGTCCATCCGGCTGCGGCCCGTGATAAGGTAAAGATCGGCTCGGTGATGCAGTTCAATATCGAACAGATCCTGAGTCTGCAGCCGGATCTGATCCTGGCCACAGGGCTGACCAGTCCGCAGCAGGTGGCGCAACTGGCGGCGTCGGGGGTGCGGGTGGTGCACTTCCGGCAGCCGTCCAACTTTGTTATGATCTGTGACCAGTTTCTGGAGCTGGGCAGACTCCTGGGCCTTGAGGTCAGAGCCCGCACTATCATTGCTGAAGCGCAGAAGGAAGTCCTGGTCATCCAGCAGCTGGTCAAGGATCTTCCTGAAAAGAAGGTGTTTATGCAGGTCGGCGCCCATCCTCTGTTTGCCTCGGTGGAAGATTCCTTTACCAACGATTTTATCGTGCTGGCCGGCGGGATCAATATCGCTGCCGGTCAGCGGGATGGCCGCTATAACTATGAAAAGGTGACGGCCCAGAACCCGGATGTGATTATCATTGCCATCATGGGCAGCGAAGGGGGGACAGGCGCCAGGGAAAGGGAGGAGTGGCTGCGTTTTGCGCCCATCTCGGCGGTGCGCAACAGGCAGGTCTTTGTCGTGGACCCGGATCTCATCTGCAGCCCCTCGCCCATGACCTTTGTCAAGGGCCTGCAGCAGATTGCGGCGCTTATCCATCCGCAGGAAGAGAAGTAGTCCCCGCGCCACCCCTGCTGAAGATACGGGACTGTCGTATCTGGGCAATAAGATTCATTCGCCATTATTTTTTGATAACTATAAGTCCTGCTGGTTCGTGTATCATCCGCCGCCTGTTCACCAGGTTGCTCAAGCCAGGTCCTGCCCGGTGGTGGTCATGACCAGCTTGCCGTGTTTGACCCCTTTGATCCCGATCAGCTCATCAGCTATCTGTCTGACTTCCTGAGCTGTTCCCTGCTCAACCAGGACCTCCAAGCAGTTATGGGCGTCAAGGTGAACGTGGAGGGAGGAGATGACGTGGTGGTGATGGGGGTGCTGCTGCTCCGTGAGCTTGTCGGAAAGGTCCCTCACGTGGTGGTTAAGATGATTGTAGGACATCGTTGGCTCCTGTATTTTGAAGTTTGTGTTAAACCTCAAAATACCAGAATCGCCAGCGATGTCCTACCCGGTCTTCAGATGGTGCACTTAGATATTGAATTCACTGGCATGGATGCCATTCATATTGGAGCGGCCATCGTTGGTGGCGCTGAAGTCTTTATCACTGCCGACATTCGACAACGGGAAGCAGCAAAGGCCATGGGAATCACTGTGATTTCGCCGTAACCCGGCACACGACGACAAAACCCAACCTGTTTGCGACTTGCCATCTTGGAAGCCTGCTTGTTCCTGCAGGGATTACTTATCTTGCTGCCCAAATTAAGCGGCGCATGAGATGTATATCTTCAAGCACTCAACTTTGAAGTTGAGCAAGCTCCTTTCTTTTCGTCTTTTCGATGACTGCCTTCAGTTCAGACAGCAAATAGGGTTTATGTAAAAATGCCTGGGGCTGCTCAGGATGATCGCCTTGCATCACCTGTGCTTCCTCATAACCGCTGGCAAAGATCACCTGGATATCGGACCTGAGGGCTCGAAGACGAGCCAGGGTTTCCCAACCGTCTATACCAGGCATGCTGAGATCCAACAGCACGAGGACGATCTCATCCTTATGAGCCCTGAAGATCTCCACTGCTTCATAACCGTCACAGGCTGCCAGCACCTCATAGCCAAACATCCGTTTAAGCACGGTCTGGGCCATTTCGCGAACCATTGGCTCATCATCTACCACGAGCGCCAATCCTCCTGTCTGCAGAGCGCCAACAGCGGATTTCTCTTGGGCCACCGATGGCAATGCCGGAGTATGCACAGGAAAGAAAACCCGGATAGTAGTGCCTTTACCAGGTTGGCTCTCGACAGTGATTGCTCCGTCATGCGCTCGCACTAATCCTAAAACTACGGGCAGTCCCAGACCACGCCCGGTAAATTTGGTCGAAAAAAAAGGGTCAAAGACTTCCTCGAGAATTGCCACCTCCATGCCGCAACCGGTATCGGCTACCGATAAGCAGACGTAGTTATCTGCCTTCGCCTCCCAATCCACCGGCAAAAAGTGCAAGCCTTTGATCTCAGCCTTGCTGACGGTGCGGAGCGCCAAGACAATTTCTCCTTGCCCTGCACCGACCGCCTCTGCGGCATTGTTGACCAGATTATTCAGGATTTGCTTGATATGCACAGTGTCTCCCAGGATAAACGGTCCCTGGGCCGGCAGCTCGGTTTTCAGATGTATCGCCGTACCTTGTATAAAGGTGCTGAGGAAAGGGAGCGTTTCCCTGATGGCTTCTCCAATATCGAACGGTTTTTGTTGCACCTTGGTTTGCCCAAGATAGGCAAGCATCAACCGGCTGATTTCAGCCGCTTGAATAGCTGCCTTCATTGAGTTGGCAATACTCGTCAGGACCGCTGATGCTGGCGGCAGATCTGCCAGCGCAAGCTCCAGGTTACCTATCACTACACCAAGCTGGTTATTAAAGTGGTGGGCGATGGCCCCTGCCATGCGGCTCAGGCTTTCAATTTTTCTGGTTTGATAGAGCTGACGTTCATATTCTGTCCGCTCCTTCTCGGCCTGCTTGCGACCGGTGAGGTCGGTCAGGGTTACAACACAGCCGATGATATGGTTGTGAAGGTTTGTAAGCGATGTGGCATTCAGGAGGAAACACAATGTCTGATCTTCACTTTTTTTAAATTCTACCTCGATGCTATCGAAACTTTTACCGCCCAGAGGGGCCATAACCGAAAACAGGTCTCCAGTTTCAATTATTCGCAGCTGAAACAAATCATTGAACTGCTGCAATAAAGGGTTTTTGCCGCAAAGCTGATGGGCGAGCCCGCTGGCCTGAATAATCTCCCCTGTTCCGTCGCAAACGACAATCGCCTCCCCCGCCTGCTCAATAATGGAGCGATTAAGCCTCTCTGAGGCAACTATCTCTTCGGTGCGTTTTTGCTCTGTGAGATCTGTGACGATCATACTTATCTGCCGGCCACCATAGAGATCGAGGACACGGCAGGAAATAAGCACCGGCACGGAATATCCCTCGCTATTTATCAGGGCGGTTTCAAAGTGAGCATTCACCATTGCGCTTCTTTCCAGCTGTGCCGTAACCAGGGGCTGATCAGCCAAGACCACATAGGAACTGAATTGACTACCGATGAGCCTTTCCAGTGGAACCTGCAGCATGGTTGCCATACAGTTGTTACCGTAGATGATGGCGCCATCAGGGGCCAGAATACAGGCCCCTTCATTCATGGTCTCTACCAGTACGCGATACGGTTGCTCCGCCCCCTTCAGGGTGAAGACCTGATCCCCGTCCGGTCCGGAGACTACGAAGGCATCCACTTGACCGCTGCCGATGGCACGCAGAGTGTCTTCCGCCTCATCCAACCGCCTCCGGAGAGATTCATTTGCAGTCAAGAGTTCTGCGTACGCTTCGTTGACGCTGGTCATTGCTTATCCATCTTTCTGATATCAAGTCCAACCAGGATCCGTTCAGTCTGCGACATGTCGCCAATGAATTTGCGCAGCGGCAGCGGCAACTCCTTGACCAAAGTGGGGGCGGCGACAATCTGTCCTTCTTTGGCAAAGATGGGTTGCTGGTAAATATCAATAATTTCAAGTTGATAACGCCCGGCCAAGTGTTCTTCGCAAATTTTCCGGACATTCTCAATAGCCCGCTGCGAATTGGGGGTTATGCCGCTCACATACAGGCGAAGGACATAATCGCCTTCAATGGTATTATGGACCGCCATTTCGAAGGCCTCTGTCGAATCCTCAATCGGCGCCACCTCATCGTGCTTTTTCTTTTTGCTCATTTCCTTACCAACTCTGTCCCAGCAGACGAGGGTTTGATATCAAGGCCCACCAGCACACGTTCGGTGTTGGAGAGGTCGCCGATAATCTTCTTTATCGGTTCGGGGAGCTTCCTGACCAGGGTGGGCAGAGCAATGATCTGATCTCCTTTGGCCAGTTGCGGGTTCAGCAACAGGTCGATAACCTCAATCTGATACTTACCCTCCAGATGTTCTTGGCATATTTTTTTCAGATTGGCAAAGGCCTCAAGAGATTTGGGGGTTTGACCCGCCACATACAGCCGCAATTGCCAAACATCGGCAGCAGGCGCATTTTTATTTTTCAGCGGGGTCGGAGTTTTTACAGCTTTGTTCATTTATCGCCTCTCTTTTTGGTCTTGGCGTGTTTCTCGGGTACCTGAGAGAGATCGTCCGCTTTGCGCACCAGGGCCATACCTTGGGTCTCTTTAATGTGGACTTCCTGACTATGTTTTAATTTCGTGATGGACTGCTCCAAATCGTCTTTCTCAGCCTCGAAGGCGCTGCGCAGCGCCTCGATCTGTGCCTCAACCACCACCTTTTTTCGATCGATATCACGGCGTTTACGCTCGACCTCCTGGCTGTGCTCCAGAGACTCGAACTGCTCGCGCGCCTGCTGGGCGACCCTGGCCGCCCCGGTCAACACCCCGCCGGGGCCGACATAGACATCAATAAGCTCCGCCCCATTACTGCCAAGGGTAAATTCTCTAATTTGATTGGAATGCTCCATGCCCCGGGACTTGAGGACGTATAAACTACGATTGCGCTCGCCGCTCCCTTCAATGGCCTGCAAAAGGATCCAGGTATCCATCAGGGACGATATTCCCACCTGAGTATGATCAAGAACTGCGCCGCCAGAGGTCAGGGTGGTGCAGAGAGCGGTGATGCCCTTCATCTTCAAAAAATCAATCAACCGGGAGAGCATCGACTTGACCTCCAGCTCGTTCGCCGCCGCAATCAAGTTGGAAATAGGATCGACAACGACAATGGCCGGGTTAAAGCTTTCTATCGCCTTATGCATGCTCACTAGGTGCATTTCCAGGCCATAAAAGGTCGGCCGGGAGTTACGGAATTCAAGCAGTCCTTTATTTACCCACTGAGCCAGGTCGATGCCGATGGAGTGCATGTTGCGAACAATCTGATTGCGGGATTCCTCAAAGGCGAAATATAGGCAGCGCTCGCCACGCCGGCAGGCAGCGTCGACAAAATGGGCGGCCATGCTTGATTTACCGGTGCCGGCGGTGCCGGTGACGAGAATGCTGCTGCCCCGGTAATATCCTTTCATCCCCAGCATATTGTCAAGGCGCGGGATACCGGTGGAAACCCGTTCGCTGGAAGCCGCATGGTCGAGGCCGATAGAGGTGACAGGCATCACCGAAAGACCCTGCTCATCGATAAGGAACGGGTACTCGTTAGTGCCGTGGATAGAACCGCGGTACTTGACGATGCGCAGGCGCCGCGTCGCAATCTGATCGGCCACTTTGTGGCTGAGGAAGATCACGCAGTCGGCGACATATTCCTCGAGGCCGAAGCGGGTCAGCGTCCCCTCCCCTTGCTCGCCGGTAATAACAGCGGTAAGGCCCTTGTCTTTTCAAGAATCGAAACAGCCGTCTCAATTCCGCCCGCAGGATCACCTCATTCGAGAAACCGGTAAAGAGGGACTCAATGGTATCGAGCACTATCCGCTTTGCGCCTATGGTATCAATGGCAAGACCGATCCGGATAAAAATCCCATCCAGGTTGTATATGCCGGTTTCCTCGATTTCGCTCCGCTCGATATAAATAAAATCGAGAGCAAGCTTTTGGCGGGCCACCATTTCGTTAAGATCAAAACCGAGGGAGGCAAAGTTTTGCGTCAATTCTTCGGCTTTTTCTTCGAAAGACATATAAACGCCAGGTTCATCATACTCTATCGCCCCCCGCACCAAAAATTCCATGGCGAGCAGGGTCTTGCCGCAGCCGGTGCCGCCGCAGACCAGTGTTGGTCGCCCTTGCGGAAGACCGCCGCCGGTTATTTCGTCCAGGCCCTTGATCCCGGTGGGACTTTTTTGCAGAGTTTCAAGAAGCGGTTTTATTTTTTGTAAAGGATCTGGCATTTAATTCTCCTGGAAAAATGAATCACTAAAATAGTACAATTAAAATTAAAAATATCATCATTGGCATGAAAATGTAAACGATAAAAGGGGTCTAGGACCAGACCATGCTTTATCTAACGACAGAGAGACGGTAAAAAACGTTATTTACCCCGCCTCTCGTCTTCTTCCCGCTTACAAGTCAAGCCGATCTTGCTCAGGCCCGCAGCATATAGAGGTTGCCGCTGATCCATTCCTCTTTTTCCTTACGAATATTGGCGGCCTGAACTTTGTCGACGACAAAGCCGCACTGTTGGGCCAGCCCCCTGATATAGGCTTCGGCGTGGCCATAACGGCCCATCGGTTGCAGGGCGAAATCGTGGGCGGCAAGCTCTGTTGAAAAAAGAAAGATGCCGCCCTGAGCCGCCCTTTTTTTCACCAGGCTAAAAATCTCTTGCAGATCGCCGATATAAACAAAGACATCAGCGGCAATAAAGAGATCAAAGGTCATTGTATTATCACGTAAGAATGAACCGATATCTGTTTCATGCAGACTGTCGTACAATCTTTTTTTACCTGCCACCTCCAGCATGTTAGGCGAGAGGTCCAGACCTACTAATTGTTCAGTCACATCCTGAAAGGCCTCACCGGACAGCCCGGTGCCACAGCCCATATCAAGAGTAACAGCAAAATGCTGTCGGTGCTGAGCGGTCAGCATCTCTCGGAGCTGGCCTGGGGTAGAATAACCGAGTTTCTCCACCAGGCTCTCGTCATAATGTTCCGAGAAGCTGTCAAACACCGCGCGAATATAGCTATCAGGAGCCGTCGCTGTGGTCTGACCGGTCAGAGCCGCCAGCATATGAGCCGCCATGGCGGAGTTGTGATCAAGGGCAATGAGCTTGTGGTAAACCGTGATCGCCTTGTCCACTTGTCTTTCCATATGATAGAGATAGCCCAGGTTGTTTAAGGCCGGGGCGTGGTCTGGATTGTTCTGCACTACTTTTTCAAAAAACCAGATCCCGTCGGCGTGGTGATGCATATCCTTGCACAAGACCCCGATATTGTAGAGAACGTCCTCAGCCTCAGGAGTAATAGCCAGTGCTTTTTGATAACAGCTGAAGGCCTTGTCGAATTGGCCCAATTTTTTCCTGGTCAGGGCCAGATTGAAGAAAATATCACCATCCTCAGGGCAGAGCTTAGCGGCCTCTTCATAGGCTTGGGCCGCGCCGTAATAGTCGCCCTGTTCAAAGAAGATAACTCCCAGATTATAATGGGCCGGGGCCGCCTCAGGAGCTAAGGTTATAACCCGGTTAAACCAGTGGGCGGCCTCACCCATTTTCTCTTGTTCGAAAAAAAGCAGGGCCAGGAGGTAGCACAACTGCGGATTGTCCTGATCAGCTGCCAGCAGGGCTTGATAACCTTGCAGGGCCTGTTCGAAAGCTCCGGACTGGTGATATTTTTGGGTCTGGTCAAATAAGTTCATGGAATTTTTAAAAAAATAATTTAAATGATTTGTAAAAGACACTGTCTAATTATTGAAATAATTTCATTTTCTTTATTCCTGTGGTACATTTATTTAATATCATGTCAGAAAAATCTATCTTTCTGCCAGTCCGGCAATGACTCACAGCAATGAATAATATTGGTTAAAATAAACAACATCTAATCCTTATTTTACCATGGCGACTGCGGCCCACCACACCATTCTGCTCATTGACGACAACAAGAGCACCCGAACCCCGATTGTGGCCGTTCTCGAACAGGCTGGTTATAAAATAGTACTGGGTGACTGCGCCGAAGAGGCAATGAAACTGCTGCGGACCATTATACCGGACATCATCCTCCTGGATGTGATGATGCCCGGCATGAATGGCTTCTCCTTCTGCCGTAAGCTGAAAAAAGATCCGAAATATCAGGATATCCCCGTCATCTTTATCACCTCTCTTTCCCAGCAGGCAGATATCGTTAAAGGTTTTGATGCCGGCGGACAGGATTATATCGTCAAACCTTTCAACCAGCAGGAACTGCTGGCCAGGGTCAGAACCCATATCCACCTGCATGACACCCTCTTGGAAAATAAACGGCTCAGCCGTCTTGCGCTCGATGCCAGCCGCTCTAAAAGTGAGTTTCTGGCCTCAATGAGTCATGAGATCAGAACCCCGCTCAACTCCATTATCGGCATGGCCGAAGTCCTGGCTGAGACTGTTCTGACCGAAGAGCAGCATGAGTATGTCCGCATCTTCCGCGCCGCCGGTGAAAATCTGCTGGAGATCATCAATGACATCCTCGATCTTTCCAAAATTGAGGCCAGCCAGACCGAGCTTGAATCCATCGATTTTGATCTCCCGACCTTGCTTGATTCGGTCACCACCCTGGTCTCCTTACGGGCCGATGAACAGGAAACAACGGTCACAACTCATCTTGACAGCAATGTCCCCTTCTACCTCAATGGCGACCCCACCCGCCTGCGCCAGATTCTGCTTAATTTAGTGGGAAATGCGGTAAAATTCACCAAAAAAGGCCAGGTGGAGATCAAGATTTCCCTGCAGGCCAAACATGGCACTGAGCAGGAGCTCCTTTTTGCCATCAAGGATAATGGCATTGGCATCCCGGCCGACAAACAGCAGCTGATCTTTGACAGTTTCACCCAGGCTGATTCTCTTACTACCCGGCAATATGGCGGGACCGGCCTGGGCCTTACTATCTGCCAGAAGCTGCTGAAAATCATGGGCGGCCATATCTGGTTGACCAGCCAGCCTGGAAAAGGCTCCACCTTTTTCTTCACCATTCCCTTGGTGCCGGCCACCTCACCCCGTCCGGAAATCGATACCAATGTTACCCTCCAGCGGGCCCAATGCGATCTGCTGCCGGCCGCTCGTATCCTGCTGGTCGATGATAATAAAGACAACTGTAACCTTATTCGTCTCTACCTCCGCAATACGCCTTTTACTTTAAAGACCGTTGACAATGGCCTGGCGGCCGTCAAGGCTTTCTGCGCTAAACCCTATGACCTGATCCTGATGGATCTGGAAATGCCGATCATGGACGGCTATGAGGCCACCCAGAAGATCAGACAATGGGAGCAAGGGCAAAAAAGAAAGCCGGTCCCTATTATTGCCTTAACCGCGCATGCCTTTATCCGCTTCAAGAAAAAATGCCTGGATGCCGGCTGTAGCGACTTTCTGACTAAACCGGTGAAGAAAGCAAAACTGATTGAAACCATTGGCATTCACCTGCAACTAAATAACCAGATCCAGCCGGAAACAGATGCCATTATGACTGAGGAACAAGACCCCAAAAGACTGATCCTGGACAGGAAGCTTGCAAAACTGATCCCCCGTTTCATGGTCAACAAGAAGCAGGACGCCAAACAGCTGCTTGCCACCCTGGAAGCCGGGGCCAAGGAAGAACTAAGAAAACAGGCCCACACCATCAAAGGCACCTCCTGGATGTATGGCTTTACCCATCTTGGCAACCTCTGCCAGTCCCTGGAAAAATCAGCAGAGGCCGGTGACCTGGTGCAGGCCAGACAACTGATTGAGGAGATAAGCCAATATCTTGATACCGTGCAGATCAGTTATCAAAAAGAGCAGGTGGCTGCTAAAACAAGCTGAACCTATAATAAAAAAATGCTGAAAATAACCAAAATTGTGCTGATTGATGATGATAAGGATCTCTGCGATCTCCTGAAAATGGAGCTGGAGGCTTCCGGCAGATTCCAGGTCATCGTCACCAGCCAAAGCACAACCGCCATGGCAATGATCAAAAAGGAATGCCCCGATCTTGCCATTATTGACATCAATATGCCGCATATACAGGGGGTCGACCTGGTGATTAAGCTGTCACAGGAGCCGGAGACGGCCGGGATTCCCTTCCTTTATCTTACCGGTACGATCAGCCCGGCGGCTGTAATGCCCATTATAGGCAGCCACAACCTGCAGCCGCTGGTTTCCAAGCAATCGCCCGTTGCCGATCTTATCGCCGCCATAGACCGCCTGCTGCCCTTCTCTAACGACCATGGAAACCAACCTTGCCTGACTTAAACCAAAAGACAAGACGATCTGCTCGTTTTGCCGCAATCGAGACTCTGTGCCGGCTTGACCGCAGCCGCCTGCCGGTAGCTGCACTTTTTGACAAAGTGGCAGGGGAATGTACCCTCGATGGTGCCGACCGGCAGCTGGCCATGAATATTATCTATGGCGTGCTGCGGCAACGGCAGACTCTCAACGGCCTGCTCCAGTCCCTGTGCCGGCAGTCGATTACCAAGATCAAACCATTTGTCCGCCAGACCCTGCTGACTGGATTATATCAGATCTTTTTTCTCGATCGGATCCCCGAGTCAGCAGCAGTCAACGAATCAGTTAAGGCCGTGCAGGCAGCTCATCTGCCCAAAAACCTGCAGGGTTTTGTCAACGGCGTCCTGCGCGCCAGTATTCGCCAGAAGCAGACACTACAGGCCGCCTGCCACCATGACAGCTCAGAAAGACCTTTTCTTAATCATCCGGACTGGCTGGTCAGCCGATGGCAGAAGAGGTATGGCGAGGAAGAAATGCGGCGGATCTGTACCGTCAACAATCAGCAGTCGCCTCTGATCCTGCTGGTCAACACCTGCAGGACCAACAGAGCTCAGCTGATGGCCGATTTTGAACAGGCGGCAATAGCAGTGCAACCCGGAGCATACAGCCAGGAGGCCTTGATCCTGCCTGATTTTCATGGCGTCATCAGCAGGTTGCCCGGATTCAGCCAGGGCCATTTCCAGGTTCAGGATGAGGGGGCCCAACTGCTGACTCTGCTCTTAAATCCCATCAAAAAGGGTGGTCATTATCTGGATGCCTGCGCCGGTCTTGGCGGCAAGACCAGCGGCCTGGTTCAGCTCGGTGCCGGCAGTAATGCCGTCATCACGGCTGTTGAACCAGAGCCCCAACGCCAGCAGAAATTCCGGGAGAATATGGTGCGTCTCCATCCTGAAGCATCGATTACTCTGGCCGGCATGGACCTGCAGCGCTTTGCTCAAGGTTGTGACCGCCTTTTCGACGGTATCCTGGTGGATGCCCCCTGTTCCGGTACCGGGGTCACCGGCAGGCATCCCGATATTCGCTGGAACCGGCAGCAGAGCGACCTGGCCCGGTACCAGATTTTACAGTTAACCCTGCTGGAACAGGCAGCAGGACTGCTCGCGGCAGACGGCATCCTGGTTTATGCCACCTGCTCTCTGGAAGCCGAGGAAAATGAGGAGGTCATTACTCTCTTTCTGAGGCGCAATCCTGAATTTATGACGGAAGATTGCGCCCCCTTCCTGCCGCCCACAGCCAGGCAACTGGTCAGCAATAAATTTTTTGCCTCCCGGCCCGGATCTTCTATTGATGGTTTTTTCGCAGCCAGACTAAGTCGTATTAACAACATGGCTGAATCTGTTATGACTGCACCAGCCTGAATTAAAGCTCATAGCCTTAAAGGCTGGAGACAGTCTATTGAGGTCAATTGCCGTTCACCCTGCAGAAAAGCGAGCAACTATGTCCCAACGTGTCATCTGGAGCAGCCTGATCTTGCTGCTGCTGATCGGAGCTTTTGTTTGGTACTTTCTTTTCCCTGAAGAGATTGAGGTCACGGTCGCGCCTGTTGAGCGAGGGACAGTAGAAAAAGTGGTGGCCAATACCCGGGTTGGCACCTTGAAGGCCAGCCGCCAGGCCCAGTTATCTCCTGCCATTGGCGGGCAGCTCAGTGTCCTGGCAGTCAAAAAAGGCGATCTGGTCCAAAAGGGGCAACTCTTGCTGGAACTGTGGAACAAAGATCTTCTGGCCGAGCAGCAACTGGCCGCCAGTGAAGCCAAAACTGCCCAGGCCCAGGCGGAATCAGCCAGGGTCCAGGCGGAGAACGCCAGCCGTGAGGCCCAACGGCTGCAAAAGCTGTTGCTGATCGATGCCGTTTCTGAAGAGGTAGCCGACAAGGCAAAAAGTGCGGCCCGGGCCCAGTACTATACCTATCAGGCCGCCATGGCCGCTGCTGAGACCAGTCTGGCCCGCCGGCAGGTCATCACGGCCCACCTGGAACGCACCCGATTACTGGCGCCCTTTGCCGGCATTATCGCCGAGATTCACGGCGAGCTCAACGAATATATTACGCCCTCACCGCCAGGCATTGCCACCTTGCCCACCATCGAACTGCTTGATATCTCTTCTTTTTATATTACTGCCCCCATTGATGAAGTTGATGCCAATAAGGTAATGGTGGGGGCCACAGCCAGAGTCACCATGGACGCCTTTGGCGATAGACACTTTGCGGCCCGCGTTCGCCGGATTGCCCCCTATGTCCTCGACCGTGAAAAGCAGGCCCGGACGGTGGAAGTCGAGCTTGATTTCACCGAGTTGACTGAAGAGCACAATCTGCTGGCCGGTTACAGTGCTGATGTGGAGATCATTCTGGAGCAACGTGACAACACCTTGCGTATTCCTACCCAGGCCCTGCTGCCGGGCAACAGGATCTATGTCTATCAGCCCGAAACCAGACGGCTGGCAGAGCGCATCATTGAGCCGGGATTGAGTAACTGGGATCACACCGAGGTCATCAAAGGCCTGCAGCAGGGAGAACTGCTGGTCCTGTCCATTGATCAAGCGGGGTTGCAGGATGGGATCCGGGCCCGGGCCTCTCAAGAGCAGGCAGCCGGCAGATGATTAAGCTGCAGCGTATCGAACGGGTCTTTCAGGTCGGAGATGAACAAATTCAAGGGCTCTCCGATGTCTCCATGACCGCCGACGCCGGTGAGTATATCGCCATCATGGGACCATCCGGCTCAGGCAAGTCATCTCTTCTCAATATTCTGGGCCTCCTCGATCGGCCGGATGGCGGTTCTTATGAACTGGACGGGATTCTGGTCTCAGAACTCAATGAAAAAGAGCAGGCCCGCATCCGCCGCCATAAGATCGGCTTTGTCTTTCAGTTCTTTCATCTGGTGCCGCGCCTGACCGCTTTTGACAATATCGCCCTGCCCCTGATGCTCTCGGGCATGAAGCAGGAGGAACGGCAGACCCGGGTCACCGCCGCCCTGGCCGCTTTTGGCCTTGGCAATCGGGCCCAGCATCGGCCGGATCAGCTGTCCGGCGGCCAGCGCCAGCGGGTGGCGATTGCCAGAGCTACCATCATGCAGCCCGCTGTGATCCTGGCCGATGAACCCACCGGCAATCTTGATCGCCATGCCGGCATCGAAGTGGCGGAGATTCTCGAAGAGCTGAACCGGCAGGGGATCACCCTGATCCTGGTCACCCATGATCCGGATCTGGGCAGACGGGCCCATCGTCAAATCCGGATGGTGGACGGCCGCATCAACCATGACAGCAGTCATAACAAGATTTAAGGACAGCCATGCAGATCAGCGACATCCTGTCTTTCAGCCTGCGGGCGGCCACAGCCAATCGCAGCCGGACCCTGCTCATGCTGCTGGCCATGACGATAGGGGTCAGCTCAGTGGTCGTCCTCATCTCCCTTGGTGACAGCGCCCGCCGCTATGTGATCGGCGAGTTTGCCGCACTGGGCACCAATCTCCTCGTGGTCCTGCCGGGCCGCTCCGAGACCACGGGCGGGCCGCCTCCCCTGCTGGGCGAAACCCCCCGCGACCTGACTCTCAATGATGCCATGGCCCTGAGCCGAACCGCCACGGTGCGCCGGATAGCACCGATCATCGCCGGTTCCGCCCCGGTCTCGGTGGGCCATCTGGAACGGGAGATGCTGGTGATCGGCGGCACCTCTGAACTCTTTGAGATCCGTCACCTCAGCTTGAGTCAGGGTTCCTTTCTGCCGCCCGGTGATTCAACTAAAGCCCAGGCCGTCTGCGTGATCGGCATGACGGGCCGACAGGAGCTTTTCGGTCGGCAGCCGGCCCTCGGCCAATGGCTGCGTATCGGCGACCGCCGTTTCAGGGTGATTGGCGTGCTCGCTTCCAGCACGGTTTCCCTCGGTGAAGATCTGGGGGAAATGGTCATCATTCCGGTGGCCGCTGCGCAATCGCTTTTTAATACCTCTTCGCTGTTTCGTATCCTGGTGGAGGCCACCAGTCCTGAAGGAATGGAACAGACCAGGCAATTCATCCTCGAGACCATCAGGGACCGCCACGAAGGTGAGGATGATGTCACGGTCATTACCCAGGATGCCGTTCTCACCACCTTTGATCGTATTTTCAAGGCGCTGACCTTGTCGGTGGCCGGCATTGCCGCCATCAGCCTGGTGGTGGCCGGTATCATGATCATGAACGTCATGCTGGTGGCCGTCTCCAACCGCCGGGCCGAGATCGGTCTGCTCAAGGCCCTGGGGGCCTCCAGAAGACAAATCCTGACCCTTTTTCTGACTGAATCGACCCTCCTGTCGCTTACCGGGGCCGGAATCGGACTTATCCTGGCCCTGTTCGGCATGCGGCTGGCTGCCTTTCTGTTCCCGCAGTTTCCACTGCAGCTGGCCCCCTGGGCCTCAGCCATCGCCCTGGCAGTGGCCTTGATCACCGGGATCATCTTTGGTCTGCTGCCGGCCCGCCAGGCAGCAGAGCTGGAGCCGGCCCTGGCCTTGGCGCGGCGTTGATGAACAGTATGCAAATAAAGGATTTTTGGAGCTACACTATCAACAGCCTCCGCGCGCAACGGCTGCGCAGCTTTCTGACTGCCACCGGTATTGCCGTGGGTATCGGGGCAGTGGTCCTGCTCACCTCCCTCGGCGCCGGCCTGCATCAATTTGTCCTCGCGGAATTTACCCAGTTCGGTACCAACCTTATCTCTATCAATCCCGGTAAGATTACCACTTATGGCATCTCAGGAGCCATAATCAGCAATGTCCGGCCGCTCACTATCGAAGACGGCGAGGCCCTCCGGCAATTGCCCCAGGTCCTGGCTGTGGTCTCCGTGGTGCAGGGCAATGGTGCCATAGAGGCTGGCGGCCGCCAGCGACGAACCACCATCTACGGGGTTGAGGCCTCCGCCCCCAGGGTCTGGAACTTTGCGGTGGCGGCCGGTCGTTTTCTGCCTGATGATCCTCCCCGGGCGGCCCGCTCCTTTGCCGTCCTCGGCAGCAAGGTGCGCCAGGAGTTATTCGGTTCCGCCCAGGCCTTGGGCAAAAGGGTCCGCATTGGCGGTGAGACCTTCCGGGTCATTGGCTCCATGGAATCAAAAGGGCAATTACTGGGTTTTGATATTGATGATGCCGTCTATATCCCCACCAGCAAGGCCATGGCTCTGTTTAATCGGGAAAGCCTCATGGAGATCGACCTGCTCCATGCCACCGGCAGCACTTCTGCAACCGTAGCCGAGCAGATCAAAAAAATCCTGCAGAGCCGTCATGGCCGTGAAGATTTTACTGTCACCACTCAGGAAAAAATGCTGGAGGTTCTGGGTGGCGTCCTCAACACCTTGACGATTGCGGTGGGGGCACTAGGCGGCATATCACTGCTGGTTGGTGGCGTCGGCATCCTGACCATCATCTCGATCAGCGTTAATGAAAGAACTGGTGAGATCGGTCTGCTCAGAGCCATGGGGGTTGAACGCCATCAGATTTTAACTCTTTTTCTTGGTGAGGCCGCAGCACTGGCTGCCATTGGCGGCGTGGCCGGCCTGGGGTTGGGCATAGGCGGCTCATGGCTGTTCAGTCTTCTGGTACCGGCCCTGCCAAGCCATACCTCCTGGGGCTATGTCTTGGCCGCCGAACTGCTGGCTGTCCTGGTGGGTGTGCTGGCAGGGGTTATACCCGCCCGCCGCGCCGCCGGACTGCATCCGGTTGAGGCGCTACGAGCGGAATAGTTATTTAACTACCTTAAGACCAAACATGCCCTGCAGCGCGGCTGGCAAATCAGCAGGCAGGATCACAGTCTTGGCATTATCAGATGTGCTCAGCTCCTGTAAGGTGCCGATATATTTCTCACCCAACAGATAGAGAGCCGGCAGCTGGTCGCTGCCGAGTCCCTGCTGCACCAGGGTCAGGGCATCTTTAGTGGCATTGGCCAGGACAATCCTGGCCTCGGCATCACGGCGGGAGGCCTCCAGGCTTCCTTCCGCCACCAGAATGGCTTTCTGTTTCTGTCCTTCCGCCATCAGGATAGCGGCCTGTTTTTCGCCCTCGGCCTCGGTGATGGCCGCCCGCCGAATCCGCTCCGCGGCGGCCTGGCGTTCCATGGAGGCCTGCATGGTAGTAGATGGTTTGATGTCCTGAATCTCGATACTTTTGACCGTCAGGCCCCAATCTTCCAGGTCATTGGCAATGGCCTGGATCAGTTTAATCTTGATCTGTTCCCGGGAGCTTAAGGCATCGTCAAGATCCATCTGGCCGATAATGGCCCGCAGGTTGGTCATAATCAGGTTTCTGGTGGCATGTTCATAGAAATCGATGCCAAAAATAGCCTTATGCGGGGTATGAATATTAATAAAGGCAATGGCGTTGGTAATAATGACCGCATTATCACGGGTGATCACCTCCTGGCTGGGGATATCAAGGGAGATATCTTTTCTGGTCACCTTGGCGGCAATAGTATCAATATAAGGAATAATCAGGTTGAGGCCCGGTGTCAGGGTGGCATGATATTTACCCAGCCGCATGATCACATACTCATAACCCTGGGGCACAATCTTGACCCCGTTGGCAATAGTGACGATTACCAGCAGCAGGATGGCTCCAATAATAATAAGACCTACATTCATATGAATTTCCTCCATTGAAGATTTAACAACTTTTTCTACCTCGATCAGTCATAATGATATTTTGCCGCAAACCTATAATATTTTCGAGGATAAATTTTGGCCATAACGCCGAGTTTGGCCGAAAAGTCCAATTCAAGTCACCCTTACACCACTTTCTCCACCTTCAGGATCCGTTCATGCGGATCTTGTGATAAAATCGCCACCACCCGCACCCGGTTGCCGGTTTCTATAGGTTCATCGGCCTGATAGCTCCAGGACTCTTCACCAAGTACCGGCACCGAAAAGGCCACCCGCCCCTTTTGCCCTGGCAGCAGGGCCCGGCTGGCGGCAATACCGGTCTGGCCGATGGCCGACTTTTCATCCATCAACAGGGACTGCATCTTTTTTCGCGGCACAAAAAGACGGAACCACAAAAAAGTAAAGCCGATACTGGATAATGAGAAGACCAATATCTGCCATTTTAATGGAATCTCAGGGAGCAAGGCCACCAGCAGACCAGTGACCAGGGCTCCCAGACCAAACCAGAAGATGGTAAACGAAGGCACCACCAGTTCTAAAAGAACAAGGATTATGCCCAGCACAATCCAGTGCCACCAGAGGATATTTTCCATCAAATTCCTTTATTTTCCTTCAATTGATCTTTACCGGACTTCGCTAATTCTCTGCCGACCAGCAGAACTTTTACCTTGCCGGTTTGCCCCTATTACCTGGATCAGGATGGGGATTTATGCAGGGCATGCCAGACAGAATCATAAAATTTAATTATGGTAAAGGGTTTTTCCAGAAATGGCACGTCTCGCTCCTGAATATTAGTCGAATGGTTTTTATGATCGGTATAGCCGCTGCATAACAAGACGTGCAGATCCGGTTGCGTTTCCCGCAATATGTCAATAAAGGCGAGCCCGTTCATGCCAGTTAACACCACATCACTGATGACCAGATCAAAACGTCCTTCCTCGGCAAAAAGTTTCAAGCCATCTTCCGCCGAGACTGCCCCGGCGACAATATAGCCGTTGCGCCTCAGGGCACTCAACTCAAGCTCGCGAATCATATCATCATCCTCGACAACAAGGATTTTTTCTCCTTGTCCCGGCATCACCTGCTGATCTGCAATATTTTTCGCCACTACATCCATTAGTGATGTCACTGCCGGGAAAAAGAGACGAAAAGTCGTACCTTGTCCGGGTTCACTGGCGACGGTGACCCAGCCTTTATGGCTTTTGACTATGCCATAAACAACAGACAGGCCCAGCCCCGTCCCTTTGCCTATTTCTTTGGTGGTATAAAAGGGCTCAAAGATATGAGAGAGCAGCTCCTCAGTCATGCCCGTTCCGCTGTCGCTGACGGCAAGACAAACAAATCTGCCTGGCCGCGCCTCCGGATGATGCTGGCAGTATTGCTCATCAATCATGATATTTTCAGTTTTTATGCTGAGCACGCCGCCCTCAGGCATGGCATCCCGGGCATTGACTGCCAGATTCATAATCACCTGATCAATATTACCGGTATCACCCTCAATCAGCCAGCAGTCATCCGCCAGATCAAGATCCAGCCGGATATCCTCGCCAATAACTCGATGCAGCATCTTCCATAACTCGTCAATGGCATGAGGCAGATCAACAGCGGTGATCAGCAGCTGCTGTTTACGGCCGAACAACAATAACTGCCGGACCAGATTAGCTGCCTTTTCTCCTGCCACTTCTATCTGCTGCAATTCAGACACCACCGGCTCGGACGGCGCAAACCGCGTCAGGGCGATCTCGGTATAACCCATGATCACGCTGAGCAGATTATTAAAATCATGGGCCACGCCGCCTGCCAGCTTGCCCACCGCCTCCATTTTCTGGGATTGTAACAATTGGGCAGTCAACTCCTTGCGTTCGGTGATGTCCCTGGCCACTACCATCAGGTAGTCGCCGTCTTCCGTTTCCGTGTAGACTATACTGACTTCCGCCGGAAACTCTGTACCGTCGGCACAGCGGAACATCGACTCCAGCATCATGGTGCCATCTATCTTTAAGCGGGCCACATGGGCCTGCCATTTTTCCATGCTATCCATGGCGGGATCAAGATCAAGAACACTTTTTTGCAAAAATTCGTCATGTCCATAGCCGATTTTGTCACAGGCCCAATTGTTGACATCAATAAACCTGGCCGTTGCCGGATCAATAATAAAGATTGCATCGCGGGAACAATCAATAAGGGTCTGAAAAAGCCGGCGCTGCTTTTCGGCTTCCTTGCGTCTGGTGATATCACGCAGGATCCACACATAGGCCGAGACTTCACCAGGCTCATGTCTGATCGGGAAAATGGAATACTCAACCGCAATTCGTCGTCCTGCCTTGGTAATAGCAACCCCTTCTCCCTCCGTAGTTACCGTATGGCTAAGAACAGCCATAATAACCATACCTGTGTCTTCAGCTAAATATGTCGTTGGACTCTTGCCTTGTAATTCTTCTGCCGTATAACCGAGCAGGCGGCTATGGGCAGGATTCAATCGGAATACCAGACCATTCTTGTCAACGATCGCCACGGCCTCAGTGGAATTGTCAAAGATCAGCCGATACAGCTCCATCTCCATGCTCTTTTCATAGAGTTTGCGGGTCAGACTGGCATCGTACATCCGAAAAAGATTCAGCGGATCTTCAATTGTTTCATCCGGCACAGCAATGGTTTTGGCCTGGGCCTCCCGCACTACCTGATCAATCAGGTGTAAAAATTCATCAGGCGCGACCGGTTTGAGGATATAGCGAGACGCCCCCAGGCCTATAGCCAGCCTTTCATCCTCCAGATCCACATAAGTGGCGGTATAAAAAACAAACGGAATACACTTCAGTTCCTGGTCATTTTTCACCTCAAAGCAGAATTTGTAGCCATCCATCACCGGCATGAGAATATCGGAGATGATCAGATCGGGCGGCATCTTTCTGGCCCGCTCCAAGGCATCCTTCCCATTTACTGCCGCCTCGACCACATGGCCGGCCGCTTCCAGGCTTTTTTGCAGGACTATCCTGGAATCTACATCATCCTCAGCTATAAGAATTTTCATTTGTTCTCCAAAGACCGAAAATGTCCGAGCACCATCCTCTTCCGTCTCAGCTCCTTATTGTTCCTGGTGAAGAATCTCACGAATCTGGTCCATGACAAGCAGCGGGTCAATGGGTTTCTCGATATAGCCATTACAGCCTGCCGCGAGTAGACGAGCACGGTCGCCACTCATGGCATAGGAGGTCATGGCGATGATGGGGATGGCGCCATTGGCTTCGGAACTGCGGATAATTCTCAACACCTCGTCGCCGTTGATATCCGGCAACTGGATATCAAGGATGATAAAGTCGGGCCGGGGATGGGCCAGGGCCAGCTCCACGCCTTTTCTGCCGGTTTGAGCCTCCACAGTTTTAATGTTGTTTTTATTGAGAATAAAAGTAATAAGCTTCATATTATCCGGGGTATCTTCGATAATCAAGGCCCTGAGGATGCTTTCTTCCTGCTTCACTCTCCTTGTCCTCCTTTCCGGTCAAGTTGTGTTCTCAATTGCTTGATTTCTTTTTTAAGTTCAACCATACGCAACTCCCGACCGACCATGACTTTGTTAAATCGCTCCAGATCAGCATTGCGGCCTTGCAGTTCAACCGTACGCATCATCACTTTCTCCTCCAGCATATCCGCCTGTTTACGGATTTTTTCTATCAACAGGGCATTCTGCAGAATAACACTCACGGTTGAGGCCAGAGTTTCCAGAAATTCTTTTTCCTCGGCAAAATTTCTGGCCGTCTTGGAGGCGACACCAAGAACGCCGATCACCTTCTGCTCCTGGATCAGAGGCAAGGCCGCAAAGGAACGAATTCCCGCTTGCTTACATTCATGTTCGGTACAACGGGCGTCCCGATGAATATCCTCGGAGAAAACAGCTTCACCTTGCGCCGCTGCCAGGCCACAGAGACATACCCCTAATTTCTCGTTTTTATTACGATAATGTTCATTGTCCGGCAAAACGCCCTGGATGGTCAGCTCCTCTTCATAACGGGTATAACAGAGCACCAGATCAGGGTTACAGGCGCTCATTATCTCAGCCATGGTCGTCGCCAGCATATCGCCCAGGGTCTGGCTGTTGATTGCCTCCCGACATAATCGGTTCAAGGTTTCCAGTTGCTGATTGCGCACGGCAAGATCATTCTGCATCTTTTGCATGACGGAGATATCCTTGACCACATGCACGGAACCTATCAAGTCGCCGGCATCGTCAAAGATAGGAAAGGCGCTGATCAGCAGAGGAATACCGATGAAGGGATCATTCACCTGCCGGGTAACAGCCCTTTTCTCCTGCATCATTTGTTTATGCGGACAACTGTCCCAATGCGAAGCCCTGCCATGCATGATCTCGTAGCAATGCTTGCCGATCAGCTCTTCAGGTTGTTTGTGCAGAAATTCGGCCAGGGCTCGATTGACCATGATCAGCCGAAAATCCTTATCAATCACGGAGACAAGATCGGTGATGGCATCAAAGGTATGGCGCCAGGCCGTATCAGATATCCCAAAATCCTCCGGCAGCCGTATCTTATTGATCAGCGGTGTCATGCTTGTCCCTCGCCCTGGTTTGTGCCGGCAGCGTAGCGACCGCTTCCAGCTCTGTCAGTTCTTTTAGCTGCCGGCGCTCGGAAGTATCCGGGCCATAATTGTTGTTGTCAATTGGCAAATAGCGGGGGATTCTTAAGATAAAAGTACTGCCTTCTCCTTCCCGACTGACGGCTGCCACCTCCCCGGCCAGCACTTCAGTCGCCAGCTTTTTAGTCAGATATAGCCCCAGACCCGTGCCGGGTGTGCCGATTTTGAGATGACTTTCCAATCTGACAAAAGAGCCAAAAAGCAGGGGCTGGTCGTCCTGGACAATGCCGATACCGGTATCACTGATCCTGATCTCCACCCAGTCCTCAGGTTGTAATTCGACGGCCACCGTGATTATACCTTTTTCCGTAAACTTAACGGCATTGCTCAAATAGTTAAGAAGACACTGCATCAGTCTTTTGCGATCGGAATTGAGTAGCAGAGACTGGTTCGGCAGTTCTTCCCGGATGATCAGACCCTTGTCAGCCGCCTGTGGCTGTATCTGTCCTACGACCTCATCAATAAGGGCATAAAGATCAAAATCCTCAGCATAGGGAGCAATTCTGCCCGATTCGATTTTGGCGATGTCAATGACATCGGTGATCAGTGACAGCAGATGCTTACCGGCCCGGACAACCCGTCCCAGCTGATCGCGCTGTTCCTCATTGATCTCCCCGCTCATGCCCTGCAGAATGATACTGGAAAAGCCGATAATGGAGTTGAGCGGCGTCCGCAATTCATGGCTCATGGAGGCGATAAACATTGATTTCAAGCGATCAAGCTCCTTGAGTCTGGCATTAGCCACCTCAAGCTCCGCTGTTTTAAGATGAAGATCTTCGACAATATTCAGCAAGGCCTGCCGGCTGCCTTCAAGCTCAGCAGTGCGTTCCTGCACCAGCTCCTCCAGATGGTCGCGATGCTGGGCCAGCTCCAGTTCAATCTTGCGGCGCTCGGTAATATCAAAGATAACAGTCAGGAGATAACCCTGGTCCTGAATTGCAATGAATTCGCCGGAAATCAGTCCGCACAGGATCTCCCCTGATTTTTTGCGGAACTCCGCTTCCATGCCCACTACCCTGCCTGCTTTGTGCAGCACCTCCAGATAACGCTCTCTATCAGCGGCATCTACCCAGATGCCTAAATCGAGAGGTTTACGGCCAATAATTTCTGCCGGACTATAGCCACTGAGACGCAGGAAGCTCTCATTTACTTCGACAAATTGACCGGTCGCCAGTGAAGTTAAGGCAATGGCATCCGGGCTGTTACGGAAGGTCTTGGCAAATTTTTCTTCAGACAGGCGCAGCGCGATTTCTGTCTGCCTGCGCTCAGTAATCACTTCCGAAAACAAGATGATGCCGCCGACCACACCCTCATGATCGTACCAGGGGTGAATCTCCCAGCGTATCCAGTCTACGTTCCCATCCAGACGCCGAAAGGCTTCTTCTTCGGCTTTTTCAACTGCTCCAGCCAGACAGCGTTTATGAGCCTCTTTCCAGTGGTCAGGAAGATCAGGAAATACTTCATAGTGGGAGCGACCAATAATATCCTGCTTGCCCAGCTGATAATCCTCGGTAAATCGACGGCTGGCTACAATATATTTCATATCCTGATCGAACATGGCGATGGCCGCCGGAGTATGTTCGACAAAAAGGCGGAGCACCTGTTCATTTCTCTGCCGCGCCAGTTCCGCTTGCTTCCACTCTGTGATATCTTCCATACTTGACCAGATCAGCTTTTCTCCATCTTTATCGATAATGCGCCCCCGTAGCCTGACATCCACCAGATGACCGTCCTTATGAATATATTGCTTTTCATAGGGGCCATAATGGCCTGTTTTATCAAGGCTGGCCAACTGGGCCTGGTCCTGGTCCTTATATTTTTCAGGGGTTATCTCTCGAAACCCCATTTGCAGTGTCTCTTCGACAGACCGGCCAATAATGGTGACATAGGCGAAATTCACATCAACAAAGGTCCCATCCATGCGACAGAGGGCAAGGCCTATGGGAGATAACTCAAACAACAGACGATTGTAGGTATCGCTTTTCTGCAGCTCACGCTGGATCATTTTACGGCGGCTGACCATGCTGTCCATCAGCCCGAACAGCAATATGGCAGTGACCAGTACAAAAAACCAGCCTTTGTAAGTCTGCAGGCGGAAGAAAAGGCTAGGGTCGGTGACTACTGAGAAGAGGATGGTATCGGAAAAAATGATCCAGAGGATGCCGAAAAAGGCATACAGAAAGGCAATGCGATGAGGATTCCAGAAACTGGTTTTTTTCATGGTTTGTCGTGGGATCAGAGCCGGCAGAACCGTGCCGGCTCTTGCTTAGCTTACTTTTGATCTTTGCACCCATCATGAATTATCTGGCATTACTGTGTCTCATCAAGATTTATGCCTTACTGTTGACGAGCCAGCCAAATGTAAACATATCATATGTAAAAATATGATATTAATCAAGATAATGTCATTGTTATTAGTAGTTATTTTGACAGAATAGTAATTATTTTTGAAGAACAGGACAAATTATGGCCAGTTTGAAAATTATTTCCGACCACCAAAGCCCTTAACCGCCAACAGATTTAACTTTATAACCTTGCTCGCTAAGCGCAGTCATCAACATCTGCCGATGATCACCTTGAATCTCAATCACTCCATCTTTTATGGTGCCACCGCCACCACACTTTTTTTTCATTAAGAGAGCCATCTCCTTTAAGGCCTCCGGGGCCAGCATCAGTCCGGTTATCTTCGTCACTCCTTTACCCTTGCGGCCTTTAGTCTCCCTGCTGACTCTGACAATACCATCAGAACTGGCAACAACATTTTTGTCCCGGCAACAGCATTTGATAGATGACTGCCGGCAGACCGGGCAGGTTTGGCCCTGTTCCGTGGAAAAGACCAGCCCGCCATCTCTATTATTTTTTCGGGACATTTCTTGCTCCAGTTAATAACAATTCAAGTACTCTTAATGAATATGGACTTTTTATAAATTACTGTAGCAAAAACAATAATGAAGTGCATTAGAGATTGGCCTACCAAGACATGTTGGCTTTGTGATAAAATGCAATGGAAGTTAAATTTGTATCAGCGGAATCATGGGTGTAAATGCTCGATAAATAGAGGTAATAACCATGTATCTTGAATATTATCACCTTGGCCAGAAACCCTTTCAAATAAATACTGACCCGGCATTTCTCTGGTTCGGCGAAAAACACAAGGAAGCACTCGCCACTCTGAAATACGGCCTGCTGGAAAATAAAAGTTTTCTCTTGCTGACAGGTGATGTTGGCGTCGGCAAGACCACCACTATCAATGCCTTACTGAAGGCACTGGATAAAGATTGCCTGGTTGCGGTGATTAATGACCCGAAGCTTGATAAGCTGGATTTTTTTATGCATATTGCCTATGGCTTTGGCTTAACAGAAGACTTTACGACCAAAGGCCGCTTTCTCATTGCCTTCTGGAAGTTTCTACTGGAACAGCATTATCGGGGCAAGAGACTCTTGCTTATTGTTGATGAATGTCAACTGCTGAGCCATGAACTGTTGGAGGAAATCAGGCTCTTATCCAATCTCGAGAATAATGGCACAAAACTGATCAATATATTTTTTGTCGGCCAGCTGGAATTTAATGACATTCTTCTTCTTCCAGAGAACAAGGCCATCCGCCAGCGCATGACGGTGAACTATAATATTCCACCTCTATCACGTGACGAAACAGAAAAATATATCGAATATCGCATGAGTGTGGCCGGAGCGAACAGAAAAATCTTTGATAAAAGTGCCATCCGCGAGATTTATCAATTCACCAATGGCTATCCACGCGTGATCAATGTCATTTGTGACCGGGCTTTATTGACTGGTTTTATCTCCTCCAGCAAACAGATCAATAAAAAAATCATCCAGGAATGCATCACAGAACTGGATATTTCTTTAGCTACCGAGGCCAACCTGCCCAGCCGGAAAAACGAAAAGCCAGCAGACAATAGCAGAACACGCTCGTTTTGGTCCTGGCGCTATTTGACCTATGCTATGACCGGCATAGCCCTGATTATGCTCCTCTATAGCTTTTCGAGCTCATCATTGCTGACCTTGCCGCCTTTTATGTCAAAGTTACAGAGCATTATGCCAGGAATTAGCAGTCGACCACAAGCAGTCCTTACCAATGTCATGCCGGATGTTGCGCAAGCTGTTATTAGGCCTGCCTCTGCTGGTCCCGATGTTGCTGTCGTGCCTGTAATTCCACCTGTAATCCGGCCGGAGCCGTCGCCACCAGTTCTGGTCCGGCCGGAGGCTCCCCCGGCAATAAACCCCTTGGTAACAGAAGACCCATCTGCTGATGATACTCCACCCGCTTCAGATATATATGATGAGAGTCAGAACCATGACCAGCCTCTTGAGATCTTAGTTATTTCTTTTGAACATGACTCTCTGGACGTGAGTCCGTCATCTTTTGCCGAACTGGAAAACCTGGCAGAGGCCGTTTTACACCGGGAAACAGCAAGCATCCTCATTCGCGGTTACACCGATGCATCCGGTCATCCCCAATATAATAAAAAACTGGCCGGATTCCGGGCGACTTCAGTCAAAAATATTTTAGCCGGCAAAGGCGTTCCTCTCGAGAAAATCAATATCGCCAGTTACGATGCTGCCAACACACAGGACCAAAGCAGAAGAGTTGAGGTTGAGGTGCTGGAAGAATAAAATTGAAAGAGAGAAAGACCTGTAAAAAAAGTCCTACCGCAGTTCCTTCAGCAATTTTTCCGCCTCAGGATATTCAGGGAAATCATTTTTCATGGCCAAGCATCTTGCTAATTCAATTTTTGCTTGATCTTTCTGCCCATCAGCCACAAGAGCAAGGGCCAGATGATATCGCAGTACGGCCATCTCAGGTAGCTTTTCGGTGGCCATGCTGAATTGGGTAAGGGCCAGTTTATGGGAGCTACGCTGATAATGAATCCAGCCTAGAGTATCGGCAATATAAGGATCTTCCGGAAATGCCTCCTTGGCCATCAGTGCCAGACGTAAAGCCTCGCCCAGATCAGGTTCCGGGTTATTGGCAATCAACCAGGCAAGGTTGTTAGCTGCCGCCGCAAATTGCGGGTTTATATCTAATGCTTTTATATAAGCGGCTTTAGCACCGGCATCATCACCACTTTGTTGCAGCAGGGTGCCTAAGGCCATGTAGCCCTGAATGGCTGCCGGATTTTTTTCAATCAGAATCTTATATTCCTGAACAGCCTCTTCTTTTTTCCCCATGCGTACCAAAAGGGCCGCCGTCATGCCATAGGTGCGGGGAGAATCAGGGGCAATTGCCTGAGCTTGGCGCAACAGCATCAAAGCCTCATCCGGGGCCGCACCATATTTATCCATAATTCCGGCCAGCAACAGGTAATAATCAAGATTTTCCGGAGAGCTCTGCAGATGTTTTTTGACCAGGAGAATGGCCTTGTCAGTTTCCTGCTGCTGAATCAAGATGCCGCTCAGGGCCACCAGGGCTGGCGAAAAGTCCGGCTGCAGGGTTAAAATTTTTTCAAGGGTTTCTGTCGACTTTAATATATCTTTCTGAGCAAGAAGGGCTCCGGCTTTATTAAAAAGAATTTCAATATTTTCTGGAGCACTTACCTCCATATCCGAAAATAACTTTACCGCCTCATCGGTTTTGCCGAGGGATACAAGAGATTTTCCGAGGATATTGGCGGCCCGGAAATTATTTGGCATGGCCTGTAAAGCTAACAAAGCTTCATTTCGAGCCGACTCAAAATCTCCTTTCACAAACAGGTGATGAGCTGACAAGGTGCGGACATCAGGATTATCAGGGGCCAGTTTCAGGGCCTGATCGACCGCATTATATGATAACTCGGTCTCACCTTTGTTGAGATGGATGAGTCCTTTCCAATAAAATAATTCTGCCCACCGGGGGTTATCCTTAACCAGCCGGTCAATAATGACTAAAGCCTCATTATTTTTTAATGCCCGTACTAATAATTTAGCCTTGACCAGATTAGCCATGGAATGCTGGGCATTATCGACCAGAATGGCATCAACTTCCTGGCCGGCAAGATCGTCCGCCCCGGTTTCATAGTAAAAATTAGCCAATACTACCTTGAGATCTATTGGTTTCGGTGAATTAGAAATTGCCTCCTTATAAGCCTTCTCTGCCTTGTCAAAATCTCTTGTTTTATGATAAAAATTACCCAGCATCAGATACAATTCAGCGTAGTCATTTTTCTTGTCAATGGCCTGCAGGATATTTTGTTCTGCCGCCGCCATGTCTCCGGTCATCATATAAAACTTGGCAAGATCGACATATGGTTCAGGCGCCTCCGCATTTTTAGCCTGTAGTTCCTGAAGGATCTGCTTGGCCTCAGGCTCCCTTTTCTGGCTCACATAAAAGTTAATAAGTACCTTGAAATTTTGTGGATCAGGATCCAGCTGAACAGCCTTGTTCAATGCCTCTTCAGCTTCATCCACCTTTTCCAGGGCTGACAAGATGCGGGCATGAATAATATGATAACGGCTCAGATCGGACTTTAACTGTAAGGCCTGCATAATCGCTTTGTCAGATGCAGCAAGGTGTCCTTCTGCCAGCTCAATTTGAGCAAGCAGGGCATAGGCGTCCGGAAAGTCCCTCTCCTTATCGAGAAGCATGAGCACCTTGGCCCGGCTTTCCTTATAATTTTTTCCCAGAAAATAGAGCTCCGCCATTTTCATCAAGGCATCAATATTGCTCGGGTCCAAACTGATGGCCCGCTCCAGTTCCTTAAAGGCCTCGCCGGGTTGACCTGTTTTTAAATAGGTAATACCCAGCTGATAACGGGCCTCGGCGTATTTCTGATCAAGTTGAATGGCGTTTCGGAATTCAACAATAGCCTCCTTGTCCTTTTGAGCGGCGACATAGTCCATACCTTTTTGATAGTGTCTGAGCTTTTTTTCCGCCGGATCCGTACAGCCGGTTATTAACAAAAGGGACAATACAATCAGCAGAAACAATGACTTGTCGACATGATTCATAATGAACTCCCCTGGTAAATAATAAAAAGCAGAAAAATTTTACTTTTAATATCGATCTGAGATATATTCATTATACTCGTATGAATAAGAAAAGAAAGTTCACCACAATATATAGTTCGCCACTAATTTCTAAAAAATTATATCTCCCAAGACCGGTTACCTGAAGTTATTTTTTTCCTTACATGAGGTGCAATATGGGTCTTTCTTTACAGTCAAATCAAAGTTTTTTTTATGGCCTGACAAAAACAATTTCCGGCATGGTCCTGCTCGCTCTGGGCCTTTTTTTGTTTAATTCTTCTCTAAATGCCGCCCAACAATCCGGTGAAGGACTGCCGCCGGAATATACATTTGGAGCGGGCGACATCTTAGAGGTCTCAGTTTTTGGTGAACCGGAATTATCCAAGTCTGTTTTCGTGCGCATTGACGGTAAAATATCCCTGCCCCTGATTGGGGATGTTCAGGCCGCTGATGATACAGCTGAAAATCTTGCTCAAACAATATCCGGTAAACTGGTGAAATTTATTTCCGACCCCAATGTTACTGTGATCCTGACCCAAAGCAACAGCAAGGCCTATTACATTCTGGGACAGATCCTGACTCCAGGTCAATACCTTATCACCCAGCAGATCTCGGTTCTGCAGGCGATTGCTAAAGCAGGAGGTTTACTTGAATGGGCCAAAAAATCAAAGATTATGATTGTAGGCAGGCCAGGAACCGCGCAAACGATAAAATATTTTAATTATGATGATTTTCTGGGAGGCAATAATATTGACCAGAATATTACGATCAATCCTGGTGATACTATTGTGATTCCTTAGCTGTGTAAAAATGAAGCGGAAAAGACATAAAGATTAAGGATACTTACTATAGAACAAAGACTGCCATGTGTTCGTTTGCAGGCGTTAGATAAAGAGCAGACACGGCATCTGAGTCTACTATGGCACTTTTAATAACAGCAAGGATATCTCTTATGCGTCTGAATAATATTGGTTATCTTGCCCTGTTCTGCTCCTTATTTCTGTTTTTATATGTTTTGCAGCCTCTATCAGCAGAGGCCGCCCAGCAGGTTCTGCGCAGCGGCGTGAGCTTAGGGCACGAATATGACTCAAATATCAATCGTCAGTCTGCAGATGAACAATCGGAATGGACATCATCTATTACACCCCGTCTGATCTACAATCGTGCTGAGCTGACAAATAATTTCATAATCGAATATGCACCAAGTGTTGTCCATAGTTATCACACCGATAACGAGCGCATTGATCAATATCTGCAGGCCAGATATGATTCATCTTTGACACAGAAGTGGCTTGTGTATATGCAGGATACTTTTGTGTTGGACGAAGATCCATATGCAGACCCGGTTGCCGACGGCACCAATAGTCAGATTAACGACAAAAACGAGACCATTCAGGTTTCTGATCGGCGCGGACGAAACCGGTATTGGACCAATAATTTCAGCACCGGCAGCAGACTGGAATATGCCCGGCAAAGCTTTGCCAGACTTGGTTACCAGTATCAGGTTTTTGACAATAAGGAAGCAGCATTTTCTGATTTTGTCAGACATTCGCCGAGTATGTCAATTCTGCATAGCATGAACCATCAATGGGACAGCCAGTTTGATTATCGATTCACTAAAGGCGATTTTGATGAAGGCGAGGATTTAGCCAGTAACACTCACCGTCCATCAAGAGATTTAAAGACTCATGCCTCTGATCTTTATCTTTATTATAAGCTGAAACCTCTTACCACAGTCTTCGGCCGTTATGGTTATTCCCAGACCAAATATGACGAACTCCCCAATGATTACTATTATCACCTCATCTCAGCCGGCTTAAATCATCAGTTTTCACCGACCTTGAATCTTGGCTTTGAAGGTGGCATGTCCCTGCTCCGAATGGATAACTTCTCCGATCATGACGCGGTGCAGTTGCGCATTGCCCTCACCAAGGCCTGGGAAAGAAATTCATGGTCATTATCTGCGGATAGCGGTCTGGATGAACAGCAATTCAGCGGCACCGATGATCAGGGACTCAGCCGATTCTGGGGCGTCAGGACCACTTACCATCATACTTTCATCAAAGATCTGACGGGGCTGGTAAGCCTCTCCTATCGGGATGACACTTATCTCGAACGAATTCCGGAAGCAGACGAACAAAGAGTTCAGGGCGATGCCATGCTGACCTATTCATTTGCTCAATGGTATCAGATTGCCCTTAGATATTCCTATATCAATCAAGACGCCGACTTCGCATTTAATCAATATAACGACCATCGTGTTCTGCTTGAATTTTCAGTCATCAAAGATCTGCTGAAATGGTAGCGTCATCTATGTTAGCCGCACAAGGCCATCACATATAACGCATATAATTTCTAACCTTAGAGTACACCACAGACAACAATGACTAACGACCAACAGCAACCGGACATTATCAAAAAATATTTGAACCTCTTGTGGAGCCGGCATAAACTGATTTTTGGATGTCTGCTACTAAGTATTACTGTTGGCTATATGATCTATCTCTTTATTCCAAAAACTTATCAATCCTCCGCTTCCATTATTTATCAGCAGCAAAAGATCAATCCTTCAAAGCTATCACCGGATGAAGAAAAAAGAATAGAAGAGATGGTCAATACTGTAAGTCAGCAGGTAATTAGCAGAACCAGTCTGGAAAAAATCATTAAGGAATTTAATCTCTATCCCGAATTGCGGGAAGAGATTCCCATAGAGGATGTGATCACACAGATGCGGGAAAATATCCTGATCAGTGTGCAGCGTGCCAAGGGCAATGTTTTTACCGTCTCTTTTCAAGGTGTAGAAGCTAATAAGGTCATGCGGGTAACTAATGCCCTGGCCTCAAGATTTATAGAGGAAAATTTACGGGTACGGGAGGAGCGGGCCACAGAAACCACTTCATATATTAAAGATGAACTCCGCATGTCAAAAGATACACTGGACAAAAAAGATGCCCTCATGCGGGATTACAAATTAAAATATTTCAATGAAATGCCTGATCAGCGCCAGTCAAATATCGAACGGCTCAATGCCCTCCAGGAACAATTTCATGCCGCTCAGGCCAATATTCAAACCCTTGAACAGACACGATTGCTGGTCTCCGAGCAGCAGGCGGCCCAAAAGAACCGACATAACAGCACCGGCAACGTTTCGTCCGCAAATGACGGGGCTATGAATCTGGCCGTTGCCCATAAAATTCTCCAGGAATTACTAGCAAGATATACCGCCGATCACCCGATGGTTAAAAGGGCCGAAAAACGCATCAGCCAGCTTGAATTAGAAGAAAAAACTAACCCCAAGGGCAGTCCAGCAGTGCTTTCCCTGGCAGGCAAATCCGATTTTTCTGTGCAATTAAAAGAGATTGAGCTGAATTTAAAAACCTTGCGCGATCAAAGCGAGAATATTCTTAATCAGATCAAAAACTATCAGTCCTGGATAGACGCTACTCCGGTCCGCGAGGCTGAATGGGTGGCCCTGACCAGAGACTATAATGAATTGAAGAAATACTATGACACTCTTCTCGCGCAGAGTCTGACCGCAGCGGCCACAGAAAGTATTGAAATGCGTCAAAAGGGCAGCCAGTTTAAACTGGTCGATCCTGCTTATCTGCCGGAAACACCTGTGGCAGGCAATTTCCTGAAGATGCTGATGGTAGCGACCTTTTTGGGCTTGGCATCCGGAGTGGGTCTGGTGATGGGCTTTGATTTTATGGATACCTCCTTTAAAGACGTGCAGGAGATTGAAAGTTTTTTGCACCTCCCGGTCACCTGTGCCCTGCCATTCATTGTTATTGAAGAAGAAAGACAACAGGAAAAGAAAAGAAATATTTTATGGTATTGTTTTTTTGCTGTGTGGCTGCTCATTATTATCTCAGCAACCGTTTACTTGAGCCTTCGTGGCAATATCATTTTTTAATAAGTATTCAAGGCACCCTCAAGACAAATGATGAATATTTTTTACTTTGATAAGGAAACGTAAAAAAATGGGCAAGTTATCACAAGCATTGGAAAAGTCTTCCTCAACAGGACGTCAATCGACAACTCCTGTTCCGCCTGTTCCGCCGGAGCGACCAGAAGCAGCAGCACAACTCAAGACCGCACCTGCGTCAACGGTAGATAACAAGCCGGGAGCTACCTCTACTCTGTTCAGTCAGGATCGTTGGGATCAAAGATTATTACTGTCAACCAATCCACGTTCCCCTTTCTTTGAAACTTTCCGTCGTCTGCGCACCCCTATTCTCTATCCTGCATCAGGTAATCTACCGAAGACCATTCTAGTGACAAGCGTGGCCGCAAATGAAGGCAAGGGCTTTGTTTGTGCCAATCTGGGCATTGCCCTTGCTCAGGGCATGGAAAATTATGCTTTGATGCTGGACTGTGATTTGCGGCGGCCTTCACTGGCACAATTATTCGGCCTGCCGAATGACGCTGGGCTGGTCGATCATTTACAGGATCATATCGATCTCTCCCTTCTCATCAGAAAAACCGGACAGGCCAAACTGTCCTTGATCCCCAGCGGCAAACCTCCGAGAAACCCGTCTGAATTGCTGGATTCCAGCAGAATGGTTGCTCTCATTAATGAACTTGCTGAGCGCTATCAAGACCGTATCATTCTTTTTGATAGTCCTCCCAATATTATAGCCTCGGAAACTACTATTTTAGCTAAACATGTTGACGGCGTTATTCTTGTCGTCCGATATGGCGCTTCCAAAAGAGAGCAGGTCAAAAAATTTGTGGATACCATCGGGCCCGACAAAGTTTTGGGCCTTGTCTTCAATGCCTATCCTGATAATACGATGACCGCCTTTCTGGATAAAAAGATGGGCTACGATTATGGTGAATACCATTCATAATATTCTGCTTTCTGTCAGTAACTCTTCCCGGTCCAAATCAGATTAATGACATTGAAGCTTTTACCAGGGTGGATACAATATCTTAAAAAACGCTTGAGTAGCTACGATTTAGAAATTTAACTATTAACCAGGATAGCAAAATGATTTCTGACGCAGTGAAAGAACTTGAGAAAAAAATTACTGACAAAGACCTGACGGTCGGCATTATCGGCCTGGGCTATGTCGGGCTGCCGCTCAGCTTGACGTTCATGTATAAAGGATGCAGGGTGCTTGGCTTTGATCTTGATCCGATCAAGATCGAAAAGATCAGAGTCGGACAGAGCTATATCAAGCATATTGCCGCGGAAAAATTAACTGCCTTCATCAACCAGCATCTTTTTGAAGCCACCGATGATTTTTCCAGATTAGGTGAGCCTGATGCCCTGCTGATTTGCGTGCCGACGCCTTTAACCAAAAGCCGGGAACCGGATCTTCAATATATTATTGCGACCGCTGAGGCTATTGCCAGGCAACTTCGTCCCGGACAAATGGTGGTACTGGAGAGTACCACCTATCCAGGTACTACTGTGGAAGTTCTGCAACCTATTCTTGAGAAAAACGGCCTGATGGCCGGCCGTGATTTCATTCTGGCCTTTTCACCCGAACGGGAAGATCCCGGTAATCCTTCATTTGGCACCGCCACTATTCCCAAAGTTGTAGGCGGGACAGATGAATATTCATCACATCTGACTCAGCAACTTTATGGCATCGCCATCGAACGAGTTGTCCCGGTTTCTTCCACCCAGGCCGCGGAATTGACCAAACTGCTTGAAAACATTTTCCGCAGTGTCAATATAGCCTTAGTCAATGAACTCAAAGTGCTTTGTCATCGCATGAATATCAATATCTGTGAGGTTATTGAGGCCGCCAGCACCAAGCCTTTCGGCTTCATGCCTTTTTATCCCGGTCCTGGCCTCGGCGGCCATTGCATTCCGATCGATCCCTTTTATCTGACCAGCAAAGCGCGGGAATATGATTTACAAACCAAGTTTATAGAATTGGCCGGCGAAATAAACTCTTCCATGCCTTATTATGTAATCCAACGAACCCAGGAAGCTTTGAATGAGAAAAGCAAATCATTAAAGGGAGCCAAGGTCCTGGTCTTAGGCGCTGCCTACAAAAAGGATGTCGATGATCCCCGAGAATCCCCTTCTTTCAAGCTTATGGAACTGCTGCTCCAAAAGGGTGCGGAAGTACAATACAATGATCCCCGCATCCCTGTTCTGCTGCCTCGACGGCAACATGCCCTTGACTTAACCAGTATTGAACTCACTGCTGAGACCTTGTCTGCCTTTGATTGTATCCTGCTGGCTACCGATCACTCTGTTTATGATTATGACTTCATTTGGCAGCACGCTCAACTCATAATTGATACGAGAAATGTATACCGGACAAAAGAACAGCTGACTAAAGTTTATTTTGCATAAGCCTGTTAATCATTACTCAATGATTAACACCGATGGGCCAATCTCTATTTTCGAAATGATCTTTTTAGTGATAGCATGAAAGTGGAGCTTTATTTTCTAGACTGGTAAAAGAACCTATAATTGGATCAGATAGTGGTTTCCGCAAGTCAAGCCGGCCTGGTGATATCAAATGCAGGACATATTATCAACAACACAACAAGAAGTTTCAAGACTGGCCCATAACACAAAGCTGCTCTTTGACTTGTTACCCGATATGCTATTGGTCATCAAAGATGACTTCGTGATTGAACGCATGAATACGGCAGCCATTGCTGGGTTTGGCAATCAGCAAGGTCTGAAATGCCATCAGGTGATAATCGGCACTAACAGCCCATGTGATGCCAAGATCTGCCCTTTCGGTTGTAAAAATAAAAACCATTACGGTCAGACTTTTGAAAGAAAGCTCAATGATAATTTGTACGTAGAATACAGTTATGTTCCCTTTGAAGGTTATCGTCAGGACAATCTTATTCTGCTTATTCTTCGCGATATTACCCAAAAAAAACAACACGAACTTGAACTTGAGCAATATCGGGAAAATATCGAGATAGTCCTCCATGAAAAAATTGCCACCCTCCAGGAAAGCGAACTTGAGCGGAAGCAATTGTCAAGCGAGGTTAATCATCTCAAAAAAGAGACCGAACGCCTGGCAGATCGTGGCAAAATGATTGGCGAGAGTAAAGCCATACGTTCCCTGCGCCAGACGATCTATCAAGTGGCCGAATCCAACGCCACTATTTTAATTACCGGCGAATCAGGCACCGGCAAGGAATTGGTGGCTGATCTGGTGCACAAACACAGCAGCAGGGTAGGGAGATATTTTCTCAAATTCAATTGTACCGCTGTGACGGAAAGCCTGCTGGAAAGTGAACTTTTTGGTTATGAAAAAGGTTCATTTACTGGAGCCACATCTAGTAAAATGGGCAAATTCGAGGAAGCCGATGGCGGCACAATTTTTCTTGATGAAATAGGTGATATCAGCCCAAGGATGCAATCAGCCCTGTTACGGGTATTACAGAATGGAGAAATTCTCAGAGTAGGCTCCAATAAACCGATCTCTGTGGACGTCCGGATAATTGCCGCGACCAATGCCGATCTCATCTCAGTAGTGAAAAATGGTACTTACCGGGAAGATCTTTATTACCGGCTTAATGTGATCAATCTCCATCAAGTGCCGTTACGTGAACGTAAGGAAGATATCGTTCTGCTGGCCACTAATTTTCTCATAAAATACAGCCGGCAATTCAATAAACCAGTCACTTTTTTACCCCACAGTGTGGTGGAGAAATTCTTAGCCTATGATTGGCCTGGTAATGTCCGGGAACTGGAAAATGTCATCCAGCGTGCCGTGCTGCTCTCCAAAAATGGTATGATAAGTCCAAAAAGTCTAAATATAAAACTCCACAAAACACAGTCGCCAATTAATAATTTCGCACCACCGACAATGGAAAAATTCCTCAACATTCCATTAAAAGAAAGTGTTTCTTTTTTTGAAACAGAGATTATTGCCAACACTCTCATGAAATATTCCGGAAAGATAGAAAGGGTCTCAGAGCAACTGGGCCTGTCCAAGACAACTCTTTATGAAAAAATGAAAAAATATGGAATTAGGCCAAAAGCATGCAAGGAAAAATAATCACCACAGGTCTTTTCTTAAATTAATCATGAGTTCCGTGACAAAGGTTAGGCAACTCATGATTTAATGTGACAAAATTCCCTTTACAAAAGACAACTTAAAGACTTATGATTGCCTATTATTATTTTATTCTAACAATTCAATCATATGAGGTTAGGACTATGAAAAACAATTATATTGACAATAATAATACAGGCAAACGGGATTATCGCCGTATTCCTGAAAAACATATGGTCCTGATTCAAACCTGTGATTCCATCGGCACAGTTACGGGTAACTTCGCCGAACATGCTCTGACACTTGATTACAGCCAAGGAGGTTTGCGCATCGTTATCGACCGGGAAATCCCTTTTGACAAACTGTTGCGTATCGATTTTGGCAGTGATTTTGTAGTGCCGCAACTCCAGGGGATAGTAAAAGTATGCTGGCATAGAGAACTTGAAAATAGACCTAAAGTAATAGAAGCAGGACTGGCATTCCAAGATCATTTCAGCCAGGCAGTACTAGCCATTCAAGATAATTTTGGTGCATTTTCATAAGATTTTCATATATTTTGAGTTTAAAAATCACAGAACTTTCAATTTCAAATTGAAAATCTATCTTAAAGTGTGATTACATATCATTCTCACTTTAAGATAGATTTTCAAACCGAACTTTACTTTTTCATTCCGCATTTTAATATTCTTTTAAAATACCACCCTTCCAGATTATCGGAAACACCGCACCTTTCTTCTTAATTCTTCAAATATTAAAATATATTACCAGATCATCCATTTTCCGAAATATCGGAGCAATGAAAACAAATATTTTTTATAATTCATATGGTCTTGGCATAAACCCTTATTTTTATAGTCTTTCCATATCATTGACCTCCTGCAAGTATTATCCCATATTCTGGAAAATTATTGGTCTTATAAAGATTAATCTAATCCTCGCTTAATTTTTCCCTCCTGCGCAGGTCCCGTTAAAAACAATTACTTTTATACCAAATAGTTAGACGAAAAAAATAAATCACAAAAACCGGACTCTACATTTGGCATATAAATTGCTCACTCTAAGGTGCGGGGTTATTTGTATCAATGGACAAGCTGCATATATGTGTTGCCTGTCTAAACGAGTAAACAAATTAAACCAGGAGGAATAAATGAGAAAGACATTTGTGACAGGTTTAGCCTTGAGTGTATTAAGTATCGGACTCATGGCAGGTAACGCTATGGCCGTACCAGGTGGTACATTGCAAGACCTTTTTGATGGAGTAGGAGCAAGTAGTAATGTCACTACTGATTTTTTAGCAGACAGCCAGGATTCATACTGGTCTCTTAGTGCAGCAGGAGGAAGTACCAATACCATAATGTTCGAATTGGCAGGTTTTGCCAATTTTAATACATTTGGCGTCTACGATGCCACCGATGCCACTAACATAGTTCAGCTCTTTAGTGGCCTAGATGGCTTTCAAAGTCAAGCTACTTTGACACTTCTTGCCGACGGCACTGTTAAAGTGAATCAAGTTGATACCGGTATTAATTTTGCCGGTAATAATTTTGGTTATTACTTAACTACTCCCGAAGACAATGGTTACACCTATTACAGTGATACATCCTTGAATGCTGATAATTTTGATCACATGTATGCCTACCAGGGAAATGGTCTGGATAAGGTAACAATACCCGGATTTTTTGCTGGGACTTGGAGCACCAATGAATACATCCTGGCCTGGGAAGATCTGTTTGGCGGTGGTGACCAAGATTTTACTGATTTTGTAGTAATGGTTGAATCCGTTAATCCTAACCCGGTTCCCGAGCCTGCCAGCATGCTTCTTTTCGGCACCGGTCTTGCCGGTTTAGCCGGTCTGGTTACCAGGCGCAAAAAAGCTTAATTAGCTATAGTTTCATGTACGTAAGCTCTTAGTTTCTTACCTCCTTTTGATCTTCGGAGTGACATCCGGCAGGCCAAAAGGAGTTTTTTTATACCCGATCTTTTTTAATGACCGCCTTGTAAAAGCTCAGCTCGAATGATATTTCTTTATTAGAGCTCTAGAAATTAAGAAGCCCTGCCATAGAAAGTAACCACTCCAATTCCATCTCTGTTAAAAGGTTTTTTATGAAACTTCTTTCCATTGCTGGTGCCCGACCTAATTTCATGAAACTGGCAGCAATCGCCCATGCTGTTGAGAAACACAATCAGACCGGCAATTTTGATAACAAGACGATTAAGCATGTGATTGTCCATACCGGCCAGCATTACGATCAAAAGATGTCCCGGAGTTTTTTTGAGGACCTGGCCATACCCAAGCCTGATATCAATCTTGAAGTTGGTTCCGGTTCTCATGCCATCCAGACCGCCGAGATCATGCGCCGCTTTGAGCCGGTGCTGCTGGCCGAACAACCGGATGTTCTTCTGGTGGTTGGTGATGTCAATTCCTCTCTGGCCTGCGCCTTGGTAGCGGCCAAGATTGAATATCCACCGGAAAGCGCCCGTAAAAGACCCATTATTGTTCATGTTGAAGCAGGCCTGAGATCTTTTGATCAAGATATGCCGGAGGAAATCAATCGCCTTCTTACCGATATGTTGAGTGATCTGCTTTTTGTGACCGAAGAAAGCGGGGTCCACAACCTGCAGCAAGCAGGAGTCGACGCTTCCAGAATCCATATGGTGGGTAACGTCATGATCGATACCCTGCAACATCATCTCGCAAAAGCGAGATTATCGGATGTAAGACAGCGCTATAACCTGCCTGAACATTACGCAATTATCACTCTGCATCGTCCTTCAAATGTTGATTCCGTGGAGACCCTACAACCCCTGCTGACTACGCTCCATCAAATAGCAGCAACCATTCCTCTCATTTTCCCCATTCATCCTCGAACCTTGAAACAGGTTGAGAGTTTTGGCTTGGCATCTTTATTGAATTGGAGCCAATATCCGGAAAAAAGTAATTATGGTGCGCCGGATGAATCCGCTGCATTTGCTGCTTCATCTAAAATTTATATCGTTCCACCGCTGGGCTATCTCGATTTTCTGCATCTGGTGGAGAAGGCCACTTTGGTTATTACGGATTCAGGCGGCCTTCAGGAAGAAACTACTTATCTGCAGATACCCTGTATGACCTTACGGCACAATACGGAAAGGCCGGTCACGGTAACCATCGGCAGCAATTATCTGGTCGGCACCAATCCGGCTGATATTCTGACCACGGCAGTATCTATCATCAAAGACGGCGGCAAAAAGGCAGCGGTGCCGGAATTGTGGGATGGTCAGGCCGGGGCCAGAATTATTGACATAATTTGTGAAAAATTCTGCTCTTAATTACCCAAATCATTATAACTTAAGGAAAAAAATGTTTGACGAAAGGTCTCAAGAAACAAAACGAATTCTTGTTATCTGGGATATTTTTTTCTCCTTGGTCAGCTTCATCACCGCCATTTGGCTGCAGACCTTGTTGCAGCCCCTGGAAAGCTTTAATTTTTTTTCCCATATCGCTATTCTTCCTCTTCTGCTGACCATGCTTCTTCTCTCGCTTTCTTATTTTGACGCCTACAGCAGTCCGCGCTCATCTTCCAACTTCCTGTATAGCAACGCTATTATCAGAGCTATGACCATCACGCTCGGCCTGTTCTTTACTATTCTCTTTTTTTTAAACATTCATTATGTCAGTCGCTTGATAATTCTTAACTTCGCCGCTCTTGCCTTACTCGGACTTATCGGTTCCCGCATGGTTGTCCTTCGCTATTTCCGGCAGGCCATCATCAATGGCCGCTGCCTGCTCAAAGTGCTGATTATCGGTTCAGGGGAACGTGCGCTTTTGCTGTCCCGGATTCTCAAGGACAAAGCCGAGTGGGGCATTGATATCGTTGGCTATCTCGACTTGGAGCCGGATCTCGTCGGCACCACTATTCACGAAGGACGCATTTTAGGGACAGTTGCCGATATTAACTCCATACTCAAAAATAATGTGGTCGATGAAGTAATCGTGGCTATCCCAAGAACCATGCTGGCTGACATCGACAGCATTGCCCATGCCTGCGAGGAAGAAGGGGTCAAATTTCGCTTCATGGCCGATATCTTTAATCTGTCAGCAGCCCGTGTCAGCCTGGCCAACCTGGCCGGAGTACCTCTGCTGACCCTTGAACCGGTAGCTTTGGACGAATCAAAGCTTCTAACGAAACGGTTCATTGATCTGAGCCTGACTGTACTGGCGCTGCCTTTTTTCCTGCCGATCATGGCCCTGATCGCTCTTGCGATCAAGCTTGATGATGGTGGCCCTATATTTTTTGTGCAGGAAAGAGTAGGCCTCAAAAAACGCCTCTTTCCGATGCTTAAATTTAGAACCATGCAGGTCAATGCTGAGGAAATGCTTAAAGAGATTGAACATCTTAATGAGGCGGAAGGACCCAATTTCAAGATTGCCGATGATCCCCGCATAACCAGGGTTGGCCGTTTCCTCCGCCGCACCAGCCTTGATGAACTGCCCCAGCTTATTAATGTGCTCCGTGGCGATATGAGCCTGGTTGGCCCGCGGCCCATGTCCATCCGTGATGTCAACCTGTTTGACAAAGGTATTCAAAGGAAAAGATTCAGCGTCAAACCCGGTATCACCTGTATCTGGCAGATCTCCGGTCGTAATAATCTGCCTTTCCATAAATGGCTGGAACTGGACTTGCAATACATTGATACTTGGTCACTCAGTCTGGATCTGATGATTTTACTGAAAACCATTCCGGTGGTGTTATTACGCAAGGGGGCAATGTGACCCCGCAGCAGTTCCTTTTGAGTCTTGACTATGAATTATTTTTCGGCTGCCAAACCGGCTCGGTTGAGCATTGTCTGATTCGTCCAACTCATGAGCTGGCCCAGGTTGCCGACAAACATAACATACACCTGTCACTATTTGTGGATGCCCTTTATCTGCAGCGTCTTGCTGAGGAAGCCCGAAGATTCCCCAGGCTGCAAAGCGATCTGGATGCTATCCGTCAGCAACTGGTGGCGCTCCGGGAACAAGGACACGATATCCAGCTCCATCTCCATCCGCATTGGCTGCACAGCTCCTTTGATGGTGAACACTGGCAACTTGATACCGGCCGCTATAAGCTCCATGATTTTCCCGCGGCCCAGGTGGCCTCCATGGTCGGCTCGGCAAAAAAAGTTCTGACCAGCCTGATTGGCGAGACGGTCTTTGCCTTTCGGGCCGGCGGCTGGTGCCTCCAGCCTTTCACCTATATTGCGCCGGCCCTGCAAGAACATGCCATCTGGCTTGACAGCACCGTTTTTGCCGGTGGTATCTCTGATGATCAAGCACGATGGTTTGATTTTTCCTCAGCGCCTGTCAAGGATTTCTGGTATTTCGATGATGATCCTACCAGGGAAAATCAGCAGGGCGCTTTTCTCGAAGTGCCGATTAGTGCTCTGCGAGTAACTCCCAACCTATTTTGGCGCATGGCTTTGACCAGGAAATTTATGGCCAATCGCCACAAACCACTCGGTGATGGTTCCTCATTGTCCTGGAACCGGAGCTATTATCAACAACGCCTGACCAGCCCGACCATAAGCGTCGTTTCTATTGATGGCCTTAAGGCCGGTCTACTGGGCAGGGCGCTGAGAGCGGAACAAAAAGCGGGTAAACAACTTTTTCATGCCATGGGCCATCCCAAGGCGGTGACCCGCCATTCTTTGGAGCGGCTTGATAGCTTTTTTACCAATATCGGAGCATTTACCAATATCACTTTCCAAGATTTCAGATCCTACCAACCAAAAAAGATCACTCGCAAAAGCATTATTGAAGGATAAAATAATGAGTCATTTATCTTTTCACTTTTTGATAAGGCTGATGATACAATGCTCTTTGAGATAGACTTACAAATAGCGCACTTCTTGATACAGCCTGCCTGACTGATCTGTAAGGCAAGTTCTTTTTAAAAACCATTAAATGGTTAATATAATTAATTATTTTTCATTAAAACTTAGGTATCAATGATTTAGTGACATTTTAATGAAAACGCCATTATCTAATCAAACCATACTTGCCAAGGCTATGATTATGGAAGAGTACAACCGTTTTCCCACCGTACATCTCTTCAATATTCCCATCAAGGCCATGATCATGCCCCAGGTTCTTGACCTTATCGAGCAGGCGATATCAGCCGCTGCACCACTGCAAATTGGAGTAATAAATGCGGCAAAGGTAGTCAATATGTACCGCAATGCGGCCTTGGGTGCAGATGTTCGCTCTTCTGATGTTATTTTTGCCGATGGGGCCTCCGTGGTCTGGGCAAGCCATATCCTCGGGACACCTCTACCGGAAAGAGTAGCCGGTATTGATCTGATGTTCGGCATGCTTGAACGGGGCCATCAACACGGCTATCGGGTCTACCTCCTGGGAGCAACGGAAGAGGTTAATCAGATTGTAGCCGACAGAATTAATCGCGATTATCCGGGGGTGATCGTAGCTGGTCGACGTAACGGTTATTTTACAGAAGAGGATGAAGAAGTTATCGCCCATGATATTGCCATGGCAAGACCTGCTATTCTACTGGTGGCCATCACTTCGCCTAAAAAAGAACAATTTCTGGCCCGCTGGAGCGATATTATCAAAGTACCAATCTGTCACGGGGTAGGCGGCTCTTTTGATGTTTATGCCGGTAAGGTCAAACGCGCGCCACTCTCCTGGCAGAGATACGGGATGGAATGGCTTTACCGCCTGCGTCAGGAACCAGGCCGGATGTGGAAACGCTATCTCGTCACTAACTCTCTGTTCTGCTGGCTGGTAATTCGGGAGCTTGCCTATAAGAGTTTTATTAGTAAACAAGAAGGACCAGCTACGTGATTCGTTATACTGTACTCTGGCTGGTTATCATGTGGTTATGCGTCATTTCCTGGAAAGACTGGTATAAAGGAGTTTGTGGCCTGATCCTTCTTATGGCCTTTTTAGAAAGACCGGATATGCCTCATTCCATTTTGGGGATCCAAGGCCTCAATCCCTGGAATATATTATTAATAATAACCATCTGTTCATGGATGCTGCATAAATCTCAGGAGGGCCTGAACTGGGATATGCCTAAAGGGATCAATTTCCTATTAATTGTACAATTCCTGATCCTGACATTTGGGGTTCTCAGGATATTTTTTGACAGCGCTGGGATGGAAGAGATCCGATCCTTACAACAGTTCACTACTAATACCGGACTCTGGAATAATTATTATTTAAATACTATCAAATGGTTAATTCCCGGCCTTCTTCTCTTTCATGGCTGTAACAGCCGGCCGCGTCTGATGATGGCGCTCTTCTCTCTGCTAGCCATGTATCTTATCCTCAGCATACTGGTGTTTAAGGCAATCCCTCCTTGGAAAATCATCGATGTAGATAGTTTAACCAAACATGCACTAAAATTAGACAATAGGGTTGGTTATCATCGAGTTGATCTCTCAGCCATGCTGGCTGGCGCATCTTGGGCGATCTTCTCGGCCATTAATCTTGCACGACAAAACTGGCAGCGGGCAGGATTATTTCTCGCAAGTGGTATGGTTCTCCTGGGCCAGGCACTCACCGGTGGACGAGCAGGTTATATGGCTTGGTGCCTGCTGGGCCTGGTTTTCGGTCTCTTTCGATGGCGAAAAATCCTTATTTTAATACCATTGGTCGTTTTTCTTCTCCTGACCTTTATTCCCCAAATCAGGGACCGGGCTCTCGTTGGTTTCGCATCCACAGAAGAAACCGGCTATACCGAATCCAGCCAGGAATTGGACGTAAAGACCTTAACTGCCGGCCGTGATGGCATCTGGCACCTGGCCCTTGATAAATTTTGGGAAGCGCCTTGGATAGGCCATGGCCGATTGGCTCTTCTCCGGACAGGGATCACAAGAGAAGCTATTGATGAACTTGGCGAGGGTTTTGGCCATCCGCATAATGCTTACATTGAACAACTTCTTGATAATGGCATTCCCGGATTACTCATTATTCTTCTTTTTTATCTGACCTTGGTCAGTAAATCTTTCTCCCTGCTCAGAGACACAACCTATCCGTTACACGTTACCGTTGGTGGCGTGGCCTTGGCGCTGATCATGGCCCAGTTAATAACTTCTCTGACTGCCCAGAGTTTTTATCCTCGTCAAGGTGTAGTCGGGATGTGGTGCGCTATTGGTTTGATGCTGAGGGTATATGTTGAAAGAGAAAAAGCAAGACGGGCCGATAAAACGATCTTAATCTGGGATAACCGATGACAGCACAAGAAGCAAATATGGACATTACATCAACAAACAATAGAGGAAAACGCCGCCTCGCTTATATTATGGGCCCTAGCTACTCAGGCTCAACCCTGCTGACCCTGCTTTTAGCCGATCATCCCCGGATTGCCACAGTAGGTGAACTGAAAGCATCGGCCATGGGTGACATAACCACTTATTACTGCTCCTGTGGTGAGGTGCTGACAGATTGCCACTTCTGGAAAACAGTACAAGATGAAATGTCGGTAGAAGGTCGGGACTTTACCTTTGATAATTTCAAAACACATTTTCGCGCTCCGCACCACCCTTTTGTCGACCTCCTATTGCGATCAACTTTACGTGACCCCCTTTTTGAAACTCTCAGGGCGATGGGTTTCGTGCTTTCTTGCACAGCACAAGAAACCAGACGACAAATTATTCTACAAAACCAGATACTCATTGATATCATCTGCGACCTTCAGCAGGCCGAAAATTTTCTTGATGATTCCAAGGAACCCATACGGTTGAAATATCTGTTGAAAGCCAACTTATGGGATATCCGAACTATCCATCTAATTCGGGATGGGCGGGGAGTTGCCAACTCATATATGCGGCATAACAAGACAACCATGTCCCAGGCATCCCGGCACTGGCTCCAGACCCAACGGGAATGTGACAGAATGGCCAAGCAGCTTGGCGATAGCCGCTGCCTCACCGTATATTATGAGGATCTCTGCCGGGAACCGGAAAAAACGCTAACAGCCATCTACCATTTTTTTGGCCTTACTGCAAAAACCGATTCCGCTTCTCACCGGACCAAACACATCATGGGTAACCAGATGCGCCTCGGTTCGCTAAAGGATATCCGGCTTGATGAAAAATGGAAGCACACCCTTTCTCCTGACGATTTGCAGATATTTGCCCGAACGGCCGGGGCATTAAACCACCTTCATGGCTACAACTAACGACTAGCAGGCACTGCTTCCATGCAAACTATTGATCAAGACCAGGACCTGACCGGTAAAAACCGGCGGGCCTACAATGTAATCATCGGCTGGCTTGGTCAACTGGTCTTTGTGGCATCCGGTTTTATCCTGCCGCGGATGATCGATAATAACCTTGGCCAGGAAACCCTCGGAATCTGGGATTTTGCCTGGACCTTGATAACCTATTTCGAATTCATCTATTCAGGTCTGGTCTCCTCTGTTAATCGTTATGTGGCAAAGCACCGGGCCACCGGTGATATTAATGGCGTCAACATTGCGGTAAATTCAGTTTTTTTCACCCTTCTGGTCCTTGCCGCCCTGGTGGCATTCCTGACCACTGCCACCGCCCTGGTGCTACCCCACTTCATGCAGGCTCGACTTGGTGACCAGACGACCGATACCCAGTGGGTTATTTTCTTTCTGGGATTAAGCCTGGTAGTCAAAATCTCCCTGGCTGTATTCGCCGGAATTCTGACCGGCTGTCACCGCTGGGATCTACAGCACGGCATTAACGCTGCTAACCGGGTCTTGGCCCTGCTGGGCATGACTGCAACCCTTGCCATGGGTGGCAAACTGCCGGCAATCACCCTGGTCTTTCTCTGCTGTGAAACATTAGTACTCAGCTCCCGCTGCTCCCTGGCCTTTCGGATATGCCCGGGACTTCAAATCAGCCTACGGCTGGCCCACCTTTCCACTATAAAAAACATGTGGCGTTTCGGTCTCAAAACCTTGCTTCCCGACCTGAGCGACCTGCTCAGCAACCAAACCTTCAACCTCTTTCTGGTCTGGTTTCTGGGTCCAGCGGCCTTAGCGATCTATGCAAGACCCAGAGGAATTGTCCGTCATATCCAGACATTTATCCGACGCTACACCAATACTCTCACACCTACCGCCAGTTCACTGCAAGCTATATCTACCAACGAGGAACTCAACACTCTGATTGTGAGTTCCTGTCGAACCGGCACTTTTATCACCCTCCCCATGGTCTCTGTGCTTGCCGTTATGGGCGGCCCGCTTCTCCAAATCTGGATGGGGCAGAAGTATGCCGATGATATTCTCTCCCTGGCTTTGGCTCTTGGTTATCTACCTATTCTTCTCCAGCTACCGCTCAACAGCATACTGCAAGGATTCAATTCCCACGGCTGGCCTGGTCTCTTCAAATTTATAGCAGCAATAACCGGCATCGGTTCCGCCCTGCTGGCTCTTGGCGTCTTCAACACCGACATTCTCTTTGCCGCCGTGACCATATTTTTACCGTTCTGGGTGTCAGAACTTATTATTACGCCGTTCTACGCCGCCCGGCGACACGCATTTTCACTGCGTCGCTACTGGCTCGTCGGTATTTTGCAGCCACTATTGATCACAACACCGCTGATAGCCATCCTTCTGATTTTTCGACTGTTTGTAACGGCGCAGCCGGCATGGGTATTATTTGGAGGCGTCTCTACTGGTTTGTTAGCCTTTCTTATTTCATTCTGGTTTTTTGAAGCTCCAAATGAATTCAGAGAAAAGGTCGGTCAACGTCTCATCTTTTTAAAAAAAAGCCAGATTGATTATATAAACAATCTATTTTCAAGCTTTTGATTATTCATAAGGAGAAAACAATGCACCAACTACAAAAATTAAAAGTTTTTAATAATGCCCGCCAGGGAATACACTTAATTGAAGACTATATCAAAATGAAGGCAAAATCAGCCGCTATTCTGCAAATTATGGAGGCAGGATGTGGAAATAAGTGGCCAATCGATCTGACCGGTATTCAATATGTATTGACCGGCGTCGATCGTGATGAAGCGGCTTTAGAATTAAGAAAAAATATTAAAAAAGATCTTCATGAAGCGATCGTCGGAGATTTACTTACAGTTTCAATTCCCCAAAAATTTGACATTATCTACTGTGCCTTCGTGCTTGAACATATTGAAGAGGCCGAGAAAGTTCTTCATATTTTTAATAATTGGATAAAGAATAAAGGACTTATCGTTTTGTGGATACCAGATCCACATTCTGTTCGGGGTTTTGTGACTCGTATCACACCTCACTGGTTTCATATTTTTTGTTACAAACACATCCTCAAAATAAAAAACGCAGGAGAAAAAGGGTACGCACCTTATACAACCCATTATGCTCCTGTTGTCTCCAGGCTTGGTATTCACCAATTCTGCGCAGAAAACCAATTTTTAATAAAAGAAGAATATGGTTTTTCCTATCGTGTATATGGGAAAGGGCTTATGGGACATCTTATCAAACCAATAGCATTTCTGGTTTCATTATTATCACTGGGAAACCTTTCATATCAGCATTGCAATTTATTATATATTTTTGAAAAGGAATCAACCGAAGCATTATAATATATCTAAAGTCTAATCAGAAGAAAACTACACCCGCTCATAAAGATGATATGACTGCCCAACCAAAAAATATGACTGGCGCCAGAGTCCATGAAATTGATCTGCTAAGATTCTTTGCGGCATTATCAGTGGTATTTTATCACTATGCATTCCGGGGGTATGCAGCAGATGGCTTATCACTCATGCCCTATCCATCGCTTGCGCCCTTAGCAAAATATGGATCTTTAGGTGTAGAGCTCTTTTTCATGATCAGTGGTTTTGTTATCCTTATGACGGCTGCTCATGGGAACTTAAAAGGGTTTGTTGTGTCAAGAATTGTACGTCTTTACCCAGCATTCTGGGCCTGTTGCACAATTACCTTTGCAACAATTATATTGATCGGTGCGCCAACATACTCAGCATCTCTCAGTCAATACCTCATCAATATGACCATGCTGAGCAAATTTGTTGGTGTGCCAGCAATTGACGGCGTATATTGGTCTTTATTTGTGGAAATGAGATTTTATGCATTGATTGCTATGATACTCTTGATCAGGAAAATCGACCAGACACAGCTGCTCCTGATGTTGTGGCTGACTGGCTCGGTTATCCTTGAAATTCTGCCTATAAGTAAGTTGCGCTATCTGCTCATAGTGGATTATTCGGCATACTTCATCGCGGGGGCAATGTGTTTCCTGATCTGGTCGAAAGGCATCTCTGTATCCAGAGTGTGCATGCTGCTCGTTTCGTGGATTTTAGGAATTTATCAGGCTATAAAGGGTATTTCCCAAATTGAGAAGCATTACAACACGACCATGAACAGTTATGTGGTTGCCGGGATCATCACTTCTTTCTTTGTAATTATGTTTCTGGTTTCCATACGACGCACAGGTTTTATTGGACGCAGCCGTTGGATAATGGCTGGAGCCCTGACTTACCCTGTTTACCTCCTTCACCAAAATATTGGGTTCATGATCTTTAACATCGCCTATCCTGCAATAAACAAGCATGTACTTTTATGGGGTACAATAATTCTCATGCTTGGAGCTGCCTACGCCGTGCATATTGCTGTCGAGAAAAGATTTGCGTTACCAATGAAAAACGCCCTTAACTACTCATTCGATGCCATACATTGTCTGGCTACGCATGCCTGTGAACACATAAAAATGAGGCGCTGATCTTGAGCGATAAACTGTAGTCCATGAGAAAACAGCTGGCTATCGCCTATATCATATCAGTCCATGTTTTTCTGGGATTCGTTCTGGTGAAAAGCGATTTTCTTGAGCAAGTTTTGAATAAACTCGAACTTAACCTCACTTCAAAGCATGAACTCACCGAATTTTATCATGACATGGTGGGCTATCATTTAAGAATGGATGGCAATGTGCCCAATGGATCAATTATTTTCATCGGAGATAGTTTTATTCAAGGCCTTTGCGTGTCCGCAGTTGCTCCAGAATCGGTTAACTATGGCATTGGCGGTGACACAACCGTTGGCGTTTTGCAGAGACTGACGTCATATAGCTCACTGAATCAAGCTGGAATTGTTGTCGTGGCTATCGGCTTCAATGATCTAAAATTCAGGGATAACAATGGGATACTTCGCAATTATTCTGCCATTGCTGAACAGATGCCACACAATATACCTATTATCTTCAGTGCTGTTCTGCCGGTTAACGAAAAAAAACACGAGAATTTGCATGGCAGAAACCAACGCATACAGGCAATCAATACAGAGCTCAAAGCATTTACCATGAAGTCAAAAAATCTATTTTTTGTAAATGTGGGCCCCTTTTTAATTGATGTGCAGGGAAATCTAGCTGACGAATATCATGATGGAGACGGAGTACACCTCAATGCAAGAGGAAACAATATCTGGATTATTGAATTGCAGAAGACCATAAAGAAAGCTAAACAAGGCACTAAATTGGTCATGGATTCTGCCGCATTCCATCTCCGTTAATAAAAAGGTCAGCACCCAACAAGTACAGCTCATAGAAGCAAGGCAAAGTATACAAATGACATTTGTATAAATATACGTCTCTCGTGTATTCTGATCTATATCCAGTTACCGACACCATCCTTTTCTTGACCTTATAATCCTTTTTTGAGATCATTGAGCAAAGACTCTCTTTTCTTCGATTTTTTTGCCAACTTCGTAGAGGGTTTTCCAAAACCGGGACACTTTCAGTTATATAAGACCAGGTGCAAAATAGTCGGTATTTCAACTAACTCCATCGTTGTTGACATTCCTGGCAATTTCCAAGTTCAAAACAGAAGGACAAATGACTGAAATGCACACCAATATCGTCTGGCATCATACCACAGTAACCCGAGCCCGTCGGGAAGCCCTGAACAATCACAAAGCGATAAACCTATGGTTTACCGGGCTTTCCGGTTCCGGGAAATCAACCCTTGCCCATGCCGTGGAAGAACGGCTGCATCAACTGGGTTGCCGGACCTATGTTTTTGATGGCGACAACGTCCGTCATGGACTTTGTTCCGATCTGGGCTTCAGTATTGAAGATCGTAGTGAAAATATTCGGCGAATCGGCGAAATGGTCAATCTCTTTCTCCAGACAGGGGTTATTGCCCTCACTGCCTTTATTTCCCCATTAATACAGGATCGGGAAAAAGTACGAGCCATTATCGGCCCAGACAACTTTCTGGAAATCCATTGTGCCTGTTCACTAGAAATCTGTGAGCGGCGTGATGTCAAGGGCCTCTATAAAAAAGCAAGAGCCGGCCTCATCAAACACTACACTGGTATTTCTTCACCATATGAGGCCCCTGAAAACCCGGCGCTCCGTTTGGACAGCGGCTCAACACCGCTTGAAGAGTGTATAGAACAAGTGATATCTCTTCTGAGGAAGAAAGAGGTTTTTACTGCATAAAGACCGTTCCTTTATTAGTATGCGTTGAGGCTCCTTAATGATTAAAGATCCATCAAAACATCTACTTCCTAAGTTTCTGCACGAATCAGGTTTCCTGCGGCTTTTTGTGGCCAGTCAACGTAACAAGATAGCAATCCTGATGTTACACGGGGTAATAGATCCAGATACCTCTGCTGCCTGGAAACCACTGCGATCCCAATTAAGCACGGAACAACTGACACGGGCATTAAGCGTTCTGGCATCATATTATCATTTTGTTTCTTTGTCTGAAGCGGTAGAAATGCTAGCCGGAACTCGCCCCCTTATACCAAATAGCCTGGTTTTAACCTTTGACGATGGATATCGTAACAACCTGACATTCGCCTTACCTATTCTTCGCCGGTTCAAGGCACCCGCTACCATGTTTCTCTGTACCGGCAATATCACAAAACAAACTCCGTTCTGGTTTGACCGTCTTGATTATGCGGTACAATCTATGGCCCATGAATCCACATCACGTCATGTGATTCCCGAACTCATGGAAATCGATTTTTCAAACAAAGAAGCTCTAAAAAAATCTTTTACCACTTTTATCCGTAAGGAAAAAAAACGATACACTACCGATACTGATATGCGTTCAGCTATGGCCAATCTGACCGAACGCCTGGAACAGCATTCGGGACATGGACTTGCCGAAATCTTTGCTAATGACCCATGGTCTGGAATATTAAACTGGGAGGAGATACGAGAAGTTGCTGCCTTAGGAGTTCATTTTGGCAGCCACGGCGTCGATCATACTCTTCTTGGCTTAGTTCCTTTATCTATAGCCAGACAGGAATTTATTGAATCTCAAAAAATGATAGAATATTATACAGGTCAGCCCTGTATCCATCTTGCCTATCCAGATGGATCTTTCAATCAGGAAGTAATCTCTCTGGCCAGGGATTGTAACTATACTTCAGCAGTAACAATTGTTTCCGGCCTCAACCAACCGGGGGATGAAGCGCTGGCGCTCAGACGTATCGCCTTTCCCCATTCAGACTCACCAGCAGAAGTCATTATCGCTGCCTCAGGACTTTCTGCCCAATGGCAAAAAGTTAAAAAAAACATTCCTAATCTATATTCAACCGGCAGAAAAAAGATACAATGAAACTCATCTATCTTGCCTCCAATCATAACTCCGGATCAACACCTATTGCCCTTGTGGCCAATGCCCATCCTGCCATGGTCAGTCCGGGTGAAATAATGGGGCCCGGTGGCCGTTTCCATGGAACGATGGGTCCTGTTTGCTCCTGCGGTAAAGAAGTAGCAATATGTCCTTTCTGGAGTGAAGTTGGACATCGGTATCGAGCAAAAAACTTCCCATGGGAAACACACAAATGGGGATTGGATTTTCGATTCCCGAACCACTACTGGCTGAGCCGGATCGTTTTAAACCGTCCTGATCTGCTCACCTGGAGAACTCCTCTCTTTGCAAAGATGCCGTGGTTCTCAACAAGAATTAAAGAATTGACTGCCCGCAATCTCGCATTTCTCAATATAATTCTTGAGGTATCAGGGCGAGAAACAATATTTGATGCATCCAAACACTCTATGCGGCTCTATCACCTAAGCCGTATTTCGGAAATAGACCTACGGGTTATTCATCTGCTCAGAGACCCACGGGGTTGGTGTAACTCCCGACGAAAGAATTTCAACGAACCGGTAGAGCAGACAGCCCGGCGCTGGGTTGAAGGAAACAGCCGTATCTCCCGGATAACCTCTCATATGCCTGCAGAAAAGACAATTCTCCTTCGCTATGAAGACTTCTGTACAAATCCCCAAAAAACCATGGAGCAAATCTGGAAGCTGGCGGACCTGTCTGTCGTTGATTTACCGGAAGACTTGAATACCATAAACCATCATTTACTTGGCAACCGCATGCGAACTTGTAACGATCTGCAAATAAAAGAAGATCTCTCATGGCAGAGCGAACTTTCCCAGGTCGAGCGAACGATTATTGAACAACTTACTGTTCCCGTCGCCCAGCACTTTGGCTACCACTATTAGCCAAAACCCACGAGAGGAGAATAGCTTTAATGAATCCGCTTGCCATTTTCGATCCGCAAAAACGGGGAAGACTTGCCGACCATTTCCACATCTGTAGAAACGATGCCGGTTTTTGTTTTGGGCATTCAGCGACTGGGCACAACCATGCTTATGTTTGTTTTTAGCTTAAGGCCTTTAATACTTTTATTATAAAGGAAGAATCAATGGGTTCTGCTAATGATTTTTACAGCACATTACCAAAAAATCCCAAAAAAAGCGGGCCCACAAGCATAGCAGACCATCTAGTGCATTTATGTTTTCATGTCATTTTCTGGTTATATATATATATTATCAGGCTTGCCCGACAATTCTCGCCACAAAAGCCATTACCAGATCATGGTCCTATTGAAATCCTCCTGACCGGGACATTTTTTTCTGATAACTGGATTATTTCTTTGCTTGGTCCCTTGGCTCTTTCCACACGATGTGGCCGGATTCGTATGGTTTCCACAACACCAGTACCAGACATTGAAAAGGTAGAACCGATTTATCCACCAAAACTGCTAATAAAAATTATTGGCAGAAGCCCCGCCCGCCTTGCCACCTTTTTCTGGGTCGGATTTCACACTAGACCGCATATAATAGGTGGCTTGCATTTACTAATTAATGGTTTAACGGCAATCTTTATAGCAAAACTCATGGGCGTTAAGGCATTATATAGTTGTTGTGGTGGCCCTACAGAGTGTGAGGGCGGAGGGTATAATAGTGAAAATCATTTGTTTTGCAAGTTACGTGGTCCTGATCAGTTTATTGAACGTCGACTTTTAGACGCCATATCTATGGCTGACCTTGTTATAACCCGTGGCAATCGAGCCATTCAATTTTTTCAGGAGCATGGTGTCGCTACACAATTTCATGTTGTTCCTGGTGGAATGGATGGAAATAAATTTTCACCATCTGAAATGCCGGCTGAAAATGATCTCATCATTGTTGGCAATCTCGTTCCCAGAAAACGGGTCGATCTTTTTGTAGAAATAGTCAGCAAGGTACACACTATTCGTCCTGATCTCCGAGCAGTTATCCTCGGTGATGGCCCACTACGACCATCTCTTGAATCTCAAGTAGAAAAACTTGCCCTTCAAAACGTTGTGTATTTTGCTGGTTATCAAACCAATGTGGCGGAGTGGTTACAGCGGGCAAAAATTTTTGTTCTTACCTCTGAAGCGGAAGGTTTGTCCCAGGCCATGATTCAAGCGATGTTATGTGGTTTACCGGCCGTTGTTTCGCATGTGGGCGAAGCCGAAGAGCTGGTACAAGATGGGGTCAACGGTTTCCTGATTCGTGATTCGGACATCACTGCTTTTGTGAAAAATATACTCGCCTTGCTTGGCAAGCGAACCATGCTGACTGCTTTTTCCAAAGCCGCACGTCAATCAGCCGAAAGATGTGAAGTGCACTATCTGGCACAGAAATGGGATGGCATATTAAATGAATTAAGTGAGAGATCCGCATTAAGGTAACATAAACTATCAAAACCTCACTGGAGTGATCAATGAAACAAGCATTGTCCAGAAAAAATATATGGGAGCATCTGCCACGTCCTTTGAAAAAAATTTCCGGTCATGCTGTCGGCCTTCTTCCTGTCTCTCATATTCTGGGAAAGCAATTCCGTAACGGCATGAAATTTATTGATGAAGCTCAATGGTGGTCTCATGAACAATTTAAAGCCTACCAGTTACAACAGGTTCAACAAATCTGCACCCTTGCCTTTGAAAAAAGTACATTTTATCGCGCGCACTTTTCAGCAACTGGTCTTCATCCTAAAAAGATCAAGGATCTGTCAGATATAGAGCAACTGCCTACCATTAATCGTGACACTATCAATAATCATTTAGAACACATGCTTACTGTTTCTCCAAAAGGATTAAATGTGGATTATATTACCACCGGAGGAACAGGCGGAGTACCGCTTCGCTTTTATATCGGGGCAGAACGATCTCAGGTTGAATACCCCTATCTGATTTCAGGCTGGCAACGAACAGGTTACCAACTGGGAATGCCAATGGCGGTTTTACGCGGCCGCATTGTTCCTCCAGATCAGCATGGCCTGCCTCATGAATATGATCCTTTATTACGGCATCATTACTACAGTAATTTCCAGATGACGGAAGAGAATATGGGCCGCTATCTAGAACATATAGGTAATCTGGGTCCTTGTTTTCTTCATATCTATCCTTCATCCGCCTCCAACTTGACACGCTACATGCTAAGGCATAAAATAAAAGCAGTACAGAATATTAAAGGCATATTAGCTGAATCTGAAAATGTTTATCCGGAACAGCGTCGATTGGTAGAAGAGGTCTTTGGCTGCCGCTATTTTTCCAGTTACGGCCATACCGAAAAACTTGTAGCGGCGGCTGAATGTGAAAAATCAAATAATTATCATGTCTGGCCGACTTATGGTTATTTTGAATTGTTGAGCCCTGATGGCAGAGCTATTACAACGCCCGGAGAAAGAGGGGAAATAGTCGGCACAGGTTTTATTAACAAAATAGTACCATTTATTCGGTACCGAACCGGAGATTATGCTACTTATATCGGAGATAGCTGTCAAGAATGTGGCAGAGCAATGCCAATTATTGCGGATATTCAAGGACATAACATACAGGAACATCTTATTGCTGAAGATGGCTCTTTGATTACATGGTCAGCCATAAATGTCCATGATGATACTTTTGATCATATACGGCAATTCCAATTTTATCAGGAGACCCCAGGCAAGGCGATACTCAAGATTGTGCCGACGACAGAATTACGAAAACGGGATATCGCTTTAATGCAATCTAACTTAAGTAAAAAATTTGCTGGGAATTTATGGTTGGATATCAAACTTGTCGACAAGATAGCACTATCACAACGGGGCAAGACAATTTTTGTGGATCAGCATATTCCCCAAGAAAAATATTAATTAAAATAATTAAATAAGAGTGCTGGATTCTTTAATGCTGCTTCTAGTTTGTGACAAAATTCACATAAAAGGAAGGTATTAATTATGCAATTAAATTTAAAGATCATAGCTTGTTCATTTTTTTTATTATTAATATTTAATTGTAAGGCTTTTGCATACAAACCCCCTATTGGCATTCCTGACCCTGGCATGTGGGGCACAACCCATCCCATTGATTCAGCTGCGCCAAGCACAGCAACCAAATGCCCGGGTTGGCCTACTAATCAAACCACTAATTGTTATTATATTAACAAAAATAATGCCCAGGCAACAGATACAAACAACGCCTTCGGTTATCCTTCTAAACCAAGATTGACCATACCTTCCATTACTTATCCTGCCGGAGCATATATTGAAATAGCCGGTGGACCATATACTACCAGTGTAGTAGCAACAATGAATGGTACGGCTGAAAAACCTATTTGGCTCAGAGGGGCTTCCGCAAGTTTAATGCCTGATATGAGAGCTAAAATCTCATTACCTAATGGAAAATATACTATAATCGAGAATTTAAACTTTAATAATTTTGCTGGTAATGCAGTAAGCATATCAGGAATGGCAGCCAATAACCTCTGTGTAAGAAATTCAAAGTTTCAGAATTTGGCTTTTCCTGGGGGCTCCTCGTCTGTAATCGCAAGCCTCCCAACACAGGATGGCAGCATCCATGATTTAGTCTTTTATAATAACCTGTTTCAAGATATAGGAGACTGGCAAGCCACAACTGATGAAGATTTCCATGCTATTGGTCCAAACTTATGGGGGCGGACACCGCCGACAACCCAGTATAATGTATGGTCTCTTAATAATACAGCGATCAGAATTGCAGGGAGTTTAAACCAGTTTAATGGTGATCAGCGAGACGCGACAAGAGCAATCAATGAAGATCCTCCGCGTGATATAACTAATACTAACCTGCAAAATTTCCATCATATGTATTCTGGGAAAAACATTATGTATCAGTCCAGGCAGGCGATGGGAGCACCTAAGTTTACCACTGATGCGGTCTACTCTCAAAATGTCGCCTATGATAACTTTAGTATTTCCTCGGCTGCTGGAACAGGGCAAGTCTATCAAGAAGGATCAAGGTATGTCTGGCTGCTATTTAATAAATATTATAATTTAACATTTGGAATACGTTCTTCTAATACAGGCTTTCCGGGTGTTGAGAAAGCTGATTTGCGAGCCTACATGATTGGAAATGTGATTTACGATATCCATAACAAATACGGCAGAGTTTATAGCGACACAAATGCCTTTAAGCCAGCCCAGGCGATTTCTTTTGAAAAGGCAAACTACAAACGATATATTGTCGATAATACCTTCTATAATGTTGGTGGCGGAGTTAATATTGGAAATCAACTGGAAGCAGATATAACCGGAGTAAGTGGCAATGTGTTCGCTGGGATAAATGGTGTAGATGATAATGGGGATCCGGACTTTCATTTTACTATGTTGTCAACCGCTGGCGTAAATGGGACTTTTTTAGACAGATCCTTTTTTCAGCCTCGGGCCGATAATGGAAAGGTGACATTTAAGTGGGCAGGAGCTCTGCCATCATCCACTATAGGTTCGTTAGCAGCACTGCAAACATCCTCTGTGGCCCAATGTAAAAATTGTTGGACTGGAAATCCGATGTTTGTTGATGCCGCCGCTTATAATCTTCGTCCGCAAGCGGGCTCACCTCTTATCGGCAAGAATACTCGTCATCCGGTATATGATGAGTTTCAGGCACGTTACAAATTAAACATCGCCTTCGACTTTGATGGCAAGCCAAGACCATCAGGGGCTTGGACTATTGGGGCATTTGAAGGTGACTCAACCGCAACCACCCTCCCTGCACCCCAGTTCAAATCAATACAGATCCAATAAAGAGTATAAGCGTTGCAGGCATTGCCGATAAAAATCTGTTTTGTCGCCCATAATGCCTACGGCGCCCTGGCTGGTCATGATACCGGCCATATCGGCGGTATTGAGCGGCAGCAAGCTCTGATGGCTGCCTGGCTGGCGGATAATGGCCATCAGGTCTCCATGATCACCTGGGATGAAGGGCAAGGCAACTGCGAGATCAAAGGTGTCAGAATTTTTGCCTTTGGCTGTCGTGAAGATGGTCTGCCCGCCCTTCGTTTTTTTCATCCCCGGTGGACTGGTCTGACCAAGGCCATGAAACAGGCCGATGCTGATATCTACTATTATAACTGCGGAGATCTCGGCTTAGGCCAGTTAGCGCTCTGGACCAAAAACCATGGCAGAAAAACTGTATATTCAGTAGCCAGTGAACCGGATTGCGATCCTCAATTGCCGACCCTGAAACCTTGGCGAGAGCGGCTTTTGTATCGATACGGCCTGCACCATGCCGACCAGGTTATTGTCCAGACCATGCGGCAGCAGGCCATGTTGCGAACCGGCTTCGGAATCTCCGCCGAGGTTATCCCCATGCCTTGTTCCGGGTTTACCGGTGAAAAACCCATTGCCATTGATAATGCCGCGCCCCGTATTCTTTGGGTCGGTAGATTCAGCCCGGAAAAAAGACTGGAATGGTTGCTTGATGTCGCTGAGGCTCTTCCCTACTATAACTTTGATGTGGCCGGTGCAGCCAATGTCCACACGGAATATGCCAAAAAACTGCACCAGCGGGCCGAATCGCTCCCGAACATAATCCTGCACGGCCGGCTTGTTCATCATGAGCTGGGCCTCTTATATAACCGGGCCCGCCTTCTCTGCTGCACTTCCGTATTCGAAGGTTTTCCTAATACTTTTCTTGAGGCATGGAGTGTCGGCCTCCCCATTGTTTCCACCTTTGACCCGGACCACCTGATTTCCAGAGAAGGATTGGGGAGAACTGCCTCTTCGGTCAATGAGATTCATGAAGGAATAACAGCCTTTCTCACCAATAAAGAACTATGGCAGCAGACCTCCTCGGCAGCTCATTCCTATTTCAATACCAACCATACCCTGGAGGCAGTAATGCCCAGGTTTTTGCACTTGTTCCACCAAGTCAGCAACTGATATTTTTTTGATATTCTCTCCGCGCTCTGCTACACTGATTACTCTATCAGGAGGATGAGACCCTATGAGATTGGCGCTTTTCAGCAGATATCCCCGTTCATTCAATCTTCCCAAAGGAGGTGTGGAATCTGTGACCGTGATCCTGGCCCGGGCGCTGGCCAGAATGGCGGATCTCGATGTTCATCTGATAACTCTGGAAAAAGGATTGACGGAAGAGATCATTGAGCAGGACGACAAGGTGACCATCCACCGCCTGGCGGCTTCTTCCTGGCCCCAGATCCTGGATATCCACACCGGGCCAGGCCGACATAGGCTGCTGACGAAAATCCGGCAGCTCCAACCGGATATTGTTCATTCCCATGAGACCTTTGGTCTGACCTTGGGCAATCTTGATATCCCTCATATCTTTACCGTCCACGGCTTCGATCATGCCAATATCCCGGCAGAAGGCAGACCTTGGGCCGGCATCCGCTCGCTCCTCTGGAAATATGTAGAAGACCGGGGTTTGGCTCAGCAGAATACGATTATCTCCATCTCCCCCTATGTCCGGGGGATGATCGAACAATATGCTTCCCAGGCCGCCATCCATGACATAGATAATCCGGTTGATGATCGTTATTTTACCATAACGCCTGCCGACCAAACTGATCAGGATAAACGGGTTCTTATCCTCGGCTGGATCAATGAACGAAAGAATACTCTGGGGGCAGTGCGGGCCATGGCCCATGCTATTAGTTCCGGCGCCACAGGGACTTTGGTTGTCGCAGGGGAAGCAAAACTTAGCACATATAAGGAACAGCTACTGCGGGAAATTCGCACCCTAGGAATGGAAAATCATGTAGAGTTTCTCGGCCATATCAACCGAGAACAACTAAAATCTGAGTTAAGGCGTACTAGTGTTCTCTTGCTTCCGTCGTTGCAGGAAAACGCTCCCATGGCTATTTCCGAGGCCATGGCTGCCTCTATCCCGGTAGTGACATCAAACCGCTGCGGCATGCCATATATGGTGACAGATGGTGAATCTGGTTTTCTTATTGATCCGACAAATAGTGTGCAGATAGGTTCACGGTTAAAAGAGCTGTTGTTGTCTCCCACCCTGTGCCGCAAAATGGGAGCTTGTGGCAGGGAGATCGCCTTATCCCGCTTCCATTCTGATGTTGTAGCCGCCAAGACGCGAGCAGTTTACGAAAACATGTTACAAAAGGAAAATCATGCCACTTCCTGACCCCCTTCCTCCAGATAACAAATCAGTTAAGATCTGTAACCACATTGAATGGTGGAAATATATTATCCCCCTGTTATTACTTAGTCTTATTTTAGGCCTGATGTATCAAGATGGAATTATTTGGCTCATCGAGGTTTGGAATGGTAACGCCTATTCCCACGGGTATCTAGTACCCTTTGTCAGCTTGTATCTTGTATGGGAGCAGCGAAAACGCTATCAGCTGCTGCCCATTACACCGGCATATACTGCGGCGGCTATCATTATTATTTTCTCTTTGGCGCTGCTGCTCATATCCCGCAGTAGTGCTTTTATCCAGCTTGAGGGCGCTTCACTTTTTTTCATCATCCCTGGAATCCTGCTGCTATTCTTCGGGCGACAGATTACCCGGGCCGCTTTATTGCCCTGGCTTTATCTCAGTTTCGCGCTTCCCTGGTTCGATCTTTTTTTAAACCACGTCCAGCCCGTCTTCCAGCGCCTTACCGCCATATTCGGGACTAAACTGCTCAGCCTGATCTATCCTGTTTTTCTCACTGATATTTATATCTCCCTTCCATCAATCTCCATGGAAGTAGCCAGAGAATGCAGTGGCGTCAATTTTTTTATTTCGGTATTAGCTATTGGAATTCCATTAGTTTATCTCACTCAACGAAGCTGGAGTCGAGCCGTGCTGGTACTTGGCCTGGGACTGTTGATCACTTTGCTGGCCAATGGATTTCGGGTCGCCATGGCGGGAATCCTAGGAGAAAATTTTGGGCCGGAGCTCCTGCACGGACCGGCACACATCTTTCAAGGTTGGTTTGTCGCTTGGATAGGCTGGGCTGGTCTCTTCATTGTCAATTGGCTTGTCATCAAAAAATCTGACCAGAATGCTCCCAGATTATATGAGCATTGGCAAGTCCAACCTGAGGCAGATACAACAGAAAACCGAAAGACTACTCTTTCCTTAAAACATATTTATGCAATGCTGGTGCTGCTTACCTTGTATACTATGTTAACTCATTACATATTTCCACAACCTGTACCGTTAACCACACCTCTCTCTGGCTTACCTAAAAAAATAGCCAACTGGACTGGAACCGATGCTGAATGGCTTGAGCAGGAAGTTATTTTTCCCGGGGAGGAATGGCGCAATCAAGAGGTTTTTTTTCCGGGAGCAGATGAGCAACTGAGCCGTATTTATTATTCCAACCAAAGCACTAAGCCAGTCTATCTTTATATTGCGTATTTCAACAAACAAACAGAGCAGAAACGTCTGATAAGCCGATTTTCCCGTCCTTTACACCAGCAAGCCAGAAAAATTGTTCTGCAAAATTCCTTACCAGGAACGATTCCTCAAGAACTGAATCAAACAATTCTGACGCAGGATGGTTTGCCTTATACCGTCTTTTTTTGGTATCAGTTTCCAGAGGAAAAAACCGTTACAGATAAAAATAAGGCCAGAATGACAGCCCTTCAAAATGGTATTCAATATCAAAAAAATAATGGGGCAGTAGTCCTTGTAGCTATACCTCAAAGTACAGACACTACCAATATGCAACCAGCACCACCCGAGTCAGTTACCGCTTTTCTGCAAGATTTCGCTTCGCCTATTGCTAAGCTTATACCTTAAGAATTCATTCTAAAGGTCAGTAAAATTCGGCTCAAACCGCTTCCTGTATATGAATTTATGCTATTTTTAGCACAGTAAGTATTTGCCACTTACAGAGCCTATGCGCGCTCATGCGCTTCATTTTCCTTAATAATCATGCAATCCCCGTTCTGGTATTTTCAACGTCTGAAAAGTATGTCGCCCGCCGAGGTCCTCTGGCGTATGCAGGGGAAATATCTTGACTGGGTTGACAGCTACCATATTACTCAAGGGAGTATTCCATCCCTTGATGAAGCAATTCCTCAAGCAAAGAGGGTCAACTGGCAACCGCCGTTTCGGATATCGGACCTCATAATCGGTGACTGGACAAAAGACAATGCCACACTGGAAGAGCGGACCTGGTATGCCGCCCTGACTGATAAAGCTGATAAGATCAGCGCTCACCGACTTTCGTACTTCCATCTGCGTAATCATGATCATGGCCGGCCTATCGAGTGGAATAAAGATCATGGCAGCAATATCGTCTCTCCAATGCGACTGGCGCAAAAGATCGATTATCGAGATTTCAGTGAGACCGGTGATTGTAAACTTGTCTGGGAGCCTAATCGCCACCAACATCTGGTCGTGCTGGCCAGGGCCTATAGGGCCGGGGGCAATGACAAATATGCCCTCGCCATTAAAGAGCAGCTCGTATCATGGCTTGAACAATGTCCCTACGGTTACGGCATGAACTGGCGCAGTCCTATGGAATTATCCATCCGTTTAATTAACTGGATCTGGGCGATTGATCTGACCCTTGAGTTAGAGATATTTACGGGAGCATTCCGCGATCAGCTGTTCCACAGTATTTATCTGCATCTGCATGAGGTAACCAGAAAATATTCCCGAGGTTCATCCGCCAATAACCATCTTATCGGTGAGGCCGCTGGCGTTTTCATCACTACCAGTTATTTTCCTGACTTGGCCAACGCAACCAAATGGCAAGCCCAAAGTTTTGATATTCTCTGCCGGGAAATTGAACGGCAAACCTCTGCCGATGGCAGTAACAAGGAACTGGCCCTGGAATATCAATTCTTTGTCCTCCAGTTTTTTCTTTTATGCGGCTTAGTGGGCAGATGGTGCGGCAAAGAGTTTCCGCCGCAATATTGGCGCAACGTGGAGCAACAACTGCTTTTCATCGGCCGCTTATCCGAAGGCGGCGGCCGGCCGGTTTTTTACGGGGACGCCGATGATGGCTATGTCCTCAATCTTGGCGATTCTCATCTCGACCCCAAACCACTGCTCGCCGCTGGCGCCCTGCTTTTTGATAATAACCAATTTAAGACCTGGGCACCTGATTATAGCGAATCACTGCGCTGGCTTTTTGGCGCTACCAGTCAGGAAAAATTTCGAGCTATTGCTGCCAATCAGGAAAGTGAGCCTCTTTCTTCCTACGCCTTTAATGACAGCGGCTTTTACCTGTTACAAAGCGGCCGCCGCAATCAAAAAGAGCGCATAAGCGTGCTTTTTGATTGCGGCCCATTAGGATTTGGCTCGATTGCCGCCCATGGCCACGCTGATGCCCTGAGCTTTACCCTCAAGGCCTTTGGTGAAGATATCCTCATTGACCCGGGAACATATGACTATTTTACCTTTCCGCTCTGGCGTCAATATTTCAAAAGCACCCTGGCTCACAATACGATCGAAGTGGATGGTCAGGATCAGTCCATTATGTGCGGTCTTTTTTTATGGAGCAAACGGGCAGCAGCCAGATGTCTCGACTGGCAACCATCAACCCATGGCGGCATTGTTAAAGGAGAACATAATGGCTATCGCCGCTTGAAAGACCCGTTACTGCATCGGCGAACCCTGGATCTGAACGAAGACACTCGCCTTCTTAAGATTACCGATGAGATGGTGACCAATGGCCGGCATATGGTCCGCCTGGCCTTTCACTTTGCCCCTACCTGTAATCTCCAACAGCTCGACCAAACCGGCTTTCAAATCACCAGCCGCAATGGCCATGCGGTTCTGCGCTTAGATCCAGGTCTTGTTGCCGATATTTTCCATGGCAGTCTGGATCCGCCTCTCGGCTGGACCAGCAACGGTTATCACCAAAAACAGCCCTGCCATACCCTGGTGGCCAAGGCTGAGATCTGCAGGGCTACAACCTTTTCTTGTTCCATCTCTCTTTAGGCCGAAATAACCAGGAAAATTTTATATGCCATTTCATGCCCGTCTTTTTACCAATCTTGAGGACTTAAGCCCTCATGCTAGCCGCTGGAATGAGCTGGTCCAGCTTTCTGCGGGTAACAGCATTTTTTTAACTTGGGAATGGCTGCACGCTTGGAGCACCTATGTTGCTGGAGATACACGATATTTTATTGTAGCCGTATTCGACCACCAGGAGCAACTACAAGCCGTCTTACCTCTCTATCAAAGCAGCTTCCAGCTTGGCAAATTCATTTCCTATAAATGTCTGCGCCCAATGGGTGATTGTCATTGCGGTGCTGAATATCCCGACCTCATCTCGGCACCTGACACTGCCGAGGAGGCTTTAGCCAGTATTAATAATTGCCTGCACCAATATCAAGAACAATGGGACTGTCTCTATTTTCGGTATGTTGCCGGCTGGACGGATGCAGTCTCCAGGCTGGCCCGACTATGTACTCATAAGAGTCTATTCTTCCGACAGCAGGAGACTGTTTTCAGCAGCATTCNNATGGAGCTATTCAACCGGGGTATCTCTGCCTCCCTTTATACCCTGATTCGCCGGCAGAAAAAGAAACTTGAACGAACAGGCGCGATTTCAATCAGCCTCTGTCAACAGGAGCAGGATCTTCCTATGTATCTTGACAGTCTTTTCCGTCTCCATAAAAAACGCTGGCAATCAGTTGGCCAAAAGGGCAGTTTTATCCGCCGTCCCCTGATGCAGGATTTTTACACAAGATTCGCCGCCACCGCCCTCCGCCAGGGATGGTTGAAGATCTTTGCCCTGCGCATTGACAGCACGATTCTGGCCGTGCAGATCGGCTATTTTTACGATGGAATATTCTATCAGTTGCAGGAAGGTTTTGATCCCGATGGACCGGGCGGACTTGGTAATGTCCTGCGCCATATGGTGATTGACTGGTGCATCACCCACAAGGTACAAGAATTTGACTACCTTGGCGGCGACGAAGAGCACAAATTGAAATGGGGCGCCAGGCAGCGGCCTGGATACCATCTGTTCTCAGGCTCCAGAACTCCGAAAAATCTCTTGTTGGCCATAGCCGACATCTGGCCTTCCGGACGATATATTACCGAAGGTCCACCAGCCAGCTACGGTCATTCTCATGATTGACACTATTCAAGCCAGATCGCATCAAGATAAAGTGTCAGGGATCTCGTCTCCCGTACCACGAAAAAGCCCAGGCCACTGATTTGGCTCAAATCCATCTGCCGAGTCTGTGGTCCCGCAAGTACTTCGATCAAAGGAATCTGAATCCTGGTCCAGCCTGCCGGCAGTAAAAAATCGCGACTATAGCGATCGCTGTAAGGTTTGCCTCCTTGTTCATGCCACTTATCATGAATGGAGAAGTGCAGAGATACCGGTTGTTGTTCAGGATTATAAACAGCGAAATGGAGCTGATTATAATCGCGCCAGTCAGCGGGGAAATACTTAAGCGTCATCCCCGACCAGGAGCCCGGCAGAAGGGAAAGCCGCAAACTATGCCGGCCGTTAAAAGCCTGCTCACTATTCTGTCGTCCTTGTCCTGTCTTGCCTTCGAAGCGGCTGTGTTCAAAAGGGGTTTCAAAGTCAGCCAGACAAGGAAATTGATACTTGACCAGTAATTCATCTGTCAAGGCTCGAAAGACCAGCCACAAGACAAAAGCAGTGAGCAGGAATGCAGTTATATAAAGCAGTTGGTTTCTCTTTCCAGACAGCCGGGAGTGAGTGGCCAGAAAAAGTAAGGAGCCGGCAAAATCGCCTATAATATCGGTAAATGCTGGAGGCTTATCAGCAATATAATTCTGCAGGCCTTCTATCATAACCACAAAACATAATGTTGCGCTCAGCAGAATCACTGATTGACGAGCAAAGGAATAAGTCTGAATGCGAGGAAAACAGATATAGAAAAGATAACAACCGAGAAAAAACAGGAAAAGATGACCACTCTCCCATAGATAAAAAAGAGAACGTCTACTGGCGGGAAAAACACTGCCTGGAATAAGCAAGGCAATAAGAGCTATTGCCAAAATAATGGCAACAACAAAAATTTTTATTTTTGGAAGGGAATTTGCCAAAGATGCCACACTGCCAATGCAGGAAGCCTTTCAGCGCTAATCTATAAAATTACGCCGGACAGGCACAATTGAGGTTTCTTTTTTATCATCCAGCATTTTACGCAATAATTGCAATTCAGCCCGAGCCTGACGTAACTCATCCAGCAGATTAACTTTGCCGGTCAATGCCAAGACTGCACATTGCGCTTCCAGACCAGCGACTTCCTGCTGGGCGCGATATAACTCTATGGCTAATAACTTGATTGACATGACTAAATTATGTGGCAAAAAAGGAGAGGGACGGCCGTTAATTCTTGCTGCTGGGTGACTCATTCTGGGGCATTACGACTTTATTGAAAAAATCACAATATTCCTGGACTAATTTCTTGCGTTCAGCAGGCGACATCTTGAAATAAAAAGGACTCAACATAAGGATGCTGACGGCTTCCTGGATTGTCATACTATTTCTTCCTTATTTCAAAATAAAATACTTATATATCTAAGATTTATTTCTTCTCATCTCGTCTATATATTTTATCATAAAAGAAGCCTTCATGTAAAGATCATCCTGAAGCCCGACGCATCTCAAAAGAAAAAGGGTTGAGCATGAACAGCAGCAACCCTTGTCGTAAAAGCCTGGTCTGCAACCTGCAGAGGATCAGCAGCCGCCGATTCCTCAGCCGCCAGCCTTGGCAGGAGCCGCGACATTAGAGCTTTCAGACCCGGCAATAGCCGAACGGGAGACTTTGACCCGGACGTCCTGAGCGATTTCCAGAGTAACAACAGTATCGGTCAAGCCGGTGATGGTGCCGTGGATACCGCCTTTGGTGATAACCTTGTTACCATTTTTCAGATCATTTAGAAATTGCTGATGCTGCTTGGCCTGTTTTTGTTGCGGCCTGATCAGCAGGAAATAAAAAACAACAAAAATAAGAATAAGTGGAATAAAAGAGACAAAACCACCGCCGGCTCCGGTTGTTGGCATAATAAAATCCTCCAAAATGTATGGTAAACAACTTATCAGCTTTTTATCAGGGTCATTCCCTGATAAAAAAAATTATGTTAATCATTCGCATGCGAGCTTGCCATAAAAATCGTTGCGAAAAGCGGTAAATTGATCACGTTCAATAGCGGCCCGCATCTCTGCCATTAAATTTAAATAATAATGGAGATTATGGATGGTATTTAATTGATAACTGAGGATCTCCCGGCATTGAAAGAGATGACGGAGATAGGCCCTGGAATAATTCCGACAGGTATAGCAATTACAATTAATATCTAAAGGCATCTTATCATCACGATAACGGGCATTTTTGATCGTAATCCTCCCATTTGAAGTAAACATCGTGCCATTACGGGCATTACGGGTCGGCATTACGCAATCAAACATATCTACTCCTCGATATACCCCTTCCACTAGATCTTCAGGAGTTCCGACTCCCATCAGATATTTGGGATATTCTGTCGGCAGATAAGGGATGACGGCCTCAGTCATTTCCTGCATGAGATTTTTGTCCTCACCAACACTTAGCCCGCCGATGGCGTAGCCATCAAAACCGATATCAATCAGGGCTTGCGCGTGATCCTGGCGCAGATCACTGAACATGCCACCCTGCACAATTCCAAAGAGCAGTTGCCCGGTATCAGTCTTGGCCTCCCGGCAGCGCCTGGCCCAGCGGCTGGTGAGGTCGGTGGCCTTGATAGTTTCCTCTCTTGTGGCCGGATAAGGGATGCAGGTATCCAGGCACATCATGATATCTGAGCCCAGCGCTTCCTGGACATGCACAGCATCTTCGGGACTGAGAAAGAGTTTGGCGCCATCCAGGTGAGAGCGGAAGGCAGCGCCCGCCTCGGTAATTTTAGCCAGTTCTTTGAGACTGAAGATCTGGAAACCGCCGCTGTCAGTGAGGATGGGCCGATCCCAGTTCATAAAGCCATGCAGACCGCCAAAATCCTTGATCAGCTCATGGCCTGGCCGGATATAAAGATGATAGGTATTACCAAGAATGATCTGGGCATTCATTGCTTTCAGATCTTCAGGGGTTACTGCCTTGACGGTGGCCTGGGTACCGACTGGCATGAAAATCGGGGTCTGGAAAGTGCCATGCTGGGTGTGCACCTCGCCTCTGCGGGCGGCACAGCAGGAAGAGCTGCAGTGCAGGGTATAGGGTGATTTATTTTGCATGAAGAGGTCAAGGTTTCTTGGGGAAATGAGGCATTAAAAAATACCGGTAAGCTTACTGGAGGCAGATCGTGTTCAGCCGCATTTTAATCAGCTTGGCTTTATTAGCTGTTATTGCACAAGGCCATCCAACGGATCGCCTATCAGTAAATAAGAACGGTCTACTATATTCCTACTCACTTAATTTTACAATCACCATATCTTGAGTTGCTCCGGCCTGAGCATTTGTTTCTTAGCAGCGGACAAAATTTTGAACTTTATCGCCAAACCACATGGATACTGGGATTACTAAAGATGTTAATTAATTGACAGAGAAATAAAAATAAAGTAGTACAAATTATTGTAATTGGTTATTGTAATTTTTAATTATGTTATATAATAATTATATACCTGTGAAAAGTACTTAATTTGACCATCCCCACCCATTTTTATGGCCAGGATGGTCTAGATGCGATCAGGGGATCTGAGGTTGATTCTGAAATCGTTATATTAACAAAAGAAGGAGAAAAAAATGATTAAACAATTTTCGATGCTGGCCCTTGCCGGCCTGCTGGCCCTGCCGGCTCTGGTATCAGCAGGCGTTGGTCCCCAATCGAGTGATCTTGATCGCAAGATCCAGGATTTGAGCGCCCAGCTTGACCAGTTAAAAGCCCAGATGGCTGCCCAGGCTGAAGGCAATGCCGCCACCGCCGCCAAAGTTGGCGCGCTTGACGGTACTGTTGCCAGCTTCAGTGATCGTGCTGAAGATTGGGATCTGGCCGCTCGCTTTAAATTGAATGGCGACTTCCGCTCCCGTATGGATTTCTACAATGCTGACACCATTAACAATAACGATCTGGATAACGATACCTCTTTTACCAATCGTTTTCGTCTGAACATGCGTGTTGGTGTAACTGAAAATGTTGAATTCAAAGGCCGTTTGGCCATGTACAAGGCTTGGGGTATGGAGTCGGCATGGAATGATGATTCCAATACCGCTTTCCCACAGTTTGACGGTAATTCGACCCGAACTCCTTCTGATAATGCCCTGCGCGTTGACCGGGCCTTTGTCAACTTCAACAACATCGCAGGATTACCCATCTGGTTCTCCATTGGTCGCCGTCCGACTACCGACGGTAACCCTTCCAATATCCGGATGAATCTGGACGAACGCAGCGGCACTCCGCTGACCATGGACTATGCCTTTGACGGTATTTCTATGGGTTATGCCTATAAATGGGCCGGCGATCTTGGCAATGGCCGTGTGCGGATCTGTTACGGACGTGGTTTTGAGGATGGTCTGCAGTATAATGGCGAGCCCATGGACGATACGGACTTTGTTGGTATGAGCTGGGATATCCTGCAGAAGGGTGACCGCTTCCTCTATGCCCAGTCCTTCCTGGCTGCCAATGTTTTTAATTATCCCAATTTCCAGGATCCAATCATTGATGCCAATTTTGGCGCAATCTCAGGCATGGGTCCTAGAGAAAATGTGGGTAACATCCAGCATTCCGGTCTCACCTATATGGACAAGATCGCCGGCCTGAATTACTTCGCAACCGGCGGCTGGAGCCGTACCGATCCCAACGAAAAGGGCATGTTCAATGACTTCGCCGGTATGGCTATGGGCCAGATGGGTTTTGGTCCACAGATCGGCACCAACCAGGACAGTGAAAACGGTTACCATGCTCATGTTGGTATCCGCTATGATATTGATCCAATCGGTCTCAAGCTAGGACTGGAAGGTAACTATGGTTCCGAGTACTGGATCGGCTTTACCCCAGGGCATGATGATCTCTATCAGTCCAAGATTGCCGCTCGTGGTAAAGTTGCTGAGATTTATGGCATCTATGACCTGCCGATGGGCGAGGCCATCTCTAAATATGCCAAGACCTTCATGCGTGTCGGCTATCAGCGTTACTGGTATGACTATGCCGGCTCCAATGACTGGAACATGGCCCCCTATGACCTGGATGATGCTACCGACCGGTTCAAATTGGGTCTGATGGGTCAGGACACCATCGAGGATGCTGATCAGATTTATGTAACCCTTGAGGCCACATTCTAGGGTATACTGGCACAATAAAAAAACGGTTTGACCAGAATAAACAAATCTTAGTCAAACCGTTTTTTTAGCAAATTGGGGGAAGGTTCCTGTCTTGGAGTCTTCCCCTTTTTTTTATCCAGCAGTATTAAAAATCTGTCGCAATAATTTGTATATTCAATGATTGATTCCATGCCCAGACCAAATCCCCTCCTCATCGCCTCCACTGCGAATTCCATTCAAGCGACCTTTGACCGCCATCATGGCGACAGCCTCGCTCCTTTTAATTCACTTAATGTTAGTTTCAGTTTGGGGGATAAAAAAGAATACGTGGCCAGCAATCGCCGGAAAATTAAACAAGCCCTGGGCATCAGCTCTCTTGTTTCGGCCAGACAGGTGCATGGCGATCTGCTTTTAACAGTTAAAGAAGTGCCGGCCAATGATGTCGAACAAGATGGCTTTGACGCCTTGATCACTGACCAAAGAGATGTGGGATTGATGATCCAGCATGCCGACTGTCAGGCCATTCTGCTCCATGATCCTGTCCAGTCAGCCATTGCGGCAATCCATTGCGGCTGGCGCGGCAGCGTCATCGGCATCATAGAAAAAACCGTCCAGGCCATGAGTGCCTGCTATAGATCCCGGCCTGAAGACATTACCGCCGCCATCAGTCCATCACTAGGCCCCTGCTGCGCCGAATTTATCAATCATCGACTGGAGCTGCCGGAGTCCTTCCTCTCCTTTCGGGAACGGGATAACTTCTTTGACTTCTGGCAAATATCTCGCTGGCAACTGATAGCGGCCGGCCTGCTGACAGAAAATATTCAGACCACCGGAATCTGCACCTCCTGCAGCCCGGATTTCTTTTCCTACCGTCGCGCCGTTCGCCGCGGCCAAGGCACAACTGGGCGGAATTGCACTATTATCGCTTTGCCTTAAAAAAAAATGTTCAAGGACTACTCTACTGGTTACTCAGCACGTACTTGTATCACCACATTACCCGGTTCCGGCCATCCTGTTTGGCCCGGTACATGGCAGAATCAGCCGTCGCCACCATCTGTTCTTTTGTCATCTTCTCCGTCCCTGACTCACAACTGGCCAGACCTAAACTGATGGTAATACTGACCGCCTTGCCGCCACTGACAACTTCCATATTTGCAATTTGCCGCCGTAATCGCTCGCCGAAAACTTTACAACTGGCCAGCTCCGTCATCGGCAGAATTACGGCGAACTCCTCACCGCCGTAACGAACAGCGATATCAGACATACGCATGGTTGTTTGTACTGTCTGGGCCAGTCTGCATAAAACTTCATCGCCGACGGGATGGCCGTAGAGATCATTAATCCTTTTAAAGTAATCAATATCAAATAGGATAAGTGATAACGGCAGATGATATCGTGTCGCCCGGCTCACCTCTCTCTCCATCAGTTCCTGAAAATAACGATAATTATAAAGACCTGTCAGGCCGTCACGAAAGGCTATATCTTTTAACCTGGCATTGGCCGCCTGTAATTCCATCGCTAATGCTTCCGCCTTCTTCCTCGCTTGTTTCGCCTGCATGACTAGCTGTTCATAGGAGAGATTGATCCGCTGCAGCTCTTCATTCGCTTCCTGCAGCAACTGCGAAAAAGGCTTTATCTCACCCGGATCAATCTCAAAAAAGGACAAGATCTCGATACTCTTTTCCGCCACAGCATCAACTAAAGCATCTATAGCCTCTGCCGGCACCTTAAAAACTGGACAGATAGCGTCTTTCAAGCTCTGGACGTTTTCCACACTATTGGAGCCATCATAAATCGTCGCCAGCATGGTAGACCAGTGGAGATATCTCTGCATTTCCATAACTTCTTCAGGACAATTAATGGTATGATGATAACGGATCACGGTCGAGATTGACTGCGGTAATGCCCATTGAGCCAGAAAATCAGCGCCGATCTGCTGGTGATCAACACCAAAAATCTGCCGCTCAATATCAGAAATCGACGACTCAGTCACCCTCTTTTCATCTAAGACGCTCTGATAATCCTGTGGACAGTTCAGATAAATAACCAGCACGCCGATATCCTGGAGCAACGCTGAGACAAATAAATCTTCGTTTTTATAATGGAGCAAGGAAGCGAGCAGTTCGGCGCCTACCGCACTGGTAACTGCCCTTCGCCAAAAATAAGCAAAATTGAAGCCACCAATCTCCGAACCGGTCATTTCCTTAGCAATGACAAAAGAGAGGGCAATATTCTTGGTAACATTAAGACCCAACAACGACAGGGCCTTGTCGATACTGTTCACCTTATTGGCCATACCATAAAACGAAGAATTGGCGACCTGTAAAATCTTGGTCGTCAACGCTGGATCGACCTGAATAATCCTGGCCATCTCCTGAAAAGAGGTGCTATCCTGTTTCACGGCCTCAAGAATTCGCAAGGCAATAGCCGGCGGCGAGGGCAGCTTAATATTTTTTATGGTCACGTCATGCATTTTTGCTCCAGACTGCCATATAGCTTGCGCTTATTTTCCCCGTAAAAAGTTTAAGGCCGATCCTGCCTTAAACCAGGCAATCTGTTCGCCATTGAGGGAATGATTCAACATTATGACCGATTTAGTGCCATCTTGATGATAAAAGACCGCTGTTACCGTCGATCCAGCCGCCAGTTCTGTCAGACCGAGAATATCAACCCGGTCAGCCTCTTGAATCAGGTCATAGTCGGCCTTATTGACAAAGGTCAACGGCAGCATTCCCTGTTTTTTTAAATTGGTTTCATGGATCCGGGCAAAAGAGCGGGTAATCACCACCCGCCCCCCCATATGACGGGGACTCATGGCTGCATGTTCCCGGGAAGAGCCCTCGCCGTAGTTGGTATCGCCTACCACCAACCAATTATCACCGGCCGCACTATAGGCCCGGGCAATCTCATTATATGGCTGCCTGTCGCCTGTCAGTTGATTCAGGCCCATGCCGGTCTCACCGGTAAATTCATTGGTGGCGCCACTGAACATATTACCGGAGATATTATCGAGATGTCCACGAAAACGCAGCCAGGGGCCCGCCGGCGAAATATGATCGGTAGTGCATTTCCCTTTGGCCTTCATCAAGAGCCGCAAGCCTTTAAAATCATAACTGTCCCATGGGGCAAAGCAAGACAAGAGGGCCAGCCGTTGGGATGCCGGTGCTACCTGGACGGGGATAGCAGTCCTGGCCGCAAGAGATGCAAGCGGGGCCAGAAAACCGGCGGCATCATGGATAAAACCGTCAGCAGGCACCTCTGGCACTTTACCGGGAGGGGTCAATTTAAAAGTGGCACCATCAGCTACCGGCAATTCTGCACTGTAGGGATTGACCTCAAAGGTGCCGACCATGGCATAGGCCAGACAGGTCTCAGGGCTGGCAATAAAGCCACAGGTGCCGCTGTTACCGTCATTGCGTTTCGGAAAATTACGGTTGTATGATGTAATAATAGAGTTTTTAAAGCCAGGCTCAATACCGGTCCTGGTCCATTGACCGATACAGGGCCCACAGGCATTGGCCAGCACCGTGACACCGATGGCCTCCAGTTTGGCCAGCTGACCGTCACGCTCGATAGTGGCCCGTACCTGTTCTGATCCGGGCGTCAGCAGCAATGGGATCTTCAGCTTCAGGCCTTTGGAGGCGATCTGTTCAGCCATTGCGGCAATCCGGCCCATATCTTCATAGGAGGAATTAGTGCATGAACCAACTAGGGCATAGGTCACATTAGTCGGATAACCCTTTTTTGCCACATATTCTGGCATGTTCGAAACCGTGGCGGCCAGATCTGGAGAATGGGGACCGACCACATGCGGTTCAAGGGTTGAGAGATTAATCTCAATGACCTGATCATAATATTTATCAGGCGCGGCCAGCACCTCGGGGTCAGCCTGTAACAGATGGGCATACCGGTCGGCTAGTTTTGCTGCCTCGCCTCGCCCACAGCCATGCAAATAGGCGGCCATATGTTCATCATAAGGAAAGACAGAGGTGGTAGCGCCCAACTCTGCCCCCATATTGCAGATGGTGGCCTTGCCGGTGCAGGAAAGGCTGGCGGCACCAGGGCCAAAATATTCAAATACCCGATTAGTACCGCCGGCACAACTGAGCATGCCGAGCAGTGATAAGATCACATCCTTGGGGGAAGCCCAGCCCTGTAATTCTCCGATAAGGCGGACCCCGACAAATTTGGGATGCAGCACCTCCCAGGGCATCCCGACCATGACATCAACGGCATCGGCCCCACCGACACCGGAGGCAAAGGCCCCGATACCACCGGCATTGGGGGTATGAGAATCAGTGCCCAGCATCATCAGGCCGGGAAAACCATACTGCTCAATTACCACCTGATGAATAATACCAGCCCCAGGCAGCCAGCAGCCAAAGCCATAACGCTGGGAGGCAGAGGCCAGGAAATCGTATACTTCTTGATTATCCGCGCGGGCGGCCTGCAGATCTGCCACTGCTCCGTGCTGGGCCCGGATCAGATGATCGCAGTGAACCGTGACCGGCACTGCCGCCTCGTCTTTGTCCGCCAGCATAAATTGCAGGATAGCCATCTGGGCGGTGGCGTCCTGCAGGGCGATACGATCGGGACGGGTCTTGACATAGGAGATACCGGGCGTAAGTTCGGCCTCAAGGGCATTATCGAGATGGCCATAGAGAATCTTCTCACCATAAGTCAAAGGACGACCCAGCCGTGTTTTGATGACAGCTAGATTGGCGTCCATGTTCTGGTACACTGTTTCAATAAATCCAGGGGTCGAATCAACAGAACTGCTCATACAATCTCCACATAAATTAACAATTGACAAGTAATAATAACCAGGTTCGTAAAAATCATTCACGAGTTGGGTGCTTTAAGCAAAGGCCCAAAAATAACATAAACACATTCTGAAGGTAGGAAGCAGACCCGGCAGTGACAGGTGGCGATGCCTTTTACTTTAGGAACGGATCAGTTCCTCTGCCAGCATCTTATCAGCCAGATCAAGAATAAACTGTCGTTGCCCATGAGTTGCATGGGCGATACAGTCACAATGCAGGTTAGCCTGACTGCGAACCAGCAGTTCAAAACAGACCGAACTCTTCCCTACCTCAACCCCACAGTAATAAGGACCGCATATATCGACATGAGCCCGTTGCAGTTCGGAGAGTAGCGCCGACGGCAGGACAATCCAATAAATACCGATCATCGGTCCGGGTTGCAGGTTACGCTTGAGATAGGAATCTATATTATCCCGCTCCATGGGGGACAGATCATCGATGAGGTACTGGCGCATAATTTTTCATAATGTAAGTTTTAAACACCTGCTAACAGTCTAAAAGGCTACAGACTATCGCCCTGCTTTACAGCAACTGGGCGGCAATAGCCGACAGCGGACTTCTTTCACTCTTGCTCAGGGTGACATGGCCATAGAGAGACTGGCCTTTTAACTTCTCCACCGCATAAGAAAGACCATTTGACGATGAATCGAGATAAGGGTTATCAATCTGCTGGGGATCGCCGGTCAGTATCATCTTTGTACCTTCACCTGCGCGGGAGATAATAGTTTTTACCTCATGCGGGGTCAGATTCTGAGCCTCATCGACGATCACAAACTGCCTGGGGATGGAGCGCCCGCGAATATAAGTCAGGGCCTCCAGCTCCACCAGTTGATCTTTAAACAGCATGTTCACCTTCTGTTGCACAGTTCCTTCTTCATAGCGATGATCTTTTTGCATCAGATAGATGAGATTATCAAAAATCGGCTGCATCCATAATGATAGTTTTTCATCTTTGGTGCCCGGCAGATAGCCAATATCCTTACCCATAGGGATAACCGGCCGTGAGACCAGCAGTTTTTCATATGCTTGCTGCTTAAGTACACATTCCAGTCCGGCCGCCAGAGCCAACAGAGTCTTGCCGGTGCCGGCCTGACCGATCAGGGTGACCAGACTGATCTCCGGGTCCAGAAGCAGTTCCAGGGCCATCCTCTGCTCCTTGGAACGGGCGCGAACATCCCAGGCACTCTCAAAACCGGCATTAAGAGGGACCAGACTGTTTGGCCCCCCAGCCCGCCCCAGGCCTGAATGTTTGGGGTTGGCCTCATCCTGGAGCAGGACAAACTCGTTGGCCAGAAAATCAAAGCCTTCGGTTTCCAGATTTTTCTGCTGATGGAAACGATCGACCATCACGGTTGCCACCTGGATTTCGCGCCAGCCGGTGTACAGTTCGTCAAAATTGCACTTCTGCTTCTCAAAATCCATGACATCAATGCCAAGGGCATCAGCCTTCAGCCGGGCATTGATATCCTTGGAGACAAAGATCACCTTTTTCCCTTCCTGGTGCAGGGCATGGGCCACCGCCAGGATCCGGTTGTCTGGTACGGACATATCAATATAGAGTCCCGGCATCTCTTTATGCTCAACAATAATCTGCAGGATGCCGCTGTTGGCCATGGTCACGCCATCCTTCAGCGACCCCTGTAACCGCAGTTGATCAATCTGCCTGATCACATGACGGGCGCTGCGGCCCAGTTCATCATTATGACGCTTGAAGCTATCCAGTTCCTCAATGACCGTCATTGGCAGGATCACGTAATTATCATCAAAGGAGGTCAGAGATTCAGCGTTATGGAGCAGGACATTGGTGTCGAGAACAAAATA
>DIKT01000034.1:85093-93634 GCA_002424635.1 Desulfobulbaceae bacterium UBA5611
CTACCATATTTTCCAGCCTGACTCCTCCCCAGCCCGGAATATAGATACCAGGTTCCACGGTCACCACCATCCCCGCCTGCAATGTTTTTTTATTACGGGATGACAGACGCGGTTCTTCATGCACCGCGAGGCCCACCCCATGACCAAGAGAGTGGCCAAAGGCCGGACCATAACCGGCATCAGTAATAATATCACGGGCTATCTTATCAACCGCTGCTGCCGTAACTCCTGCCCGGATGGCCGCCAGAGCCGCCAACTGAGCCCGGCGCACCAGTCGATGGATACTCAGATAACGGTCATCAGGCTCGCCCAGCACAAAGGTCCGGGTCATATCCGAGCAATAACCATCAAGGATCAGCCCCATATCAATCATCAGAGGCTGGCCGCGTTCAATAACAACTGACCCGGGGACCGCATGCGGCAGAGCACTTTTAGGACCCCAGGCGACAATCGTATCAAAACTGGGGGCCTCAGCCCCCAACCGCTGCATGGTCATATCAATGTCGAGGGCGATATCACGTTCAGTCCGACCGGCATCCAGAGAGTGATATATCCTGGTAAAAACTTGTTCATTGAGGGCAACGGAGGTCCGCAACTTCCCAATTTCCTCTTCATCTTTGATCAACCTCAGCTTTTCCACCAAACCTGTAGTCGGCAACAGCTGGATCCCGATCTTATCAGCCAGAGTCTTGAGCTTACCGGCAACAGCATAGAGGGTGTAATCACTTTCAAAACCGAGGCTTCTGATCTGCAGATCCGGCAGCAGGTCCTTTAATAAGGCCAACAGCCCCTTAGGATAAAGAACGACCGGCAGAAAATGAGCCTCCGCCTCAGCCTGCAGCTTAAAGCGAAAATCCGTCAGCAATAGCGGCTGGCCCTTGGCCGGAATCAGCAAGAACCCTGAGCTCTCGGCAATCCCGTGATCAACTGCCGCATAGCCGCTCAGATAGCGCCTGTTCTGCGGCTGACTGACCAGGAGGGCATCAAGCTTTTTCCGCCGCAATACTGCCTGAATCTTATCCAGCCGTTCTAAATAGCGCATCAGGCAAAGCGTTGGGCCAGAATCTCTTTCCGTTGATCAAGGGCCTGGTTATATTGCAGATTCAGATCCGCCTGCATCTTCGCCCACTCTTTTTGGAACATCGGATGCATGGCCGGATCCATTGACATCCTGTTGCCGACCGCTGACTCCTGCTGTCCCAGTTTCTGTTCCAGCTGCGCCCGGACTGCATCCTCAAGCTGCTTTCGGATCTGCTCTTTATGCTGATTATATTGCTCCAGAATCTGCTTCAGCTCAGCACAGATCGCAGCTATATCACCGGCCGACTGTTCCATTTCCAGGAGTCCCTGTATCGCCTTAAGACTGGTCGCCATCAGGCTCTCATCGCGGGGCAGGACGATATTACGCATCAAGGCACTGGCCATTCCTTTACGAACTGCCATCTGCTCCGCTGGAGCCTGCTCAGTCAACGCCTGGCCAAGATCATCCAGGCTGAGGCCGATATACTCAGCCGCCAGACGCATTCCTGTTCGCTCTAATCCCTGAGAATCGGGCTGCTCAACAGAACGGGCCGCCATACGGGCGGCCCGTTCCATAACCATATCCATAGTACTTTTGATTTCTGCCATTTTTTTTGCTGATTTTGTCGGTAGATATTGAAAAAACAAGAGCCGGAAGAATGCAGCTGTCACACTCTACAGGCCACCGCAAACTCTCTTCCCTGCTCTCACCATTTAGCATTTATCCATATAACTATGTAACCCAGAGCACCCTGCACCGTAAAGAAAAAATTGCTTCGCTACCGAACTTGTCAGCCGTTGGAATTTTTTAAAGGTAAAAAAACGAAGAAGTGCTTGTCTTTCCATTTTTCTTTTGCTATATAATTATATTTTATTTGATTAAAAATCGAATAATTTTATTTTTCATTTCGCAGCACCTGGCGTCGTCCTGAACAGACGATAAAGATCAACCCTTACACCTTGGTCCCCTTTCGGGGCCGCACGAGCTAAAACCCATGACAGAGGCACTCACACAAACAACAAGCAATGACGAAGAGTTAAGCTTTGCCGAACTCTTTGAGATGGAAGAAAACAGCAGCGTCGTCAATGTCGGCGATGTCACTATGGGCACCATCATCGGCATCGTCGATGGTTACGTCCTCGTTGATGTTGGAGATAAGGCAGAAAGCTATGTTGCCAAATCTGAATTCCAACTGGAAAAAGGTAAAGAGATTCAAATTGGCGATACATTTGAAGTCTTTATTGAACGGCGTAAAGATGAAGGTGGTCTCCTGCTGTCACGGGAAAAAGCAATTGCCATAAAAGTATGGGAAGATATTGCCAAGATCCAGGAAGAAAACGGCACCATTGAAGGCAAGATCGAAAGCAGGGTTAAAGGTGGCATGTCGGTTAATGTCGGCGTTCCAGCCTTCCTGCCATATTCTCAGATCGATCTGCGTCCGGTTAAAGACCTGGATGCCCTTATTGGTGAGACCTTTTCCTTCAAGGTTCTCAAATTTAATCGTAAACGCAATAACGTTGTTATCTCCCGCCGGGCCATTCTCGAAGAGGATCGTAACAAACTGCGCGAAAAAATGCGTTCCATTCTGCAGGAAGGCCAGATCATCAAAGGCGCCATCACTAATATCACCGACTATGGTCTCTTTATTGACATGGGCGGCATGGATGGTCTCTGCCATATCACCGACCTCTCCTGGGGACGTGTTTCTCATCCGGCCAAGCTGTACAAGGTCGGCGAAGAGCTTGAGGTCAAGGTCCTGAAATATGACAAGGAGAATGATCGTGTTTCTTTGGGTGTTAAGCAACTGAAAGAAGATCCATGGTCAACCGTGGCCACCCGTTATCCTGTTGGCGAAAAAGCTACAGGCAAGGTAGTCTCCATTACTGATTACGGAGTCTTCATCGAACTGGAAGAAGGTGTTGAAGGACTGATCCATGTCTCTGAAATGACCTGGTCCAAGAAACCGCGTCATCCTTCCAAGATTGTGGCCGTAGGTGATGAGGTTGAGGTCATGGTTCTGAACATTGAACCTGAGACCAAACGGATTTCGCTGGGCATGAAACAGCTGCAACCAAATCCCTGGGATCTGGTTACCGATTCCTATCCGGTCGGCTCGATCATTGAAGGAAAAGTTAAAAATATTACTGACTTCGGTGTCTTTATCGGCATCGAGGACGGCATTGACGGCTTGATTCATGTCTCCGATCTGTCCTGGACTGAGCGCATCAAACATCCTTCTGAAAAATATGTCAAAGGTCAGACCATCCAGGCGGCTGTCCTGAAGATTGACAAGGAAAACGAGCGTTTCTCTCTGGGCATCAAACAGCTGGAGCCAGATCCATGGCAGGCGGCCTACAACAAATACCCATCCGGAACCGTCATAGAAGGTACGATCACTAACGTAACTGACTTTGGTGTTTTTGTGCAGCTTGAGGAAGGGATCGAAGGTCTGGTGCATGTTTCTGAGATCAGTAAAGAAAAGATCAAGACTCCTGTCGGTGCTTATCAGGTTGGTGATACCTTGAAGGCTATCGTTATCAATGTATCGGCCAAAGACCGGAAAATTGGTCTCTCCATCAAGACCCTGGAAGGTGACGATGAAGCTGCTGGTGCTGAAGAACAAGCGCCGACTCAGACTACACCTAAAAAAGAAGCAGCGGCTACCGCAGCCGCCGCCTCTGCTGCCGCTCCAGCTACCTTAGGCGATCTCATGAAAGCCGCCGCAAATGGACAAAGCGAGGAAGGAAAGACCGAAGAAGACTAACCATCTTCTGCTAATGATGATAAACTATCAGGTATGGTCTTCAATGGCCATATCTATAGTTATCATTTGCTAAGAGGTTGTTTTGCCTAAAAATTATTAATGGCAAAACAACCTTTTTTTTATATAATGCCTTGACTCCAAGTCCGCATTGCCGACAGGCTCCATAGAGACAAACAATAGACAAGTGCAATATTTATCTATAACCTTACTTTTGAGTTAACTATTTAACATGCTAAGAAAAGAACTTATCGATCAGGTCAGCACAGATCTCTCCTTGCCAAAACAGGATGTGACCACCGCCCTTGAGATTATGCTGGTAACTATGAAGACTGCCTTAATAGAGAAAAGAAGAATAGAACTGCGTGGTTTTGGTAGCTTTTCCATTCGCAAACGCAAGGCGCGCAGTACCAAAAACCCTAAAACCGGCATCACGATGGATATCCCGGAACGCCAGACTGTTCACTTTACCATGAGTAGATCGCTGAAAGAGCCGCTGATCAAGGCTTAAAACAGATGGACCGGATCCCTATAGAAAAGGGATGATATCACCCTTGCCTTGGCGTAATATTTGCGGAGAATCTCCAGTGAGATCAATGAGGGAAGAAGGATCAGGATAGACAGGGCCACCATCAATAATAATATCAACTCTGGGGCCCAGCATCATATCGATTTCATAGGCCTCGGTCGGGACTGGACGATCATCCTCTACCGGAATACTGGTGTTGATAATAGGATTACCTAGAGTCTCAAGAAGCAACAGGCAGATCGGATGATCGGGAACTCGAATACCAACGGTCTTCTGCTTGGTCGCCATGATTTTAGGGACCAGCTTACTACCAGGCAGGACAAAGGTATAAGCGCCGGGCAGATTTTTTTTCATCAGCCGGTAGGCCGTATTTGACACATGGCCATAGTCACTGATATCTTTCAGACTGGAACACATGAATGAAAATGGTTTCCCGGCCGGTCTTTTTTTAATCTGCAGCAACCGTTTGATCGCCTTTGGATGAAACAGATCGCAACCAACACCATAGCCGGTATCCGTCGGATAACAGATTATCGCCCCGGCGCGTAGTTGTTCCACCACCTGTTGAATCAGTCGTAATTGCGGGTTGTCAGGATTAATATTGATAAGCATATATTTTGTTCTCCTTATATTATGATAAAACCATACTATATGCTGGAAGGTCAATAATATCCCCTAAATAGATAAAAAAAGGATACCCTGAAAAAGGTTTCTGCTTTTAACCGGAGATGCTAGACTGGCTGAGCCGTTATAAAAGTTTCAACTTATAGAGTCTTTCTTGTATTTACTGCCGGTCTTTAAGCCTGAGGCTGAAAACTTTTTAAATTTCAGTAAATTCCGTGTTCACTTGACCTTGTAATAGGAGCGTTCCATGTTACCAGATACTATAGAGTTAGCCCTGACCTTTGACGACCTGCTGCTTGTGCCGTCAGCCTCAGAAGTCCTGCCCAACGAAGTCTCTCTTGTTACCCGGCTGACCGATACCATCAGTCTCAATTCTCCTCTGGTCAGCGCGGCCATGGATTCAGTAACTGAGCATCGGACCGCCATTGCCCTGGCCCGTGAAGGCGGGATCGGCATCATTCATAAGAATATGGGCATCGCCAAACAGGCCAGAGAAGTAGAACAGGTCAAGAAGTCGGAATCAGGGATGATTATTGATCCCATTACCGTCCGCGAGGATCAATCCGTGGCTGATGTGGAAAAAATCATGGCCAAATACAAGATCTCCGGCCTGCCGGTGTTACGCGAAGGTAAACTGGTCGGCATCGTCACCAACCGCGATCTGCGCTTTGTCTCCGATAATGACCTGCGGGTGGGCGATGTCATGACCAGTAAAAATCTGGTGACCGCCAAGGTCGGCATTGATATGGAGCATTCCAAGGCCCTGCTCCATGAGCACCGCATAGAAAAACTGCTGGTCGTAGATGATGACGGCAATCTGGCCGGTCTGATCACCATCAAGGATCTGGAAAAGATCCGCAAATATCCGCTGGCTGCCAAAGATCATCTGGGCCGCCTGCTGGTAGGAGCGGCCTTGGGTGTTGGGGCCGGTATTGAGGCCAGTGCCCAGAAGCTGGTGGATGCCGGAGTGGACGTCGTGGTCCTGGACTCGGCGCATGGCCATTCGCGTGGCGTGTTACGAGCGGTGGCCGCCATCAAAAGCGCTTTTCCTGATCTGCCGGTCATTGCCGGCAATGTCGCCAGCTACGAAGGCACCCTCGCCTTGATCAAGGCGGGGGCCAATGCAGTCAAGGTCGGGGTGGGTCCAGGCTCAATCTGTACCACCAGAATTGTCGCCGGGGTCGGCGTCCCGCAGATGAGCGCCCTGAAAAACTGCGTTGCAGCCGCTGCCAAATTTGGTATTCCTATCATTTCTGATGGCGGCATCAAGCATTCTGGTGATCTGGCCAAGGCCATTGGCGCCGGGGCTCATACTATCATGATCGGCTCTCTTTTTGCCGGTACCGACGAAACCCCCGGCGAAACTTTCCTGTATCAAGGCCGCACCTATAAAGGTTATCGAGGAATGGGTTCCATTGGCGCCATGCGTAAAGGCTCCTCTGATCGCTATTTTCAATCGGAGGTGAGCAGCCAGTCCAAGCTGGTGCCGGAAGGGATCGAAGGAAAAGTGCCTTATCGCGGGCCACTGTCCGATGTGATCTACCAGCTCCTGGGCGGCCTGCGTTCCGGTATGGGCTATGTTGGTGCCGGCACTATTGAAGAGCTGCGCGAAAAAGCCCAGTTTGTCCGCATTTCAGCGGCTGGCCTGCGGGAATCGCATGTCCATGATGTGATTATCACCAAAGAGGCTCCCAACTACCGCACAGCTTAATGTCTGCTGGTCTTGCTGCCACTAAAAATCACCGGTTACGCTCAAAGGCGCACTTAACTTTCAACCTTGGTTCTTTCTTTCATGAAAAAAATCCTTATTCTTGATTTCGGCTCTCAGACGACGCAGCTTATTGCCCGACGTATTCGCGAACAAAAGGTCTACTGCGAGATTCACCCCTATACCACCTCTCTTGATAAGATCAAGGGTCTGGCCCCGGCCGGCATTATCCTCTCCGGTGGACCGGCCTCGGTCTATGATCCTGATGCCCCCCTATCCGACCCGGCCATTTTTGAGCTGGGCCTGCCGGTCATGGGCATCTGTTATGGCGCCCAGCTCATGATCCAACAACTGGGCGGTAAGGTAGAGAAGGCGGAAAAACGGGAGTTCGGCAAGGCTGATCTCACCGTCCAATTTACCGCCGGCATCTTTGCCGGTCTCGAAACCAGCCCCATCCATCATCAGGTATGGATGAGCCATGGAGACCGGATAGAAGTGGCGCCTGAGGGCTTTGAAGCCACCGCCACCAGTGGCCATTCTCCCTTTGCCGCTCTCAGACACAAGGATAAGCCCTTTGTCGCCGTCCAGTTTCATCCTGAGGTGGCCCATACCCTGATCGGCACCGATATCCTGCGCAACTTTATCTTCGGCCTTTGTGACTGCCAGCCCGACTGGACCATGCACTCCTTTATCGAATCGACAGTGGCAGCCATCCGCCATAAGGTCGGCACCAACAAGGTGATCTGCGCCCTTTCCGGCGGGGTTGATTCCTCGGTGACCGCCGCTCTGATCCATAAAGCCATCGGCACTCAACTGACCTGCATCTATGTCAACAACGGCCTGATGCGCATCGGCGAATCCGAATCCATCCTGCGTTTTTTCAAGGAGAAGTCGAAGCTGAAGGTCATCGATGTCGAGGCCACCGATTACTTCCTTGATCAACTGGCAGGCGTTATTGACCCGGAGATCAAACGCAAAATCATTGGCCTGGGCTTTATCAAGATCTTTGAAGAAGAGGCCGGTAAACTGGGCGAGGTCAACTATCTGGCCCAGGGTACTCTCTATCCGGACGTGATCGAATCGGTCTCCTTTCGTGGTGAGGCCCCGATTAAATCCCATCACAATGTCGGCTGCCTGCCCGAGATCATGAAACTGGATCTGATCGAACCCCTGCGCGAACTCTTTAAAGATGAAGTGCGGGAACTGGGCCTGGAGCTGGGCTTACCGGAAGAGGCGATCCACCGCCAGCCTTTTCCCGGGCCTGGTCTGGGCATCCGCATTATGGGGGAGGTGAGCCGGGAACGGCTGGAGATCCTGCGCTTGGCTGATGTTATTGTCCTGGAAGAGATGAAGAAAAGCGGCTGGTACCGTAAGGTCTGGCAATCCTTCGCCGTCCTGCTGCCCATCCAGACTGTCGGGGTCATGGGTGATGGCCGGACCTATGAAAATGTCATTGCCCTGCGGGCGGTTGATTCCAAAGATGCCATGACCGCCGACTGGTCAAAATTGCCTTATGAGCTCCTGGGCGCTATCTCCAGTCGGATCATTAATGAAGTACGGGGCGTCAACAGGGTTGTGTTTGACATCTCCTCCAAACCGCCGGCCACCATTGAATGGGAATAACACCAGGTAACGGTAGATTTAATGGTGTCTTGAAAAATGAGGATCTTCGTTCAAAATCAAGGCATGTGACAAATTTTACCACAGGCATATAGTTGATATTTCGAGGATAAAATTTTGAGCATAACGCCGAGTTTGGGCGAAAAGACCATTTTTCAAGGCACCCTTAAAAATTAACTGATCAGATAAAGTAGTGGAGGAGAGGAAAGGCTGATGCTGAAGACTGGAATTTATGTGGATGCCGAAAATATCCGCCTGTGCGGCGGCTATGGCATGCG
>DIKT01000034.1:93667-111208 GCA_002424635.1 Desulfobulbaceae bacterium UBA5611
CTGGCGGAAGATCGGGCCCGGACCAAGGATGACCATGAATACCGGCAAAAGCTGTACCGCTACCATGATATCCTGCGCCAATGCGGTTTCAAGATTATCAAAAAATATGTCCAGCACTTTGTCGATGACGAAGGAATCCTGACCACCAAGGCCAACGCCGATATGGATCTGGCCATTGATGCCCTGCTCCAGGCCCGCAACCTCGACCGCATAATTCTGCTCACCGGCGACGGTGATTTTGTCCGCCTGGTCATCGCTCTGCAGAATATGGGCTGCCGGGTTGAGGTAATCGCCTTTAATAATGTCAGCGGACAATTAAAAGAAGTGGCCGATTCCTATCTCTCGGGTTTTCTGGTGCCCGGGCTCCTCCCCATCCAGGCCAGCCCTGATGAAAACTGGCAGCGAGGGGTTGCGGTCAACTATAATCCGGATCGCGGTTTCGGTTTCATGCGTTTCTATGGCATGAAACAGGAAGGATTGAAAGCAGAGACGATCTTTTTCCACTGCTCGAAATCCAATGTCGCCAATGATGCCCTCTTTCTTGATCCGGCCAGTATTTTTGAATTCCGTATCGTCGTCAATGCCGACAATAATCGCACTGAGGCCTGGGATATCCGGGCGCTCGACGAGCCTTTACCTTGAGGCAAGTGAGAAAATAAAGCCTACCATTAGACATTCTAACAGCGGGACAGCTGACGCTGAATACGTCAGCATGATAAAAATAAATGTATAAAAAAATTATCACTGCTGCCATAATGCTCTCATTATTATGGCTGCCAGCAACGGCTTTTGCCGGCACTCCCCCGACGCTGCAGATCTTTGTCTCCATCCCCCCGCAAAAATGGCTGAGCGAGCAGATAGGGGGAGAGCATGTCAGCACTGATGTGCTGGTCAGCCAAGGGCAGGATCCTCACACTTATGAACCGACTCCCAAACAGATAACAGCGCTGTCCCTGGCAAAAATCTATTTCACCCTTGATCTGGAATTTGAGAAGCGCATTATTCCCAAGCTGAAAAAAACAGTGCCCAGCCTGCATATTATTGACCTGGCAGATTCCATTGCCAAGATTGAAATGACCGACCAGGGCCATGATGATGAACCCGGCCATAACCCTGATAACCATACCGGCACAGAAGAAGATCGACATGAAGGTCTTGACCCCCATGTCTGGCTGTCACCTTTGAATTTACAGATCATGGCTGCCGATATGGCCAGCGCCATGATAGCTCATGATCCCGCTCACAGCTTAAGTTATGAAAAAAATCTAGCGGCGACAACCGTAATCCTTGAGCAATTACATCAGAAGATCGGACAAGAGCTGGCTCCCCATCAAGGCGCATCTTTTTATGTCTTTCATCCGGCCTTTGGCTACTTTGCCCATACCTATCACTTACAACAACAGGCCATAGAAACGGGCGGCAAATCACCAACTCCCCGGCAGCTCTTCTCTCTGATTGCTCAGGCCAAGAAGAACAAGGCCCGGGTGATCTTTGTCCAACCCCAGTTTGACCCTAAAAGCGCCCAGGCCGTGGCCAATGCCATCAATGGCGAAGTGGTGCCGCTTGATGCCCTGGCTGAAGATGTGGTGGCCAACCTGGAGATAATGGCTTCTAAGATCCAGGCAGCATTCTCCGCGCAATAAGCTTTAGGGACAAAGCCTATTGGCTTCTTAACTAGCGGCATTAGCACTCCGGAAAAATTGCCAATATGTGCAATAAAAAGAGCCCGGACCGCCAATCTTTAACCCAGCCTAGCCCTTCATCCGGTAACCGATACCGCGCACCGTCTCTATACATTCTCCGGATGCCCCCAGCTTCCTCCTGAGCCCGAAAACCTGCACATCCACCGCCCGCGGGGTAATGACATAGTCGTAGCCCCGCACCCCGTCAATAATCTGCTGCCGGCTGAAGACCCAACCGGGACGACGCGCCAGCAGATCGAGGATACTGAACTCGGTCACCGTCAGTGCCACTGGCGTGCCGGCCACCATCACCTCATAACGTTTCGGATCAATGACAATATCATGGACCCTGATCAGCCCGCTACTATCTTCACCTCCAACCTCACCCGATAATTCGTCCCGACGGCGTAAGGCGGCCTTGATCCGGGAGACCAGGATCCTGGGGCTGAAGGGCTTGGTGATATAGTCGTCGGCGCCCAGATCAAGACCGGCGCTCACATCGTTTTCCTCACTCTTGGCGGTCAGCATGATAATGGGCAGGCTCCTGGTCTGCGGCTCCTTGCGCAGGATTCTACAGACCTCAAAGCCATTGAGACCGGGCAGCATGAGATCGAGGACCAGCAGATCCGGCTGCTCGCGTTTCACAATCGCCAGGGCCTGCTCGCCATTCTCAGCGTAGAGGACATGAAATCCGGCCTTGGCCAGGTTATAGCCTACCAGCTGCTGAATATTTTCATCATCTTCCACAATGAGGATGCATTCTCTGGCCACTCTTTACTCCTTGTTGGTTGATAGTTTTCAACGGGCTCATCAATCATATCACTGAGAAAGAGTATGGCGAATAATCCTGCCTTGCGCCATATAAATGATATCTTCACAGATATTGGTACAGTGATCGGCAATCCGTTCCGTGCTTCTGGCCACGCTGAGCAGCTTGGCCAGATAGACCTGCCGGGCAGGATCTTTCATGATACTCTCTTCCAGATCCAGATAGATAGCACGCTTAGCCTGGTCGACTTCATCATCAGCAAGACAGACTTTATAGGCCAGGTCCGTATCCTCGCCGACAAAGGCCTCCAAGGTCTGGTTGAACATCCATACAGTTTTATCAAACATTCCGGTAAATAATTCCGGCAGCTGCATGGCATCCGACAGAAAATAAGCAGGATCGGCCTTATACAACAGCAGTACCTTGTCGGCAATCTTGGCTCCCAGATCACCAATCCGCTCCAGATCGCTGTTGACCTTCAGGACCGTGACCAGAAAACGGAGATCACTGGCCACCGGCTGATGCAGGGCCATGATCCGCAGACACTCCTGCTCAATATCGATCTCAAGGGTATCAATCTCACACTTATCTGTCTGCATTACCTGAGAGGCCAAGTCAGGATTCTTCTCAACCAGGGACTTGATCGCACATTGCAGATTCTCCTCAACTATGGTGCCGAGATAGACAATGTGCCGCTTCAGGGTTTCTTTTTCAGTCTGGATATTATATGCCATCAAGCTACTCCTTCTTCCCTTACAGGAATTTTATCGATCAACAACGTAATTATTCCGTATAAAAAATATTCTATGATATTTTCCTCTCACCCAAAGCGGCCGGTGATATACTCCTCGGTTTCTTTACGTTCGGGAACAGTAAACAGCTTCTGGGTCGGTCCGTATTCAATCAGCTCACCCAGGTACATATAGGCGGTATAATCAGAAATACGGGCGGCCTGCTGCATATTATGGGTCACAATAATAATTGTATATTCATCGCGTAGTTCCCGAATGAGCTGCTCAATGCGGGCCGTTGACCGGGGATCAAGGGCTGAACAGGGCTCATCCATAAGGATGATCTCGGGTTTGACGGCCACCGCCCGGGCAATGCAGAGCCTCTGCATCTGGCCCCCGGAAAGACCCATGGCCGATTGATGCAGACGATCTTTGACCTCATCCCAGAGGGCTGCCTTTTTCAGGCTCTGCTCCGCGGCCTGCTCGAGCACGCTGCGCTCTTTGATCCCGGCAATACGCAGACCATAGATGACATTTTCATAGATGGACTTGGGAAAGGGATTCCATTTCTGGAAGACCATGCCCACCTTGCGCCTCAGTTCAATGACATCAAGGGCAGGGTCGTTGATATTCTCTCCGTCAATGGTAATCAGCCCCTCGACCCGCAGCCCTTCCACCAGATCGTTCATCCGGTTGATACAGCGAAGAAAGGTCGATTTTCCGCAACCGGAAGGGCCGATCAAAGCCGTTACCTGACTTTTGGGAATACCAAAACTGACATCGATCAGCGCCTGGGCCGCACCATAAAAAAGATTAAGGTGTTCGACCGCAACCTGTGGATTGTCCACGGACATTATAGGATTAACGGGGTGTGACATTTTCACTCCTTGTTTTTATAGGTCGGCTACGGAAAACCTCTCTCGCATCCTGTTGCGCAGAAAGATGGCCGTGCTCGTCATGATTATTACGATCAGGATCAACAGCAAGGTGGTAACATAGACCATCGGTTTTGCCGCTTCGACATTGGGCGACTGGAAACCGATGTCATAGATATGAAACCCCAGATGCATGAATTTACGATCCAGGTGCAGATAGGGAAAGATGGTGTCAAGGGGCAGAGCCGGTGCCAGCTTGACCACGCCGGTGATCATCAGCGGGGCCACCTCGCCTGCGGCCCGGGCCATGGCCAGAATAAAGCCGGTCAGAATACCGGGCGAGGCCATGGGCAGCAGGATCCTGGTCAGGGTCTGAAACTTGGTGGCGGCCAGGGCCTGAGAGCCTTCGCGAATCCCGGGCGGGATCGACCCCAGGGCCTCCTCGGTGGCCACAATAACCACCGGCACGGTCAACAGTCCCAGAGTCAGACTGGCCCACAGAATCCCTCCCGTCCCAAAAGTCGGGGTCGGTAAATTTTCGGCAAAGAACAGCTGATCGATCTGGCCGCCCACGCCGTAGACAAAAAATCCCAGGCCAAAGATGCCATAAACAATGGACGGAATACCCGCCAGATTATTCACCGCAATCCGTACCGTTTTGACCAGATAGCCCTCTTTAGCGTATTCCCGCAGATAAATTCCGGCAATAACACCGACAGGAAAAGAGAGAATGCTCATCATAAAGACCAGCATGATCGTGCCGAAGATGGCAGGAAACAACCCCCCTTCGGTATTGGATTCACGCGGTTCTGCCACCAGCAGCTCCTTGATCCGGATCATATAATAGCTGCATTTTTCCAACCAGGACATGGCATTTGGCTGATAACAGCGGACAATATCAGCCAGGGCAATGGTTTTTTCCCGGCCATTCGCATCTACCAGCACCGCCACATTGGCCGCGACAATCGTTCGTTTGCCGTTAAGAATCCCTACCAGCCTATCAAACTCAGTCTTGAATTCTTCAATCTCCGCCCGCACGGCTGCGGCAGCAGGGGTCGCCCCTTCCTTTTTGTAGCGCAAGCGGGCAAGCCGGCTATTGCTGTATTCAACCTTACGATTGAGGGTGGCAATCTGTTTTTCGATTTTAGAGACCTCGGCGCGTTGAGGCTCTATAACATCACGCGCCATTTGTAGACTCATGCTCTTTTCTGCCGGTATAACCAGACCCGGGGTTTGCAGCTCCCTCAGGAAGCCATAAAAATTACCATGCTCCTGTCGTTCCAGGACATAGACATCTTCCGGCCTGCTGAAGGTCTTCACCATCCGCGCATCCACCCATTTAAAGTCAAGACCATAGAGATCACGGTTCCCAACCTTGAACTGAAATCTTTTGCCCCCGCCGGCGGGATCTTTCTCCTGCCTGATCTCCTCGCCCAGCACCAGGCCGCCATCGGTCATGGTTACCTGGCTCACCTCTTTGGGCCAGAAAACCAGGATACCATTCGCCAGCACCACATATAACAGGAGAAAGACGATAAAAAGGATCATCGACAGCGCCAGGCTGGTGGCCCACACATAGGGTTCTCCCTGCCGCAGGAATTTTTTAGTCAACATCGTTGCTCCTTTTTTAATAGCGGCCATATTTTTTACGCAGCCTCTCCCGTATCACTTCCGCCCCGGTATTGAGCACAAAAGTCAAAACAAACAGGAGGGTGGCGCAGAGAAAAAGAACCCGATACAAGGTGCCGTTAAAAGGCGCCTCCGGAATTTCCACCGCAATATTGGCGGACAGGGTGCGCATCCCGTTAAAAATCGACCAGTCCATGATCGGCGTATTGCCGGTGGCCATGAGGACAATCATGGNNACCGCCCGGCCAAAACCAATCATGATGGCGGCAAAGATGCCGGGACTGGCGGACGGCAGGACAACCCGCCAGATTGTCTGCCAGCGGCTGGCGCCTAGGGCCAGGGAGGCGGCAGTCAGGCTGGTTGGGATCGTGGAGATGGCATCTTCGGTGATGGAAAAAATAAGGGGAATGACAGCAATGCCCAGGCCAAAGGCAATGATGATGCTGTTGCGCTGATCATAGCGAATACCAAGATCACTGTAGAGCCATTGCAGAAAATTGCCGCCAAAAAACATCCCCTCCACCACCGGCGCCAGCCATGAAGCTACAGCTGCCATCAAGGCAATGACCGGCAGCAGCAGCAGAAATTCATAGCCGTTACATTTGTTTTGCAGAGCCGGTGTTTTGTAATAGGGCTGCATGACAATCATCATGACAATCAGCACAAAAGGTAGGAGCAGACAAAAAAGGATTATCGCCGGGAACAACTGTTCAATAAGGGGCCCTAGCCACAAGGCAATCAGGAAACCAATGACCACCGAGGGCACCGAGGCCATGACCTCAATCATCGGCTTGATATTTTTCTTGAAGGCATAACTGGTCAACTGACTGGTATAGACCGCGCCGAAGATGGAAAGCGGAATGGCAAACATCATGGCATAGACAGTCCCCTTGATGGTGCCGAACAGCAGTGGCATGATGCTGAATTTTGATTCAAAATCGTCATTGCCGGCAGACGATTGCCAGACATACTCCGGTTGAGAATAATTTTCGTACCATACCTTGCCGAACAGGGTCTTCAGGTTCACTTCCGGATGCGGATTCTTCACGTCCCAGACGACAAGATTACGTTCACGATCAAGGCCGACCAGGCTCTTGTCATTGCCGGAAATCGCAAAAAGGGCCAAATCAGGCCCGGCCTCCAGCAGATGATTCTCACTGGTCATGTGATCATAATGGACCATGCCGAGCGTATCAAAGCTGACGAGCGTTTTACTCCGACGGGAGGCTACAATTGAGGTGACCGCTGCCTTATGGGTCGCCAGTTGATGGATCTTTCGTAATTTCTTTATCTTTTGGGCGCCTTCCCCACTCCAGACCAGACTCCAGCTGGCCAGCCGGCCACCGGCGTCACCAACCGCTACCGACTCATCGCCAAAGACCATGGTCAAGGCCGTAACAGCCTGTCCATCAGGGCTTGCCACCACATTATCGGTGAGTAGTCCGCCGTCAGGCCGGCTGATATCCCAGCGTAACAGGCTGCCGGAATCCGTACCGGCAAAGAGGCTCTCTCCCGCTTCATCAACCGTGAAAACCGTAATCTTCCCAGGGATTTCATGACGAACAAAAAAAGAAAAAGCCTCTTTTTTCTCATTGCCCATGAAATCGGTCTTCGTTACCTGCTGCGTTATTGCAAAGCTGTTATCAGCGAGCAGTACAATCTTACTCAAACGGCCATCATCACCCTCACGCAGGACGGCACGTTCAACTTCAGAGGTTCCTGGATCAGGAGGAAAGTCAGCAATGGTCTTTATTACAGGCTTGACCGTTCGCTTGCCCGCCTCATCAAAATGCAAAGAAAAGGCCAGCTCCGTCAGGCTGATGCTCTTATCCGCCCACAACAGGCTATACTGATTATTTTTATGGAGCTCGATCGATTTGAGCGGCACGTTCTTGTCAGCGGCAGTATCCATGCGCAAAAACGACGTGGCCCCGGCCAGATTATAGAAGGTAAAGACACCCCGATCATTCAGAACATAGGCATTTTCCTGATATTCATCAATGCCCATGGCCAGCACGGTTTCCGGTGGAAAAGAAAGCGGCACCTGAGAGACGATATCGATCTTGGCCGACTGGAAAAGAGGAACCGTCACCCGGACGATCAGGACCAGGATGGCAATCACACTGGCAATAACCAGCATTCCCCCAAAGGTAATGATGCGGGTGGCAATACGATCCTGAAGCCGGACTTTCTTAATAAACTGTTTATTCTTATCTTTCTGCATGAGATTCTCGTTTCCTTGGCAGGGACATGGCTGAAAAGCAGGAACAGGGGAGAGAAGGAGCAGCTTAATAAAAGCATTTTCTCCTCTCTTCCCCGCTCCTGCTTCCGGCATTAGGGGCCGTTAAGAAATAACTTGTACTTATTATCCACTTCCTTACGGCCCTGATGCCGGTCATGAGGCTAGAAAAAGTACAGGTTATTTTTTTACGACGGCTTAATTCAGTTTTGCCAATTCCTTGTCAATAAGGTGGGCCGGCAGGGGCATGTACCCGTCTTTAACCACCACCTCCTGGCCTTCTTTTGACAGAACAAACCTCAAGAATTCAGCAGTCACCGCCGGCAGTGGTTTGTTCGGCTCCTTGCCCACGTACAGATACAACATCCTGGNNCCGGAGAGGACATTCTCATAATTGGCTTCAAAGGCCTCCTCGCCCTCTTTGGCGCTCAAGGCCACCACTTTCACCCCTGATGTTTTATAGCCGATGCCGGAGTAACCGATGCCGGCAATATCCTCGGTTATCCCCATCACCACCGAGGCAGAGCCCGGCTGTTCTTTAACGGTATCCTTATAGTCTCCCTTTGACAGTGCGTTTTCCTTGAAAAATCCGTAGGTGCCTGAAGCCGAGTTGCGCCCAAAGAGGGAGAGCGGCCTGTTCTGCCAGTCACCAGTCAGACCGAGCTGGCCCCAGGTGACAATACTCTCTGTTGCTCCGCCCTTAAGAGTCTTTGAAAAAATAGCGTCAACCTGAGGCATGGAGAGGGACTGAAGCGGATTGTCCTTGTTGACAAATACCGCCAGAGAGTCAAGGGCTACTCCGATTTCTGTTGGTTTGTAACCATACTTGGCGACAAAGGCATCGATCTCATCATTCTTCATCGGCCGGGACATGGGTCCTATCTGGGCGGTTCCGGCAAGTAGAGCTACCGGCGCTGTGCTCGAGCCCTTGCCTTCGATCTGGATACGAACATTCGGATACTCCCGGCGAAATGATTCCGCCCAGAAAGTCATCAGATTATTCAGGGTATCAGAACCAATACTGTCAACATTACCGGACACGCCACTGACCTTCTTGTAGGGGGCAATCCCGGGATCAACCTCGATAACTGCGGCCATGGCGCCGGTAGTGGCTACTGCCGCCATGCAACCTGCCAGCATAACCTTCTTTACTGTCTTGCCGATCCAACTTTTCTGCATCTTCATTTTGCATCTCCTTGACTCAAGTTTTGGCTTCTACCTGACAGGGGTCCTGGCCGGTATGTGATAACACTACAATGCCCCCCTTTTGTTAGGATTTTATGAGGATTCCATTAGGAGATGAACAGGACTGTAAACGAACAGCTACGCCCGCAATTTTCAGGCCGATTATCAGCTGTCACGGCATCATTGAAGAGCAATGGGATGAGACAAGGAGCGATATGATCCTAAGACACCGACGCGAACGGACGGCAAGTGATGAGCAGGAAGGAAATAAACTGAAAATTTTAAGATGAAAGGAGAAAAAATAAAAAAGAACCATTACCGACATTCAGACCGAGAGTGATCAGGTTCAGCAAAGCGTCGTAACAACAAGGGCAAAGCAGCCCACCGACTGACTACCTGACTTCTAATCATGACGTCCTGATTCTGCTCTTTTGAATGGAAGATGAATGGTAAAAATACTGCCCTTTCCCGGACTGCTCTCCACGGTCACCCGCCCATGATGGGCCCCGACAATATGTTTAACAATGGAAAGTCCCAGGCCGGTACCACCCAGTTTGGCGCTACGCGCCCTATCGACACGGTAGAAGCGTTCAAAGATCCTGGCGATATCCTGCGGGGCAATCCCGACCCCGTCATCACCGACCCGGATCACCACTTCCGTCTCCTTTTGTTCGGCCGTCACTGTAATCGCACTGCCTTTCCCGCTGTATTTAATGGCGTTATCCAGCAGATTCACCACGGCCTGCTCGAACAGGGCCGGATTGATCCTGGCCGTAATCGTTGGCGCGCAGACCAGACTGATTGCCATCTCTTCTTTTTCGGCTCCGGGTAAGCAGCTCTGCACAGCTGATTGTAGGATATCGGCGATCGGTTGTTCCTCCATCCCTATCTCCTCATGCCTGGAATCCTGCTCTACTCGGGAAAGGGCCAGCAGATCCTCGACAATGGCGTGCAGACGCGATGCCTGTCTGCCAATGATTTCGACAAAATTGCGGGCCGCTTCCGGCTCGTCGAGGGCGCCATCAAGCAGGGTTTCCGCAAAGCCCTCAATGGAGGTAATCGGCGTTTTCAGTTCATGGGAGACATTGGCCACAAAATCACGACGAATAGACTCCAGCCGACGCAGATTGGTCACGTCATTGATCACGATCAGGGCTCCGGTGATTCGCCCCTGGCTGTCCTGCAAGCGGGCGCCATGGGCATAAAAATATTTTTCCCGGCCATCCGCACCCGTCCGGCTGCTGAATTCTCCTTCCATGGGCGCAGCAGAGGCCAGGGCCTCTTTGACAAAATGCTGCAGACGGGTATTACGCACGGCCAGCAGGAGACTCTTGCCCTTGATTTTTTCAGGATCAACATTGAGCAGTTGCGCCCCGGACTTATTCACGTCGAGGATCCGCTCCTCAGTGTCCACTGTGATCACTCCTTCTACCATACTGGCAAAGACCGCCTGCAGTTGACTGTGCTGACGGACAATGGTCTGGAGGCGGCTATCGAGCTGGGTCGCCATTTCATTGAGGGTTCGGGCCAGGGTTGCCAGCTCCTCCGTGCCTTCCTCCCGCATTCTTCCGGTAAAATCACCTCGAGAGAAACGCTCGACCCCCAACTTCATCTGTTCCAGGGGTGTGCTGATCCGGCGGGCAATAATCCAGGCAACCAGGGCTGCAAACAGGGCCGCGACAAGAGAACCCCAGATTATTTTCTGATAGATGGCTGCAAGCGCTTCCTCCATGGCGGTCACCGGGATTGCCGTGCGGAGCACGCCGATCCTGTTACCCTGATCTTCAAGGAGCATGGCCACATACATCATATTTTGCTGCACGGTCTGGCTGAAACGCAGAGAGGGGATCATCCTGCCGGCAAGGGCCGCCATGACTTCAGGCCGGTCGTTGTGATTTTCCATCCGGACCGGATTCTCGTCCGAATCGGCAAGGACCCTGCCGTCCAGGGCTAGCACCGTCAGCCTGGTGGCGGATTTTTTCCCGGCCTCCCGACAAAAGGCCTCAAGCCCGGCCAAATCATTCTGGTGCAGAAAGCCAAGGACAGGGGTAGCCGCGAGATGGGCCCGCGCCTCAAGGCCTGCGGCTGTCTCACTTAATTGAAATGAACGGATGGAGAAGGTGCCGTACCAGGTAAAGGCCAGCAGAGCGGCAAGAGTAATAAGGAGCTGACTGGGATAGAGTTGCCAGAAAAGACGTTGACGGTGCATGGGATCCCCCTTTTTTGGTTGAAGTCAAACAACACACTCCACCACAATAACACGGGATTATTAGGATATGATGAGCACAGGGAAATAATTTTTACTGCTTTCTCTGACGCGGCGCAGTGCGGCAATCGGGTGGGCTGATTGCCGCATTGCGCCGGGACCTCTCTGCTATTCTTTCCAGTCCGGACGGAGATAGAGCTCGGTCAGCTGCTTGCGGGCTACCGCCGCCGGGGCGTCGGTGAGCGGACAGGTGGCCTTCTGGGTCTTGGGGAAGGCGATAACATCGCGAATGGAGTCGCTGCCGGTGATCAGCATCATCAAGCGGTCAAGGCCGAAGGCCAGGCCGCCATGGGGAGGCGCCCCCATCTCGAGGGCCCGGAGCAGGAAGCCGAACTTATCCTGAGCCTCTTCTTCGCTGATGCCAAGCACCGAGAGGACCCGGCTCTGCATGGCCCGCTGGTGGATGCGGATGGAACCGCCGCCGATTTCGGTGCCGTTGAGCACCAGATCATAGGCCCGGCTGTAAACGGCACCGGGATCACTCTCCAGTTTGGCCTCGTCCTCTTCCTTGGGAGCGGTAAAGGGATGATGCAGGGCTTGATAGCGTTTGTCCCGGGCGTCATACTCAACCAGGGGAAAATCGGTGACCCAGACAAAGTTGAAGACACCAGCCTTGAGCAGATCAAGGCGCCGGGCCAGTTCCAGCCGCAGTTCCGCCAGAACCTGCAGGACCACCGCCTTGGTATCGGCGCCGAAGAAGAGCAGATCGCCTTCCTCGGCATCAAGGGCCACGCTCATGGCCGCCCGCTCTTCATCGCTGAAGAACTTGGCAATAGGTGACTGCCACTCACCATCGGCCTTCATCTTCACCCAGGCCAAACCCTTGGCCCCGTACTGGGCCACGTATTCCGTCAGATCATCGAGATCCTTGCGGGACATGGCGGCGCAGCCCTTGGCATTGATGGCCCGCACGGTGCCGCCCTCATCGGCAATGGCGCGGAAGACCTTGAAACCGCAGGTCCGGGCGATATCGGTCAGATCGGTCAGTTCAAGGCCAAAACGGGTATCCGGCCGGTCGGTGCCGAAACGGCTGACCGCCTCGTCATAAGTGATCCGGCCAAAGGGCGGGGCCACATCAAGATCAAGGGTCTCCTTGAACAGTTTGGCGATCATGCCCTCAGTGATGGTAATGATCTGCTCCTCATCAACAAATGAGAGCTCCATATCGATCTGGGTGAATTCCGGCTGGCGATCGGCCCGCAGGTCTTCATCGCGGAAACACTTGACGATCTGATAGTAACGATCCATACCCGCCACCATCAGCAGCTGTTTAAAGAGCTGCGGCGACTGGGGCAGGGCATAAAACTTGCCGGCGTTGACCCGGCTCGGTACCAGATAATCGCGGGCCCCCTCTGGAGTCGAGCGGGTCAGCATCGGGGTTTCAACTTCCAGAAAGGCATTATCGTTAAGATAGGTCCGGATGGACTGCACCGCCTTGTGGCGCATGACCAGTTTAGCGGCCATAGCCGGACGCCTGAGATCGAGATAACGGTATTGCAGACGCAGGGCCTCAGAGACCTCAGCCTCCTCATCCAGCGGGAAGGGCGGGGTCTCGCTGGTGTTCAGAATCCGCAGTTCATCAACGATGATCTCGATGGCGCCGGTCGCCAGCTTGGCATTTTCCATACCGGCCAGCCGGGCCACAACCCGGCCGCGCAGGGCCAGCACCCATTCACTGCGCAGTTGATGGGCCTTGGCATGGACCGCCGGGTTGATCTCCGGATTAAAGACCACCTGAGTCAGACCATAACGATCCCGTAGATCAATAAAGATGACGCCGCCATGATCGCGTCGCCGCAATACCCAGCCCATGAGCACAACTTCCTCACCGATATTTCCCTTGCCCAGATCGTTGCAGAAGTGGGTTCTGCATAAATTGCCCATTGATTCCATGATATTCTCAAATATAAGTAAAAGTTTTATGAAGCAATTAATTTTATCAGGATCTGCCCTGTCACTGCTGTATCCTGCAGGATGATCTCCTGCTGCTGCTGGGTGGCCATATTCCGGAGGACGGCCTTACCCTCGGTAAACTCCTCTTCTGCCAGGATCAAGACATGGGCTGCGCCAAGCTTGCCCGCCTGTTTCATCTGACTCTTCAGACTGCGGCCCTCCAGATCCATGGCTACCCGCATCCCGGTTGCCCGTAAGGCATGGGCCAGAGCAAAACCATAATGGGTTGCCTGGGCGCCAAGTCCGGCCATAAAGAGATCGACCCCGGAGGCCAGCAGCTTGGCCTCCTGCTGTTGCAATAAAAGAACCAGACGTTCCATGCCGAGGGCAAAACCGATACCGGGAATCTGCGGCCCGCCCAGCTGTTCCACCAGACCATCATAGCGGCCACCGGCCCCAACTGCAGCCTGGGCCCCCAGATCACCGGTGATAAATTCAAAGGTCGTCCGGGTATAATAATCCAGACCGCGCACCATAAATTTATTCAGGCGATACTGGACGCCAAGCTGGTCCAGGCCTGCCTGCACCTCGTTGAAATGCTCAGCACAATCAGTACAGAGATGGTCCTGCAGCGAGGGAGCCTCGAGCACCTGTTCCCGGCACCTGGGGTTTTTACAATCAAGAACCCGTAAGGGATTAGTGACACTGCGTCTTTTACAATCCTCACACAAGGCCTGATGACGGTCATCCAGAAAGACCAGAAGATTACTCCGAAAGCCGGGCCGGCAGACCTGACAGCCCAGGGAATTGATCTCCAGGCTGACAGTAAGGCCCAGTTCGTTCAGCAGCATGGCCCCCATGGCCATCATCTCGGCATCAACCCGCGGGCTGGTGGAGCCCAGCACCTCGACATCCATCTGATGAAACTGGCGGAGCCGCCCTTTCTGCGGCCGTTCATGGCGGAACATAGGACCGATGGTAAACAACCGCTGGACCGGTTTCTGGACATGGAGGCCATGCTCGATATAGGCCCGCAACAGCGAGGCCGTGGCCTCCGGCCGCATGGTTACCTGCTTGTCAACAAAGGTATACATCTCTTTTTCAACAATATCCGTGGCCTCACCAATGGCCCGGGCAAAAAGATCGGTCTTCTCCAGGATAGGCAAACGGATCTCCGCAAAATTAAAGCGGCCGAAGATATCACGGGCCAAGGCCTCCAGACGCTGCCACAGCTCCACTTCTCCGGGCAGGATATCTTTAAAGCCATTCAAGGCCTTTATATTCACAGGTATGATCCTCCAACTCCATCATAGATAGCTAAATCACTACATAAAAAACATTAAAATTAACTGCAATTGCGGGCAAAAGTCAAGGCTGGTGCGGCTGGCCTTGCAAGAATTGAGGTCTTTTCGCTATAAAAACGACTTATGGTTTAATCTTCGTTCGGCTCATATCTTACTTTACTGCAATTTACAGCGGCGATGCTTGACAAAACGTGGTAAGAGGTGCATTATCTTTGGTTCATCAGACTATTTGTCACAGGAGTTTTACGAACATGAAGCTACCACCGCTGAAAATCGCCAATTTAACAGCTACCGTGCCCCTGATCCAGGGCGGCATGTCCATTCGCGTTTCTACCTCCGCCTTGGCGGCGCCCGTTGCCAATTGTGGCGGCATCGGCGTTATCGGCGGCTCCGGCATTCCCACGGAAGAGCTGAAGGCCGATATCCGCAAGGCCAAGACCATGACCGATGGCATTGTAGCGGTTAACATCATGTACGCCATGAAGGATTTTTACAATCTGGTGATGAGTTCCATCGAGGCCGGTGTCGATATGATTATCACCGGTGCCGGATTTTCCCGGGATATCTTCAAGATCGGCCGCGATCATAATACCCCCATTGTCATGATCGTCTCCTCGCCCGGTATCGCCAAACTGGCCGAAAAGCTGGGAGCGGCGGCGATTATTGTCGAGGCCTGTGAGGCCGGCGGTCATCTTGGCACCGATCGTCCTTTGCGCGAGATCTTTCCGCCAATCCGGGATGTGATCACCAAGGTTCCTCTTATTGCCGCCGGCGGCATCACCAACGGTTATGAAATGGCAGAGATGATGGATAAGTATGGTGCTGATGGTATCCAGATCGCCTCCCGTTTTGTCTTAAGCCAGGAATGTGATGTGGCTGACAGCTTCAAACAGACCTTTCTTGATGCCGGAAAAGACGATATTGTCCTTACCTCGTCGCCTGTGGGCATGCCGGGGCGGGCCATTAATACTCCTTTCATTCAGGCCATGACCCGCGGCGACGACCTCTCCACCAAACGATGTGATTACAAATGCCTGAAAAAATGCGATCATCACTATTGCATCAGTGAGCGGCTCATGATGGCCAGAAACGGTAATGTCAATGAAGGGCTCGTTTTTTCCGGGGCCAATACCTATAAGATGAAAGAGATTCTGCCGGTGGCCGAAATATTTCGCCAATTTGTATCCCAGGCCGAATCAGTCTATAAAGAAGGCCGCGGTTTCACTCCTTTAGCCTGAAAAAACTCTCCCATATTCTATGCCCAGTCGAAAAAATAAACCCCAGCTCCAAGACAAGAGACCGGCTCTCGGACCACCGCGCATCCTCTTATCTGATGAGCATCCCATCAATCCGGGGATGATTGATGCAGACGCCCTGCTGGTCTTGCGCAAGCTGCAAGAAGCCGGCTTTCATGGTTATCTGGTGGGCGGCGGGGTCCGGGATTTGTACCTGGGCAAGACCCCTAAAGATTTCGATATCAGCACCAATGCCCATCCCGGACAGATCCGCAAGATTTTTCGTAACAGCATGACCATCGGCCGTCGTTTCCGGCTGGTCCAGGTGTTCTTTCGCAATGGCAAGACTATTGAAGTCTCCACTCTGCGCTCTCTTGATGAACATGATCTTGATGGTCCGGAAACCGTGCTGGCACCGAACAATACCTTCGGCAACCTGGAAGAGGATGCCCAGCGCCGGGATTTGACCATCAATTCGCTGTTCTACGAAATAGAGCATAATACCATCATCGATTATGTCGGCGGCATTGATGACCTCAATCACCAAATTGTCCGCATCGTAGGCGATCCCGACAAGCGCATCAGCCGTGATCCGGTGCGCATGCTGCGGGCCATCCGCCATGCCGCCCGCATCAATTTCACCATTGAACCGCTGAGCTGGCAGGCAATCTGCCGACACCATCACGAACTCGCCCTCTGCCCTCCTTCTCGGCTGCGTGATGAACTGTTCAAGGATCTGCACAGCGGTTCACTGCTCGACTGGTTTGACCTGGCGGCCGCCTCAGGCCTGTTTGGCAGTATTCTCGGGCTCTATAAGGACATGTTAGCCAAACCAGCTGATGATTTAAATCTGTCCTGCAAGCAACAGCTGACCAACCTGTTTACAGTCGTGGACCGGGTCACCAAAAAAATGACCGCCGCCCAGATCGGCCAACGGCTGCCCAATGAGTTTCTGCTCGCTTTGCTGCTGCTGCCCTGGGCTGCCTGCCGATTTAATTTTATCAGACAGGAGATGAAAGGCTCCGCCGCTTACCAATTCAGCAAACAATTACGGGCGAGCCTGGATGATAAAATCGGCACGCAACTCAATCTGCCCCGGACTACCCGGCAGGAGATCGTCAGCTTCATCGGCAATCTGCCCCTTTTCATCCAGCATCAGGATCAGGATGCCTGGCCGCTGTGGCTGACCCGGAAAAGTTATTTTAAAAATTGTCTGCTCTTTTTTCATTTTTATCAGGAATCCGGTGGGGGCCTGCCGGTGCCTGATAGTCTGCTCGATATTGTCCCTCCCCCTCCTATGCCGATACGCCACCCACGATCAGGATCCAGAGAAAAGCGTTCTTCCCGGCCGGGCAGTATGATACCGGCTCTTGCCTCAGACGCCCCCGGCGGTATTTTCGGCTTTAAAAAGAAACCGCTCTAAACCACTAGCAACACTTAAGTGTAGTAACTCAAATTCGATCTGACAATTCTCCAAATCAGATTTAAGCAAACCTGACACTGTCAGGAATAGTCTCAACTTGACCACTTGGTCTACCCTTTAACATTGGCAACACGAACCTTCAATGTCCGGATGCACGATATGGTGTGGTATCAACCATTGCGCCTTAAAGCGCTGCCAGAGGACGGTAAACGAGACAAGGATTTCCCCGCTCGATTAGAAGAAATTATCAAAAAGTCGAAGACGTCCCTTGTTCTCTGGAATGTCGAGCATTTGCGGCGGTTAAGGCTGC
>DIKT01000062.1:0-38228 GCA_002424635.1 Desulfobulbaceae bacterium UBA5611
TTTATTGATATTCAGGCCCATTCAGCCCCGCTTGGTCTTGATTTTTTCCCCTCGTCAGGCTGGCCGGAACGATACCGTAACACCATGCTCGTCGCCTTTCATGGTTCATGGAATCGAACCATACCCAGCGGCTATAAAATTATCCTTTTTCGTTTTAATGAACAAGGGAAGGAACTCGACCGCCGAGACTTCATTACCGGCTGGCTGACGGATGACAAGAAAAGTTCCATCGGCCGTCCTGTGGACATCAGAATAATGCCGCAGGGACTCATCTATATTTCCGATGATAAAGCCGGAGTTATTTACCAGTTAGCCTTGAAACCCAACCCGTGAGCCATTAAAGAAAAAAGACCGTCCTCAGCTCTTATCGGGAAATTAAAAAGGCATAGTCCAAGTGACCGCAAAGATGTCGCGGTTGCTTGGACCATTGAGAAACTCAGGAAAAGGACGCCGGATCAGTCGAGCCGTTGGTAGTGTTTCGGGCGGTGGCATGACTTCAGGCATTCACCGCCATCAGGCCTGCTCTCAAACAGCAGAGTTGGTTCATATGTCTTCATGGTCCATTTGCTGTTGAGAATGTGGGGCTGACTGGCACCGTGGGGGTCGTGGCAGATATTGCAGTTGCGTCCCTCGACAACGTTCACTACATGAAACCTGTGCAGGTTATTGCGGACCACGGTGCCGTTTTGGACCGTGTCGTTGCGGAAACCGGTGTCCGCGGCGCTGATATCCTTGTTCAACATGGCCTCATCATGACAGGTAAAACAGAGCTCAAAAATGTTCTTGTCAGTGTCGGTGCCGGATTTATAGTAGTTTTTCTCTGGAAAGGAGGCAGTGAGCAGTTTTTTGTATTGGCTGCCATGGGGCGCATGGCAGGTCAAGCAGCCGTCATCCTCAGAGGCGGGCTCGTGCACGTTCGGCATATCCAGTTTCTCCTTGATATTCTTGACACTCTCTATTTCATCGCCTTCCTGGGTGGTGATCTCTCGGTCATGGCAGCCCAGACAAAGGGTCTTGGGGCTAGAGGTGAGCAGCGCGGCCTGGTTGCTTGAGTGAGGATCATGACAGTTCAGGCAGCCCTTATCATCCGTTACCGGCAAGTGTTGCGAACCCGAAGCAGCTTCGGCTGGCACCGGATCATGACATTCCTGGCAGAGGTTATTGAGCGGCTTCACCAGAAATTTCTCGACCGATGAGCCATGGGGATTGTGGCACTGGATACACTCTCCCTCCATCTCCAGGGCAGTATGAACGGTGCTGCCGGCAGCCCTGTTGTCATGGCATTGATAGCAGGCCGAGGCCGTTCGGTCGGTTTTCATGCCGCCGGGACCGCCCTCCTCAAGGTGAACGGGTTCGGGTTCATGGCAAACCGTGCATTCACCCTCCGCCGCCGGGTAGTGGACAAATTTAGCGTTCTGTTTGTCTTCGTGGCATTCCGTGCACGATACCGTGTCTTCAGCCGCAACCGCCCTGTCGACCGTTACCCAACCGGCTGTTGAAAAAACAAAAACCAGAGTACAGCAGATCAGCAACCGGTTATTTCCCTTGAATGAATCCATCCCCGAAACCCTCCTGTTCATCTTCACATGATTTTCATGAAAGTCGGCGAAGCCCGAAGAGGGGACCAAGCCGAAGTGCCGGAATTTCATTGTTTATCATGGCCGGCCTTGTTGGATCCCCCCATGATTGGCAGTTTGCCGGTTATTTATGGAACCGACTAGCAATAGGGCGGCATGACAATGCGCCCCGATCTCACCGCATAACTCTTTATTCTGTTCATATAGAGCCAATGGATGGGATGTCAACGACAAAACCAGTTGATGGCCACGACACGCCATGGCGGATCAGATCAGCCCCGACTACCAGCCCGTACACCGATCGTTTTTTTCAATTTGACAAATTCCTATCGCTTGCCCTATTCTATTGATAAGGACTTACGGCATGGTGCCGTGTCAAAACATTGGAGGTGATTTGGCATGAAAAAGATCCTCAGCAAAGAAACCCTGGTTAAGGAGGCTGCCTTTTGGAAGAAGATGGGCAAGGCCATTAAAAAAAATTCCGGTAAGCTTTGCCACAAGTGAAAGGGCTGAAAGACTGAATAAGTTGCCGGTCGGCAACGACGCCCAACGGGCAGATGCGAGCGGATGCATCTGCCCATTTTTTTATTTGATGGTATTATTTCAAGGCATCCTTAACAGAGGTTAGACCGATGCAAACCAACAACCTGCAGGAATTCTTTGTGCAATGGCATCTGACCGAAAAATGTAACCTGCGCTGTAGTCACTGTTATCAAACCGGCGGTAAGTTCGCTGAGCTTTCCCTAACCGAGATCCGGGAAGTACTGGACGAAATTGTCGATATGCTGGCGGCCTGGAGCACGGCTTATCAGGTTGAGTTTGCCCCCAGTTTTAATGTCACCGGCGGCGAGCCCTTACTGCGGCCTGATCTGCTGGATATTCTGGATGACATGAAGGACCGTGGTTTTGCAAGCTATCTGCTGACCAACGGCACCCTGATTGATGCCCCCAAAGCGGTGGCCTTGGCCGATTGCGGTGTCAAAGGCGTCCAGGTCAGTATTGAGGGACCGGAAGAAATTCATGACCGGATTCGCGGCCAGGGTAGTTTCCAGGCTTCCTGTCAAGGTGTAGCTCATCTTCTGGCCGCCGGCCATCAAGTGACCTTGAATGCCACCTTGTCAGAGCTCAATGCTGATAAATTTCACGATCTGGTTGATATTGCCACCTTGCTCGGGGTCCAGCGGCTGGGCTTTTCCCGGCTGGTACCTTCCGGTCGGGGTCTGGGTCTGGTCAACCAGATGATCGGGCCGGACAAGCTCCAGGATATCTACAAGGCGATCTTTGCCCTCACCACCCCTGGTCTTCAGATCGTCACCGGCGATCCGGTGGCTTCACAACTGCGCTATGGGGCTGCCATGGCTGATGGTGGCTCAATTGCCACAGGCGGTTGTGCCGCCGGTATTGCCGGCTTGACCCTGCTGCCCGACGGGACCGTCACCCCCTGTCGGCGACTGGCTGTGCCGATCGGCAATGTTCGACAGGATTCTTTACGGGAGATCTGGGCTGATTCCGAGGTTCTTGCCCAACTGCGGGATCGCCGGCAATATAAAGGACGCTGCGGCAGTTGTGCCAATTGGGCTGATTGTCGGGGCTGCCGGGCAATCGCCTATGCCCATTCCCTTGCCCATGGCCTAGATGATCTTATGGCTGAAGACCCCCAGTGTTTCATCAATTCTTAACAACCGAGGAGAAGTCTCATGGCAATATGGCATATTGATCCTGATCATTCGGTCGCAGCCTTTAATGTGATGCACATGATGATCGTCCATGTCCGCGGCCAGTACAACCGCTTAAGCGGCTCGGTCCATTTCGACCCGGCAGATCGTTCCAGCCTGGCCCTGGCGGTTACTATCGATGCCGCCAGTCTCTATACCGGGATCGCCCAGCGGGATCAACATCTGTGCAGCCCCGATTTCTTCGATGTGCCCACTTATCCTGTTATCTCCTTTCAGAGCACCGGTTTCAAGGCAGCACGCGATGGCGGCAGGCTCGCCGGTGATTTAACTATCCACGGTGTCACTAAACCGATAGCTCTCGACATCAAGCTGTCTGGACCGGTGCTCAGCCCTGAGGCCATGGGCGGCGAGACCACCATCGGCATCACGGCTTCCGCCTCGATCAATCGTGAAGATTTCAACATGGCCTGGAATGTGCCCCTGGATGATGCCGGGGTGGTGGTCGGCAGGGAGATATGGATTGATCTTGATATTGAGGCCGATCTGGAAGAGTAATGCCATGCAGGCCGGGTTCTGCTGTAACTGTTATTTTTCTACCTTATCCAGGTCCTGCCTGATGTTCCGGTGAAAATCCCATCTCAGATAATCGCTGGTCAAAGGTAATGAGAGCTCCATTTTGTTGATCAGTTGAATTCCTGCTCTTATCTGTCGGGGCACACATTCCAGCAGATGGCCTCCGTGCTGCCGATCGGCGGACAGAAAGTGCAGATGCAGGCCGGGCACGCTCAAAGACGACAAAAAATCCGGAGTGAAGAAACCGGCCAGAGTTCCTGTGATATTGTCAAATTCAAAGACAACCTGCTCATTGTTAATGGCAGATAGCGGCCGATAATTAGCCTGCTTCGGCACTGACCGGACCTTGAGATGAGCAAACTCACCCTCAATCCGGATGGCATAAAACAGATTTGGTGATGGCAGCAGATCATTGAGCCACCGCATAAATTGCCCGGCTGAAGTCGGCTCGTTAAGCTCATAATGATCGCCGGCGACATAAAAGGTTACCGCGGCAAACGGTGTCAGCACCTGTTCACCAACTTCGAGCACCTTGCCGGCCGAGTTAATCTGATAGCAGTGCCCATCCAGAATGATCATTTCGCCATCGAGGTCATCAAATGTCCCCAGGCCGAAATCGCCATGTTTCAGGATTTCACTAAGATGAATATTTTCTTCATAGATACCTTCAACCAGGGCATTGACCGGCGCACACAAGTAGATTGAGCTGTCAGGCGGCAGGGCAATCTTATCGGAATGGTTCATCCTCTCCCCTTTTCTTTAAGTTTGTTCGTGCCCTCTATGTACCGGACATTTTCAAGAGTAAAAAAATACTCGGCGAGATCGCAACCGTACTGATGAATTTGTAGATCTTCCCGCTAGCGGCGTCGGCGACATAGAGTTCGCCGTTGTCATCTTCTCCAAAAGTCGTGATTCTCAAAGCAGAAGAGAACAATACTTTATTCTCGACACCGCCCGCAGCGGTTGCCCTGACACCCCAGATCGTGCCACTGCACAAGCCTCCATAAATATAAAGACCATTAAACAATTGGCCGGCCACAGCTGGGCTTAAAGGTTTCAATTCGTGGACCGCATCACCTCGGTACAGATAACCGCCGGTAACAGCACAGCCCTGGCTATGATCGTAGTCAATGAGAGGCGGCGTGAAGCCGGCAGGATTGCAGGGCGGATCGCCGGGCAGATTAGTACAGATCGTGCCTTCCATGATCCGCCAGCCAAAGTTCAGGCCGCCGGCGGTACCGGCGCGGACGAAGTTAATTTCTTCCCGTTTATTTTGGCCCACATCGGCGATAAACAGGTCGCCCGTCATACGATCGAAGCTGATTCGCCAGGGATTGCGCAAGCCATAGGCCCAAATTTCAGGACGGACACCAGGCTGCGCCGATCCCACAAACGGGTTGTCAGGGGGAATGCCATAAGGGAGCTGGCCGGTCGTGCTATTGACATTGATGCGCAACAATTTTCCCAGCAGGCTGGTGAGATTCTGGGCATTATTTTGCGGATCGTTGCCGGAGCCACCGTCACCGGTGGCAATATAAAGGTAGCCGTCTGGTCCAAACTGCAAGGCTCCACCGTTGTGATTGGCAAATGGCTGGGCGATCGTCAGCAATATCTTCGCGCTCTGCGGGTTGGCGACATCAGGGTCGGCGTTACTGCGCGAATAGCGTGCAACGACCGTTGCCCCGTCGGTCCGGCGGGTATAATTGACATAAAAAAGTCCATTATGACGATAGTCCGGGTGAAACGCCAGGCCCAGTAAACCGCGTTCGCCACCGCTGACAATCAGGTGGGCAATATTCAAAAACGGCGTCGGTCGTATGACCTTGTTCTGCCACACCCTGATCTGACCGGTCTGCTGGACAAGGAACAGTCGACCGGAATCATCATTTGCGTTCTGGATATCAGTAGGGCTATTGATGCCCGATGCTGCTTCCGCCAGCATGAGACTGGCGGTGGCGGACAGCGCTATCAACATTATCGCGAATAAGACCACAACGCCCGACCATATATGGCCCGCGTATTTGTGTATCATTGTTATCATACATTCTCCCGGCATGGTGCCAGGTAATTGCTGTTGCCGGAAGTGAAGTCTAAAAAATCTTCCTCTCAACTGTCACTTTTTTGCGGCGGCATCATTAAGATAGGCCTGCAGAAAAACCAGGGTTCGGGCCCATGCTAATGCCGCCGCCTCGGCATTGGCCCCCTCACAACCGTTCTGCTGGCGTAGGAAGCCGTGTCCCGCTCCGTCATACACGTTTGCCTCAAATGGGCGGCCAGCCTCTTCCATGACCTGTTGGGTGGTAGGTACGGTGGCCGTCACCCGGGCATCATCGCCGCCATATAATCCTAACACCGGACTCTTCACCGCCTTGGCGGTGGCGACATCGCCGGGACCCGTGCCGTAGAAGACTACCGCCGCATCAAGGCCTGCCTGTTTGCTGACGTAAGTAAATGTCGCGGTGCCGCCCCAGCAGAAACCGATCACGGCTGACTTCATCGACGTTGCCGGCAGCTTGTAGGCATAAGTCCGGACTGCCTCCAGACGCCTGCCGATCTCATCGTCGTTGAGCCCCTGGACCGCCTCCCGTACGGCATCACCGGTAAACGCTCCGGTCCCTCCCCCGCCCGGACCCTTGCCGGACAGCAGGTCCGGCGCTACCGCCACATAGCCTTCCGCTGCCAAAGCATCGGCCACCGCCCGTATCCAGTCAGTCAGCCCGAAAATCTCATGAATCACTATCACCACCGGGGCCAAACCAGCCCGTTCAGGATAGACCACCCAGGTTCGCACCGGTGCTTCGCCCTCTCCCATCGCCACATCAACCCATTCACCGTGCCGGGGTGATTCCAATAACGTCGCCATGGCCGTCTCTTCCGGCGCCGGCACATCTGCTATCGGACAGGCACCAGCAATCCTTGTCAACATCAGGCCGCTGAGCAACAATGCCATCATTAATCGCATCATTATCTACCTCCCTTAGTTGTTCGTTACCGCCACACTAGCCCCGATAAAAAATCCAAGATGTTCAGGCAGCGGTGAGGTTGGCCCCGACCTTCTTTGCAGCCGGTTCCCGCAGCCAGGTATAATAAAGACTTGCACCGACCAGAAAATCCGCCCAGGCCATAGCGATATCCGGCAGAGTCGAGTTGAAGAGCTGCAGGTACAAGGGCTGGGGTGGCGCGGCTGCCAATCTGGCAAGTGAGAAGTGCGTCATCAGCACGGTGCCGAAGATAACTATCATCCCATTGAAGACGTAGCCGTAAACGGCAGTCCGGCGACTGGTAAAAAGCAGGCTCACCAGCACCAGATCAATCAACGGAAAAAGATTGGCCATTAGATGGGGGAATATGAAAATAGTTTGGCCGGGATTGGCTTTGTTGGTCATCATGAAAGGATGGATCCGCAGATGAAAATAGAGGGCGGCTGTCGCCATCAGGACCAAAGCGGTAAAGAGCAGATGACGGATAGTTTGATCTTTCATGGCGTGAACCTGGTAATAGCACCGAGCCAGAAGGTCAGCCCGATGACGATTATATGCAGAATCCACCAGCCTGGCTGGTAGCGCATGAAATGCTTGAGCATGATATCAACCTCCGGTGAGCAGATGCCCAAGAGTATAAACGGTGCTGATGGCAACGACATGCAGCAACCACCAGCGGACCGAGAGAAAGGGTGTATAGTTCTGGAAAGGTGGTTTCATGACAGTCCTCCTGAGAAATTAAGGTAGATGAAGTATTTATTTTAAGAATATCATATATCCCGGGCAGGCCACAAATTTTAATATTGCATATCATGACATGATAGCCGGCACCGGCGAAGCTTATGCGCAAAGGTCGGGACAAAGAATTTCTCACTAATCAAGAGGGAATCAAGAATGGAGATAAGTAGTTCATAACGCCATCAAACTGGTTATATGTAGGTCATTTCCTCTTTTCCGTTTACAATAGTTGCTGGCTTCATAAAAATGATGACCTGCTTTAAGGTGTCTGGAAAAATGACCAGACTTGTCCTCCCTCCTACCCAACTATTCTTGCAAAGGAAAGAATAAATAAGACTTGTCTACCTGGGAAGAGGGCTGACGGCAGGATAATCTCGCCATAGCCAATACGTTTATTGGCAAGCTGCTGGAGTCCATGCGGTTTTTAAAAAATTTTAGATCTTTCAGGGCTGCTTTATTTCAACAAGGCAACCCTGACTGGCAAATATCCCAACCATGGAGATTATGATGAAAGTACTTGGTATATCCGGCTCACCCGTTAAAAACAGCAATACAGACCGGGCCTTACAGATTGTCCTTGAGGCCACTGCCATGAAAGCCGAATTCATCAAATTAAGTGACTATAATGTGGGTCCGTGTGATGCCTGCCTGGGCTGTATCAAAACCAATCGCTGTGTGAAAAAAGATGACGGAGTCATGCTCGCTGAAAAAACCTACAAGGCTGACGCCATCATCATCGCCGGTTTTACGCCCTACTCGTCACTGGACAGCCGCACCAAGGCCTATATGGAGCGCATGTATCCTCTGCGCCATAACCATGGTCTGCTGGCCGGTAAACCCGGGGCGGCCATTATTACCAGCGCCATTCCCCCCGGCCATGAAGGAATGCCTCCGGCCGCTGACATCGGCAGGCAGGCCATCCAGCATTTCATGCTGGAAGAAGGGATGAAGTTTATCGGCGGGGTGTCGTTACTGGGCAATGTACCCTGTGTCCGCTGCGGTCAGGATGGCCAGTGCCAGATGTCCGGCCTCAAGATGATCCATGGCCGCGATGCCACTCCGGAAAGCGTAGGCATCAATGATTTTGCCAACGATCCGGAGAAGGTCGCTGAGTTGCAGCAACTGGGGGAGGCGATCAGGAAGGCTTTTTAGCTGCCCCTTTTTATCTATATGGAACCGATCGGAATAGAGACCGTAAACCGGTGGTTTGTGCGGCTGACATCGAGACGTCTTTGTCGATAAGCACTCCAACAGCCCATGCCTTGATCCGGGACTTTGAACGGCTGGGCATCAGGAAAAAAATTACAGGACAGCGGCGGGAACGCAGCTTTCTGTTTGATCGTTACCTTCGGCTGTTCGTTAGTTAACGGAATACGATTTCCCTTAACTAATGGCGAGGTTGAGTAAATATGGAATAGACCACGGGACAGGCTTTCGATTCATAAGCAATGAGGAGTCAACTTCCTGCTACTTGATCTTATCTTGCCACGCCACAAACTCCTGAGGACTGACACCAAAGCGTATTACATTCCCTTCGTGCAGGTTTTCAAACTCTTCCAGGACAAGCTTGACGAACTTGTCGCGATCCTCTTCAGGCACTGACAAAGCAATACCCGCCAGCACCGCTTTTTGAACAGGAGCCTGCTGTTGAAGAATAGTTGTCTTTATTGTCTCGCTGAGCTTCTGCCGGTATCGTAAACGGAAGGTATCCGGCGGCACCAGTTCCCGGCGTACCGCCAGATAGTGCTGACAGGAGCGTTCATAGGCCCAGGCGAAGATATCGCGCAGCAACTCTATCCGGTTTTGTTCATAAACCCCCAGCATGGCATCAATATAGGCACGTTCCGGCACGTCGATAAACGAGAGCGGACAGAGGTTGTGCCGAATTAAGGGGATGTTGGCGGCAAGTCGGGAGACTCGCTTGTTCACATCCTCAAACGGTTGCAGATAAGGAAGATGGACCATTACGAAAAAAGACTGCTCAAAAGGGTCGCGAATCTCTTGGGCCATCGAGAGGATAATCCGGAACAGCTCCTCAAGCCTTTGCGGCATGGCAATCGGCATGTAGACGCTCCCTCCGATTTCCACCGGCCGGTTGCGGATTCGGCCACAGGCACTGCGATCCGCCAGAAGTCCATCAGAGAGAAAGGCATGTAAACTGAAAATGGTGTATGGGCTAAAGTCAACACGGTCAACTTCTTTCACCAGCAGCTCGATGGCAGCCTTGTGGTTAAGGATCATCTGGGTTTCCAGTGCATCCTTCCCTTCGGCGGCCTGACCAAATTCGATCAGGCGCTCGGTATCGAGTCGGCTGTAAGTGTTTCCTTCGAGTCGTGACGACGACCACGAAAGATCGATCAACAAACGGTTCATGATATTGCTGGCAAAGGTGCCGGCAGGCCGTTCGCCATCGGGAGGTGTGCCAAGGGTATGGAGCTGGCTGCGCAGGTCAGTCGGCAGATAAAATGTCTCGTTGGGATAATATGCTTCCAGAAATTCCTGGTTATAACCCACAGGTGTCCGCATCCGGCGCTCCTTGCCGACGTAATCCCTGATCTCTTTTCCTGCGGGTGAAATAGGGATATACGCTTCCGCAACAGCTTCTCCAGAGAGACCAGTAGGTATGACGCCGGTGATCTCGCCGGTGATCGGCCCAAGCCGGTAACGCACCCCTCGTTGCCTTCCTTCCCTGACGATTCTCCCTTCAGCTATGAGCCGGGTAAGGCGACGTTGCAGGGTTCGCCGACTGATGGCATCTTCAACACAGGCGTGGAGGGCGTCCATGCCTATCCCTTCTGCATGGCGTCCTATTTCCTCAAGAATGTGAACATCCGTCTCAGCGGCTATCTTCTTTGGCATGACGTCTATCCTCAAGACATGAATAAATTGATCCAGTTGATAAACGTATTTATATCTTTATTGGCGCATTACGTCAACATGAGCCAATAAAATGGCGCAATAATAATTTATGTGCCAATAGAAAGGCACAATTTATATTGAGAGGTACGTAATTCGCACGATTTTGCGTTTTGGTCTTAACAACACCATTATAATTCCAGAAAAGGCCTGCCTTCAATAATGATTGAATTTGCTTTCAGCCTACCCCCATTCCCTTTCCTCAATGGTTGTTGCTCCCTGCATTCAGTGAAGGTAATTCCCAGTTAATGGGTGATTTTGACTGCTCCTGCAGATATGAATTTGCCTTGGAAAAATGTTTATTCCCAAAAAAGCCACGATGGGCGGACAAGGGGGACGGGTGAACCGACTGCATCACCAAGTGACGCTTTTTATCAATAATCGCCCCTTTTTTCTGGGCATAACTGCCCCATAAGAAAAACACCAGCCCGGCATGCTCTTTGTTCAGCGTCTGAATAATTGTATCAGTGAAACGTTCCCACCCCTTTCCCTGATGCGAAGCCGCCCTGTTCTGTTCCACGGTCAGCACGCTGTTTAACAGCAGCACACCCTGCTGTGCCCAGCTGTTGAGACATCCATGGTTGGCCGGTGCGATCCCAAGATCCGTATGGATTTCCTGGAAGATATTTTTAAGGGAGGGAGGCGGCGCTACTCCCGGCATGACGGAAAAACACAAGCCGTGCGCCTGCCCCGGACCATGATACGGGTCCTGCCCGATGATCACAACTTTCACTTCCTCAAAAGGAAGCAGGTTCATGGCATTAAAAATATTGTTCCCTTCCGGGTAAATGATCTTGCCGGCCCCTTTCTCCTGGATCAGGAACTCTCTGAGGTCTTGCATATACTCTTGTTCAAATTCACCGCCGATCCGACTCTTCCAGGAAGGCCGTAACTGCACCCGATCTTGTATCTCAGACATTGGACAACACCTTTGTGTGGTTAACTTCCGACCCCATTCCCCCTCCCCTTAGCCCAGCGGGTATAGAATCTCTTGATTGACACTGTCACACTCTCTCAGGAGTTCTGTGGAGAGGACAGTTTCCGAGGCTATGAGGGTATCGTCAAGTTGTGAAGGATGAGTCGCCCCCACGATCGTGCTGGGCACAAAATCAAAACTGAGTGTCCATGCCGCCGCCATCGTTGCCGGAGCAAGCCCATGTTTTCTGGCAATGTCAGCATATTTCCGGGCCGCGGCCACCGCTCGGTCATTGGCAAATCGTCCGGCTTGCGCTTTCATCCGCGGATCAGGATCGGCCAGGTAATCCCCGAAGCGAAAGCCGTCCCACTGCCCGCCGGGCGCATACTTGCCGCTCAATACTCCGCCGGCCAACGGCGAATAGGGGAGGAGGCCAACCTGCTCTTTTTGGCAGACGATGGCAATTTCATCAAGGAAACGTCGATTGAGCATGGAAAAGTTGTTCTGGATGCTCTCAAAGCGCTTGAAGCGCCGAAAACGGCTGGTCTCCAGGGCCTTGGTCAAACCGTAGGCGTTCTCGTTCGATGTCCCGATATAGCGCACCTTGCCGCTGCGTACGAGTTGATCGAGAGCTTCAAGGCTCTCTTCAATGGGGACGACGGTGTCTGGCCAATGGATCTGATAGAGATCGATGTAATCGGTCTTGAGTCTCCGCAAGCTCCCTTCGACGGCAGTCGTGATATGAAACGCATCGATGGCCGTCAGACCGTGCCGCACCGGCGGTACGAACCAGCCATTGGCCGCCCCCGCGACTTTCGTGGCAAGGATTATTGAATCTCTTGGCTTATCTGCCAGCCATTCACCAAAGATCTCTTCCGTCACCCCATACGTTTCCGCCGTCGGAGGAACGGGATAGACTTCAGCCATATCAAAAAAGTTGACCCCGCCGGCATATGCTTTATCAAGGATTGCAAACGATAATTTTTTATCGCATTTTTTCCCGAAGGTCATCGTCCCCAGGCAGATGTTGGAGACTCTCAGGCCGCTTCTGCCGATATAGTTGTATTTCATGGTGGTGCCAGGAATTTGATTAAAGAATTATGAATGAAGAGCAGAAAAAGCCTGTTTTCAACAAATGACAATTAATGATTTAAGCTAGTCAGCGCAGCCGTCTCCCATCCTCATTATCGTGCGAGTGGGTCGTTTATGTTCATCTGCTCCCATGCCTCAAAATGAGCCTGTTATGGAATTAAAATGTTACTATAATGCTTCGGCCGCCGGAGAACTGACAATCGCCTTGGCCGCCACCGGTCATACCGCTGGCCGGCTTGAACAGATCGACGCGGCAGCGCATATGCCGCCCGTCTTTAGTTGCAAGATTGGCAATAACTTTGCCGCTGTAGTAGGTAATGAACTGCGTAGCAGTGTAAGGATAAGGATAGGGATAAGGATAAGGATGCCTCCTGTACGGCCAGTCGCCCCAGCCTTCGATCCAGCCGCTCCACATTGGAGCAAGGGTTACACTCTCCGTCTGGTGGGTAATCTGAAAGAATTTTCCTTCGTAAACTGCATCAGGGAGTTTGGCCATCATTGTGCCGGAAATTCCTCCGTCCATGCTTGTCCAGCTGAACAGAACGGGCTCAGCGGGTTTGTCAAAAGCTGTTATTTCTCCGTGCCCAATGCCGGTTGTAGTGCAACCGGCCATGAGCATCAATACCAGCACACTGGCCGCAAGCAGCTGATACAGTTTCATAGGGTCTGCTCCTTTTTCTGTACAATAAAAGTGAGATTGCAACGATATGAGCGGGTCTTCAAATAAAACGGACGACAGAAAGTAATTATTAAAATTCTATCATATTTCCCAGGCAGACAACAATTTTTCAAGTCCAGGCATATCCATATTTTCAGGGGTCTTCGGTGTTGTTGTCATTAAGGATATCCGCTCCCATCCTTCGTATTTACAAACAGGGTATCCGGAAGGGTTGGGGTACAGCTGTAGCCCCCGCTGGTATAATTCCTTTCCAGGCCGGTCTTGAGAGCAGCCAGCAATGCTTTTGTGGCGTCAATGAATTCGGGATGATGCTCGATCCGGTTAATGGTGGCGTGCAGGACCATCTTCGCCGGGCATGGAGGATATCCGGTGGTCACCGTCCAGGCAAGGGCGTTGGGGCAGTCGGGTACGGAAAAGCGCACCCCGCCCATCACGGTCTCCTGGCGGATATGGAACCGGCCCCATTGCCGGAAGTAAACAACCCGGCCCAACTCCTCAGCTGCATCCACCCCCTCGATCTCCTCACAAAAATCCGGCAGGGTATCGATAGAGACCCTGCTCCGAATCTCCTCCTGGCCTGTCAACACCTCAACAAATTCAAAAAATTCCACGTTCTTCTCATAAAATAAAATCAAAAACATTTGGGCCATTAGATCATGTGGCTTGTATGGGATTATATCTTCTCATGACTCGTTTTTTTAGAAGCCTGATGGTTTCCGATCTCTCGCCTTGAAGCTAACTTCCAATAAAAACATTTTCTCGGTGATACTCCATGTAATCCTGGTGGTAATCAGCTAAAGAAACGGACATGCCTTCTTCTATGCCAAGCATTTTAGGTTGTTGGAGTAAAGGAGAAATTATTACATTCCCGGAATAATCGAACGACATGAAACCATGATCAAACGCTCGATCTAAATTTGGCACCAACAATAAGCCATTGAATTTATCAAGCCGCTCAATATTTGATGATTTAGACCATGGCTTAATATGTGATGCCACAAGCATTGAAGTCTCTGGATATCTCGTAACGGAACAGTGTTTCCAATAATTCAAAAGACTTCTACGAAACTGCCCTTGTCCAATTCTTGCATTTACTAACTGGATTTTTTCTGTTGTTTCAAGGGTTGGGTCGGAAACGATCACTTCAATGTCATGCTCAACCGTTGGAACTACACCTTTTGCTAAAAACTCGGCATATTTATTGATAGCGCTGCTATACATATTATGACCTGTACTATTTCTTTCCAAGAATATCGGAAGTTGGCGAATTTTATGTGCAGCAGATTCGAATTTGATTGAACTGGTTATATCTAAAATGGAACCACTGATGACTCCAGCTTCACGAGCCCAATCAGATAAAGCACCTTCTACTGCCCCGAAATATTTAAGCACTGATGATTCTGATAATCCTGTGCCTCTCATCCAGTTATCAAACATATTCACAAACTCCTCTTCAAGCAGAACAAGAAACTGATTGCCATCAATTAAACAGAGTACCCTCGGACTCTGGCATTATGGATTATCCTTGTTTTGGGTTTGGGTATTCCCATACATTACAAGCAATCATTGAAAGTTCTGAACTACGCTTTTTGATTTGCGTTTCTGCCCAGTTGTCAGACGCAATTAGTTCCCTGTTCATGGTCAATGCGCTATGCTTGGCAAGTTCATCCTTTTTCAAACTCCAGGAACCATTTGATACAGAGGGGTTCAATTGCTTCGTTAACAAAGTTAAGTTGCCGATTGAGTGGATGATTTTATCTCTGGCTATTTCGTCCTCCACGCTAGAACCATCTGGTAACGTCCAATGCTCTCGCCATGCTTGAGGCAATACGTGTTCTATTGTTAACTTATCAATAATTTGTATTTTTTCGCTTTTTGAATCCCATTTAGCTATCTCGATACCTTCAAGTATCATCCTCAAATTTGCTCTTTTCACCCAACTGTACATCGGAGTATCAACAAAAGCGGTGAAAATTTCAGAGTCATCGGGCCAGCGTGATGTATCTGCATCTTTCGCCAATAGATATTCCCGTACGTTTACTGAAGTGAAACCATTCTCTGAAAGTCGCTTTACCAGCTCCACAAAAAACCTGTTATAATTTTTTTGCGTCAAACAACATATGGCCCGGCGAACCAAATACGATTCGATATCGTCCAGAATCAGGGTCCTTTCTTTTGTGTCTTTGACGCTGTGAAAAACTTCAAGCAATATTGGATATACGGTGTTGGTATCAAGCTGTGCCAACCGGTAGAAGAACAACCCTTCTCTTGAATCCTGAGGGTACTTCTCGAAAGATGAATATACTTCGGAATAATCTTTCAACGATGCGATATACCCCTCCACTCCCTTCGATTTACCGTTTTTCATGTGATCCTTGAAAGAAGCGAAGAGATGAGTAGCACCAATATCTTCTTGCTTCTTCAAAGTCAGATAATGATGAAGATAAAGATCTATACGAGGTCTGTTCAATCTGCCCTGTCGAACCTCTTTCCGCCAATATGAGGTATTTTCATCAAAGCCAGACCAATATTTATTATATAGTTCTTCGATATCATACCCCTCTGCCTCCGCGAGGTGGAATAAGAAATTCTTGACGAGGTCCGCAGGTAGCAACGGGGTGCCTAGGGCGTTAAGTGTTTCGAAGATCATTTGAGCATCATCTTTCTCGCCCAAATCTATTACAACCATAAGAAGGTCCTGACGCATAGCAGTCAATAAACTTTCAAGTTTCGACTCTAGCTCATCTTCGCCTGCTTCACCGATCCACTCAATGACTACTGAGTGGAAAAAGAGGTAAGCATTAGGAATCAAGTGCTCCAAATCTTTACTGGCTGCCAGCACACCGTAATGAGCTAGCAATGCCTCCTTTGAGCCAGAATCAATAACCGAGGAGAAATATTCGCGATCTTTGTTGGTGGGCCATACTTTGTAAGCTGCTTCTGGGAATTTTTTTGAGGTAACGAAATTAGTAGTAAGGCGTCGAAAAGCTTCATTATAGTTTTCTGAGCCCTTCTCTTTACATATGTCTCGCATAGCCGCCAAAACTATTTGTAAAGTAGTTAGGCGTTGTTGACCATCGATAACTTGACGCGCTTCAACGTCACCGGTCTGGGTCGGAAGTTGATCAAGGACAATGGCCCCCAAAAATCTAGGTCTGGGAAGGTCGTTAGCCAATCTCCTTTCAGCAACCTCTTGGATTCCTTCCCAAAGAGGTTCCCAGTTTTTCCCCTTATTCCAAACATAAGGCCGCTGAAAAAGAGGGGCGACAATACGGAGATTCATATCGAAAATGGTGCCCAGATTTCTGTCGGTTGCGTCCATCTAATACTCCAGTTCTTTTAGTTTAGGATCGATAACATTTTTCAGTGGTATTTTGATAGGCCCGGTTAAAGAAATCAGCTTCTCCAGCAAGCCGTACTTAACCATAAATTCCCTTACAGCCAGCGCCTCTTTTTGGTCGGCGACCGCACAACTTTCACCCTTGGCAAAAATGTAGTCGTCCGGGTGCCAGGCGCCATGAGATCGATGTTCCAATAAGGGTCCTGGAAATACGGAACCGGCAACTATGCCTTCGATATCCTTTTTGGGTAATTGACAGCCACCGATGTGGATACCGAATTGCCAAGCAATGAGAGCCATGGCTTTTAGTTGCAGCCTGGTTCTTTCGTGGCCCCAAAGATAGTACATGTCACTTGCGGGATAATATCGCCAGATGGAATCTTCGCTGAAGTGCCCCCAATGATCTATCTCCTGCCGGATCACAACGGCTATCGGCCAACGCTCATCTCCCTTATCCAGTTTGTCTTGAGGGCATTTGATAAACAGGCATTGGAGTTCTTTACTTTCTTGTTTGAGCCTTGCCTGAAAATCGATGAAGGCGTCCAGGTTTTTATCAAACCACCGGTAAGGGTAGATCGGCACATCCTTGCCATCCAACCATTCCCGCCTTACTCCAAAAATCTCACAGGTTTTATTGATAAGATTTTCGTTCAGAGCGGCCAGGAGTTTTTCATCGGTACTGACAGCATCCAGACTTAATCCAGATTCCTCGCCGAGCAAACGGGGGATTTGCGAGCGTTTTACACCATGCGCTTTATAGATTTGCACAAAGCGTCGGGCCACCCCAAACAAGCTATCCCCCTCGGAAGTTGGTCCTATCTCAGGCGATGGCTCACCTTTTGATTTTCGCTTATGCAGCCATTTCCAGAGAGCTGAAATAGCACTGACGAGGTCTTTGATAATCCCGATTATGGTGGAAATAGCCGCTATCTCAATCGCCATAATTATATCTATGCCACCGCCTGTTCGACGATGGCGTCGGCCAATTGGACTTGGGTGATTTGGGCGTTGTGCAACCGTTCTTTGAGGGTGTCGCAGAGGGCCATCAGTTCATCGACTTTGGCGACGATGCGGTGTTGCGCCGGTAGTGGTGGAAGTGGAAAGAGTAACCCTTTTAACGCTGTTGCGTTCACATTGGGCTGACCTGTACCCATAGAATTTTCATATAGTTGTTGCCAGTAAATCTGACTACCGAGAAAGGTTTTAATAAATGGTGAATACATAGTTTTGATTCGCTGTACACGAATAAGGTACGAGGCGAAAACAGCTTTGACGTCAATATTTTCAACCAAATATGATTTTCCTATAGTTCCACCAGTTCGTGCGATTAATACGTCATCATTTTCCAACAGATAGTCATTGGCCTTCTTTTCATCTATTTCACAACCTGGCACTGTTCCCCAATCAACAGAGTTATTTTGAATATCAGTTATACGAAGCAGTCTAATGCCAGAATCACCATGGATTGCTGAAGCGGTATATCCATAATGGACATTCGCAGAAAGGTTGCCTAATCGCGTCCACACCCATCCCTCTGGCAGATCAAAGAGTTTTTCATCCTCACTGATTTTCGGCAGTGGTTTTTGTTTTTTGATTTTGCCTTCTTTAATGAGTTTGGCTTTTTCTTTGGCGATTTTTTCCAGCAGGGTGCTGGCGGGTTCGTCGTTGGGGTCTTGGGAGACGAGTTTGCCCATGACGGCGAGTTGGAGGATGGTTTGTTTGAGTTGGTCGATGGACTCTTCGGTGGTGAACAGGGTGTCGAAGTGGCCCACGATGCGTTGCCAGCTTAAAGCAAACTCGGCTTGATCGATGATGGTGGTGAGGGTGGCAAGCAGGGCTTCCACCAGGGTTTGGTGGGTATCGTTGCTGTCGGTTTGTTGCTGTTCCAGCTTGTCGCAGAGGGCCATAAGTTCATCAACTTTGGCGGCGATTTTATTCTGCTCCGATACAGGTGGGATAGGGATCGGCAACTCTCTGACTTTATCTGCATTCAAGTTCAAAACAACGGCACCAGCTGCCGCAGCTCTAAAAAGAGCTCTTACATACGGAGAGGAAAGTAGAAAATACAAGTAATCCTTGTCAAGGTTTTCAGGTGGGCTTATTCTCAACCAACCGTCATGAATGCATCCTTTAATCTTTGTGATATAAGGGCGGCCAAAGCTCATTGAGTTTGTCAGTAAGAAGTCACCCGGATATACCATCCGAGTTTTCGATAAACCTTCAATACGAATTTTTTCGCTTGTTGAACTAATATATTTGCCACCAATTTCGGTGTCGCTAATCTTGATCCAATTCAGGCCAGCAGGATCATCAGTTAGAAAAGATTTTATCGGGCGCGGCGATCCCCCTCGCTCTATAACAGATATTCGTCCAATCTGTACCCACTCCCACCCCTGCGGTAACTCAAACGGCCATTCATCTTTACCTATTTTGGGCAGTGGTTTTTGTGTCTTGATTTTGCCCTCTTTGATCAACCGGGCTTTTCCTTTGGCGATCTTTTCTAGCAGAACACTAGCCGGTTCGTCGCTGGGATCTTGGGGAACCAGCTTGCCACGCACGGCCAGTTCCAGAATCAACTCCCGCAGTTTTTTAATCCCATGCGGACTGTGGCCATTCGAGCTTCGGCCCCGCCCTCTACCCCCATTGGCTTTTGGGATTTCGGCACCAGTCCAGGTGGCAATATGTTGGGTGATCAGATTCACCATGTTCAGTCCGCGCCCCCGTTACCAAGGGCTGCGGCCAGAATGCTTTTGAGCTGGTCGCGCAGGGTAGAAATCTCCTCCTGCTGTTTGGCGTATTTTGCCAGCAACACTTCGGGATCGTGAGTGACCTGTTCGCCGACATGGGGGTTCTTGATATCCAGATTGTAGTTGCGTCCCTTGATCTCATCGATCGATACCTTCCAGGCCTGTTCGGTTTCGACCCTGGCCGCAAAGCCATCACCCTCGCTGCCCCACCAGTCGATCTCCGGCTGGAACTCTTCAAACCGCATGGGCTTGGTTTTGTTATAGCTGACAACGCCTTCCGGGTAGGGGTGGTCGTAATACCAGATCTGCTCGGTGGGTTGGCCCTTGGTAAAAAAAAGCAGGTTGGTTTTAATGCCGGTGTAGGGGTTAAAGACGCCGTTGGGCAGTCGGACAATGGTGTGCAGGTTGCACTCGGCCAGCAGCTTTTCCTTGAGGCGGGTCTTCATGCCCTCGCCAAAGAAAAAGCCGTCGGGCAGGACCACGGCGGCCCGTCCCTGGTCTTTGAGCAGGTGGATGATCAGGGTCATAAAGAGGTCGGCGGTTTCCCTGGTGCGGAAGGTGGCCGGGAAGTTGTTTTCGATGCCGTCTTCTTCCATGCCGCCAAAGGGCGGGTTGGTGACGATGACCTTGACCCGATCTTTGTTGGTGTAGTCCCGCAACGGGCGGCTTAGGGTGTTGTCGTGCTTGATGTTGGTCGGGGTATCGATGCCGTGCAGGATCATATTGGTGACGCAGAGCATATGCGGCATGGACTTTTTCTCGACCCCGTTGATGGAGGCTTGCAGGGTCTCTTCATCCACGGCCGATTTCACATAGTTTTGGCGCTTGTGCTCGATAGTGCAGGACAAAAAGCCGCCGGTGCCGCAGGCTGGGTCGAGCACGGTTTCGTCCAGTTTGGGGTTAACCCGATCGACGATAAATTGGGTGACGGCCCGGGGGGTATAGAACTCCCCGGCATTACCGGCGCTTTGCAGGTCTTTGAGGATCTGTTCGTAAATGGAACCGAAGGTATGGCGGTCTTCCTTGGTGTTGAAGTTTATCTCGCTGATCTTGTTGATCACCTGGCGCATCAGGGTGCCGGATTTCATGTAGTTGTAGGCGTCTTCAAAGACGTCTTTCACCACCAGCCCCCGTTTGCCGCCAGGCCCCAGGATGTTGAGTTTGTTTTTCAGGGTCGGGAAGAGTTGGAGGTTAACAAAATCGGACAACTCGTCACCGGTCATCCCTTCCGAGTCTTTGGCCCAGGCCCGCCAGCGCAGTTGCTTCGGCAGCGGGGATGTATAGTCATCTTCGAGAAGTTCCAGCTCGGCTTCCCGGTCGTCAAAGATTTTTAAGAAAAACATCCAGACCAACTGGCTGATGCGCTGGGCGTCGCCATCGACACCGACATCTTTGCGCATGATGTCCTGGATGGATTTGATGATGCCTGAAACGTTACTCATGCGTACTCCTTAAACAACTCTTGCTCCAATTCCTGAATGGCAGTTTCATAACTCTCTTTGCCGCCAAAAACCTGATTGATAATTTCCATGGGGGTGCCGATGTCGCTGAAGGGTTTGAGTTTCAGGACCTTGGCATTTTCAATGGTGCGGATGCCTTCATCGGCGTATTTATCGAGAAGCGCGTTCAGGATCGCCCGGGCCTGCTCGCCGTACTTGGTGAAGTAGTTGCGCTTCTTGACCTTGTTGGCCCGCTCTTTTCGGGTGAGCGGCGGCTGATCATAAGCGATATGGCAGATAAGGTCAAAGTCGCCGTAGTCTTTACCGACCTCTTCGGCAAGATTGTCGAGAACGATGCCATGATCTTCCAGGAGTTCGAGGATGGTCTGTTTTTTATTGGCGGTGTTCCAACGCGTAAGAAATTCGTCCAGTGAGGCGAACTCGGACTTGATCCGCTTGCGGGTGAAATCTCGGTAGGACTCGGTGATTAATGTGCCATTCGGGCCAAGGTATTCAATGCGCTCGGCAATGATTCGGGCCGATACGCCGCTGATGTAAACTTTCTTACTCTCGCCGGTCTTCGGTGGATCGAAAGGAGGGTCTGGTTCATAAGGTGGTGGGTCAGGTGGGACCGGCGGATCATTCGGGCCGGGCTCATAGATAATCACCGGCTCACCGTCAAAATCAGGGTCACTGAACAATTCGGTGGCCTTCTTGAAATCCATGATGGTGAAGTAATACTTATTCTGTTCTTCGTCTATCCTGGTGCCGCGTCCGATGATCTGCTTGAACATGGTCATGGACTTGATGTTCTTATCGAGGACGATGACCTTGCAGGTCTTGGCATCGACCCCGGTGGACATCAGTTCCGATGTGGTGGCGATGACCGGGTAGGTACTCTCCGGGTCGATAAAGTTATCGAGCTCGGCCTTGCCTTCGACACTGTCCCCGGTGATCCGCATGACGTATTTTGGATTATCGATGGCCAGTTGCCCGGCAACATTGACAATGGCGACCCGCATCCGCTCAGCGTGGTCGATGTCTTCACAGAAGATAATGGTCTTGGCGAATGGATCGGTCGCTCTGAGTAATTGCATGACCCGCCCGGCCACCAGTTTGGTGCGCTGATTGAGGACGAGGATGCGGTCCATGTCTTTCTGGTTGTAGGTGCGATCCTCGATCCCTTTGCCCAGGTCATCGACCATGCCGGGAGGAGGCGTCCAGCCGTAGATGTCCTTATCGATATCGATACGGATAACTTTATAGGGGGCGAGAAAGCCGTCTTCAATCCCCTGTTTCAGGCTATAAGTGTAAACCGGCTCGCCGAAATAAGTAAGATTGGAAACGTATTTGGTTTCCTTAGGGGTGGCGGTCATGCCGAGTTGGATGGCGCCGGAAAAGTATTCGAGGATTTCGCGCCAGGCGGAGTCGTCGGCGGCGCTGCCACGATGGCATTCGTCGACGATGATCAGGTCGAAAAAATCGCGGGAGACGTTTTTGAAGATTTTATCGGCTTCGTCCGGCCCGGTGATGGCCTGATAGAGAGCGAGATGGATTTCGTAAGCCGGGTCTATCTTGCGGTTTTTGACCTTGGCCATGACCGAGCCGAAGGGCTTGAAATCGTTGACCAGGGTTTGATCGGCCAGGATATTGCGGTCGACTAAAAAGAGGACACGCTTGACGGCCTTCGCCTTCCAGAGCCGCCAGATGATTTGAAAGGTTGTGTAGGTCTTACCGGTACCGGTGGCCATGACCAGCAAGATGCGATTTTGGCCACGGGCCACCGCTTCCATAACCCGATTGATTGCTTCGACCTGATAGTAGCGGGGCTCTTTGCCGGAACTGTCTGTGTGGTAGGGCTGGGCTAAGAGTTCTTCGGACCTATCTTCGATACCGCGAAATGTTTTATAGCGTTGCCATAATGTTTGCGGTGATGGAAATTGCTCAAGCGGGAACTCAGTTTCGATATCTTCGCTGGCGGCTGGAACCTTATTGTGGGAAGCAAAGGCATCGCCATTAGAACTAAAAGCGCTGGGAACTTCGAGAATTTCTGCGTAGCTCAAGGCTTGCTGCATACCATGGCTGACGTTGTAGTTGTTTTCTTTGGCCTCGACTATTGCTACAGGAACGCCAGGCTCCCAATAAAGAACATAGTCAGCAAATTTCCTTTTCTTCTTATTCCGGGCCGACATATTGCCCCGAACAATGACAGGACCTGGAGTGAGAGTAACCTCGCGACGTATCTGTCTCAATTGATCCCACCCTGCATCTTTTATTGCAGGCGTGATGAACAAATCACAAATGCCTATTTCGCTGAGTTCTTTTTTGTCTTTTGGGTCCAAAACGACACTCCTAAGGTGATTTTTATATGTCAAAACTTAAGAAATGAGGCATATCTATTTTTGCCTCAATGTCCTTTTCAGCAGAGTCACCTCACAATCAATCATATTCAATTTGTCTATGAACTTATGATTGGAACCAATCTACCCGAGAAACTCCTTTTAGTAAGCAATTCATTAGACACAAATAATTTTACCAACTTCCTGAATTTAAGAACGAATTTCAAGGAATGAATTATTTTGTATCACCGGCAAGGAAGTTCATAATAAATAATCAACCTAATCATCAACTTCTTCTGTCTGGGATCGCTCTCGGCAATCAATAAGGCCAGGGCCACCAGTCCGTTATCGTTGATGCCGGATTATTCGAGCAGGTTGTTCTCTTTCAGGAAAAGGAGGAAGAGAAAGGCGCCGATCCGCTTGTTGCCGTCGCTGAAGGGATGATCCTTGATGACAAAATAAAGAAGGTGGGCCGCTTTTTCTTCCACACTCCCATAGAGCTCCCGGCCGCCGAAGGTCTGGTCGAGCCACCGGCGGCAGTTGTAAAGAATTTCTTTACAACTGAACTTTCTTCCAACTCGCCCTCTTCAAAGATATTCTTCAGGGTGCTGACCAATTTTGCTTACTGGTCTGAAACAACTCGGCCATGTGCCTCTGTGTGAGCCAGACGGTTTCATCCTGAAGCTGCACCTCGATTTTGGTCTGACCGTCCTCTGCCTGATAGGGCAGAATCTGAGATGTTGTTTGCAGCCCCTTTTCTTCGCTCATGGTGCCACCTTCTTTTTAAACTGTCGAGAAATCCTCGGTAGTTGCTTTCTTTCAAGCACCATATCCGTAAAAATATTTTCCAGATGGAGGCTAAACCCGATGAACGGGATTAGTGACTTGCTAGATGCAAACAATTTTACCAACTTCCTGAATTTAAGAATTAATTTCAGGGAATGAATCATTTTGCATCACCGGCAAGGAGGTTCATAATCAACCTGATCATCAAATCCTTCTGTCTGGGATCGCTCTCGGCAATCAATAAGGCCAGGGCCACCAGTCCGTTATCGTTGATGCCGGATTGATCGAGCAGGTTGTTCTCTTTCAGAAACAGCAGGAAGAGAAAGGCGCCGATTCGCTTGTTACCGTCGCTGAAGGGATGATCCTTGATGACAAAGTAAAGAAGGTGGGCTGCTTTTTCTTCCACACTACCATAGAGTTCCTGACCGCCGAAGGTCTGGTCGAGGTTGCCGAGGATACCCTGAAGATGATGCTCCCGCTCCTGGCCGAACAGCCCGGAGGCCTCGCCCCGCGCCAGGAGATCGTCCTTGAGTGCCTTGATGGATTTTCCGGTCCGGCCATAATCAAGGGATTGTTTGGGTGGATGACGGTTCTTCGGCAGTTCCAGCCGGTCTTCATCGTAGCGCAGGAGAAGAGACCAGGATCTGGCATACCTGCCGACCACCTCCAGCACCGCTTTCCCCTCGTCCGTTACCAGCTCGTTACGCTGCAGAGTCCGGGTCAGGAGGGCAACCGCCTGCTCCATATCGGCAAGGCCCTTTTCAGCCAGCCGCTTGCTGTTGAGGCTGTATCCCTTGAGGAGATGATCCTTCAGGACGGAGGTCGCCCAGATGCGGAACTGGGTGCCGCGTTGCGACTTGACCCGATAGCCGACGGAGATGATGACATCAAGATTATAGAAGGCGGCGGGTTTATCTGAATTTGCAATATGCATTTTTTGCATATTGCTTTCTTCGTCCAATTCCCCTTCCTTGAAGACATTCCGGAGATGGCGGGATATAACGGATTGATCTCTCTGGAAGAGTTCCACCATTTGGGCCTGGCTCAACCAGACCGTCTCCTTCCCGAGGTGGACTTCGAGCAGGCTTTGCCCGCCCTCAGTCTGGTAGATGATTATTTCACCCTGTTCGTTCTTCATGTTCAGCCGCCATCTCATTCAATTGGGTAAATAAGGGCATATCCAAAGAGTATTTTTGTCTCACTTGTGATAAATTAAACGCATGAGAAATAAAAGTCTGAAAGAAACCAATCCCTATCTGAAAGACGCAGTAATGCGAGAAAGAGGGCTCTGGACTACCGTGTCATCATCTTCAGCGATTGAAGGTGTCTGGGTCGCGAAAGAAAAAGTAACCATGACCTCCAGGGTAGCGGTTACCTCCTCTCGTAAGCCTGCAGAGTCAGGGAAATCACCGCGTTGAAGAATTTCTCCATGGGCTGGTAGTCTCTGTTGCTGATCTAACTTCAGTCAGCTTCAAAAAACTCTTCTTTGGCGGCACCACATTTAGGACAGACCCAGTCTTCCGGAACGTCTTCCCACGAGGTACCAGCCTCCACTCCATGCTCATAATCTCCTTCTTCAGGATCGTAAATATAGCCGCAAGGGCATTCCCATTTTTGCATGACACGCCTCCTTTTGAGAAAAGATGAATAAGTTCAACGTTAATTTACAATATAATGTTTTTTCGCACTGTAAAGAAGATGGCAGCTCAACAAATGGCTACGTCCATCTCGGTAAACAGGTTGTCAACAATCTTTATCCGCTTGTTTGTCTGGTTTGATGCGGGTGTTTTTCATAATTTTATAGGCGGCATTCTTGCTTTGATATGTGGGGATTTCATGCGTGGCAATCTGCTGGAATATAAAGGCTAAGGCGCTGTCTTTGATGGACGCCTCCCAGCCACCGGGCGACGAGAGGATAAAGCGCTTATTGCTGCCATGGAGCACGATCGTGCCTTCCACCTCGCCAATCTCCACCCTGGTTATTTCCTCCCAGCGAATCTGCCAGGTACCAAATGATGAGGTATGAATCAGGCCGTCACTGTCTATATCAAAGCTGCCGGCCCCCAGCACCATATAAACGCCAAAAAGTGCCGAGAACGCGCTTGCTGCCGCCGGCCAATAGAGACCGGCCAGCAACGTTATGATCAGACCGGCAGTACAGAATATCAGCCAACCCCAGCCGATGATGCGGCTGGAGCGCATTTCTATATGATAGTTATCAATTTTATCAGTCATGTGTTTTTATATGGGGAGTCAAAGTTTTCATGACTCTTTTTCCATTATTCTGCCCTTTTACTCTCATAACTGCTGGTGTTAAATTTTTATAATGCCAACAAGATTTAACATGGTAAAGATCAGGGCCGGGACGGCGATGAATCTTACCGTGAAATACCAGACTGCAAAAAATCCTTTACTGACATAGTCACTCATGGCCGCATAGACTCTTTCTTTGCGGACCACAAAACCGACAAATACCGCCACCGTCAAACCACCCAGCGGCAATAACACATTGGTTGTTAATTTATCAAGGATGTCAAATAACGGCATGCCGCCAAAAGTAAAGATGGCGCCGTAAGCAGCGGTTTGGGACAGCAGGGCAAACACGCCAACGATAAAAAAGATGGCACTGGCGGCTGTGGTTGCCTGCAAGCGGCTCCACTGAAATCGGCGCATAGTGTATTCAATAGTCGGTTCGACGATGGAGATCGCTGAAGTAAGCCCGGCAAAGGCCAGCGCCAGAAAAAATAACACGGCAAAGATTACTCCCAGAGTGCCGATTTGCGAAAAGACCACGGGCAGGCTGATAAACACCAGCCCGGGCCCGGCGGCCGGATCCTGCTTGAATTCAAAGATAAAGGCGTACATCATCAGTCCCGCCATCAGAGCAATAGCAGTATCAACCAATACTATCCAGAAGGCGGCTTTAACAATGTTGGTACGCCTGGGCAGGGAAGCAGCATAGGTTAAAATCGCCGCCATGCCGATTGACAGGGTAAAGAAAGAATGCCCTACGGCTTGGGTAATTGCTTCCGAATTAATTTTTGCAAATTCAAAGATAAAGAAAAATCGCAGGGACTGCTGAAAGCCATCCAAGGTCATGGCATAAAACAGCAATCCCAGGATAATAAGGACCAGTGTCGGCATCAGGATTTCATTGGTTTTTTCAATCCCGCCTTTGATACCTTTCAGCAGGATGGCCATAATAAACAGGGTCGCCAGCAGATGAAACCCTATCTGGGTCAGGGCCTGGTTGCCGACCAAGTCGGCAAAGCCTGCTTGGGCGGCCTCCATGGTGGTCGGCAGATAGGTGACCGATTGGATCACAAAATAAAGAATCCAGCCGATGACGACTGAATAAAAGGTCATGATCAACAGCCCGGTCGCGCCCATAAAGCCGGCATATTTCCAGCCGACATTTTTTTTAGGGGCCAATGCTTCAAAACTGGAGATGGCATCTTTTTCACCGAGATAGCCAATCACAATCTCGGCCACCAGAAGGGAATAACCAACACATAAAATGGTAACAAGATAGATGAGGACAAAGGCGCCGCCGCCATATTCACCAGCCATATAGGGAAACTTCCAGATGTTGCCCAGGCCGACGGCACTGCCGGAGGCCGCCATGATAAATCCTATTCTGGTAAAATGTGAGTTTATTATTTTTTTCATTGATCTCTATTTATATGGGGTCTGCTTATTGATGTTGAGTGCCACAACATCGCGCAAAAGTAGGTTGGGTAGAGTGAAACGAAACCCAACAAAAAACTGTAAAGAGCCGCAGAGCAACCTGACTTGCACCTGATTTTGTTGGGTTTTGCACGCTCTATCCAACCTACCTGTGACGATGTCGTGGTACAAAAGTGTGCGCGATGTTGTGGCACTCAACAAATAGGCATTACGCCCGGCTCATCATTTAGCAACGATAACAGATTTCAAAGTTAATGAAAGCAGCATTTTACGCGGTCAAGACCGGCAGAATATCAGGACAATATGCAAGTAAGATAGCAGGACACAGGAGTTGGTGCCAGATCCCCCGTAGTTGGTAATAATTTTACAGTTACCAATCTCGGCAAATGGTATGACTTCTGACCACACTTGAAGTATTTTTTACTCTGATGCGCTATAATGCAGCCTTGAGATTAATTGCCAAGTGAAATCGGCCATCCATAATGGCGACAGCGCCTTGCAGGCAGATTGTCGGCCCTGCCCTCTTCCCGAGGCAGAGCCGGGCATTTCCATAATAAAATTCCAAATGCGGAGAGCAGTAAATGACAGCTGTTTATGTTCGTCTTCTGCAGATCACCTGCTTGATGCTGCTGGCCTCCTTGCTGCTGGTCGGCTGCGGCCAGGACGAGGAGACTGACGCTGAAACCGGATCGGCGCATGAGGAGAAGGTGCTCAACGTCGCCTTGAGCACGGTAGCGCGGCAGGATATAGAGGAGACCTTCACCCTCCCCGGCACTCTCGAAGCCTGGGAAGACCTGACCCTGGCTGCGGAAATGGCCGGCCCGGTCCACTGGATCGGCCCTAAAGAAGGAGACCGGGTAACCAAAGGCGAAGCCATCCTGCGTATCGATCCGGAAAGACGCGAGGCGGAGCTGGCCCGCGACCAGATTGAATATGAGCTGCAACAGAAATACATGGAACGCCGCCGGGCGCTTGTTGAAAGCGAGCTGGTCAGTCAGCAGGATTTTGAAGATGCCCGTAAGGTCTTCGAACAGGCCAGGGCCCAGCTCCAGCTCTCCAAGGTGGCCCTGACCAAAAGCACCCTGCGCAGCCCGGTGGACGGCATTCTTGACCGACTGCTTGTTGATCGCGGCGAATACGTGTCTGAAGGCGATGCCGCAGCGGTAGTGATGCAGGTCAACCGGCTGCGGGCCTTGGTGGAAGTGCCGGAGAAGGAGATCAGCGGTCTGGCCGTGGGCGGTACAGCCCGGATTATGGCGGCCCCGGTACGCGGGGCGAGCGGCCCCCGCCTGCCCGGCGAGATTATCCATCTTTCCTTCCAGGCCGATCCTGCCGCCCGCACCTATCTAGCCAAAATCGCAGTGGACAACAGCGCTGAAACCCTGCGCCCCGGGATGATCGTCCAGGTCGAATTCAGCCGCCGGCAGCTGACCCAGGTGATTGCTATTCCCCTCTATGCCCTGGTCGATCGCGACGGGGTCAAGGTGGTCTTTGTCGAACAGGGCGGCCAGGCGCGGCTGCGGTCCATCAAAGTCGGCCCCATTATCGGCAGCCTGGCCGTGATTGAAGAGGGACTCAGCCCCGGCGAGCGGCTGATCGTCAAGGGCCAGCATCTGGTCAGTGACGGGACCGCTGTGGTTGTGGAAGGCAACTGACATGCTGATTACCAATGTCGCCATCGGCCATCGCAGCACCATTTTCGTCCTGATGCTGATGTTCATCGTGATCGGCACCTACAGCTATATCACCCTGCCCCGCGAGTCGACCCCGGATATCTCCATCCCTTACGTGCTGGTGATCACCTCCCATGAGGGAGTAGCGCCGGCGGACATCGAGACCCTCATCACCCTGCCTATTGAACGTAAACTCAAGGGCCTCAAGGATGTCAAAGAAATCCGGTCGGTGAGCGCCGAGGGCTCCTCCATGATCACCATCGAGTTTACGCCCAAGGTGGACATCGACAACGCCCTGCAATGGGTGCGCGACAAGGTCGATCAGGCCAAAGGCGATCTCCCCGATGATCTGGAAAATGATCCATCCATTCTGGAAGTCAACCTCGCTGAGTTCCCGATCCTGATGCTGGCCGTGGCCGGTAATGTCGAGGAAGGCGTGCTCAAGAGAGTGGCCGAGGAACTGGAGGATCGCATCGAGGGGATTCCCGGCGTGCTGGAGGCCAATCTTATTGGTGCCCGCGAGCGGGAGATCCGGGTGGAATTCAACCCGGACCGGATGGCCGCCTACCGTCTGTCTTTTACCGAGATCCTGCAAACCATCGAGAGTGAGAACGTCAACATCCCCGGCGGCAGTATTGATATCGGCCAGGGCAAATATCTGCTGCGGATTCCCGGCGAGTTCACCGACCCGGCCGAGGTCGATACCTTGATGGTGGCCACCCGCGACGGCCGGCCCATTTACCTCACCGATGTGGCCACCGTCGTCGACACCTTTGAAGACCGGCGCAGCCACGCCCGCCTGAACGGCCGCAACAGCGTCACTCTGGCCGTTAAAAAGCGGACCGGCGAGAACATCATCGCCGTGGCCGACCACGTTTTCGCCCTGCTTGACATCGCCCGGCAGCAGATTCCCGCCGGTGTCGACATCTCGGTCACCCTCAATCAATCCAAGGATATCCGGCGCATGGTGGCCGATCTGGAGAATAATATCCTCACCGGCCTGATCCTGGTGGTGGTGGTGCTGTTTTTCTTCCTCGGCTTGAACAACGCCATCTTCGTGGCCTCGGCTATTCCTTTTTCCATGCTGCTGTCTTTTGCCGTCCTGCAGGCCCTCGGCATTACCCTGAACATGGTAGTCCTGTTCAGTCTGATCCTGGCCTTAGGGATGCTGGTGGATAATGCCATCGTCATAGTCGAAAATATCTACCGGCACATGCAGGAAGGCCAGGACCGGATCAGCGCTTCCCGGCTGGCAGCGCAGGAGGTCGGCTGGCCGGTGATCACCTCGACGGTGACTACCTTGTGCGCCTTCGGGCCGATGATGTTCTGGCCGGGGATCATGGGTGAGTTTATGAAGTATCTACCGCTGACCCTGATCATTGTGCTGAGCTCATCACTGCTGGTCGCCCTCGTTATTAATCCGGTGCTCTGTTCCTCTTTTATGCGCATCAGCCAGAAGAATATGGCCGATGGCAGCGAGAGAACCCGTACCCTGCAGACCTATCGCTGGCTGCTGGAGAGGTCGCTTGATCATCGCGGCCTGGTGGTCGGCGGTATGCTACTGCTGATGATCCTGATCATTGTCAGCTACGGTCTGCTCGGCCATGGAGTCGAGCTCTTTCCGGATACCGATCCCAACCGGGCCTTTGTCGAGATCAAAGCGCCGGAAGGGGCCAGCCTGGAGACCTCAAATCAGCTGGCCCTGGCAGTTGAGAAAGTGGTCCGCCAGGAAGCTGATCTGCAATTTGTCATTGCCGAGGTTGGCGTTGCCGCCAGCGGAGAGGCAGGCGATGGTTCCGGCGGCCAGACTCATCAAAGCAGAATCTCACTGGATTTTGTCGACCGTGGAGAACGTCGTGCCAGTTCCAATGATGTGCTGGGCCGCATCCGCAAGGCGCTGAGCTCCATGGCCGGAGCGGAAATCAAGGTGGAGAAACAGGAGCATGGCCCACCCACCGGACCGCCGGTCAATATCGAGATCAGCGGTGAAGAAATCGACACCCTGGAAGCCTTGTTGGTGCAGGCCAAGGCCTTGATCCAAAATGTCCCCGGCCTGGTTGATCTCAAGGATGACTTTTCCAAAGCCAAGCCCGAGATCCGGGTCGTGGTCGACCGCAATAAGGCCACCTTACTCGGACTCTCGACGGCTGCCATCTCCACCACCGTCAAGGCCGCCATCAGCGGCAGCAAGCTCGGGATTTACCGCGACGGCAAAGATGAGTATGATATCGTTGCCCGTCTGCCCGAACCACGCCGGCAGAACCTGTCTGATATCGGCAGTCTGCTTATTCCTACCCGAGACGGGGCGCCGGTTCCCCTGTCGACTGTGGCCCGGATCGAACTGGCCGCCGGCTTTGGCGCTATCCGCCATCTCGATCAGAACCGGGTGGTGACTCTCTCCGCCAACACCTTCGGCCGCAACAGTAATGAAGTTTTAAAAGACGTGCAGGGCCGCCTGGCCGCTCTCAATCTGCCGGCCGGTTATACGATCAATTTCTCCGGCGAGCAGGAAGAGCAGCAAAATGCCATGGCCTTTCTGGGCAAGGCCTTTCTGGCCGCAGTCTTCCTGATCACCATGGTACTGCTTGCCCAGTTCAATTCGGTGCGCCAGATGCTGATCGTCATGATCTCCGTCATCTTTTCTCTGACCGGGGTCTTTCTCGGCCTGATGGTGACTGCCACCCCCTTCGGCATCATCATGACCGGCATCGGGGTCATCTCTTTGGCCGGGGTGGTGGTCAACAATGCGATTGTCCTCATCGACTATATCAACCAGTTACGGGCGAAAGGCATGGAACTGCGCGAGGCCCTGCTCCGTGCCGGCTTGGTGCGCTTTCGCCCGGTGCTGCTCACCGCCATCACCACCATCCTTGGCCTGTTGCCGATGGCGGTGGGGGTGAGTTTTGACTTTCGTAATTTTGCCTGGGAAATCGGCGGCGAATCAGCCCAATGGTGGGGGCCGATGGCCGTGGCGGTCATTTTCGGCTTGGCAGTGGCCACTTTGTTGACCCTGATAGTAGTGCCGGTGCTCTACTCTTTGTCGCAGACCTTTTCCTTACGCAGGAGAAAAGCCTGAGCTAGAGAGACAGGTAAGACAATACTGATTATTAGACTGGTAGTGGCGCTTGCTAAGAGGATGTTGACGAATACAGAGGAAACTTATATATCTGGAAAGTGTTGAGTGCCATAACATCGTTAAAAAAAATGTGCCATAACATCGCGCACAAGTAGGTTGGGTAGAGCACAGCGAAACCCAACATCAACAAAAGCCATACAACAAAATAGATACAAATAAACGCAGATCAAAGTAGTTTGGGTAGAGTGAAAGGAAAACCAACAAAAAGCTGTAGAGCCGCAGAGCAACCTGACCTGCACCTGATTTTGTTGGGTTTCGCTGTGCTCTACCCAACCGTGACGATGTCTTGGCACATAAAAGTGTGTCTGATGCCTTGGAAATGATGAATGAATAGATAATCAGGAAGATTATTTTATGAGTTTCCTGATCATCTTCCTGACCTCGAAAATATGGAGTAAACAGATACTTTTCAGTCCCCAGAAATGACAAAGTTATAATTAAAGCGAAGATCTATCACCTTATCAGGATGGGTAGAAAATGACGGATCATTTAACAAAGTATTATGGCAAGATTCTTACCGGCGGTTTTTCCACGAAGCTCTGTAAGCGGCTGACGGAATACCTGGCTACTTTGGTGGCCTTGGATAAAATGGACTCGCCCATCATTCCTTATATCGCCGCCTGGCATGGAGATGGAAAAATTATCTGGTATGAACATGTCGGGACCCGGTTTTTGACCATCCTTAACTGTCAGCCGGCGGAAGTGGCCGAGGTCTTTCGGCAGAGTATTATTGATCGTCGACTGTATCACTATGGGGGACAGGAAGCCCATGTCGAGGAAGAGATTGTGACCAGGGACGAGCTGTGGGGCAACCAATGCGGGCTGCGCGAAGAGGTGAAAAATGAGGGTATGGTTGAATGTATTTACCAATTGGCCCTGCCCGGGAGGGAGAAAACGATATGGCTGAAGGATCAGGCCATGATCGAAATATTTGCCGACGACGAGATCTGTCTCTCCATTGGCTGCCTGACCGAAGTCACCAAGGAGATGGAACAAAAGGATTTACTGGAAAAATTCGGCTATTTTGATGAACTGACCAAATTGCCGAAACGGTCCATCATGCAACGCGTTATCGAGATGAATATCGGCAACCTGCATCGAGGTTATATTAAAGACTTTGTTTTTTTGCTGCTGGATATTGATCATTTTAAAGCAGTGAACGACACTCATGGCCATCAGGCAGGAGATCAAGTGCTGGTGAGTCTGGCGGAAGTAATGTCCGCCACCAAACGGCAGGAGGATGAGATCGGCCGCTATGGCGGAGATGAATTTTGTGCCTTCTCTATCGGTGGATTGAAGAATGGGTTGCAGTTTGCCGAGCGCTTACGGTTGGCGGTAGAGGCCACCGATTTTGTTTACAATCAGCAGCGGCTTCCCGTGACGGTCTCCATCGGCTTGGTGACTGCCAGTCAATTGGCGGAAAGCGGTAAAATTACCGTCGAGGAACTGGTCAGGGTAGCTGATCGCCGGTTATATACGGCCAAGCAAGACGGACGGAACCGGACGGTTGGCAAAGATCCACGGTAACATCTCCTGCATGCCATCGAAATCACTGAGTTTACCTCAGCTTTAATTCCGACTGCTGCCATTTATATTATTTTCTTTTTATGCTTCATTCCCGTCTGACCATCCTGCCCGGCCGGTTTATTTTTTTTGCGCTTATCAGGATAGGAATTTTCATTTACCTCTGCTTCCTGCTTGAGTTTTACATAGTTACCATAATGTTCCGGCTGTAGGATATTGTTCTTGATGGCCTGCAGGACTGCGCAGCCCGGTTCATTGGTGTGACTGCAATTAGTAAATCGGCAAGTGCGGGCGATCTCCAGGATATCATCGAAGATGCCCTCAACTCCTTCCCCGGCGCCAAAAACCCCGATCTCCCGCATGCCCGGGGTATCGATAAACATGGCGCCCTGCTCGAGGACGATTAATTGCCGCCGGACCGTCGTGTGGCGGCCTTCCCCGGAATCACTGACCATACCTGTTTTCAAGGTATCCTGACCGGTCAGTTGATTGATAAGCGTTGATTTGCCCACCCCGGAAGAGCCGAGAAGGCAGTAGGTTTGTCCCGGTATCATCAATTCTTTAATCTGCTCCAGACCGGCGCCGGTTATATTACTGACAGCAATAACTCTCGTGTTGATCCCGCTTTGGTGAATCTGCTCGATTAAGTGCTGCAGTTCAGCCGCACTGATCAGATCTGTCTTGGTCAGCACCAGCAATGGCTCAACATGACCTTCACGGGCCATGACCAGATAACGTTCCAGCCGGGCCACATTAAAATCATAATGGCAGGCTTGCACGATGAAGGCGATATCAATATTGGCCGCAATCATCTGCAATTCGATATTCCTGCCGGCAGATTTCCGGTGCAGAAAAGATCTGCGCGGCACAACGGTATGGATGCTCGCCGACTCTTCCGAGTCATAATGAACGCAGACCCAATCGCCGATGCAGGGCATATCCATAGTCGAAGCGGTGGCATTCAGAAATCTGCCGGTAGCCCGGGCAGGTACTTCCCTCTCGCCATTCCTGACGACATACCAGCCTCGATCAACTGCCGTAACCCGCGCCACCCGCTGGTCAGGCAGGCAGAGTTGCTCGGCCTGCTCCTGCAACCCGGGGTCTAATCCCAGCCTGCTCAATTCCATGCCCATATTATGGTTCTCCTTTATTGCCATGCTTTACCATACCATTTAACAAATAGAGATGGCATCTTTTGCTGGGCTCGGCGTTTTTTTTGCAGGAGGTCTGAGATCGTGCTAAGCTGTAAATATAGATAGCAAGTTCTTCCTCTGTTTTTTACCTGTAAATGTCTGCTAAACAGGATCATAGATGGAATCCCGCTTTGCTTTTGAAATTCTGGCGCAACCTGATGCGACCACCTGCGGCCCTACCTGTCTGCATGCTGTCTATAAATATTATGGCGATAATATTTCCTTAAAGCAGGTTATTGCTGAGGCCCATCTGCTGGAAAGCGGCGGCACCCTGGAAGTACTCCTCGCCTGTCATGCCCTGCAACGGGGCTACAAGGCAATTATTTATACCTACAATCTGCATGTCTTTGATCCGACCTGGTTTGAAAAACCTGATATTGATCTTCGCTCAAAGCTCAAACAGCAGGTCAAAGTCAAAAGAAATAACAGGCTGAAGGTCGCCACCAAGGCCTATCTGGAATATCTGGATCTGGGCGGCGTGCTGCGCTTTCAGGATCTGACCACCGCCCTGCTGCGTAAATACCTGAAACAGAACATACCGATCCTCTGTGGTCTTTCCTCCACCTATCTCTATCATTGCGCCCGCGAGTTGGGCCCGAAGCTTGATTATGATGATATTAGGGGAGTACCGACCGGCCATTTTGTGATCCTCTGCGGTTATGATCTCGAGAAACGCCATGTTTTTGTGGCCGACCCGCTGAAGCACCCTGCCGGTAAAGGCCAGCTCTATGAAGTCGATATCGACCGTATCGTTGGTTCCATCCTGCTGGGCATCCTTACTTACGATGCCAACCTGCTGATCCTTGAACCCGCCATTACCGCTGCAAAAGAGAAAAAATGAGCACCCTGATCGTGGTCGACAACCCCAAAAACTGGCCCCTCGAACTGCAGGGAGTAGACATAATCGCAGCTCGCTCCTACCTGACCGATCCATATTTCAATAGCCTGCGCCGCACGAAAGTTTTCAACATGTGCAAGTCATACCGTTATCAGGCCGCCGGCTATTATGTCTCGCTACTGGCCGAGGCCAGGGGGCATAAGCCCATTCCCACAATATGGACCATTCAGGATATGAAGCTGCCATACATCATCCGTTTTGCCGCGGCCGACCTGGACGATTTGATCCAGAGCAGCCTGGCCCCGCTGCAATCAGATCGCTTTGATCTGTCTATCTATTTCGGTAAAAACCTGGCCCATCGCTATGACCGTTTAAGCTCCCGGCTGTTCAATATGTTTTACGCCCCCTTTCTCCGGGCTAATTTCGTCTTTCATAAAAAATGGATCCTCCAGAATATCTCACCTATTGCCGGCAATGACATCCCTGCCAGTCATCTGCCTTTTGTGATGACCGTGGCCAATGATTTTTTCAGCAGACAACATTACTCTACCGCCAAAAAATCTGACAATCGTTTCGATCTGGCTATTTTGTACAACCCGGACGAAAAAGACTCGCCCTCCAACGAACGGGCCCTGAAAAAATTTATTAAGGCCGCCAACGCCTTGAGCATGGAAGTGGAACTGATCAGAAAGGAAGACTATGGCAGGCTGGCCGAGTTTGATGCCCTGTTTATCCGGGAAACAACTAACGTCAATCACTACACCTACAGCTTCGCCCGCCGGGCCGCTGCTGAAGGTTTAGTAGTGCTCGATGATCCGGAATCAATCCTGCGCTGTACTAACAAGGTATTTCTGGCTGAACTGTTTACACGCCATAAAATTGCCACCCCCAAAACCCTGATTGTCCACCGCGACAGCCTGGAGCAGGTGGAAGAGGCCCTTGGCCTGCCCTGCATCCTTAAAAAACCTGACAGTTCATTTTCGCAAGGCGTCAGCAAAGTAACCACCAGTGACGAACTCCTGCACTATGGGCGGGAGCTGCTCAATGATTCAGAACTGATCATTGCCCAGCAGTTTTTACCGTCTGCTTTTGACTGGCGCATCGGCGTACTGGACAAAAAACCACTGTTTGCCTGCAAATATTTCATGGTCAATAACCACTGGCAGATAATCCAGCGGGCCTCCGATGGTACCAAGAAAGAGGGTAGCAACGAAAACATCCGCCTGGAAGAGGTACCGGCAAAAGTGCTCAGCACCGCCGTCAAAGCGGCCAATCTTATCGGCAATGGCCTCTATGGCGTTGATCTGAAAGAGATCGGCAATAAAGTTTATTTAATTGAAATAAATGATAATCCCAATATCGATGCCGGTATTGAGGACGCTTATTTAAAAGATGAGCTGTATAGCATAATCATGGCATCATTTCTGGCCCGTATTGAACGCAGAAAGAGGCTGCATGATCAGGAATGACAATGCCTCAACCATTGCATATATTTGGCGGGTGTGGCGTTGAGCTGGAATATATGATCGTCGATGCTGACAGCCTCGACGTGAAACCTCTAAGCGATGAGGTGTTAAAGGCCGTCACCGGTGCCTATCAGGAAGAATATAATAAGCCGGGTGTCTGCTGGTCCAATGAATTGCCCTTGCATGTCATTGAGCTGAAAACCGGCCAGCCCACAGCTGATCTTGCCTCTTTTATCAATTATTTTCAACATGATGTCGACCGGATCAATACCATCCTTCAGGAATTGGGGGCCAGACTTATGCCCGGCGGCACTCATCCCTGGATGGATCCCTTCCGGGAGACCAGACTCTGGCCCCATCATCACAGCGCCATCTACCTGGCCTATAACAACATATTTGACTGCCGGGGTCACGGCTGGTCTAATCTGCAAAGCGCCCATCTGAATCTGCCCTTTGCAGGCGATGCAGAGTTCGGCCGGCTCCATGCCGCTATTCGGGTGTTGCTGCCCATTTTACCGGCCCTGGCGGCCAGCACCCCTATCGTTGATGGCCGCCGGCAGGATTATCTCGATTATCGAATGGCGGTGTACCGCACCAATTCGCAGCAGATACCCTCCTTAACCGGGCAAGTGATCCCGGAGTCTGTTTTCAGCAAAGCAGATTATGAGGCCCAAATCCTAAGGCCGATGTTTCAGGCTATCAAACCCCATGATCCGCAGCAGGTGCTGCAACACGAATGGCTCAATGCCAGGGGGGCCATTGCCCGTTTTGATCGCTCGGCCATTGAAATCCGCATCCTGGATATGCAGGAATGCCCATTGGCCGATCTGGCCATTGCCACCTTGATCATCCATACCTTGCAGGCCCTGGTTGACGGCCTGTGGATTGATCCGGCTCATCTATATCAGTGGC
>DIKT01000062.1:38277-90236 GCA_002424635.1 Desulfobulbaceae bacterium UBA5611
ATGACTATTTAACCATCTTCGGTCAGCAGGGACCGGAGACAACAGGAGAGCTCTGGTGCCATCTCCTGCAGGCTGTCAACAGCAGTTACCCCCTGCCGGAGATTTTTCTGGCCCCGCTGCAGATCATTACACAACAGGGCACTTTGGCCAGCCGGATCAGCAGAGAGCTTGCTGCCAACTTTTCCCGGCCTGACCTCCAGCAGCTGTATAGCCGACTGTGCCAGTGCCTGGCGCAAGGCATGATGCTTACCAATGATGCGAGCAGCAAGTGATGACCAGCCCGGCACAAATGGCTGTCATCCTCAGCTGTGAACACGCCACCAATAAGGTACCTGACCAATATCGCCCGCTCCTGGCTGACTGCCTGGACCAGCTCAGCACTCATCAAGGATACGACCCCGGGGCTCTTGATTTCGCCAAGCTGCTGGCAGAGCGGCTGTCTGCGCCTTTGTTTGCCGGCAGCATCTCCCGCCTGCTGGTTGATTTAAATCGTTCTCTTCGTAATCGCCGGACCCCACCGGTAAAAAAGAAGTGCGATCTGACCAGTCGCCAGGAAGAACTGCTCATCAAATACTATTTGACTTATCGGCGGCAAATCGACGAGGCTATTGGCGGGTATCTGCGCCAAGGGCAAACCGTGGTGCATTTATCCATCCATTCTTTTACGCCGATACTGGCTGGCGTATGCCGAACAGCTGATGTCGGTTTTCTTTATGATCCGGGACGGCTGCAGGAAAAAGAGTTTTGTGATAAATGGCGCTCAGCTCTGGCGGCCAGGGATAACAGCTGGCGCTTGCGCCGCAATTATCCCTATCGGGGGATCAGTGATGGTTTGGTCAGGACGTTACGGCAGAAATATCCGGCGCACCACTATCTCGGCATCGAATTGGAGATCAACCAGATTTATCCACTGGAGAGGACGGCGGATTGGTTGAGATTGCAACAGCAACTGCTGGCGAGTTTGGTGGCAGTTCTATAGCGCATCGTTTTAATCACAGCGCTGGTGTGCCACCGGCTTGTCGAGGCTCGCTCCAGACCGCATAATCTGCACTTTTTCAACCAGATGCTCAGGATAATAACTCTCTTTGGCCACACGCAGGCCGGGAACGCCAAGATCCTGTTCCCGGTTGATATAATCAAATCCGGCGAGGCTGTTTTTGGCAAACCACTGATTGATCACCTGGCCCAACCCCTGAAACTCGGGCATGGATTTTTCAAAATGGCAGACAGCGGTGGAGGCATTGAGCGGCTCACCTATGGAAAAGGCTTGAATCGCCCCGTCAATACGGATGGCGCCGCCGATCAGATCAAAATCCTGGTAGTGGTGCAGGGTTTCTTTGATAGCCAGATATTCCCCGCATAGCCCTGGCTCGTCCCGGCAATCGCGAGCCATGCACCATCGCTCCTGGAGGTCTAAACACTCCGCTGTTGTTTCCGGGGTGATGATTTCATACTGACAGGGGTAGGCGGCCAGGCACTGGTTAATGTGATTGCGTTTTTTGGTGAAATGCCGACCGGCAAGGTTGGCAAGCTGTTCCTGGCGGTAAACATAGTCATTATTATCCCGATCCTCGACCACCTTTATTCCCGGCAGCAGGCTGGCATCCGGGACCATGGCCTTCGGAAAACGGTCTGCTCCGATGATCAGCCGGCCATAGTCAAATAAGACCTCGGCCAGGGAGACCGGACCGACAGGATTACCAAAGACCACCAGCCCTGTTGGGAGCTCGGTAAAAAAAACAAGTGAATCCCTGAAGGTATCCAGCCAGATCTGCCGGGTGCGATGCCAGGCATAGAGATTGGTAAAAGTGAGCTCCGAGATCTCAGGGGGAAAACGTCGTAGATAGTCGACAACTAAGGACCGGTCATCAAGGGCAAGCGGGCGCATGGTCATGGAGTTCCTCGGAGGGCAGCGACAAGGTCGCTTGCCCTGTAAACCAGCGAAAATTTGTCATCATCCGTGTCTGCCAATACAGATGATTTAACCATATCCAGCTCAGGTTTGCAAAAACGGTGGTCAACAGCTGTCTTTCTGGTTACTGAACCAATGCTTGGATATCAGAGCTGGCGGCCATTATTTAAGGCACCCTTAAGAAAATCATTCCTGCTCTTTCCAGACGGTGGCGCCAAGACCAGTCATTTTTTCTACCAGTTGCTCATAACCTCGTTCCAGATGATAGATCCGGGAAATCTCGGTGCGGCCCTTGGCCGCCAGACCGGCAATCACCAGTGAGGAGCTTGCCCTCAGGTCAGTGGCCATAACCGGCGCGCCAAAAAATCCAGAGCGGCCCACTCCTTTGACTATGGCAGTATGACCCTCAATCGTAATATCTGCTCCCATGCGGTGCAGCTCGGGCACATGCATGAATCTGTTTTCAAAGATCGTTTCATGAACCACGGACACCCCTTCGCTCATGGCCATCAAGGCCATGAACTGGGCCTGCAGATCAGTGGGATAACCGGGATAAGGCATGGTGGTGATATCAATGCCCTTGAGTGGTCTGCCACCGGTGGCATCCAGGGTGATGGTATCTTCCGTCTCTGTGATCTCCATCCCTGCGGCCTTTAACTTGTCAAGCAGGGCAGGCAGGTGCTCCGGCCTACAATCGGTGACCGTGGCTTCCCCGCCGGTAGCGGCGATGGCGATCAGATAGGTTCCGGCCTCAATCCGGTCAGGAATGATCTCACTTTCAGCGGCATAGAGATTATCCACTCCATGAATGGTCAGAGTGTCAGTATCACGTCCTTCTATTTCCGCTCCCATGGCCGTTAACATATCAACAAGATTACCGATTTCAGGCTCCCGAGCCGCATTCTTAATGATCGTGGTGCCTTGGGCCAGAGCAGCCGCCATGACCAGATTTTCCGTACCGGTCACCGATGGCACATCAAAACACATGGTACAGCCCTGCATGCGGCCATGAATCTCAGCATCGACATAACCCTGCTCGAGCCGACAGGTCACCCCCAACTGTTCAAAGCCTTTGATATGAAAATTAATGGGCCTGGCCCCGATGGCGCAACCTCCAGGCAGAGACACTTTGGCCTTGCCGAGACGGGCCAGCAGCGGCCCTAAGACCAGAACCGAGGCCCGCATGGTCTTAACCAGATCATAGGAGGCCTCGGAATAGGTAAGATTGGTTGAATCAATCCGCAGGGTTGCTCCCTGTCTCTCCCAGGTGAGGCCCAGGGATTCAAGAAGGCGAAGAATGGTGCGGGTATCACGCAGATCAGGCACATTAGTCAGGGTATGCACCCCTCCGGTCAACAAAGTAGCAGCTATAAGAGGCAAGGCCGCATTTTTGGCGCCACTGATCCGGACCGAACCAAATAAAGGTTCTCCACCTTCAATAATGAGTTTTTCCATATTTTTTATCTCCTGATGCCGAGCACGACATATTGCAAATCAGTTATGGGTGTCTTGAAAATTGAGGATTTTCATTCCCAATCATGGCATGTGAAAAATTTTACCGCAGGCCTATAGTTGCTATTCCGAGGATAAATTTTGTGCATAACGCCGAGTTTGGCCAAAAAGACCATTTTTCAAGGCACCCTTATGTTTCGAGAAGGTCTTGTTTCTTCATTCTGGCATGCAGGACCCGGTCACGACCGCTATAATCCTGCATGATTTCAATCCGGTCAAATGGTTGTTCACTATTAACACTACAGTGAAAAAGCTGCATTACTTCCTGACCCTGATCGGCACCGATCTCCATAAAAAATTCACCACCGGGAATCAACAGCTGAGGCAGGCTTTCTCGTATCCGTGCAATGATCTCAAGGCCACGTACTCCGCCATCAAGTGCCAGATGCGGCTCAAACAGATCAACCTCCGGTTGCAGGCCGGCGCGCATCTCCTCACTGCTCACATAAGGAGGGTTAGAAACAATCAGCGAGAAATGGGGGCGCGGGACAAAGGCACTGAGCAGATCCGCCTGTAACAGGGTGAGGCGGTCAGTCACCTGATGCCTGATGGCATTCTGTCTGGCAACCTCTAAGGCTTGGCCGGAAAGATCAACGGCCAGCACTGGCTGTTGCATTTCCAGAGCCAGAATAATGCCGATCACCCCGCTACCACAACAAAGATCAAGAACAGGACCAGGTGGCCAGAGTTTATGTTGGCTGACGGCAAGGACTTGTTCCAATAGAAATTCTGTTTCCGGCCGGGGGATAAGGACAGCCGGGGTTACCAGAAAAGGAAGGGACCAGAATTCCTGTTCACTCAGGAGATAAGAAGTCGGTTCATGCCCTGCCCGTCGAGCCAGCAGGGTCAAAAACTCCTGTTCCTGATCCTTGTTCACTTCCATGGCGGCAGCCAGCAGGAGTCCTGTCCTGTTTTTGCCAAGGCAGAACCCTAAGAGCAGATCAACCTCAAGGGCCGCATTATCTATACCGGCCTCTTCAAGCTGCTTTATCCCGAGATGAATAAGATCGATGACATGCATGAGAAAAATAGAATTGGCTGCAATAAATAAAACAAGAAGAGAGAAGCAATAGACAACTGATTTCCCATTTCTTAATCAGTTGGACAGGCAAGGTAAACGAGCAGCGAGAAGGTACGCAGCAAGCCGATCCTTATATCGGTAAACTGTTATTCTATCTCTTTTAGTTTTTCCGTCTGATCATGATTGATCAACGGATCAATGACCTCGTCCAGTTTGCCATCCATAATCGAATCAAGCCGGTACAGAGTCAGATTAATCCGATGATCGGTCAAGCGGCCTTGAGGGAAATTATAGGTCCGGATGCGTTCGCTTCGATCACCACTGCCAACCTGACTTTTACGATCCAGAGATATCTTGTCATGATGGGCCTGCTGGACCTGATCAAACAACCTGGCCCGCAATACAGTCAAGGCCTTGGCCTTGTTTTTATGTTGCGATTTCTCGTCCTGACAGATAACCACCAGCCCCGTCGGCAGATGGGTAATCCGTACCGCGGAATCAGTGGTATTCACGCTCTGGCCCCCAGGTCCGGAGGAACGAAAGACATCAAACTTCAACTCGTTCATCTTGATATCGACTTCCACTTCATCAGCCTCGGGCAGGATGGCCACCGTCACAGCCGAGGTATGAATACGCCCCTGGGTCTCTGTTTCCGGAACACGCTGGACCCGATGAGTACCACTCTCGTATTTCATCCTGGAGTAGACCTGCTCGCCGCTGATCAAGGCAATAATCTCTTTAAAACCGCCGGTGCCCAGAGGACTGGAGGCCATCACTTCAATCTTCCAGCCTTGGTTCTCGGCAAAACGAGAATACATGCGATAAAGATCGCCAACAAACAGCGCCGCCTCATCGCCACCGGTCCCGGCCCGGATCTCGAGAAAAGTATTGCGTTCATCATTGGGATCTTTAGGCAGCAGCAGCAGCCGGATATCTTTTAACAGATTCTCCTCTTGCTTCTTCAGCGCCTCGATCTCGACTCTTGCCATCTCCTGCATTTCCTCGTCTTCATCAAGTTGCAGGAGCTCTTTGTTACTCTCAAGATCCTGAATTACCTTTTGATATTGAGCATACAGAGAATACAGTTTCAGCAGATAGGCATGCTCTCTTGCCACATTCTGATAGGCCTTCTGATCATTCATCAATGATGGATCAGATAGTCGGCCTTCAAGGTGCGCGATTTTTTCCTGCAGATCGTCAAACTTATCAAACATGGGATTTTGGAAACAGGAAGAGTGATGCGTGAAAAAACAAAAAGTCCACAGCGATGTTATTCATTGCTGTGGACCAGAGATATCTAAAAAAAGACATACAGAAACTAACGAAAAGGTCCTGCAAGCAGAGCTTATTTCGTAACTGTTCCCGTGAAATTAAGCCTTCTTGCTCTCAAAATGTTTGGCATAGCGCTTATTGAATTTATCGATACGTCCGGCGGTATCAAGAACTTTCTGCTTGCCGGTAAAAAAAGGATGACAGGCCGCACAAATTTCGACCTTCATTTCCGGTTGCGTTGAGCCTAGCTCTACTTCATTGCCACAGGCACAGGACGCTTTGATTAGAAAATATTCTGGATGGATATCGTTTTTCATTATTTCCTCTTCCTTCGATAGACCTGACAGACTATCAGGTTATATTTTAAGACGTTTCCAAAGTGTTCAACACCCAAAGACGTCACTGCATTTTACAAATGAAAAAAGGTATTATAATAAATCAGCCAGTAATTTCAATATAAAACTAAGGAGTGTTATATTTTATCGGCTGCAATCAACCAAATCAACTGTTCATAGACTCAAAAAATTCTTTATTGGTCTTATTATGCTTCATCCTGTCCAGAAGAAATTCGACGCCATCAGCAGGATTCATAGAACTTAACAATTTACGTAGAATCCATAAACGATTGAGCGTATCCGGATCCAGCAATAATTCTTCTTTCCGGGTACCGGAGCGTTTGACGTCAATGGCAGGAAAAATCCTCTTTTCTGCCATTTTGCGGTCAAGAACCAGCTCCATATTGCCTGTTCCTTTAAACTCTTCGAAAATTACCTCATCCATCCGGCTTCCGGTTTCAACCAGGGCTGAGGCAATGATAGTCAGACTACCACCTTCTTCTATGTTGCGGGCGGCCCCGAAAAAACGTTTTGGCTTCTGCAGGGCATTAGCTTCCACGCCACCTGACAGGATTTTGCCGCTGGAGGGCGTCACGGTATTGTAGGCCCGGGCCAGCCGGGTGATACTATCAAGAAGAATAACTACATCTTTTTTATGCTCCACCAGACGTATGGCCTTTTCAAGCACCATTTCCGCTACCTGGATATGACGTTGCGGCGGCTCATCAAAGGTTGAACTGACCACTTCAGCTGCCACAACCGATCGGCTCATCTCGGTGACCTCTTCCGGTCGCTCATCAATGAGCAGCACAATCAAATAAACATCGGGATGATTTTTAACGATGGAATTAGCAATTTTCTGCATCAACACCGTCTTACCAGTGCGGGGAGGCGCAACTATCAGACCACGCTGGCCTTTGCCAATAGGGGCCATCATATCGATGAGCCGCATGGAATAATTATCCGGCTGCCATTCAAGATTTAATTTTTCTTCCGGGTGTAATGGCGTCAGGTTGGCAAAAAGGGTCTTGGTTTTTGCTGCCTCCGGTGGATCAAAGTTGACACTTTCCACCTTAAGCAGAGCAAAATAGCGTTCTCCTTCTTTAGGCGCACGGACTAAACCTTCAATGGTATCACCAGTCCGCAGATTTAATCGCCGGATTTGCGAGGGGGAGACATAGATATCATCCGGACCCGGCAGGTAATTATAATCAGGCGCCCTGAGAAAACCAAAGCCATCAGGTAAAATCTCGAGCACACCGCTGCCACGCAGTTTTCCATCTTCATCTGCTTGGGTCTGGGCCTGTAAAATAGCAAAGATCAACTCTTGTTTTCGTAAAGAGCTAACCCCTTCAATTTTTAATTTTCGACCAAGCTGTACCAGCTCATCAATTTTCTTCAGCTTTAATTCAGCCAGATTCATTAATAATTTTCTCCTATTATAACTTTTGGCAAGGACACTTTTCACAAACTACTTGCGGATATTCAAGGAACGTCAAAGATCCTCTAAAGACAAATATTTTCCATTTTACGACAGACACAAGGAAACCTACTGTGGTACCAGAGCACTCCGTAATATAGAGCACTTCAAATGACAGTTTCAAAGGAGGCTTAACAAAACAAACCAGCAAACAGGACAGCTGAAGTAAGCTAAAAATGGATGCTCACGTATATGAAAATAACGACCAACCTGACAAATAATGCAAAGATGCCGAGTAATCACAAGAATTACTCAAGACATATAAAAATTGGCCAGTTGATATTTTTTATTCTTATTTTTTTTATGATCTAAAGAATGGAGCAGAGACAAGATTTATACTGAAATAATTATTGGTGAAGACTTTCTGTTTTTTGCTTTATAACAAACAATCACATAAGTGATATCGTAAAGCATATAGTGACATTTTATTATTTTCAAGCAGATCGGTCAAAGGCAGGATTTATCCCTGATGATTATTAGCTATATACGTATTTCAAAAAATCATGTCAACCTTTTTCGTCACCATCAGGTCCAAAAAGCAAAATTCAACCCATCTTTTTAAGCAAATGAGCCAGATGATAGACCTGAAGGATGGTCTGGACAAGAAAACCGGAATTTTCGATTACCGAATCAGCCCGCAAAGCTTTGTCGGCAAGAGACATCTGGACACTGACTGCAAGCCTGGCCTCCTCCATACTGATCCGATCACGGTTGACAATACGCTGGAGACAACACTCATTGGCCGCATAAACCACGACAATCCAATCAAAATCCTCTTGCCAGCCGACCTCAAAAAGCAGAGGAACCTCAACGATGACATCTGCTGCCGCCGACTTTTTATTGCTTATTTCCTGACGGACCAGCGGGTGCAGAATCTGCTCAACACTATGGCGCACCCTTGTATCTGTAAACAAAGTCTTACGCAAGAGCGGCCGATCAATATTGCCGGTCAGATCAATAAAGCGAGAGCCCCATTGTTCTTTAATCCCCTGCCAGCCAGGCATCTGCTGTTGCAGCTGATTACGGCACAGCAGATCGGCATTCAGAACAGCAAAGTTCAGTAATCCTGCTAAATATTCTGCCACAAAACTCTTACCCGAGCCTATACCTCCGGTCAGCCCAATAATCACAATTGATCTTCCCCCGCCTGATTTGTCTCATCTGTCAGCTGATTAATAATCAACGCAAAATCGGGCCATAAAGGGGCAGAAAAAACCAGATCCTTACCGGTGATGGGATGCATAAAACTTAAACGGGCCGCATGCAGCAGTTGCCGGGGGAATTGTCTTTTGCCGCGGCTCCCGCCATAAACCAGATCGCCTGCTACCGGATGGCCGATTGAAGCCATATGCACTCTAATCTGATGAGTACGCCCGGTTTCTATCCGGAGCCGAACAAGACTATAGCCACCAACAAACTCCTGCAGCACCTGCCAGTTGGTTACCGCATGCCGGCCATTGTCCCTGACTGCCATTTTCTGGCGATGGATCGGATGTCGACCAATGGAGGCCACTATTCTCCCTGCTTGCTGTACGGGAAAGCCCTGTACCAGGGCCAGATATTGTTTTTCAACTTTTCTGGCCTTAAAGGCCTCAACAAGCTGCCGATGGGCCCCTTCTTCTTTCGCCACTACCATAAGTCCGGAGGTATCTTTATCAAGACGATGAACAATGCCGGGCCTGACCACATCATCACCAACACCGGCAATAGCTTGACAATGAAAAAGCAGACCATTCACCAGAGTTCCGGCCTGATTGCCACTGCCGGGATGCACCACCAGTCCTGGTGGCTTAGAAAGAACGAGAAGGTAAGGATCCTCAAAAAGAATATCGAAAGCTATCTGTTCAGGCAGGAGAGCCATTACCGGGGCAATAGCCAGAGATCCAGCCACGCATTCGCCAACTTTTAAAGAATAGCTGCTTTTTCTGTACTGACTATCGACCAGAATTAATCCGTCTCGCACAGATTCAGTTAAAAGCGTACGGGAGGCCTCAGGGATAGCTCGGACCAGGAAATGATCCAAGCGGCACCCGGCCTGCTCGGCATTTACATGAAAACTGAAATGATGCGCTAAAGAAGGATCTATAGAAGAATTACAACTACAATGACTCATGACTGACAGCCATGCCAATACATTTTTACAAAAAATGAATTATTCAAATAATATATAAAACAGGTTATTACGAAAACATTTTTTCAATCTGATCCGCTGTTTTATCTTCATCGATGTTGCGGGCTAGAGAGATTTCTTTAACCAGAAGATTTTTAGCAGTATCCATCATCTTTCTCTCGCCATAGGAGAGATCTTTATCAACACTGAGCAGAAATAGATCCCGCAGGACAACTGCTACTTCAAAAATGGAGCCGGTTTTTATCTTTTCCATGTAATCTCGATAACGGCGATTCCAAGTCTGGGCACTGATCTCAATATCCCTTTCCCGCAGAATCACCATGACGCTTTCTACTTCATCCCGACCAATAATTGCCCGAAGCCCCACATTCGCACTGTTTCTGGTAGGTATCATAATTTTCATATCATTCTCAATGATTTTCATCACATAAAATGAATGATCCATCCCAGCAACAGTTTGAGTCTCAATTGACTCAATAACACCCACACCATGAGCCGGATAAACGGCCATATCGCCTGCAATAAACACCATATCCTCCTGGTCAAGATGAATTCTGAGCACGCCCTTTCACCTGAGGCAAAAGTCATGCTGCAGTTTCCTACAATCGACAGTCATTAAAAAATTTTAACGACTCGCCCTCACCCCTGTAAAAGGAATTTTTTTCAACAAGACTGATCAATGCAAATTAGAAAAACTAGCAAAAAACAAGGTCTATTAATAACATAACTTCTTCATTTGCGCTCTTTAAAAAAATGTTTATAGGCAAACAGTAATCACGGCTTTATGGCATTTAATAGATTCATGGCCTTGGCAATGCCATCACAGACAAGATATTCCAGCCCTTTTTCGATAACACTCACCCTTTCTGCCAGTAGTTTTTTTTCATCCGGGGCCAGAGGAGCCAATACATATTTCTCAATCGGCATGCCTTGATAAATGTTCATCTTTCCCGGTCTGCCGATACCCAGCTTTAATCGTAGAAAATCTTTGGTTCCCAGACATTGGATCAATGAACGTATGCCATTATGACCGCCTGCTCCTCCTCCGACGACCAGCTTCACCCTGCCTGGCGGCATATCAAGATCATCATGGACAACTAAGATCTGGGCAGGCTTTAACTTATAGAAATCGACATATCTGGCCACAGCCTTGCCGCTTAAATTCATAAATGTATCCGGCTTGAGAAAACAGACTTGTCTTCCCCATAAGACGGACTTGACCGAATGCGCCAGCCATTTTTCATGATCAAGCGACAATCCGAATCTTCCTGCTAGCTCATCTACCATCATAAAGCCGACATTGTGTCTCGTTGCCGCATAATCACTACCAGGATTGCCCAAGCCAACCACTAAAAACATATCTTCATTCATATTTCACAGCCATATGTTACGAAAAAAATATCGTTTTTTTTTAAAGTGCATTCTACAGCATTAATATTTATCTTGGTCCTTAAAAATAAAAAATCCGGAAAGAGCAACCGCTCTTTCCGGATATAAACTACCGCAACTTTTGTTTAAGATCAGGCTACAGATGGCGCCTGAATGGTTACACAAACAGTATCTGCAGGAGTAATCAGCTTGATGTTCTCCGGAAGGGTCAAATTACTGACCATAAATTCATCACCAATAGCAAGATCGGTCACATCAACTTGCAGATTATCGGGAATATCCAGAGGATTGCCTTCCAACACTACAGTTTTGGCAGCAATTTCGAGAATACCACCGACATCAACACCTTTAGCCACACCTGACACAACCAGTTCTACCGTAAATCGTCGGGGTTTATCCAAGTGTATTTCATAAAAGTCCGCATGAATCAAGGTATCGCGAACAGGATCAGTCTGTAAATCTTTAATCAACACACTCCGGGCAGAATCTCCTTCGATATTCAAAGTGATAACTGCGTTACGACGACGAATTTTTAATAACTGCTTTACAAGCGGCAACGTCTCCAACTGTAGAGACACGGGTTCACGACCTGCTCCATAAAGAACTGCTGGTGTACTGCCGGCCATCCGTAAACGCCGCATGGCCCCCTTGCCAAAATCATTTCTTACTGAAGCGGACATTTCCTGTTGAAGCATTTTTTCCTCCATCACGTTCGTGCCTTATCTGCAGAACAGACAAGCACCAAACTTATTTTATCTAAAATACGATTACGCAGATCTTTCCAGATTATCAGCCTTCATCGCTCAGTTATACGAAAAGCGAGCTGACCGAATCCTCATTATGAATACGATCAATGGCCTCAGCAAGCAGCTTTGACACTGACAATACTTTAATAATATCACACTTCAGGGCATCTCCAGTCAGGGGAATAGAATTTGTCACTACTAGAGATTTTATACAAGATTTATTCAGCCGTTCAATGGCCGGCCCGGATAACACGGGATGGGAACAACAGGCATGCACCTCCTTGGCGCCATGCTCGAGCAAGGTGGCAGCTCCATTACACAGGGTCCCGGCAGTATCAACCATATCATCCAGCAGAATAGCGATTTTGCCTTTGACTTCACCGATTACATTCATAGCCTGACATTCATTAGGCCGATCGCGTCGTTTATCAATAATGGCAAGACCGGCATCCAGCCGTTTGGCAAAGGCGCGTGTCCGCTCAACTCCGCCGGCATCAGGTGATACCATGACCACGTCCTTAAATTTGTCTTTAATATATTCCAGCAGAACCGGTGCTGCGTAAAGGTGATCAACCGGGATATTAAAAAAACCCTGAATCTGGCCGGCATGCAGGTCCATACACAAAACGCGGCGTACCCCTACGGCCATGAACATCTCAGCCACCACCTTAGCCGAGATCGGCACCCGGGGAGCAACCTTTCTATCCTGCCTGGCATAACCATAATAAGGCACTACGGCTGTAATTCTTCGCGCAGAAGCCCGCCGCAAGGCATCCACCATAATCACCAGTTCCATCAGATGATCATTTACCGGAGTGCAGGTGGGCTGCACAATATAGACATCATCACCGCGGACATTCTCTTTTATCTCAACGAATATCTCACCATCACTGAATTTTCTCACATCAGCTTCAGACAGTGGCAGACCAAGAAATCCCGCAATTTCACGAGCCATTTGCGGATGGGCATTACCAGAAAATATCTTCAGTGGTTTTGACATTATTTGTTCCGTTTAAGGTAAAAGAATTGTTTAACTATACTATGGCTGGGGTGGAAGGAATCGAACCTACGAATGCCGGGATCAAAACCCGGTGCCTTACCGCTTGGCGACACCCCATCACACAGGTTGAGTCACAAAAACTTTTACACTATTTTGTTGTAAGGCTGCTACTGCCTGCCGAACAAGAGTTGACGACCCACTGTCCCCATCCGAAAAAATACCAAAAACTGTAGGGCCACTACCGGACATCATGACCGACACTGCACCCAGGTCTAGAAGTTTTTGTTTAAGAAGCCCCACTTCAGGATAAGAAGATATGGTTACCTGTTCCAAATCATTGCTTCCAATATAGGGGAAAACATGATTCATTTTTTTTGGACAATCATACAACTTAGAATCTTTGCCGTTTATTGTCAACGCATATTTTTCATAAACCCAGCGCGTCGATACAGAAAATCCTGGGTTAACCAGGACAACTGTACAATTAGTCAGGGACGGCAGCGGAACCATTTGATCCCCGATTCCGGTAGCCCGCACAGCACCATAATCGGTAACAAAAAAAGGAACATCGGCCCCAAGCATTCTGGCCAGTTCTATGAGTTCGCTGGTTGTTAATCCGGTTGCCAGCAGTCTGTTCAGACCGGTAAGGGTAGCAGCAGCATCGCTGCTACCTCCACCAAGACCGGCAGCAATAGGAATATTTTTCCGCAGGGTAATTGCAACGCCTTTTTTTTTTATTCTACAGACAGCTAAAAATGTCTCAGCCGCCTTCCAGACGATATTGGTATGATCTGCCGGCAGCCCAGAATCAGGACAGCGCAGCATAATGCCTGGCTTATCGGTCACGGCAATGGTCAGCAGATCAGCGAGATCTAACTTCTGCATCACGGTATCAAGATCATGATAGCCATCAGGGCGTCGTGCCAGGATCTGCAAAGACAGATTGATCTTTGCTGGAGCCCTTAATGAAAGTGTGATCTTTTGATTCGCCGGCACCAATCGTTCCTATTTTGTAATATCAGGATCCTGACAGAAGCTGCTTATTTTTTAACGGAATTGACAAAACGCATCTTCACATCATAAAGAATGCCTTTCAGCATCCCTTCCTCATCAGATGTCAGATTGCCTTTGGTCTTTTCCTGCAGCAGCATCAAGGTCTCGATACCATGGCGGGCGAGATCATAATCAGTCTGCTTATTGCCGGTTGCCGGGTCTGGGATTTCACCCAGATGGAAAAGGACCGACGTGTTCAATGACATGATAAAAGCAGGAAACGTCACACGAGGCATAACACATTTTCCGTGTTTATCAGGAACCTTTCCCTCTCCACAAGGACATATCTGTTCTTTTTGTTCATCCATACGCAAACCCAAGGCCTTTAGCTATCGAACCCGGCACACTGCATACCGGATCCCGTTATTTATAATTCACCATTTCCAGAGCAATAGCCCCGTCAATGTTCTCAAGTGCCTGTACTTCAGCCAATAATTCTTTGGAAATCGCAATATTGGTATTCAGAAAAATAACATTCTGTTCACTTGCCTCCTCCCGGCCGACTGTCATCCGGGAGATATTAACCCCGGCCTTACCAAGAGTGGTACCGAGATCACCGATCACTCCGGGCACGTCTTTATTGTACACCAGAAGCATAGGACCTTCCGGCAGTGCTTCCAGGCGAAAGGCGTTCAAACGGACCAGGCGGGGCTCTTTTTTGCCGAAGACCGTGCCCACCAGGACGTTATCACCTTCGCTGGATTTTACGCGGACGGTCAGCGTATTGGTAAAATCATCAGACTGTTCAGTTCTGGACTCTACTACCTTAATACCACGATCACGGGCAATCACCGGCGCATTAACATAGTTAACGGCATCCTGAAGAATAGGAGTAAATAAGCCTTTTAACAAGGAAACTGTAATAGGACTGGTATTAAGCTCGGCCAGCTCGCCACCATATTCAATACTCACATCCTGGACGCTGCCTTTGGCAATCTGCATATGCAGGGAACCCAACATTTCACCAAGATTAATATATGGACCCACCTGAGCCAGCACATCGCCGCTGACTGAAGGGACATTGATGGCATTGGCGATAACTCCGGTCTTCAGATAATCAGCCACCTGCTCGGCAATGGTCAAGGCTACATTTTCCTGGGCCTCACTGGTGGAAGCACCAAGATGGGGAGTACAGATAAAATTATTTAAGCCCAGCATCGGGCAATTTTCCATGTTAGTTGGTTCCACAGCAAAGACATCAAGGGCCGCACCGGCAATCTCACCATCAACCAGAGCCTTATATAAAGCCGCTTCATCGCAGACGCCGCCACGGGCACAGTCGATAAACATGGCGTCTTTCTTCATATTCTTGAAGAACTCGGTGGACAGGACCTTGTCGGTCTCCTTGGTCAACGGCACATGGACGGTGATATAATCAGAACGCTTGGCCAGCTCTTCCAGGCTGACCAATTCCACACCGAGTTTGTCCACCAGTTCTTTGGGCATATGTGGATCATAGGCAATAACCTTCATGCGCAGTCCCTGGGCCCGGTTGGCAACGATGGCGCCAATACGGCCGATGCCGAAAATGCCTAAAGTCTTGCCCGTAACTTCACGACCCATGAAACTCTTCTTCTCCCATTTTCCTGCTTTCATGGAGGCGGTAGCCTGGGGAATATTACGCGATAGGGACATCATCAGGGCAATGGCATGCTCGGCTGCAGTAGTGGCATTACCGTCAGGAGCATTCATGACCACTATTCCTTTCTGGCTGGCCGCCGGGATATCGACATTATCAAGACCGATACCGGCACGACCCACCACCCGTAATTTTTCAGCCGCTGCAATAATCTCTGCTGTTACCTTAGTGGCGCTGCGGATAACCAGACCATCATAGTTACCGATAATCTTTTTCAACTCTTCAGGGGCAAGACCGGTATTAATATCGACTTCCAGGCCGGCATCACGTAAAATCTGGGCTCCGGCAGGAGACAGGTTATCACTAATCAGTACTTTCATTTTAACTCCTTTTAATTCATAATTGGGGCCATAATCGTTATAAATCCACCCTGGATTATACCCATTCTCAATAATCAGACATGAACAATTTTAAATCTTCGCAATTGACCAGAGCCACCATACCAATAGCGACAACTAATCTCATGATAAAATTGCTAAAAAAATAGAAAATATCATACAAGTTTCGACCAAAGAGAACAACAAAAAATAAAACACTCTATCAGGAAGAAATCCGCTCAGCTTCTGGTATAAAATAGAGAGAGTACGCTTCGAATAAAATACATAACGAGTCTATTGGCTGCTTCTCATTTAATCAAAATAAGAATTAAACAGAAAAAGTTCGAAGCATATCCCTTCTTGTTGCAGCTTCACTATCAATACTTATTGAACAAAAGAACTGAAAAAGATATAAAGAGGTCGCTTTCATGCCTTATTTATTTTTCCACCTACTTTGATCAGGCAAGTCCGATTCATTTGCAAGGAGCTTTTCATGACAGAAACACGACTGCGATTTCCGCCGAGCCCTACCGGTTATCTGCATATCGGCGGGGCCAGAACAGCCCTTTTCAACTGGCTCTATGCCAAAAAGACAGGCGGAAAACTGATCCTGCGCATTGAAGACACTGACACAGAACGTTCTACTGAGACCTCAATCCAAGGCATCCTCGATGGCCTGGAATGGCTGGGCATTGATTGGGATGAGGGTCCCTATTTTCAGACCGAATTCAGCAATGAGCATCTGGCTGCTGCCAACCGCCTGCTGGCAGAGGGTCATGCTTATAAATGTTTTTGCACCAAAGAAGAACTTGAAGCCAAAAAAGAAGCAGCTATGGCCGGCAAACAAGAAATGGGCTACGACGGCACCTGCCGCCACCTGAGCCCTGCCCAGGTGGCCGAAAAAGAAAGTGCCGGCCTGCCCTTTGTTATCCGCTTCAAGGTACCGGAGCGTAGTGGCATGCTTGGCTATGACGACAAGGTTCTCGGACGCATTGAGCTCAGCTACAAAGAAGTCGATGATTTCGTCATTGTCCGCTCCAACGGCACTCCGCTCTACCTGCTCTGTAATGTGGTCGATGACATTCGCGATCGGATCAGCCATGTGCTGCGCGGTCAGGATCACATGACCAACACCACCCGCCAGGTCCTGCTCTACGAAGCGCTGGGGGCGCCTTTACCGGTCTTTGCCCATATGCCGCTTACCCTTGATCTGAAAAAGGCCAAGATTTCCAAGCGTAAACACGGCGAGATCGTAGCCGTTCATTTTTACAAGGACCATGGCTTTATCCCCTGGGCCCTCTGCAATTTTCTGGTCCTGCTCGGCTGGTCGCCAGGAGATGACAGGGAGATTTTTTCCCGGGAAGAACTAATTGAGGCCTTCAGCCTGGAGCGAATCAATAAGGCAAACTCCATTTTCAATTACCGGATCGGCGATGAGAAATTCTTCACTGACCCCAAGGCCATTGCCATCAATGAACATTATCTGCGTAATATGGATATTGGTGAGATTGGTGATATGGTGCAGAAGGTCCTTGAGAGAGAAGGTTTATGGGACGTCTCTTATACCGGCGAAAGAAAGACATGGTACCTGCATACCCTCGATCTGATTCGCGACCGCTTTCATACCCTCAATGATTTTGCCACCCTCGGTCGCGCCTATTTTGCCGATGATTTCCAGGTGGAACAAAAACCACTGGAGAAAAACCTGCTCAAATTTCCAGAGCTCAAGGAATGGCTGCCCCTGCTGGCTGACCGCTATCAAGCCCTGGAACATTTTACCACCGAGGAAACTGAACGGATAGCCAAAGAGCTGGCCGAAGAAAAAGACGTGAAACCCGGTGTTATCGTGAACGGGATGCGCACCGTGGTCACCGGCCAACTGGCCGGCCCTTCCATGTATGACATCCTCATGACTCTAGGCCGGGAAAAAGTGGTCCGGCGTCTGCGTGATGTTGAGAGGCTCTTTCAATAAAAAATCACTTTTACCCTCTTAGCAGGACAAAACGATTATGACAGACAGCACCAACAACTCACTGGAAGCAAGACCCCTTGATTTTATCAGGCAGATCATCTCTGAAGATCTGCGCTCGGGAAAGCACCAGCAAATCGTTACTCGCTTTCCGCCTGAGCCCAATGGCTTTCTGCATATTGGCCATGCCAAATCCATCTGTCTCAACTTCGGGATCGGCCTGGAACATGGCAGCCCCTGCCACCTGCGTTTTGACGACACTAACCCTAGCAAAGAAGAGTCCGCTTATGTCGAGTCGATCAAAAAGGATGTCCAGTGGCTTGGTTTTGATTGGGGCGAGAACCTCTTCTATGCCTCCGATTATTTTGATCGCTTATATGACTGCGCCATCCAATTAATCAAAATGGGCAAAGCCTATGTCTGCGAACTATCAGCAGATGAGATCCGAGCCTACCGCGGCACCCTCACCGAACCTGGTCAGGAAAGCCCCTATCGAGATCGCACCATTGGCGAGAATCTGGATCTGTTCGAGCAGATGAAAAATGGTGCCTGCGCTGAAGGCAGCAAAGTATTGCGGGCCAAAATTGATATGAGCTCCCCTAATCTTAATATGCGCGATCCGGTCCTTTACCGCATCTTACATGTGGCCCATCATCGGACCGGCGACAAGTGGTCTATCTACCCCATGTATGATTTTACCCATAGTATCTCTGATGCTATTGAGGGGATCACTCACTCGCTCTGTACTCTGGAATTTGAAGATCACCGACCGTTATACAACTGGTTCCTGGACACCCTGCAGACAGATTGTCATCCCCGGCAGATTGAGTTTGCCCGGCTCAATCTGACCTATACAGTCATGAGCAAACGCAAGATCCTGCAATTGGTACAAGGCGATTATGTTAAAGGCTGGGATGACCCGCGGATGCTTACTATCTCCGGTCTCAGGCGACGGGGCTACCGGGCCTCGGCCATCCGTAAATTCTGCGCGGATATCGGTATTGGCAAGAAAGAAAGCTGGATCGACATGAGTGTGCTTGAGAATGCAGCAAGAGATGACCTCAATGAATCGGCACCCAGGGTCATGGCCGTGCTTAATCCCCTGAAGGTGATCATCGATAATTATCCGCCAGACCAGATCGAAGAACTGGAGGCCCAGAATCATCCCCAGCGGCCCGAACTGGGCAGCCGCAGGCTCCCTTTTACACGTGAACTCTATATTGAGCGTGAAGATTTCATGGAAGAGCCAGCCAAAAAATTCTTTCGTCTGGGTCCGGATCGTGAAGTTCGTCTGCGTTACGGCTATTTCATCCGCTGCGTTTCCGTGGTTAAGGATGCGGCCACAGGAGAAATCACCGAGATCCACTGCACCTATGACCCGGAAACGCGAGGTGGTTCCGCCCCGGATGGCCGCAAGGTCAAGGGCACCATCCACTGGGTTTCGGCCTTGCATGCCATACAATGTCCGGTACGAATCTATGATCGTCTGTTTGTGACTGCCAATCCCGATGCCGATAAAAATATAGACTTCAAGGACCATCTGAATCCGCAGTCTTTAACTATTCTTGAAAACTGCATGTTGGAACCAATGCTTGCCAAGGCTCAAGCAGGAGAACAATTCCAGTTTGAACGTCAAGGTTATTTCTGCACCGACCTGATTGATTCTAAGCCCGGAGCCCCGGTTTTCAATCGCACGGTTACCTTGAAAGATTCCTGGATAAACACCTAATAACGTCGACATTTTATTCAGAAGAGGCTGACCAACTGCTTATTTTTCACTCGATCTCTACGTCTGAGCATGTTTTTACTATTGCTTGCCAGATATAAAAAAAAAAGGTAAATAAATATCTTGGTGCTCCTTCCACTGGTACTTATCTGGTGCGCAGCATCGCTTTACATCTGCCTGTCCATTACCAAACCTGCATTTATAAACAATCGATAGACAACCGAACACCAGTAAATAGAAAGAAAAGGAGTTCCCTTGAAAAAGAAAATACTTGTAGCCAATCGCGGAGAGATTGCCATCCGTATTATGCGGGCTATCCAGGAATTAGATTATGACGCTGTGGCAGTATATGAAACACCTGATAAGGATTCACGCCATATTCGCCTTGCCAGTGAAGCCGTACTGCTGGGTGACGGCCCACGCTGTGATTATCTGAATATTGAAAAGATCATCAAGGCTGCTAAACGGACCGGCGCCTGCGCCATTCATCCCGGTTATGGTTTTCTGGCCGAAAATCCTGATTTTGCCAAGGCCTGTGAAGAGGCAGGAATCATCTTTATCGGTCCGACGTCAGAGGTTATCTCCAATCTGGGGAATAAGGTTATTGCCCGCAGGATCATGGCCGAGGCCGGAATTCCCATGGTTCCCGGGACGTCTAATCTGTCTGCCGGAGAAGATGGCGTTCAGGAAGCGCTGAGCTTTGCCGCCCAATACGGTTACCCCATCATGCTCAAAGCCACCTGCGGCGGCGGCGGCCGCGGCATCAGACTCATTGAATCAAATGAGCAGATGCGCAAAGAGATTCCAGTAGCCCGTTCTGAGGCTAAGGCCGCATTTAATGATGATTCTGTCTATCTGGAAAAGGTAGTGGTCAACCCCAAACATGTTGAGGTGCAGATCATTGCCGACAAGGCAGGCACCACTATCCATCTGGGTACTCGTGATTGCTCGATCCAGCGCCGCAATCAAAAACTCATCGAGATCGCCCCCTCCATGATCGGTAATAAGGAGCTACTGGAAGAAATCTGTCAGACCGCGGTCAAGGCAGCCAAGGCCTCCAATTACACCAATGCCGGAACCGTTGAGTTTCTGATAGATAAGGATTACAAATTTTATTTTATGGAGATCAATACCCGGGTCCAGGTCGAGCATACCGTCACCGAGATGATCACCGGTATTGATATCGTCCGCACCCAGATCAAGCTGGCCCTTGGTAAACCCCTGTCTTTTACCCAGAATGATATTCAATTACGGGGTCATGCCATTGAGATGCGTATCAACGCTGAAGATCCACAGGCGGATTTCATGCCTGAGGGCGGCAAAACCGTGTCAGTCTATCGCTCGCCGGGCGGTTATGGGGTTCGGCTCGATGGTTTTGTCTACCAGGGCTACACCATTCCCCAAGTATATGACTCTTTGCTGGTGAAGTTGACCGTCCATGGTTTTTCCTGGAATGAAACAGTAAGCCGCCTTCGCCGTTGTTTAAAAAATTTTGATATTTCCGGGCCTAAAACGACCATCCCCTTTTACCTGAATATCGTGGATGATCCTGATTTCATCAAAGGCGATTTTAACACCTCTTTCCTGGACACTCATCCACAACTGTTTGAATATAAAGAAACAGCCAATGAAGCGGAAAAACTGTCCAAGCTGATTGCCGAGATTCACCATCGCGGCACCAATCCGTATGCCTTTTAAGGCATATTGACAATAGCGGAAACTATTCATAACTTTATGCTGACCTTTTCTCTTTTCCCCTGGTTTTGCCCGGATAAAAGAAGATAATACCCTACGAGGATTAATTTATGGAACGTATTATACAGGGCACGGCCCCGAGCGAAGTTGTCGCCCAACTCAGAAAGGCGGACGGCTATTACATCACCAATACGGCCCGCGATCTCTCTCAGTCTGATTTCAAAAACCGTATTCTGCTGCATACTGATATGCTGGCAGCCCCATCCCGCGAGCGGGCCGGCTATTTTTCTCTCGAGATAACCGGGGGAGCTTCAGTCCATGTCGATATCCTTCGCAAGCAGGTTGATCCCTTTCTCAAGTTGGAACTGCTGCGCGAGAAAATGCCTAACACCATGTTCCAGACTCTGTGTCGCGGGGTGAATCTCTTTGGCTATCGCCCCTACCCGCAAAATGTTATCCGCTTTACGGTGCGGGAGTTTGCCAAATATGTGGATGTATGGCGTACTTTTGATTTCATGAATCATATTCCCAATATGCAGGCCGTGTTTGAGGAAGTTGGCAAGGCCGGGAAGATTAATGAGCCCTGCATCTGTTTTTCCACCGGCCCTGAGCATACTGACGACTTTTATGTCAAAAAGGTCCAGGCTATCCTCGATGTCACCGGAACCGATATCATCCTTTGTATCAAAAATCACGGCGGCCTTGGTTCACCGCAGCGTATCGGCCAACTGGTCAATGCCATTAAACAGAGCTATCCTGATCTGCCGATCCACTATCATGGGCACAACACCGACGGCAACGATATCGGCCGGATTGCCGCGGCCGTGATCAATGGCGCCAAAATCATTGATGCCGGTGATTCCTCCATGACCGGCTATTACGGGCCGCCTCCAAGTCTGACGGTTATCCAGACTTTGAAAGAACTGGGCTACACGGCCGTAGGCATTGATGAAGATGCCGTAATCGAGACCTCTGAGGTCATCCGGGATCAGCGCCAGTATTACGCGGCCTTTGAATCGCAGATCAAAGGTTTTCAACCGACCGTGCAGATCCACAAACTGCCTGGCGGGGCCATGGGTTCCAGCCTGGAACAGGCCGCCAAAGGCGGTTTCCTTGACAAAATGCCCGACATTCTCCATAAAGAACTGCCCCGAGTCCAGAAAGAACTTGGCAATTACTGGTCGGTAACTCCGGGTTCCCAGATCCTGTGGACCACCGCTGTGGCCAATGTCCTGGGTGGTGAGCGTTATGGCAATCCATCCGGTGATCTGCGCAACCTGCTTCTTGGTAAATATGGACCTTTCCCTTTTTACCAACCGGAAGAATGGATCTACGAAAAAGTGCTGGGGGCCGACTGGCAGAAAGTTCTGAAGGAGGAAGGAGGAATGGATGAGATTGAAGATATAGATCTCGACCGCGAACGCTCCAACCTCAATGCCAAAATAGGCCATGAAGCCACCGATCAACAGCTGGTTCTCTATCTGCAGCATCCCAATGATGCCGTGAACTTTTTCCAGTTTGAAGAAAAATTCGGCCAGGTTTATGTGCTGCCGCCATCAATCTTTCTGCATCAGGGTAAATTCAATGTAGGAACCAATCTTTCTTTTACTGATCATTACGGCAAAGAACATGTCATTGAAGTCGGTCCATCCCTGGTCAATGGCGATGGGGAGTCCAATGTCTATCTCAATGTCGATCATCATCAACGCATCTTCTCCTTTGCCCCCGAGGCCAAAGCAGGAGCGGCCGCCGCCGCCACGGTTCTTACGAAAGAAGAGATCCAGGCCCTGAACAAGAGTGGTGATATCCGGGCGCCTTTTGCCGGCAATATATGCGAGATCAGCGTCAAGGAAGGTCAAGAAGTGGCTGCCGGTGACCAGGTGGCCATGATGGAAGCCATGAAGATGCAAACTCCGGTCGTCAGCGCTATTGCCGGTATTGTCACCACCATCTCGGTCAAAGTCGGAGATGCGCTTAAACCAGGCGCTAAAATAGCCAAGGTTGATATTGACGAATAATAACAAGCCGGGCGTTTAGTCTTCATGTTCTACAAGCAACAGGCCCTTCCATGGTTACCATGGAAGGGCCTGTTGCTTTCAAAAAGAGTTATGAGTGAGATGGTCTTGGGATCTTAATTATCTGGTTTTTTCAGCTTGACACTGCTCATAGAATTCGGCTTTTTATCATCTCTCTACTTTGACAGTGCTGGCCTGAGGCCCATCATTTCCGACTTCTTCATGAAAGCGGACCATGTCGCCAATGACCAGATCATCAAAATCCATATTGAGAACACTATTGCGGTGAAAATAGATTTCCCGCTCATCCGGCGTGTTGAAGGTCCCGTAATCTTCCATCGGAAAGAGCTGATTAATCCGGCCTCGAGGTACTTCCTCATGCATCTTGACATCTCCCTTCCGCTTGCCGGAATACTCCGCCAGTTGCCGATCCACGGCCATAAAGGCATCACGCAGGGAGATGAGCACATCGTCATGATCTTGACGCTGGGGAGGCGGTTCCCGATTAATCACAAATTTTCCTTCCGGACAGTTGATATCAATCCTGGTCTTGAATAACCCGCCCTTATTCTGGTGTTGGGTCGGGGCCTCAACTACAATATGACAGCTGATGATCTCCGGATGGTGACTGATCAGCTTATCAACTCGTTTTCTGATATCCGCTTCTATCTTCTCGGATGTCTCCATATTGCGAAAGGTAATCTGTAAAGGGACTTGCATAGCTTTCTCCTTTCTTCAGAGTCCATTGGTTCATTACCATCGTGGTGATCTGTTTTTTCTTAACACTTTTATTTATTCGCGGGTGAAGGGGACAAAGGAGACTGGTAAGACATTCTCAGTTGTGAGTAATCCTTTCTCATCCTTTTCTATCACTAATAATTGTTGAGCCTCATAAGGATGACCTATAGGGATAACCAATCTGCCACCAGGCTTGAGTTGATCCGTCAAGGCGGGTGGTACATGCGAAACTGCTGCTGTAACAATGATGCCATCAAAGGGGGCCAGCTCCGGCCAACCTTGATAGCCATCACCCTGGCGGACATCAACATTCATATAACCCAGCTTCTGCAGAAGATTCCGGGCCCTTTCGGCCAGAGCAGGGATGATTTCAATGGTATAGATCTGCTTGACCAGCACAGAGAGAATAGCTGCTTGGTAACCTGAGCCCGCACCGACCTCAAGGATAGTATCCTCCTTCTCAGGATTTAGCAGATCTGTCATCAGAGCAACAATGAAAGGTTGAGAAATCGTCTGACCATTGCCAATGGGCAGGGGAGTATTTTCATAAGCCATGGCTTTGAGATCAGGCGAGACAAAATCCTCCCGCGAGACCAACCGCATGGCCTCCATAACCTTTGGTTGCAAAAAAGCCCGTCCGGTCATGCCTTTGGTGAGCTGACACTCAGCCTCAATGGTTGCAAGCATGGCCTCTGCTTTTTGCCGGTTGCTCACCATCTATTCAACCTCCCCTTCAGCCCTTCTCTTCTCGTATCCAGATCAGACGAATGCTTTCTTCGCCATCACCATAGGTAAAACTCAAATCGCCTTGATAGGCTCGATGTAAAGCCTCACCGAGACGCCTGGCTAAATGGACACCGGTAGTCGTTATCAATGTTTGATCTTCCTCTGTAGTAATAGCCATTACCCGTTCCATTGGGTGTTCGCCCTTTTCAAGGGCCTCATTATTATCAATAAGATTAATCAGCTCATCACGATGGCTAGCGAAGAAGTCGCCTTTTATCTCCAGATAACCAGCCGGATAATCATCTTTGATCCGCTGACAAGCCGGGCAGACTATGGCATTGGCATTGGCCATCGGCTGGGACCAAGCCCATCGACCATTAAGAAATACGGCGTGACATTCACTACAGACCGTAGGCTCTGACTGTTTTTCCAGTTCCTTATAATTATCATGACGCTTTTCTTGAATTAATTTGTCCTGCCTGCCCTGTTTCAAGTTCATTCTTCCCTGTTTCTGATTCATCGAAAATCTCCTTGCTAGAGTACTGCCGATCATCTGAGCTTCGGATACATCTGACTAATTCTATCTATTAGTAAGTATACATCTAAATACAGGTTAAGATGCAAGCAGATAAATAAAATAATTATGACTAGCGCCTGATAACGGTAATGACCGGCTATAGTCCCACTTGTTTTTTATATTGACTTTATGATATGCCGATATAAAGGATCTGGGAAAATAGAAGATGAAATGAGATTGAAACTTATAATCATAGAACGGTATCTTCTATTAAAAAACTGCATAAATGAAGAAGCTAATATCTAGACCTGGAAACGGAGAACTCAGGAAGCTATGTCATCTTCTATTCAAAACTCATATGAGCGGATAATTGCGGATTTATTTGCAGTGGCTGATATCCGTATCAACGGCACACGTCCCTGGGACATCCAAGTCTACAATCCGGAATTGTACCACCATATTCTGTGCGGCGGCTCTCTAGCACTGGGTGAAAGCTATATGGCCGGTTGGTGGGACTGCTTTTCGCTTGATCAGTTCTTTTTCCAGGTCTTGAGAAACGACCTTGACCGGAAAATAAAAAAATCCCGCTCGGCAATCCTCTGTAATATCAAAGCCACGTTATCCAACTGCCAGAACAAAAAAAAAGCACTTGAAGTGGCTGAAAAACATTACGATGTCGGCAATGATATTTTTGAATGCATGCTCGACCAGCATATGGCATATAGCTGTGCCTACTGGACTAACGAGATCAATGATCTCAACGAGGCTCAAGAGGCCAAACTGGAGCTCATCTGCCGCAAGCTCAAACTTGTCCCTGGTATGCGCGTTCTTGACATTGGTTGTGGCTGGGGCAGTTTTGTCCGTTATGCGGCCCAAAAATATGGGGTTGAGGCGGTAGGTTTGACCATTTCCAAGGAACAGGCCAAGCTGGCTCGTCAGCGTTGTGCCGACTTGCCTGTTGAGATACGTCTGCTTGATTATCGTGATTTATCCGAGCAATTTGATGCCATTGTTTCAATCGGCATGTTTGAGCATGTGGGTTACAAAAATTATCGCCATTTCATACAGGTTGTCAACCAGTGCCTGCAACCGGACGCCCTCTTTCTGCTTCATACCATAGCCTCAAACTACTCAACCCACCATGGCGACCCCTGGTTTGACAAGTACATTTTCCCGAATGGCATGCTCCCTTCTATCGAGCAACTGGGCAAAGCCAGTGAGCAACTGCTGGTCATGGAAGATTGGCATAATATCGGCGTGCACTATGATAAAACACTGACCAGCTGGTTTGCTAATTTCGAGCAGAACTGGCCAAAGCTGCAGCCTAAATACGGAGATAACTTTTATCGCATGTGGAAATACTATCTGCTCTCCATGGCCGGCAGTTTTCGTTCCCGGTCTATACAAGTCTGGCAGATCGTTTTCTCAAAGTCTGGCCTGCTGGGGGGGTATCAGCGGTTTTTTTAGATCAATGCAAATAACTTACATCTAGTTTGAATAAGTCTGAATACTTATTAATAAATAGCAATAAACCGGATTAATCAAATCAAGAATTAAATCCGGTTTATTGCCAAATCTGGTTATTCCCTAAAAAGAAAACGAAATTTTCGCAAGCCATAGATGGAAAATATTCGGCACCGACAAACTACCCCATCAAGACGATGATTTCTGTTGGCTTTGCGGGGCTCAATGGATGTTTTGCTTGAAAGGGCATGAACAGTTCTATGGCCACGAAAGGGAACAGTTTCAGTTTCATGGACGGTTGCTCAGGGCAAAAGCGCTAGACTGCTCCTCCCATCATTTATTGTTCAATTATTAACGATGCATATTAATAATGCCCAGCACAATACCATGAATCCAGGAAGAATTATGATTACTTTAAACTACATTCCACCACCTGATCCCACTCCGCTACCACCGGTTCCTGTGCCACTACCCCGAGTTCCCATTCCACCGGTTCCAGTGCTACCGGATCCTGTTTCACCACTATCGGATCCCATGCCACCCATGCCACCACCCATACCGCCATGGGCCGGGGGTTCAGCAGGCAAGGTTACACCTTGTTCTCTGGCCCGATCCTGCATCTGCTGGTGATGTTCGTTACGAATATCTTCACGCTCCTCAGCCGTCTGCGCAGAACGCATCTTAGAACGGTATTCGGTCCGCTCTTCTTCGGTCATAAGCTGGCTGCCATAGATTTGATCCTGATCATGCATTTGCATACTGCTGTCACTGCTGCCCATACTTTTCATGTTATCATCCGCTACTGCAAATCCTGTTGATAATGACATGATACCTACCAAAGCAGAAAGTAAAAATGTTTTTCGTTTCATGATGTACTCCTCTGTTGGGTTGTAGAAATTGACACTCATGGTCATCGCAACCCGTTCAATGACCAAGCCGACAACTTCAATTAACGCGGCACCAGGAAATTATTACCAGAAGACATGATATTTATACGTGTACTTTGATTCAAAACATCTTTTATTAAATTTTATGTCAAATAACGCAGAAAGTCAAAGAGATGCCTTTGAACAAGGCCTAATGGGAGTTAAAACGGCAGATAAGTTATTGATCTCAAAAAAATAATAAAATTTAAGAAAGGTCCCTTAAAAAATGAAATCAACAAACAAAGGCGGCAATATGATTTGAGGATCAGGACAGATAGATAAAAATTATTTTCTGAAAACCAGCTTCATGATCAAAAGAAGCCACGGGAGGCTATGAAACAAGAGGTCAAACCAATCCAGGGGCCTGATCAAGGTTCCTTGCATCAGCATAGATATTTTTTCAAGAATATGAGGCGGGGCAAAAGGAGCAAGCCCGAGAGTCAGGCATAATATGATAATTACGACCCAATTTAATTGATCAAGAATGAACATTAAGTATTTCATCATGATCAAAAAAAGCGGTAGTTTACTGCCGTTACTATAGCCCAAAATAGGATAATAACTGTACCAATCAGACAGGCGGCACCGATCAGGCGATGGCCGAGTCTTTCTCTCTGCTTTTCCTGATAACCCATGAGCAATCCGCACAGGATGCCTGTTGCCATCCCGCCGCCATGAGCCCAGTTGTTGATCCCCGGCACCAGCAGGCCAAAAACAAAAATACTTATGGCCCAACCACCAATCTGCTGAAAAACCTGTTGACCATAAGTACCACCACGGTTTTTTCCATAGTAGAGGGCTGCACCAATAAGGGCGCAAAGGGCGGCAGAAGCCCCGATGGTCAAAGGAACTCCGGCCAGATAGGAAAGCAGGAAACCACCAATGCCGCCAAAGGTATAAATACAAAACATCCGGGCAAGCCCGTATTCCTTGATCACCATTGGACCGATCTGTTTGACGGCAATCATATTAAAAATAAGATGGAGCAGACTGCCATGAAGATAGTTCGCTGAGACCAAAGACCACCAACGGTGCAAAGAATCAATCGGCATGGTGCCGGTCGCTCCCAGCAACAGAAGGCTGCGGCTATCGGGAGACAGAAAGCCAAAGGGACTCATGCCCATGCCCATACCACTGGGATTCATGAGCAAGGAGAGTATGAAGAGAGCGATATTGAGGCCGATCAAACCTGTGAGAAAAGAATCAGGCTCCTGAAACAAACGTAATACCCCATTATTCTTCCACCAGGAACCTGGAGATTTGAGCCCGCAATAAGGACAGATAGGCTCATCTCGACTGATGAGCCCGCGACAATTGGGACAAAGTTGAGATTTCTTCTGAGAGATAGTCATACGTAGATCTTGATCGGTTGATTAAAAAGATATTAAATAAGCTTTAAACTAACCATACATACCCTGAAAAAACTAGAAAAAGCTCAGCCATATAGTCTTAGCCTCTGCAGGATAAACATAAATATCTATCCTGTTTGTTCTATGCTCAGCGGCCTGTCAATTAACAATTCTGCGTTTTGGGAAGATATGGCTAAACCAAACTTCAAAACGCAGGTTTACGGCATTTTAATGCTGAATTGCTGAAATTTTTATAACACTTTGTGGTACCATATGTTAACTTGAAAATTAGTCTACTAATAACTCTTTTAGAATTCATAAATAATAGTCGGGGTCAGAGTGGAAAGTGCAGAATTTTTAAAGTCCCGGAAATTATTGAACAGAACCCAGAAAGAAATGGCCGAACTGCTGGGCGTCTCAATAAAAGCGGTTCACAGCTATGAGCAAGGCTGGCGCAATATTCCACCTCACGTGGAAAGACAGATCTTTTTTCTTCTTTCCCGAACCAGAGCTAACGATAAAAATTTTAAATCCTGCTGGATTGTAAAAAAATGCCCTCCCAAACGCCGCAATCTTTGTCCGGCCTGGGAATTTAAAGCAGGCAAACTCTGCTGGTTTATAAACGGTACCATCTGTGAATGCCAGACCCAAAAAAATTGGCTGGAAAAAATGACAATATGCCGTTCTTGCGAAGTATTATCCACCCTGCTTTAACCACTATAATAACAATAAACTGATATCATCAAGGGTTTAATGTTTTCAACAAAATATCAGGAATTTCGCGTTAGTGCCCTTACCGACCTCACCAATAATTTTTTTAAGCACACTAGCGCACCACTGGTTGGCGTCGGAGCGGGGAAGAATCCGGCAGCGGATTCCCTCTTTATCCAAGCCCTTGAATCTACTGAATCGAAATCATGAGCGAGTACTTTGAACACGACAATGATGGCATTTCCATTGGCCTGATTGAAAAGAAATTCCATACCATGGCTGAGCCGCCCGATGAGCTGATCCTGGCCAGCGGCGCCCGTTTAGGCCCGATTACGGTTGCTTACGAGACTATGGGCACCCTCAATGCTGACAAAAGCAATGTCATTTTAATCGCTCATGCCCTGTCCGGTGACTCCCATGTGGCCGGCTACTATTCAATTGCTGATCCCAAACCGGGCTGGTGGGATATCATGGTCGGCCCCGGCAAGGGTATCGATACCAATAAATATTATGTCATCTGTTCAAATGTGCTGGGCGGCTGCATGGGTACCACCGGACCATCATCCACCAATCCGGCAACCGGCCGGCCATATGGCCTTGACTTTCCGATGGTGACCATCGGCGATATGGTCAAGGTCCAGAAAGCCTTACTGGACTATCTTGGCATTAATAAATTGCTGGCGGTCGTCGGCGGCTCCATCGGCGGCATGCAGGTTATTGAATGGACCATCAATTATCCGGAGATGGTCACTGCCGCCATCATGCTGGCCACTACTACCCGCCACTCTGCCCTGGCCATTGCCTTTAATGAGATCGGGCGCCAGGCCATCATGTCCGACCCGCATTTCAATAAGGGTGATTATTACAGCGGCCCCAAGCCCGATCTTGGTCTGGCCCTGGCCCGGATGGTCGGCCATGTCACCTATCTTTCCGACGAAGCCATGCGTAGCAAATTCGGCCGTCGTCTGCAGGATCGGGATAATCTGGCTTTTGACTTTGAGGCCAATTTCCAGGTGGAAAGCTACCTGCGCTATCAAGGGTCCAAATTCGTCCAGCGTTTTGATGCCAATTCCTTTCTTTATATCACCAAAGCTGCCGATTATTTTGATGTCGGCTGCCAGCATGGCAATAATTCAGAGGTTGATGCCTTTGCCGGGGTGACCGCCAAGATCCTCGCTATTTCTTTTACTTCTGACTGGCTCTACCCCACCTATCAATCCCGCGATATGGTCAAAGCCATGAAGAAAAACGGTTTGGATGTGAGTTTCTGCGAGATTGAGGCGAAATGCGGCCATGACGCCTTCCTGCTCCCCAATGAGCGGCAAAGCACCTTGATCAGTCGATTTTTAAAACGAGTCTCGGAAGAAGAACACCATGCGTTATGATCTGCAGATAATAGCCTCCTGGATTGAGCCTGGTAGCAGGGTTCTTGATCTCGGGTGCGGCGAGGGAGAGCTGCTCGGCTATCTCAAAAAAGAAAAGCAGGTCAAAGGTACCGGTATTGAAAGTACCGAGGCCAAGATTGATAAATGTATTGAAAAAGGAGTGCAGGTCCTGCAGGGCGACATCACTGAAGAAGTCCATGATTATCCGGATAACTCCTTCGATTATGTGATCCTCAGTCAGACCCTCCAGCAGGTCCTTGAACCGGACCAACTGATCAAGGATCTGCTCCGGGTCGGCAACAAGATTATCGTGTCTTTTCCGAATTTCAGTTACTGGTCCATCCGGCTGCAGATCCTGTTTTTCGGTTATGCCCCCAAAAACCGGCAGCTGCCTTATGAGTGGCATAACACCCCCAACATCAGGATCATCACTATCAAGGACTTCCGCCGTTTTGTCAGGGCAACCGGCTGCGAGGTTATCAAGGAAGTGGATATCAACACTCACAGCGATGATCTGCAGGGCAAAATTATCAAGTTTCTGCCCAATCTGCGGGCAACCTATGGGATATTTCTGGTCAGCCGGCGAGCTACAGCCGCTAACCAGGCAACTATTCGTTAGTATTTACAAGGAAATAAATGGCCGGAAGGAAAAGAGGTTCATTCCGCCTGGGAGCACAGTCATCATCGTTTTGATCATAGATCCCGCCACCATCATTATCCAGGCCAATAAGAGTCGCCTCATAATTTTCCACTCCGACTAATCACGCTTTCTTGCCGATGAAGCATGCACCGCAAATTCAGTCGTCGTCCTGATGTTGGGTATGACTTGCCCGATGGCAAGTCATACCCAACTTTTCCACCTGCAGGCCCGACCCTGTCCACCATCTGCCACTGGCGTAAGGCCGTCGACCGCTTCCGAAATCAGGCTTTTTGAGTCCGTTTTTTCGTTGACAGACTGACCGGCAGCCGCTACAGGATAGAAACCATCTGTTAGTGAGTGACATGGAATGGTCGTTGACGCCCTGTTTCTTACCATGGTAGACAAAAAAGATTCTTATCACCCCGGTATGTGAACCGAGCCAATCACCGCAGGATGGGATGCGCCGGACAGTTACTTTGCCATTGATTAAAATCAACCTTTGGAAAAGAATCTTATGAGTGAAATTCTGCCGGCAGCACCTCAAGAATCGGCCCCAACCCAACCTCAGCAAACCAGACCGGCCTTATCAGCCCTCTCTCTGCGATCCTACGCCATCCTGGTAGCTCTGGCTTGTCTGGTGGTTACCGGCACTTCATTCTGGTGGAATTTGGCCGCCATTAAACAGCAGACTCATGTGCTGGCGGTTAGAGAGGCTCGAGCCAACTTCAACAAGGATATGAGGTTTCGCAATTGGGCCACCTCTCATGGCGGGGTCTATGTCCCGGTCAGCCAAACAACCCCGCCCAACCCCTACCTGAGCCACATACCGGAACGGGATATCACCACCCCATCCGGACGAAAGCTCACTCTGATGAACCCCGCCTACATGCTCCGCCAGCTCATGGAGTTCCACGGCGAACTCTTTGACGTCAAGGGGCGAATCGCCTCGTTAAAGCCCTTAAACCCCGCCAACGAGCCCGATCCCTGGGAGCGGAAAGCCTTGGAGGCCTTTGAGCTCGGAGCCCAGGAGGTAATCGATTATGTCGAGATCAACGGCGAACCTTATCTGCGGATGATCCAGCCCTTGCTTACCAAACCCCTCTGCCTGAAGTGCCATGCCCACCAAGGCTACAAGGTCGATGATATTCGCGGGTCGCTCGGAGTGTCGATACCGATGGCGCCACTTGAGCAAATTGCCCGCCAAAACAAGCAAAAAATTTTCCTCAGCCACGCCCTGTTTGCCCTTCTCGTGACGGGACTTACCCTCCTCCTCTATTTTCGCGAGCAGACCCGGCAGGACGAGCTGCGCCGCAATGAGCGGGCCCTGAGCCAAGCCGCCAGGGAGTGGTCGGCAGCCATGGACGCCTCCGATGATCTCATCTATTTGCTGGATCTTGAACGACGCGTTATCCGGGTCAACCGCGCCTTTTGCCTGGCCACCGGCACCACCCCGGAAACCGTGATTGGTCGACCTATCAGCGAGATCATCCATCCCAACGGCGATGGTATTCCTTGTCCCGCCTGCCGGGCCCAAGAGGAAAGAAGAGACCTCCGTCTGGTGATGGAGGCCGACCATCCCGACAACCCCATCGCCCGCCCTGTGGAGCTCAAAGTCCGAATCGTCCGTGACCCGTCGGAACAGCCCATCAGCATCCTGATGACTCTCCACGATCTCAGCGCCACCCGACAAGAGATGGAGGAGAAGGAGAAGTTGGAGGGGCAGCTCCGTCAGGCCCAGAAGATGGATTCAGTGGGCAGGTTGGCTGGCGGCATCGCCCATGATTTCAACAATATGCTAACCGTTATCCTGGGATACACGGCCTTGGCCTTGGACCGGGTCGGACCAGCCGAGCCGCTCCATGCTGACCTCGAAGAGATCCAAATGGCCGCCCAGCGCTCAGCCGACCTCACGCGGCAGTTGCTGGCCTTTGCCCGCAAGCAGACTGTGGCCCCCAAGGTCCTCGACCTGAACAACACCATTGCGGACATGCTCAAGATGTTACAACGGCTCATCGGTGAGGATATCGATCTGGTCTGGAAACCAGGTAAGGCCATTTGGCCGGTCAAGATGGATCCCGCCCAGCTCGATCAGATCATGGCCAACCTCTGCGTCAACGCCCGAGACGCCATCGCGGACACGGGCAAGATCACCGTGGAAACGGACAACACCGTCTTCGACGACGATTACTGCGCCTATCATGTGGGCTTCACTCCGGGCGATTACGTGCTGCTGGCCGTGAGCGACGACGGCTGCGGCCTGGACGCCAAGCTGCTGCCCAATCTGTTCGAGCCCTTTTTCACGACCAAGGAAATGGGCAAGGGCACCGGCCTGGGTCTGGCCACCGTCTATGGCATCGTCAAACAGAACGACGGTTTCATCAACGTCTACAGCGAGCCGGGCGCAGGAACGACCTTCAAGATCTACCTGCCACGCCACGCGGCCAAGACGATACCCTTGACCGAACAGGCTCCAAGCCCAGGAGCGGCGCCCAGCAGTGAGACCGTCCTGCTGGTGGAGGACGAACCGGCGATCCTGAGAATGACCACGACGATGCTCGAAAGTCAGGGCTATACCGTGCTGGCGGCCGGCACCCCGGGCGAGGCCATTCATCTGGCCGAAGAACACCGCGGCCGGATCGACCTGCTGCTGACCGACGTGGTGATGCCTGAGATGAACGGCCGTGACCTGGCCCGGCACCTGCAGGCAGTCTACCCTGACCTCAAGCTCTTGTTCATGTCGGGCTACACGGCCAACGTCATCGCCCAACACGGGGTGCTGGACCAAGGCATGAATTTTATCCAGAAACCGTTTGCAATAAAGATGTTGGCGGCGAAGTTGCGCGAGGTACTGGGGGACTAGGTTTGATGTGACAATGATACCAAGGCGATGAGAGGCAAGCGATTATTCTTTGTGCAGAGGGTGTCGTCATCGTTTTCTGGATGATATCGCTGTGATATCTCCAGGCTATCAACTGGAGAGGTCAAAAGGCTGTTGATCTTGGCAGAAACTGACAATTGTTGATAAAGTATGCAAACAATATATCACATTTGCCAAAGGGCGCCAACAACAAGGCCCAGACTGGAAACCAGGCTGGGCCTTTTGCTGTGGGAATCGGGGTGGACATCGGGTGTCCGGTTGACCCTAATTTCTCTTCTGCAGAAAAAAAACCCTAATCAGCAAGAAAACCGAAATGGTTAATCGGGCAACTATCTGGAGTGCGGACGCCATCGGCGAAGATCACATCAGGATGAGCTCCACTTAACAGGTCGGCCACATTGTTGAACGCGGCCCCGCCATAATTCTTTGGGTCATGCATAAGCACTTGAATCAATGTTGGATCACCGGCCAGAGGGGTGTCAGAGAAATAATAATTGTAAGATGCTTCCTTGCTGATGCCGGTGTCTGCCCAAGCCTTATCCTCGGCGTTTCGCCAGTAGCCGGGAGAACACCACTCAGAAACCACCCCCACTTCGCAGTGCGATACTGTCAGCACACTCTTGCCGGTGCCGATGGTGGCCGTGGCAGACTCCAGCAACGCATAGGGGGCCGTGTTGACGGTGAACTGCACCAATTGTTTATTAATCTTGCTGGGGTTACTGGTTTTTTCTCCGCTAGGCTCATCGAATGTCGCTGTCAGGCTATGATTCGTCGTATTTGGAGTGGCCGAGGTGAGAACGAACAACCAGTTTTGCCCGATGACGCCCGGGACAATGTTGAGATTTTTGCAAACGCCGGTGGAGTCTGTCCCATTACCTTGCCATTCAATAGTATCGGCCAAGGCAGCCTGTGCCATGAATGCAGACGCCGTGAAACCAAAAGCTGCCAATCCGAGAACCAACATTTTCTTTTTCATTTTCTACTCCCTTCAGTGAATTTTACTGTGTCAAACCCAAACATCATTATTAGGTTCGGCAACCCGGCCGTCATCCTGAAGGAAGACCCGTCGGCTTTGCGGCCCCGTCTCGCGGCGGGTGTGCCTGTTCGTTAAATAACCTCTACCTCCAGATCCTTACCGCTCTGCTGCTTACTATTATGCCTCTCCGCGGCGCCATCTTCCGACTCCACTTTGCCCAAGGTGTAACAACTGATGGCCGCCGCCACCCCGATCATCTCTTCTTTTTCCTCGATCCGGACGATCTTGCCCTGGCATTTGAGCAGAATCGGCATCTTGGTATAGAGATGGTCCATCATGATGGTAAACTCTATCGCCTGCCCCAGAGAGAAAGCTTTATCCGTTTCGAAAAAAATCCCCGAGCTGCTGAAATCTCGGGTTATCCCTTGACCTCCTTCCAGTTCGACCGGCAAGGCGACCGGCTGGCGAGTCGCCCCTCTTTTTTCCTCTTCGTGCATAAAAGCTCCCCTGGAGAACGGTTTTCAGTTGACCTCATAATAACCCACTCCTGGAGGGAAGCCATCGGCTCATGGATATATTTTTCTATAACTTTAGATACAGCAGGGGGAGAAGTAAGGGAACGGCTGCGGCCTGGACGCCAAACTGCGATTCAATCTGTCCGGATCCTTTCACGACCAAGGATATGGGCAAGGATACCGGCCTCGGACCGGCCACCGTCATCGCCCAACTCGGGATGCTGACCCAGGCATGAATTTTATGCAGAAACCGTTTGCACTGAAGATGTGGGCGACAAAGTTGCGCCAGGCGCTAAGGTGGCTAGGTTGGTGATGTGATAATGTACCAAGGTGATGAGGGACAACCGATTATTCTTTTTGCTAAAGGCGCCGTCATCGTTTTCTGGATGATATCACTGCGATATCTCTAGGCTATCAACTGGAGAGGTCAAAGGCTGTTGAGCTTGGCAGAAACTGACAATTGTTGACAGAGTATGCAAACACTACGGTATCGATACGGATGCATTCGCCAAAGGGCGCCAACAACAAGGCCCAGACTGAAAACCAGCCTGGGCCTTTTACTGTGGAAATAAGGGTGGAAATTCGGGTGTCTGGTTGACCCTAATTTCTCTTCTGCAGAAAAAAACCTAATCAATAAGAAAACCGAAATGGTCAATCGGGCAACTATCCGGAGTGCGGACGCCATCAACGAAAGTCACATAGGGATGAGCTGCGCTTAGCAGGTCACCCACATTGTTGAACGCGGCCCCGCCATAGGTCTGTGGGGATTGCAGCACCTCGTACAATGTCGGGTTACCGGCCAGAGGGGTGGTGAAAGAATCATTGTAATAAGATATTACCTTGCTGAAGCCGGCGTCTGCCCACGCCTTATCCTCGGCATTGCGCCAGTAGCCGGGAGAACACCACTGGGAGATCACCCCCACTTCGCAGTGCGACACCGTCAGCACACTCTTGGCGGTGCCGTTGTCGGCCTCAGCATACTCCAGCAAGGCATAGGGGGCTGTGTTGACGGAGAACTGCACCACTTGATTATTAACCTTGCTGGGTGTGCTGGCTATATCACCGGTAGGCTCATCGAAGTCCGCCCTCAGTTGATGATACAATGCACTTTTATTCGCCGAGTTAAGAACGAACAACCAGTTTTGCCCGGTGACGGTCGGGTCAACGATGAGCTTGTTGCAGACGCCGGTGAAGTCTGTCCCATTCCCTTGCCAGACAATAGTTTCAGCCAAGACAGGCTGTGCCACCAGTGCAGAGGCCGCGAAACCAAAAGCTGCCAATCCGAGAACCAACATTTTCTTTTTCATTTTCTACTCCCTTCAGTGAAATCTTACAGTGTCAAACCCAACACCATTATTGGGTTCGGCAACCCGGCCGTCATCCTGAGGGGAGACCCGTCGGCTTTGCGGCTCCGCCTCGCAGCGGGTGTGCCCATTCGTTAAATCACCTCTACCTCCAAATTCTTACCGCTCTGCTGCTTACCCTTATTGCCTCCCTACGCCACCCTTCCCTGATCCACTTTTCTCAAGGTGTAACAACTGATCGCCGCCGCCACGCCGATCATCTCTCCTTTTTCCTCGATCCGGACGATCTGGCCCTGGCATTTGAGGTGGATCGGCATTCTGGTATCGAGATGGTCTATCACGATGGTAAACTCTATCGCCTGCCCCAGAGAGAAAGCTTTCTCCGTTTCATAAAAAATCCCCGAGCTGCTGAAATCTCGGGTTATCCCGTGCCCTCCTTCCAATTCGACCGGCAAGGCGACCGGTTGGCGAGCCGCCCCTCTTCTTTCCGCTTCGTTCATAAAAGCTCCCTGGAGAACAGTTTTCAGTTGATCTTATGCTCTGATTGTATTCCCGCCCCTGGGGGAAAACCATGGGCTCACGGGTATAATTTTCTATAACTTTAGGTATAGCGGGGAGGGGACGTAAAGGGATGGCTACGGCCTGGACGCCAAATGCTGCCCAATCTGTTTGAGCCTTTTTTTTCAACCAAGGAAAGGGGCAAGGTTGCAATGCTTATGACTCGATCGACGAAGCCCGCCAGCGACCCTGGCCATATCTAGATTAAAAAAAACGATCCAGTCCACATTCAAGGGTAGAGTAAAAACAACTGATGGAACTAAAACTAATGCATGCCGGTGATTTAAAAAAACTTATAAAAATAAAGATAAAAATGCCGTTAAAACGAGAGATATTTATCAAAGATGGAGCCACCCTTGAGAACATACAACCTGCTACCTACTATATCTTAAGATATAGAAAAATATATCCATAACACTATATTTTAATCATAAGTTTATGGATACAGTTAAAAATCAAGAGGATGAAGATGCAAGCGACAAAGGTATGCTCCGACAACAAATCATCAACGGGAGGAATGACAAATGAAAAAAATTATTTTCGCAGCAGTGGCAATGGCGGGGTGTCTGGCAATGGGAGCAACGATGGCAGCAGCAGACGTAACCGGCGATTTTAAGGTTACCGGATACGGCTATGCAAACGATGTCGCGACGATTGCCGGCACTGTCAACCATGGAGCCATCCAAAGCAAGAAAGCGGTTGTGGTTGATGTGACCTACGACTATTCATTTGTAGCCGTAAAAACTATCGCCGGCGAAACCACAACTGTCGATGTGTTTGTTCCTGGCAAATGCGTGACAGGTGTACCTAATACAAGTGGCTGTTATAACAGTGATGGTTCCCCAAAAGGCATAGATCGTGACATCTGGACGGGAACCTATGAAACCTCAACAATTACTACCGAACCGCAAACCGTAACCACTCAGTTTAATGGTGCACAAGGGATGATCGCCATCACCGAGCCGACCATAGAGAAAGGCCGTCTTAACCCCAAGGGAAAAATTACCGGCTACAACTGGCAAGACATCGTGTCGATAGTTCCCAATGCCGACCTGGTTGAACCTGCTCTCGTTCCCGATGGCTACGATGTTACAGATGTGACAGTTAACAGCATCTCCTACACGGCATACCTCAAAGATGCTACCGGCAGCCAGATTGCCGACACCGTGATGAACGGTACTATTTACCCGGCCCCCTAAAGCTGAACACATGACTGTATAACATTGAGCCGGAGGCAAATATTCGCCTCCGGCTTCTCTTATGGAAAGACCTCACACCAATCCCTTCTCTTGGGCATAGCGCAACAGCGCCATCCGATTATCAATCTTCAATTTTTCATAGATATTATGGAGGTGAGCCTTCACTGTCCCTTCACTGATGAACAGACGCTCGGCAATTACCTTATTGCGCAGGCCGTCGGCTACCAAGCGGACAAGCACGATTTCCCGGGAGGTGAGGACGTCGATGACTTCCCGCATCCCTTCTTCCCGCAACAGCATCTTTTTCAGCATCTGGCTGGTAGATTGGCGCTCCAGCCACTGTTCACCGGCGTCTACCTTGCGGATGCACTGGACAAGGAGCTGCGGGGCCATTTCCTTTAAGACGATGCCATTGACTCCCAGATGAACCGCCTCGGCCATTTCCTCCTCTTTAAGTGCTGCTGTTAAAATCACCAACTTGGTCGGCAGATTATCCTCTCGAATTTTTCGGCAGACTTCCAGACCGCTCATTCCGGGCATGCACACATCAAGGATCACCACGTCCGGTTGGTGACTGCGCACCACCTCTAACGCATCGATGCCATTGGTACAGCTGGCCAGAACTTTGAAGTCATCTTCCAGCACAAGGAGGCTGGTAAGACCACTAAGGATGAGTGGATGATCATCAGCCAAGACAAGAGTAATAGTCATTTCAAGCTCCTTGGTCTGTTAGCGGCAGGGTGATAGCCAGATGGGCGCCGTTTTCTGTTGAATTAATGGACAACGTCCCTTGCAAGGCAAATATCCGCTCTTTTAATGTCATAGGGCCTAGTTTTATTGCCAATAAGGTATCAAGTTCATAGCGGCCGCAAAAAGAGAAGCCATGTCCATCATCAGTGACTGTAATACTAACCCGGTCAGGATCGAAAAAGAGCTCCGCATGTACACAAGAGGCGTCGGCATGGCGGACAGCGTTGGTAAGTGATTCATTGACAACAAAATAAATTTCACGTGCCATGCTCCTGGTAATCAACGGTACCGGGGAATTGATAGTTATCTCGACCGCTAGATCCCATTGAAGCCTGATCTGTTCGGTCAGTTTCTCCAGACGGTCGGCAAGACCAAACTCCTCAGCCTGCTGCCGATCAGAGAGATAAGGCCTCAGTTCGGTGATATGAAGTCTCAGTTCCCGTTGCTCGGTAGCAAGTAATTGTTGGATTTCATGGAGACACTGCCGCGCCGTCTGCGGCTCAGTTTCTAGGAGTTGCCTGGCTGTTTCCAGTTGCAGGGCCACTCCGGTCAACGATTGGAGCAGACCATCATGCAGATCGCGAGCCAGCCGAATCTGGGCATTCGAGGCCGCCGTCTGCTGCAGCTGTTTCACCAGAAAACAGTTGTCAAAGCGGGCTGTCACTTCATGAGCGACAATCCCACAGAGCGTCAGGTCGTCTCCGGTCATCGTTTTTTTGTCGAGCATCATCATGTACCCTGAATTTTTTTCACCCTTCAGCCTGGTGACAAGGACGGTGTTGATGGCAAAGCGTTCCTGCAGCCTTTTGTGCAGAGGAGAATCCTGCGGTCTCTGCAAACAGACAGGAGAATTATGCACGACTTGAGATTGAGGGTTAGCCAGATTCCTGCAGAAAAAATTCGTATCAGCCAGTTGTTTGGCAACAAGAGTTCCGTATGCATCAGGATGTTCCCGGCTATACTGACACCCTTGCTTAGTCCAGAGAGCAAGATGGAGCCAAGGCTCCTCCTCTGCCTCCCAGGCAAGGAGAATACGGGGAGCCCCGAGGATTGTCGCGGCATAGCCCAGCATTTCTTCTGTTATAGTTTGCAGCTCGTCGGATACAGTATGTGGCCATTCAGCCAGCATGGTATGGACATTGTTTATTGATTGCTCATAGGCGCCCAGGAAACCTAGCAAGGTTGCAATTACTGCCAGATGGGCAATACGGATAATGAAGCGGTTTAATTCAAAACTATGATCATGGAGGATATTGTATGGATACAATGACAGGGCAATGACCACGAACAGGGCAGCCACCGCGCTCCACAGCGTCCCACGCCATTGCCAGCGTAATGTCGCACAAACAAGAAAAAAAATGAAGAATACAAAAAATGGACTGTTTGGCCCTTTAGTTAAAAACATAAGGAACGTGAAAAACAGCAAGTCGACACTATGAGTAATAATCAGCAGATGGTCCCGGATGTTATCTTTTTGCCACGTAAATGCACTAAACAATAAAAAGGAGTAGACTAGATAATATACCAACAGATCGTAGGTAAGAGTAGCATACCGGAAAGGCTCGGAGGGGTCCATCCAGACTGCTATCAGAAAAAAAGCCGCCAGTACCAAACGCCCTGTAGCGATAAGGTGCTCAACCTGAAATTGCGGAAAATAATGTTTTCCTATACTCAATGCTGTCTCCGTAGGTCTTCCATATCGAGTAGTTGCCATGCTAGAGTGTGACTCTCAATCTTTCGCACAAAGATCCACCCATTACAAGTGAAAAGAAAGAGTTACGCAATATAGTCACAATGATGATCAGATAAGTTTGGACATGGAATTATTTTGGAAGGTGCGTTTCTCTACAGCAAGCCAGACAGTATCAGGATCAAAGCCAAAGTGTCAGGAAAAAAACATTTTGAAAGTGGTCAATCTTTTATGAGTAACACAAGAACCTGATCGGAGATGGAGATCACAGCCCCAGAAGCTGATAAATCCGGCTCATATCCACGCTCTCGCGAACGGTGGCGGCCAGGCGATCGAAGGCGGGTTCCAGGTCGTAGGGGGCGGGAATGCCAGGCAACGGCGCCAAGCCCTGGCGCTGGCGCAGGCGGTTGATGAACCAGCGGCGGAAGGGGTCGGAATCGAAGATCCCGTGCAGGTAGCTGCCCCAGATCCGGCCGGAGGCATCGCCAGCACCGCAGCCGGTGCCATCGGTAAAGGCCAGCGTCGTCGGCAGGTCGGTCTGCGAGCGGCCATGATGGATTTCGTAGCCATGGACCGGCTGGCCGGACTCTGTATGGATTCCCTGCTGGCGGACCAGTTTTTTGTCGGCGGCCAGCACCGTGGTCATGGCCAGCAGTCCGAGCCCGGCCATTGATCCTTGATTGGATTCAATGGCCAGCGGGTCTTCGATGGTTGTCCCCAGCATCTGATAACCGCCGCAGACCCCGATGATCTCGCAGCCCTCGGCAGCAAGCCTCTTTATAGCGGCGGCCAGTCCGCAGGATCTGAGGGCGGCCAGATCATGGAGCACGTTCTTGGAACCGGGCAGGATGATGGCCTGGGGCCGGCCCAGCTCCTCCGGCCGCTCCACCACCCGCAGGAAGACATCAGGCTCGGCGGCCAGGGGTTCGATATCGGTAAAATTGGAGATATGGGGCAGGCTGATCAGGGCAATCTCCACATGGTCAGCCACCGGCCGAGCACTGGTAAATAATCCTTCCTTAAACGACACCGAATCCTCTTCGGGGATGCCCAGATTCTGCAGATATGGCACCACCCCCAGCACCTCTCGGCCGGTATGGGCGGTTACATAGTCATGAGCCGCCTGCAGCAAGGAGGCCTGACCCCGGAAACGGTTGACGACAAATCCAGCCACCAGCGCCCGCTCCCACTCATTGAGCACTTCCATCGTGCCGACAAAGGAGGCATAGACCCCGCCCCGGTCGATATCGCCCACCAGCAGCACCGGGGCCTGGGCGTAACGGGCCATTCCCATATTGACGATATCGTGGCGCTTGAGATTGACCTCACCCGGCGAGCCCGCCCCTTCCAGCAGGATCACATCATAGTCGGCAGCCAGACTGTCATAGGAGGCATGGGCCGCCTGCATGGCCGTTTCCTTGTAGCGCAGATAGGTCATGACATCCATGTTGCCCACCGAGCGCCCGTGCACAATGACCTGACTGCCGGTATCGGAATTAGGTTTGAGGAGCACCGGATTCATGCGCACATCCGGGTCAAGACGGGCGGCCTGGGCCTGCACCACCTGGGCCCGCCCCATCTCCAGCCCGTCATGGGTGACAAAGGAGTTAAGCGACATATTCTGGGCCTTGAACGGGGCCACCCGCACCCCATCCTGCAGCAGGATGCGGCAAAGGGCAGCGGTGAGCACTGATTTGCCGGCATTGGAAGAGGTGCCTTGCAACATTAAAGGACGCGCTTTTTTGGCGGCAGCTTTCTTAACTGTTATGGGAGGCGGCTGTAAAATCTCAGCCAGGGCGTCAAGCAGCCGCCTGTTATCAGCAGCCGTCCGCACGGCAATGCGGAAATAACCGGCATCCAGGCCGGTATAATTAGCACAGAGGCGGATCATGATCTTCTGCTCCAGAAGACTGGCGGCCAGGAGCTTGGCATCACGGCCATCCCGGAAGCGCAGCAGCAGATAATTGGCGGCGGACTCAAAAACCTCCAGATCCGGCAATCGTTGCAGCTCCTGCATGAGTTCGATCCGCAGATCCTGACACAGGGCTCGGGACTGCGCCGCAAAATCATGATCGGCCAAGGCCCTTATCCCCACGGCCTGGGCCAGGGTGTTTACCGTCCACGGCGGCAGATGCTGACGCAGCAAGCGGGCGATGGCCAGGGGAAAGATGCCAAAACCGAGACGCAGCCCGGGAATTGCAAAAAACTTGGTCATTGAATGCAGGGTCATGATGTTGTCACCAGTAAAGGCGACACTCCTGCCGCCCTCGACAAAATCAAGGAAAGCCTCATCAATCAAAAACAGGGTGGCCGGATGGCTCCTGGCCAGCTGGATGATCTGGTCGGCATCCACCAGTGCCCCGGTGGGATTATTAGGCGAGCCGAGCACTACCAGTTCCCCGCCTGTAAGAAGAGGGGCAAGTTCGCCTGGCTGCAGCTTAAAGCCAAGCTCGGCCGCAAGGAGGAAGGGGCGCACGGTCATCCCGGCCAGCGTCATGACCTTGGTGTAATCAATATAGGCCGGAGCAGGGATCAGGGCATGATGACGGCCCAGAAGCCTGGGCAGGTGATAGAGCAGTTCGGTGGTGCCGTTAGCCACCAGCACCGATTCTTCCGGCACCTGATAGCGCTCGGCAATAGCCTGCACCAGCTTGCCGGCATAAGGATCAGGATAATGGACCAGCGAGGCCACTTCGGAGCTGATGAGCGGCCGCAGCCATTCCGGCGGCCCCAGAGGATTGATATTGGCGCTGAAATCCAGCAGAGTGGCCACCTCGGTGCCCAGTTGCCGAGCCAGGCCATGAACATTGCCGCCATGGCCGGTGACGCCTGCTGACAGAGGGGGCCTGGGAGTAGTCATGGAGTAGTGCCTCCCTGACGGCCGAAGGTCATGGCTATGGCCACCATCAGCTCGGTGAGCTCACAGACGGCGCCCAGGGTATCGCCGGTGGCCCCGCCGATTTTACGGCGGCACCAGAGGGAAAACAGAAGAACGGTCAGGGCCACGGCGATGATAACGGGCCACATCAGACGCCACCCGCTCCAGGCCAGGACGGCTGCCAGCAGGGCCAGCGACCACAGTGCCGCCCAACGGCTGGCTGGTGAATAAAAAAGCCGGCCCAACCCCTCACCCTCCCGGGCATAAGGCAGCATGGCCATGGTCAGGACAATGGCGCAGCGGCCGGCCAGGGGCATGGCGATCAGGGTGAGAATCAGGGTAGGACCGCTAAGAGAGACCAGGGCGGCGAATTTACCAAGGAGCACCATGACAAGGACGATCACGCCCATGGCTCCGGTATGGCTGTCGCGCATGATCTCCAGTATGCGCTCCCGCGGACGGGCGCTGAGCAGGCCGTCGCCGCTGTCGGCCAGACCATCCAGATGCAGGCAGCCGGAGGCCGCAGCCAGCAGGACAATGGCAGCCACGGCCACCACCGGTGGCGGGCAAAAGGCCATGACACCGGAGATGAAGACCGCCGCGGTCAGGCCGATCAGCAGCCCGATCACCGGGAACCAGGCCAGACTGGCCGTGAAAAAATGGCCATCCTGCTCACAGCGCCAGACCAGCGGCACAATGGTCAGAAAACGCAGGGCCGCCAGAAAGCTGGCCAGCGGATGCATGAGCGCTGTCGGCAGCCACCACCGTCTGTCTTTATCAGGACTGATCACGTCTTATTTATCAGCCCCGGCCACGGCGGCCTCGGCAAAAGTTGCGACCTCGGTGAGCACCGCCCGTGCTGCCTCCACCAGATTCATGGCCAGGGCGGCACCGGTGCCCTCACCCAGGCGCATATTCAGATCAAGCAGCGGTTTCAGGCCCAGCTTCTCATGCATGGCAGAGTGTCCCGGTTCCATGGAGCGATGTGCGCAGATGATATAATCACGGACAAAGGGCTCAATAGCACAGGCAATCAGAGCCCCGGCAGTGGAAATAAAGCCATCAATCACTACCGGTTTCTGGTTGGCAGCCGCCCCCAGGATCAGGCCGGCGATACCGCCGATCTCAAAGCCGCCCACCTTGGCCAGCACATCGAGGCCATTGCCGGCATCGGGCATATTGACCGCCAGGGCCTTGATGATCACCTCTGCCTTATGACACAACTGGGCGTCATCAAGACCGGTACCCCGGCCGGTGAGCTCAGCCACCGGTTTGCCGGTGAACACAGCGGCAATGGCCGTCGACGGCGTGGTATTGCCGATGCCCATATCACCGGTCCCGAAGATATCAATGCGACCGGCCAGTTCATTGGCGATATCAATCCCCGCTTCCACCGCCATCTGGGCCATGGTTCGGCTCATGGCGGGACCGACCGCGATATTGCCGGTACCCATCCCTATCTTCTTATTGATGATCTTACCGGTGGCGGCCAGCTCGCGCAGATCAGCCGCCACCCCCATATCGACCACAATTACTTCCGCTCCAGCCTGACGGGCCAGGGCATTGATCCCGGCCCCGCCATTGACGAAATTATAGACCATCTGCGGCGTTACTTCCGATGGGAATTTGCTCACCCCCTCGGCCACCACGCCGTGATCTCCGGTCATCACCACTACCGCCTTTCTCTGGACTGCCGGAGTCATGGAACGGGTCATGCCGGCCAGATCAACGGCCAGATCCATGAGATCGCCCAAGGCCCAATGAGGCAAGGCCAATTGATCCAGACGCTCCTTGGCGCGCGCACGGGAGCTACTGTCTTGCGGATATATTTTTTGCAGGGTTCGTGCTAACAGGCTCATGATGTAATTCAAGATGTTAAATTTAATTTTTTAAGTAATGGTCGCTGGCCGGATCATTTCAGGCGCAGAGGCAGCCCGCAACTAACCAGATACACTTCAACGGCAGCCGCGGCCAGCATCCGGTTACAGCGGCCGACCAGATCGCGGTAGATTCTGGCTGCCGAATTATCAGGAACAATCCCCATCCCCACCTCATTGGTGACGCAAATCACCGTTCCCGGATAGTCTTGTGCAGCCTCGATCAGAAGCTGACAATGAAGCTGCATCTCAGGGTCGGTAAACGGTTGTCCACTCCTTTTCGCCTGATACATGAGATTATTTACCCACAGAGTGAGGCAATCAATCACACAGACCGGATACTTCTGCTCCGTCTGCAGGATGGCGGGAATAGCCGTCTGCTCTTCAATCGTCTGCCATTCCAGTCCTGCCCTTTCTTCGCGGTGTCTGCTAATGCGCTCTGCCATCTCGGCATCAACGACTGGACAAGTGGCAATAAAACAGCGCGGGCCCGGCAGCAACTGCGCCATTTGCAGTGCATAATCACTTTTGCCGCTCCTGGTGCCACCGGTCACGAGAATCAGTCTAGCCATTTACTGCCTCTCTCATATGGCGTAACGGTTCCCAAATTAAAGCCGGTGAGCACCCCGCCGCCGCTGTGCAGATCCATAGTGCTGTAATGGCCTTTGGCCGCCTGAAAAAGCAGGTAATGTTGCTGGGACAGGCCGAGCAGGCCGCAGATCAGTGAGCGGATCACCCCGCCATGGGCCACAACAAGTATAGTTTTATTATCGATGGCCAGCAGCCGCTCTTTGACAGCATTCATCCGGCTGGCAAAGGCAGCGGTCGCTTCGCCTTCCGGAAAGCAGAAATCAGCAAGGCCAGAGGCCCAATGCTGCACCAGCTCCGGGTCCTGGCTCTCGATTTCCTGAAAGGTCTTGCCTTCCCACCGGCCAAAATCAATCTCCTGCAGATCAGGATCAAGCCGTGTCGGTAGCCCCAGGTTCAGCAGATCAACGGACTGCAGGCACCGCTGCATGGGGCTGGTCATTACAATCTCGATCGGCAGGGCTGCAAGCTCGGGCCGCAAGCCCTTGATCTGCGCCTTGCCCTTCTCGGACAACAAGACCTCACTTGAGCCGATATAACGGCCGGACAGCCCTGTTTGGCCATGCCGGAGAAAAATCAGACGGGAGGCCATTACCAGCTTTTGTCCTCATCTAAATGATATTTACCGGCATAGCCCCGGGGCGTGATCATCTGATCATTCCAGATAAAGGTGCTGGCGTTGCCGATGATAACCGTGGATTGCATGCCGATGTCGGCCTCCAGCATGGCGCCGAGGGTGGTGAGGGTAATGACTTCATCATCACGGGTGGCGGCGGTGACAATCCCTACCGGGGTAGAGCTCGGGCGATGACCAAGGATAATCTCTCTGGCCTGGACGATATTCTCCGTTCTCTTTTTCGATTTCGGATTATAAAGGGCAATGACAAAATCAGCCATGGCCGCCCCAGCCAGACGTTTGGCAATTACCTCCCAGGGGGTGAGCAGATCAGAGAGGCTGATGGCCGCGAAATCGTGCATCAGCGGCGCTCCGAGCCGGGCCGCACAGCCGTTGATGGCGGCAATGCCGGGGATTATTTCAATGGCAAGCCGACTCTCGCGCTGCGCCGCCATCTCCAAGACCAGACCGGCCATGGCATATATGCCTGGATCACCACCGGACACCAGGGCCACCCGCTTGCCGGCCTCGGCCAGGCTCAGAACCTTGGCGCAGCGCTCCACTTCCTGCATCATGGTCGACGAGATCACTTCCTTGCCCGCCAGCAGCTCTGGAATCAGATCCAGATAGGTACGATAGCCGACCACCACATCGGCTGCAGTTATGGCCTTAGCGGCCGCCGGGGTCAAATGGTCAAGCCCGCCCGGACCGGTACCGACAACGCTTACCATTCCTTGCGGCACGGGATTTACAGCATGTCCGTCAACTTCTTTACAGCCACCGCCGCAGTTACATCCTTCCATTTTACCTTCCTTACTATAAGTTGTCCCGGAGACGTGTTATTGCTGGCCGCCAATATTGCTGCCGGTTCGGCAACCCCTATGGCTCCGGTGGCAGCCATTACCGCCGCCGAGGTTGATACTCCCGCAACCCGGTTAAGTGCATCCTTGTTAAAAAAACGGAGCGGCAGTTTATTGGTGTCGGCAAATTGCAGCAGTCCAGCCTCGTCCGCTTTCAGATCAATACTGGCAAGCCCGGCAATAGCCGAGCGTTCCAGACGGTATTGCCCGCATAATTCGGTGATCGCCCGCTCAAAATCAGCAGCAGTGGCTCCTCTATTGCAGCCCAGACCCAGATAAAGATTACAGGGGCAGAGCACCAGGGCTTCAGGATATTGCCCTAAATTAACGGAGCTACAGGAAAGGATAATATCCGCCAGGGCCGGTTCAGCCACCATCTTGAAATCAGCCGGCAGGCGACCACAGGGCAGGCTGGTAAAAAAACTCACCTGCCCCTCATTGACCAGTTTGGCGGAAACGCCGGTCAGACGCTGCGGATTTTTAAGCTGCAAATTGTTGGCTCTGATCCACAGATCAAGGGCTGTATGACCGGTGACATCCGAGGCGGTGGTAATGACCGCAGCACCTCCGATAATAGCCGCCACCTGGCGGGCCAGGCTATTGCCACCGCCCAGATGACCGGCCAGCAGGCTGATCACAAACTGCCCTTTCTCATCCAGTACCAGCACACAGGGATCAATCTTTTTATCAAGGCAAAGAGGGACAATAGCCCTGACCACGATGCCGCTTGCCATAATACAGATCAGCCCGTCATAAAGAGACCAGAGCCTCTTGATGGTTGCCAGGATCCCGCCGCTCACCTCGCAGATTTCACAGTTTTCCAGATCCGCTGCCAGCCTGGCGGCAAGTTTTCTGCCACCAATAGTCAGGGCCAGAACGGCTGTCTTCATCCTTTTGCCTTCCTGATAAATATCAATAGCGGACTTGCCGGCAGCAAGACAGCACTGCCAACAGTATCCACCATACTATCATTACCATTCATCTGCTTACCGCCTTCTTGAAAAAGAAATTCACCTTTTGTAAAATATTTGCAAGGCAACCATTTAAGACGGTAAGGCTGTATAAATCAATACTAAAGAGTTACCAACTCTTAAATAGCTCAGGCTCAAGAAAACATTTTTATTAATTATAGAAACAATACAAACAATATCAAATACATATGATGTTTATTTTCAAAAAAAAAGACTTGAAGTTTGACTTCAAAAAGCATTAATGATATATAGGTTAATTTATTTAGCAATTCACCAAGGTAGGTTTCTTCAAGTTTTCTCAAATCACGGATACTTATATTATGAAAATACAAATTAGCCTGTCACATATTTTCGGCCGATGTCTCATTACCTGCAGCGCCCTGGTCTTGATCGGTACATCCGCATGTTATGCCGAGACGGTCAGTGTCATGAAAGATGGCACCAATATCCGCACCGGCCCCAGCACTAATGACCAGGTGGCCATGGAGCTTTTTCAGGGCTATCCCCTGAAAGTCGTAGAAAAGAAAGGAGACTGGCTTAAGGTCTCTGACTTTGAAAATGATAGCGGCTGGATTTTTAAATCATTGGTAGGGCCCGGTAATACTGTTATTGTCAACGCCCAGAAGGCCATCAATATGCGCTCGGAGCCGTCAACCAGCAGCGCCATCGTTGCCAATATCGAACGGGGGGTTGTGCTTACAAAAATCTCCACCAAAGGCGACTGGATCAAAGTCAAACACAGCAAAGGCACCGAAGGGTGGATTCACAAAACACTACTCTGGCCCTGATATCCATCCCACAATAACCTGATGGCAGAAAAATACTGTACTGCCATCAGGTTCCCTCTCGCATTTTTCCTGGTCTACAAACTTGCCTTCAGTACTGGGAGTGTTTATTCTGCCGACATAATTTTATATTTTTTGGAGTACAAAAAGCAATCAGGTCGACCGATCCATATGGGTCAATGATTAAATAAATTAATTTGAATAGCATGCCCCCAGAATAAAATCATGATCAGTATTGCCACTCTCGGACCAGATGGTTCAGACGGCTGCCAAGCCGCCCGCAAATATGCACCTGATGCCACTCTTCGTTTTTACAATCGTATTGCGGATATAATCAATGCGTTTATAAATGAAGAGACCGATCTGGCCCTAATCCCTATTTATAATACCCGGGAAGGTGAGATTAAAGAGTACTTCCGCCTCATGGAACAACTGGAAGAAGGCTACTGGATCGATAATATTGTCCTGCCCATCCATCTTTCCCTGGGGGCTTTACCGCATCAGGACGGCAACAGACTGATAACAACTATCGTTGGCCGTGGTTCAGTCTTTAGACAATGTGAAGACTATATTGCCGAAAATTATCCAGCGGCTACCCTGATGACGGTTCAGGATATTGATACATATCTTATTGATATAAAAGGGCGCACTCTGCTGGATCATGCCGTCATTGAATCGGAAGAACTTCTGCGTACACATGGCCTCGAGATTCTGGCCAGGGAAGTGGTGCCCCACAACCGAACCCGTTTTGCCGTCCTTGGCACCAATCTGGCCAGCCAGACAGGCTACGATGCCACCGCTATCATTACCCGGCCGCTCAAAGACCGGGTTGGAATGCTGGTTGATATCCTCGGCGAATTCACCCGTCGTGGTATCAATATCCTCGATCTACGGTCGGAAAACGATATCAAAACCCAGAAATTGCAGATTTATATCGAGGCTGAAGGCCACATCGGCGACGAGCTGCTGAACCGTGCCCTGGACAGTATCGAAAAGCATATCATCCAGGAGGAAGGCTCTTTAAAACTACTTGGTTCCTTTCCCCGGGTTGATATGCGGGCCAAGAAAATCAAGTCCTTTGGCTTCATCGGCACCGGGGAGATGAGCAGCTGGTTTGCCGACCGCTTGGAGAATGAAGGCTACCGCACCCTGATGACCGGCCGTTCCACCACCCTGCGCCCCGAAGAGATGATCCCCGAGGTTGATGTAGTTATGATCTGCGTCCCCATCTCTGCCACAGTTGATACCATCCATCAATATGGCGGCTTGCTGCGTGATGGCCAAGCCATGATCCTGTTGGCCGGTGAATCGGAAAATACTTTGCAGGCGGCCATGGATACGACCAGCCAGGGCGTCGAACTCATGTTGGTCCACAATCTCTGGGGTCCGCAGGCCGTCACCATGAAAGACAAAAACGCCTCTGTGGTCCGAACGCCTCGTAGCGGCGGTTTCTGCGGCGAGTTTGAGGCTTTTCTGTACAAACATGGGGCCGACATCTTTCAGGACACCCCGGATAAACATGACTTGCTCATGGGAGTAGGTCAGAAACTGCCGACCATCATCTCTGTGGCTATGGCGGCTGCCCTCAGACAATACGGCATTAACTGCAAAGACATAGGCAGCCATTCCACCCTTACCTCTCTTTATGGCATTCTGGCCATGGCCAGAGTACACAACCAGAATCCCCGTACTTATGCCGAGATCATGGCCACCAGTGGTGACGGCCGCAAAATCGTCCGCAGTTTTGCCGAAAATCTGCACCATATTATTGATCTGGCTGAAGCAGGAAAAATCAAAGAGCTATGTGAGCTGATGGATCAGAACAGTGCCTACCTGACTCCCTCCT
>DIKT01000072.1 GCA_002424635.1 Desulfobulbaceae bacterium UBA5611
TAATCACATCTGCGCCAATGCTGACAGGACAATGGCTGGTTGATTGAATGATGGTGGCGGCGTTGATCCCGGTGGCATCACCAATGCTGATGGTGCCGTTTTTACAGGAAAGCATCACGTTATTGGACAGGATGACATCATTGCCCAGCACGATAGCTCTGGCGGCCTCATCATGTCTGCCATCCAGAATACAGCCTTCGCTGAGCACCACTGAATCGCCGAGATGGATCCGTCCTGGATGGCGCAGCACTATGCCTCGGGCAAAAACCGTCTTGCGGCCGCAGGAACCAAAAAGGCGGGGCCAGAAGATCCGGCGCAGCAGCATGCCCAGCGCACCCGGCACCACACCGAGCCAGGTACACCACTCAAAGTAGCACAGGAACAGCAGGGAACGACTGCCGACAATGACATCCTGATACTTGCTGAGCGCCGAGCCCTGGCCGGTAATGGCCTGCTGCGTTTTCTTTAAATCATTCATCGTTCAGTTTACAGACCATTACCATTGTTTCTACAGATAGCCTTCCGCCCTGTACCAATCACCGGTTCTCTTCAACCCTTCATCCAGACCGATCCGGGGTTGATAACCGAGATCTCTCTTGGCCTTGCTGATATCAAAGGCCCGGTTCTGCCGGTACCAGTCCACCCGTCTTGGAAAAATCGGCGGTGGAATCTTAAATGGTTTACAGATCTTTTCAAAAAAATGGCCGGCAATGATTAACGGCCAGAGAGGATAATGGGGAATCCTGACCTCAACCCCCAGGGCCTTGGCGGTCCGACGCACTAACTCCTCAATTGCCACATACTCTTCATCGGCAATCAGATAGGCCTCGCCATTGCCTTTGTCGGGATCCATGGCCAGGATATGGGCATCAATCAGACTATCAATATATAGAGGATGATAAAAAGTCTTGCCACTGCCGAACATCGGAAACAGCCCCTTCTGCACCCGTTTGAAAATCATAAAAAAACGTTCCGGATCTCCCGGACCATAAATGGCGGCCGGCCTCAGGATCGTGGCCTTCAACCCTTTTTTGACATAGTCCAGCACAATGGGCTCGGCCTTATATTTGGTCTGCTGATAATAATCGGCGGCATTGATCGGCGCGGTCTCATCGGCCGGCGGCCTTTCTATATTGCCATGCACCCCGCAGGTACTGCAGTAGACAAATTTTTTCACCTTATGCTTGAACGCCGATTCCAGGACAATACGGGTCCCACCGACATTAACTTCATCGTAATAAGAATTGGGGACATCCATTTCTCGAAAAGCGGCGGCCAGATGCTGGACGATCTCTACTCCCTGCATGCACTCTTCAACTACCTTGGCATCAGTCACCGAGCCAATGACCACCTTGGCGCCCCACTGCCGCAGTTCCTCCGTCTTCAAGCCTTCCTGATAATCAAGGGCCACCACCTCATGCCCCTCATCCAAAAGTCTACGGACCAGGGCCTTACCGGTAAAACCGGTCCCCCCTGTTACCAGAACTTTCATATTTTCTTAACTCCTTTCTACTCTTATTTAAAAAATCGATTATGCCAGATGGCAACATTAATCAACGCCCAGAGGACATGATTATGATTATGAACCATATCGCAATGTTCTTTAATCAGGCGATTCACATAGTCGAGATGCATATTTTCCCGAATAACAGCCGAATCATTAAGTAAGGCCACCATATAGGCTTTCATGTCGCCGCGCAGCAGATGCTTGACTGGTAAACTGTAGCCCTGTTTTCCGCGATTGACAATGTTGTCCGGCAACAGCCCGGTAAGGGCTGACCGGAAAATATGCTTCGTCCGCATCCCTTTCAGCTTCCAATTACCGGGCAGAGAGGCCAGAAATTCGACCAGGACATGATCAAGTAACGGCACCCTGACCTCCAGGGAGCTGGCCATACTCATCTTATCGACTTTCATCAGCACACTGTCGGTCATCATATACCGCATATCCAGATATATTTCCCGGTTAATTCTGTCATCGGTGGTACAGCGTTGTGAATATTCCCGCACGATACGGAAGGGATCAAAAACAGCCTGGCTCTGGAAACGACTGTTAAAAAGACGGCTGTTCTGCTCCGCACTGGAAAAATATTGCCAGCGCAGATGATGGCCCTCGGGAGGCAGATTGGCGCCCTCGACAAAGCGTTTCAGCATGTTGACAGCACCTTTTTTCTGATGCTGGTCAGGCAGCGCTGCAATCAGCCGGCCGATAATGTGCCGTCGAACAGGCGCCGGAATCATCTTGAAAAAAAGATTAAGTTTGCTGGCTTTGAAGCGATCATAACCGGCGAAGCTTTCATCTGCTCCCTCACCGCTCAGACAGACCGTTACATGCTCTCTGGCCTGTTTACAGAGAAGATACAAAGGAACAGTGGACAGATCCGTCATCGGTTCATCCAGATGCCAGAGCGCTTGTTCGACATAGTCCGGTTTAATATCATCAAGTATCAAGACCTGATGGTCGGTGTCGAAATACTGGGCCACCTGCGCCGCATAATCCAGCTCACTGAAAGTTTTATCATGATAGCCAATGGTAAAAGTCTTGATCGGCCCGGAGATATGACGACGCATCATGGCCACGATGGCGCTGGAATCAAGTCCTCCCGACAGAAACACACCCAAAGGGACATCACTGATCAGATGGCTCTTGACCGCATAGTCGAGCAGCCCCCGCAGTTTCTCCACACTCTCATCATAGGACAGCCGCGGCTCCGGTGCCTTAAAATCAAGATCCCAGTAACGCTTGATCTCTACCTGCCCCTGGCGACAGAGCAGATAATGGCCGGCCGGCAGCTTATAGATATCCTGAAACATGGTGGCCGGTGCCGGGACAAATTCAAAGCCGATATAATCATATAAGGCCTGGTGACACAGTTTCCGCTCTATGGTTTTATCTTCAAGTATTGCTTTTATTTCCGAGGCAAAGACCAGTTTGTTATTTTGGTGGTAATAGTAAAGCGGCTTAATGCCGATGCGATCCCGGGCCAGCAACAAGGTCTTGTCTTTAAGATCATAGAGGGCAAAGGCAAACATGCCACGAAGATGATCAAGGACCCCCAGGCCATACTCTTCATAGGCATGGATAATCACCTCGGAATCGGCCTGGCTGCTGAAGATATGCCCTTTGTGCAGAAGGCTGGTCCGCAACTCCTGAAAATTATAAATTTCTCCATTAAAGACCAGACAGAGACTGCCATCCTCATTGAACATCGGTTGGCGGCCATGTTCACTGAGATCGATGATACTAAGGCGTCTATGCCCCAGGGAAATATCATCGTTGCAATAAACACCATCCTGATCCGGTCCACGATGAGCCATCTGACTGTTCATCAGGCGGATCAAATCTTCATCTTGCCAGTTAAAACCGCAAATTCCACACATTACTAAAATTCCTCAGCTATCATATATAAACGCAAGATCAATCAACCTTGCAACCGGTGGTAAAAGGCCGCCACTTTCCTTTGAAAGGCCGGCAGTGAATACTCTTCATGTACCCTCCTTCTGGCCTGGGCTCCGATTTCTTCCCGCAACAGCCTGTTGTCTGCCAGGGCGATCATGCCGGCCGCCATCTCTGCTGCTGTCGGCCGGACAAGATAGGCGATGGTGTCATCCAGGACCTGGGTATGGGTTGGTAAATTGGTAGCTAACACCGGTTTTCCCGAATCAAGATAGGAATAAATCTTCATTGGGGTATTATTGCCCTGGGTCCGGGGAGAAACCAGGATATCGGCCTGACCCAGATAATAGCCCAGCAGATTAACCGGTCGGGGGCCACAGAAAAAGACCTGGTCAGCAAGTCCCTGTCTGCTTATTTGTTGTCTGTACCCCTGCAGATCTTTGTTATTGCCGCCAATCAGCACCAGCCGCAAATCGTTGTTACCGGCCAAGGCCTCTTCAAAGCCGGCTAACAACAAGTCAATACCCTGGTATTTCTCCAGATTGCCGACATACATCAAGAGAGGACCATCTATTCCCAGCTCTTGGCGCAGATCTTCTTTGCCCTCTTTATCATTGGCCAAGAGGGTAATATCTTCAATCCTGGCGATGAGTTGGGCGGGGGCATATTGCCGGGCCATATCTTCCAGGGAGCGACAGACCGCCAGAACACCCTGACTTTGGACAATAGCGGCCTCTTCCAGCCACTGCATAGCCCGCCGGGCCAGCCCCAGGGATGGTAACTTATCGATCATCTGTAAAGACAGACATGAGTCCATATCATACACATAGGGGATCTTAAAAAGCCTTTTTATCACCATCGCCATAAAGACAGACTCTTCCACGGCATGCACCAGCTGAAAGTCATATTGCCGGACCAGCTGCAGAGCTTTGAGAAACAAAAAGAAGTCACAGATAAGTTTTTTTACCGATAAGCCGGGCTTAATACCGGTCATGCCGGGCAACGGTCTGTGCCGGTGAATAGTGACATGGGGCAGAACAATCTCCTCGCCCTCGGCAAAGACCAGCAAGTGGACGTCATGACCCTGAGCCCCCAGCGTCTGCGCCAGGAGTTTTACCGCGATAGGCGTTCCCCTGTCCTGATAAAAAGGCTGTGGGGCTAAGATAAGAATATTCACAACAATCGCCGCCGGTTCACGGAAGATGGTGGTGGTTGACATTACTGCGCAGAATAATAGGCGAACCGAGCAACGCTGTTAAGCCGGTCAGCTGGGCAACAGCTTCCAGGGACCGGGAGAGCGCCGGATTCTGTAACTTGCGATGAATAACCATGGGTACAAAGAATTCGGGCTTGAACACCGGAACAGTGAAATGCTGTGCGGCCAGTTCCGCCATTATTTCTTTACGGGAGAACAGGGTATAGGTTCTGGTATTGCCTTCCATATTTTTTTTCAGAGCAAACAACATATCATACAGGATATTGGCGCTTCTTTTATCCGGATAATCAAAAATAACAGCCTTAGCCGCCACCCGGCACATCTCCTTAATCAGGCCCTGCCATTGATTGACATGCGGTAACAGCCGAAAAGCCATCACCACATCAAACTGATTATCGGCAAAAGGCAGCTGTAAAGAATCACAGGTGATATAGGAAAAGCTGCCCGGCTGACAATATTTGTCCAGCCGCGCCCGGCAGGAATCGTTACTGCCAGTCACTGTGACCTGATAACCATTATCTGCCAAGGGCATGGTCAGTTGCCCGTGGCCACCACCGACATCCAGCACCGAGGCACCAGGCAGATCACGCAATAATTCCAGGGTCAGACGAGCCTGCACATCTAAAAAATATTGACCAACAGGCCCGGCAAAACGGGAGGCATAGTCGTCTGAGGCTGTCTCAATATCAGCAGTTTCTGTCAGATGTTCCGGCATATGGATTCTTGATTAGCACTTATTCTGTTTAGCCTCTTTACGCACCAAAGGTAAGTAACGACGCAGGACTTCCTCTCTTTCCGCTTCTTTCCTGGCTTCATCCCAGCCAAGGATCTGAGCCATAAACTCAGAAAGTTTAACCAGCAGTGTCCATTCCGGACATTCTGCGGTCCCCAGCCCTGTACGCCGGAAAACAATATCAGACAAGGTCCAGGCCATTTCGTCACTAATCAGATAATGCACTTCAGCCTTCAATAATTGGGCATCCTTGTCAAGCCATATCTCATCATCTTGCTCACTATGCAGAAACTGCAGAATGTGTCTCGCCCGCCGGCCGTACTTTTCTTCCAGCATGGCCTGCACGACCGTGTCATTGACAGGCCAGGGCCCATTTAGAAAGGACGCTTCACTCTGTTTGCCCCGGCTCGTGACCGGCCATTGTTTTTTTAGAAAACCAACAATCTGATTGGCAATATGGGGAGCAGTAGTATATTTAACGCCTTTAACGGAGAGCAACCTGCTGAAGTGACTCCCCTTGTGCTCACAAAAAGTCGAGTTTTTCTCCAATTGAATATTACTCTCGTCTGCTTTGTCATGTCTGGGCAACAAACCGACATGGTAAAAAGAGATATCTTCATATGTCAGCCGGGCTGGCGGGTAGATGGCATTAATTTCAGCCACCATCTTATGGATCATGTCGCTTTTGATCTGGAGACAATCCGGATGGATACTACCGGCCTCATAATCAGTGCCGATCATGGTATAACCCCGCCAGGGGACAAAAAAATAAAGGCGCTTGCCCCGCTTGAGCAGGGCGTCCTTATCTTCATAGCTGCTTTGTCCTTCCAGGGCCACGGCATAGTCGGCAAAAATTTTCTTTCTGGAGACTATATTCAAGGCTAGCGCCCATTTTTGTTTGCTGACACTCTGTCGAGGGCTATGCAAATGGTCTTCAAATAATGGTCCGGAGGCATTCACCACAAACCGTGTTTTTATGTGGGATGTTTGATGACTGATCTTATCAACAACAGTCACATGGTAAAGGTCATCGGCTCCTTTTTCAATTGCTGTGGCCTCCACATAATTGGCCGCCTGGGCACCATGATTTACACTTTCTAAAATATACTCCAGCACCAGTCTTTCCGTATTCACCGCCAGCACATCATACCAGACTGAGGCTCCATGCAGTTCTTCTGTCGGCAAACCAGATATTACTTCCAGGCATTTCTGTTTGGAGATGATATGTCCTCTGGGAATATGCAGGGCTGCGGGCAGGTCAAGATTGCGATCCCATCCTATACTATCATTGAGAAAAAGTGCGCCCTGCATGACCTTTTTGCCGCGCAGGCCTTTACCATAAAGGGGCATCAGACAGGGCAGAGGCTCGACCAGATGAGGAGCAAGCTGCATCATCTCTCTTCTGGCAGTAATGGAATGCCGCATCCTCTTGATATTAAGATGCTGCAGATATCTTAAACCACCATGCAAGATCTTCAGGCTATTGGCTGACGTTGCACTGCAGAAATCATTTTTATCAATAATGGCAGTATGATAACCGGCCTTGGCAGCATGACAGGCAATCGTGGCCCCATGGATGCCCCCTCCCACCACCAGGACATCTAAAATATCTGCGCTCAGTTTTTTGATATCACGGATCATCTGTTATCTGCTTCTTACTGTTCAGAAAAGACGGCGCAGCCGTATCTGATTGGCGAAAAAAAGTCGACTCTTCTGTAAACTACCAAAAGGCGAAATTGTTAATCTTGATGATAACAAAGCTTTCTTGAGATAGGTTGGTGGCGATTCAGCTGCAAGACCATTGTCCTCTAAAAAAAAACCAAAGCTCCCCACACGTGAAGCTTCATCGGCCAAGGGTAAGGGATCACTACCGGGCAGGACCGCCATACCTGTTTTTTGGGCCAAATGAAAGTGATTAGGAGTTGGCCAGAACTGGGGACGACCGCCGTTATCACCTAAAAACAGGTTACCATGGTCAGGATTCAGCATAAATTCCTCCACAATCTTTCCTCTTTTCCCCAGCCATTTACCCACGCCCCAAGGCAGTACCGGAATACCGCCTAATTGCTGAATCCCGGCAACAGTGTCAGGCAAAGATAAACCACTGAGGCGATCCTGCTTCACAAAAAGAGCCAGGACCTCTATCTTTTCTGTCGTCACCACTTGATGACCGGCCACAATATGGATCTGATGCTCTGGACAATAGTTATGCACCACCAGCAGCGAGTTTTCATCGGTACCAGCTCGGGCAGTCCATTGTGCTGTTATCTGACACTGTTGCCTGGCCGCCAGTTTTAACGCCAGGCCCTGAAACCAGCTCTCTTGTGGTCCTTCAGTGAGCAGGAGCACATACGATAAAGATGAGTCGCCAAGGGCATATTGTTTGGCGACCTCCTGAAAATTATGGAGGGCCGAATCAAGCAGCAGATCAATATCGAAGCAGTCATATACATGGACATGGGCATCTACTAATATCATTCTATGGTTCAGGTAATTACCTTTAACGACTTATGGTGAGCCCTGCCAGGTGCAAACAGATAGGGAAAATCCATCTGCCGGGCAATTTTATATAACATGACAGGAGCGAACAATCCGGCCCCGACCCCTATTATCATATGAATGAACGGATCTTCCAGATGCAAAAAATGGCGGAGAATGACTCTTGTCCCCACACCGGCCAACATATGCACCAGATAAATCTGCAAGGAATAGATACCAAGAGTCTGCACCACTTGACAGCATTTTTTCCGGGCCAGCAACTGGGCAAGGCTGAGACAAAAGGCTATCCCGAGAGCGGCCAGTAACAAAAAATAAAAGGGATGAAGGCCATTGGTTAAGCGAGCGGGTTCGATGCGGTATTCGAAAATATAGACTCCCACTACCAACAAACTAACAAGCAGACCGATAATAATCCATGGTGAAATGGTTAAATTTTCCAGCCCGCCGTTGTATTTTTTTATCAATACCGCCACGACAAAAAAAATAAATCCAGTAGAAAAGCCCTGCAGGGCCAGTATCTCCGACTTGATGGGGAAATAAAACAATAGAGCAGCAATTACCAGCAGGGCTGCATATGTGAATTTATTCCAATGACGCAACAAGGCATAGATCACATACATCCATAACAGGGCATATAAATACCAGAACTGGGCCAAGGGTAGATAAGGAATGGCCCAGAGATCAGCAGCAGTAACACCTCTTGCAGAATGACCTGCAAACAATAATTCGCTGATGGCCTGCAGAAAAGACCAGATCAGGTACGGGTAGACCAGAAATTTGATCTTGTCGCCGACAAACTCCCTGGCCCTTCTCTTATTGTAACTCTGCTCCACCAGGAAGCCGGCGAGAAAAAAGAATAAGGGCATATGGAAGCTATAGATGATACTGTCTGAGAGAGAAAAAAAATGCTCCTGAATTGGCAGTCCGGCATGATAGCCGCTGCTTAAAAGATGGGCATAAACCACCAGAATGATGCCGATGCCCTTTCCGTAATCTACCCACTCTCTTCTGTGCGCCATGGCCATAAGATCTCGACAGGGTTACAACCTGACTTCAATTACGTATAACTTCAATGCCATCAAGTTGCAGGCTGGCCTTGCCGGTAAATTCCACCTGAAAGCTGAGCTCTTCATCACGAGTTAAGACAAATTCGATATCAACTCCTGTAAAGGCATTATCATTGAGCTCGCTGACAGTGATATTTTGCTGAGCGAAGATGATCAAGTCGTGTTCATCAGTAACTGACAAGGCTGCAGCAATATCTGCTTTATTTAAATGATCCGCGCCTTTCGTTCGCAGATAAAAACGCGCTTTATACTGTCCTTTACCGTATGTGCGATTAGGACCGTACACCATTTTCCCCTGTTTGCTTTCCCCGACTATAGCTTCAACAACTTTGCCCGTTGACGCCTCCTTTTCCAGCATCAACTGTCCTGTGTCGCCAACCATCTTTGCTGCTTCAAGAAAGTTGAGCGGTACATCGTTATCCGCTGGGTAGATGGCTATCTGTTCAAGGCGCACACTGCCCTTCCCATAGTAGTAAACCCGGAACTCCATTTTAGCTTTCTCGGCGATAGAAAAATCAAGATACATTTTCCGGTAGAGACTATCGCCCTGCTCACCTTTGACCTCTGCCTGCGCCAGAACAACCTGATCTCCGTTCTCAACCACACTGGCTACTTCGATCCTGGCAATATCCTCCTCGCTCTCTCCATCTGTATGAATCATAAAATAACAACGATATTTTCCTGGTGAATAAAGATCATATGGTCCATAGATTAAGAAACCCGGCTTATTCTTTCCGGCAGTAGCCGCGAAGACCTGCCTGTCAATTTCTTTATCCTCGACAATCTTCCCTGTTTCCTGATGCAGACGACTGTTGACACCATAAAAATAGGGCATACCATACCAATCAGTCACCTCGTTTTCTACTTCAGCAGGAACATGGTCTTTAACCTTAAAAAGGTAGAGTTCCTGGTTGGGCCAGTCAAAAGTTTTAAAATGCATAACATTTTCCATGTCCACGAATTCCAGATAAGGAGATTGCCGCAGGCGTCTTACCGTCGTTATCGGCCCATAAGTTGATACTTTTTTCGGAAAGACGTTTTCATGATCATG
>DIKT01000016.1 GCA_002424635.1 Desulfobulbaceae bacterium UBA5611
GCCGGTACGCCGTCTGGCTGCCGGTCAAGCCATTGCCTGAACTCGATTATCAGCTTGCAGGAATCGAAACAGCGGGCCTTGTAGTCTTGTTCGTCGCAATCCCTGCATGGTGATTTCATATCCGGGGGCCTCGCTTCACCTTGTGCTGCTGGTGGATTTCTTTGAAATACTTCGCCACGGTTTCCCCGGTGATCTTCACGCCCTCGGCTGTTGAAATAAGACTTGCTATTGATGCCCAACTTGTAGGGTTCTTGCCCTTCCTCATGGCCTTAATGCTGGGATAGTATTTCTGCATCAGTTCAACGTGTGACAGTCTGCGGCCTGGCTTTGATCCCTTCATGTCCTGCTTTGGCAAGATCATGCCCTTGTCGAACGGCACCGCTGGCACGATCTGCGGATATATCCGGTGGCCGCAGTTGACGCACTTGATGCAATCGGCGGCGGATAGTTCGGCAACGTCGCCCTGATCTGGCTTCATTTCGTCTTGAGCGGTATGCAGGAACCCGTTGCATCTTGGGCAGGTCATGGCTGTACTCCCTGGTGTCCAATTGCTGAACAAATCTGCTTACGGGTGATAGAAAAGTGGTTGCAGTTCTGGCACCTGTCTATATTTTCTAAGCTCCCGCTGTAATCAAGACAGTTTTCTCGATCAATAATATTCCACCCCTGTTCAGGACATTTGAAAACCTGGTTGCCTTTCGTTTCTATATTTATTGCTGCGTTTTCACTGATAAGGTTCATGTCGTTAAGCCTGCGCCATGACTTATCAGCCTTGCCATTCTTTTCCGCATGGGCCGCAATCTGAAAAAGCAAATTCTCTCTTTTAGCTGTTTGTGAGTATATTCCTATCAGTGTGTCAACTTTTGCGAGGTCTACCTCTCCTGTTAGAACTTTCCTCGCGAGATCTCTTAACTCTAACAACTCTTGATTTATTAAGCTCATTTTTAAGTATCCTTTCAGTGCGTAAAATATAATATGCGTTTGCCATTTGATTTTCATCTATAAAACCGTCAGAAAACAATCCTCTAATAGTTCTAACTCTTTTTAATTCAGGGTGATAAATGCAATCATCAAATATAGGCATAAATTTTATACCTAAATTAGTGTCACCACATGACAACCTTTTTTGATGGAATCTTTTGTTTATGACTTCAATTGTGGCTTTATCAATAAGACCGATTTGTCTTGATACAATACGTAAATATCTTTGGTATATCTTATCCACTGGGATATGCATCGCTTCACGTGGATACTTAACTCTTAAATAAGTAACTAGACTCGCCAGTCCATACCTTAAAAAATCTTTGTGAATATTTTTGTCACACTCACAACAGTGCGGCTCAATACAGCCCCTATCATCTTGATAAAAACCACATGGATGCTTGCCAGCCCGAGGATCAATAATGTTGCCACACTCACAAACAAACCATTTGTCGCCTTTTACCCGTTGCACAGTTCATTCTCCTATGCAGCGGTCAGCATGGGCCACCTTTGAAACTGCCGTTAGGTGGTCCAGCGCCCACATTTGCTCATGACTTGGCGACTGCTTGCGGAAAGCCTGCGGGGCGCCGTTGTGCTTTGCCTGATTGTCAAGCGTCCGGTCGATAGAATCAGCGCACGACACAATCAGCGCAACAATGATGCAGCAGATACCGACCAGCGCGGCCAACGTGGCAATCGGGTTGCTGTCCCTGATCGGGTCGCTTTCCATGCTGATAAGCTGGTTGCGCTTTGATTTGTAGTCAGTCATTTCCTGGCCCTCCTTCGTCTGTTCTCTTCGATCATCTTCTGGTGGTTCCGGCGTTTCAGTTCGTCCAGGTCCAGCGATGCGGCGTATTGAGCGTCCAGCTTGATCGACTCGGCACGTTGCAGCCGGTCGTATACCGCGTCGGCAATGGCGTTAATGTCGTCACGGTCCAGGGTCATTACGCGGCCTCTTTGAACTCACCGGACTCGATAGACTTAGCCAGCCGCTTACGGATGTAGTCCACGCCCTTCTGGTACACGACTGTTTTGAAGCTGACGTGAGTTGACCCGTCCGGCTTGTTGTAGGTCGATTCAATTACCCGGAAATATCCGGCGTCGATGTACCGCTGATATGGTTGGTTGTTGTCCTGCAAAATGGATTTGTCACGAAGGAATGAAAAAAGGCGGGTCCGGCCAATGCCGCAGTTCAGCACCTTTGCCACGGTGCCAATGTCTACGGCATCACTGCTGCCGGTTACGGTGTCGAAGAAGTCAGCCTTGGGCTTCATTTCGGCAATCAGTGCGGTCTGGTGATCAATCAGCTTTTGGGCTTCAATGACCGCCCTGGCGATCAACTCTTGAGGTTGCATTGAATATCCGCCGGTCTTGCGGATGGATGGAAGGACTTCTCCGGCTACCCATTTCTGCATAGGTAATGCTGCCGGTTTGTCGCTACGGTTGAGGAAAAAGAATAGTCCCGGCTCTGAAAGTGTAAGCATTTCCTGCTTACCGCCTGGGGTGTGTATCGGATGCACACCCTTCCAATCGTCTGGAACATGGCTGAAAAGTCGTGAAGGGTTGGTGCTGTAGCCAAGCACCTCTGCAACGTCTCCAGCGACAAAGAATAATTCTCCGTCAACGTCGATGGTCCGCACTGTCAAGCCGTGGTAGTTGAAAACTGCAAGCTGCTGTGTCATAATTACCTCGCTGTGTTTGTTGTCGCCCTCTGGTCAGTTCCCGCTGCCAGGGGGCTTTTTGTTAAGCGGCTTTTTCCAGTGACTCGTAAACAAACTGCCTAACCAGCCCTGCTATGGTCTGGCCCCGTCTTTCGGCTTCCTTCCCGATCTCTGCCAGCTTTTCCTCTGTGACCTTAAAAGCGATGGTCTTTGACTTCCCCATTTGCCCCCCCTTTCCCCTTGCGGCATTATCAAAACTTGATAACTGTTTACCAGACAGCCGTTCACCCTGTCAAGATAAAATTTTGCCGAAATATGATAATTGGTAATTTTTTGTAATTGTGCTATCTTTCAACTTGTTGAATGTGATTGGACGTTTTGGGCACAAAGAAGGCCCCCATTGCTGGGGGCC
>DIKT01000055.1:0-662 GCA_002424635.1 Desulfobulbaceae bacterium UBA5611
GTCAACAACGTCCCCTTGGCTTCCCCAGCTAATCCATTTTGTCTGGCAATGTTTTTTTTCCTACTATTCTGCCGAATTTTACTCACTTCCAAGGGATGCCGGATTCCGTCTTTTTCTTCTGGTCGGGGCGTTGCAGGTGGAGGTTGGGTGGGTCATATACCAGTTCAAAAGAATCCCTGATGTCCGGGATACTGGCGATAAACTCCGGGGCAAGCTGCTCCAGGGCCTTGGGTGCGGCGCCATATTTGCTGGTGTAGGCATTCAAACCCTTCTGCACCTCCAGGGCCTGTTCGAAAATTACAATTTCCTCCTCATAGCGGGCGCGCACCGTCTCATCCTGTTCGGCGGCCAGCATCGTTTGCAACGAGATCAGGCCGGCGGTGATGTCGCCGCCTTGGGCAGAGAGCAGGGCGGCCAGATGACCGAACAGGGGAGGGGCGTCCGGCAGCTTGGCGGCCTCACCAAAGGCCGCAGCGCCCTTGAGCGGCTCGTTCATGGCCAGAAAGAAATTGGTCCCGTAAAAGAAGCGCAGGATAAGATCGTCGGGATAGGCTGCAATACCTGTCTCAAAAATCGTACCGGCCCTGGCGGCAGCCTCCGGCGAAATAGGGGGCAGAAAGGCCTGGCAGAAATAATAGGGGTCGATAAAGCGGGGGTAGAGC
>DIKT01000055.1:671-4308 GCA_002424635.1 Desulfobulbaceae bacterium UBA5611
GTTATTTGCCAGGGGCTCCTCGTAGGTGGCGGCCGGGGTGCCGGGTGGCACGCCGCCCAAAAAGACACTGGTGCGAATAAAGAGCATTTCGGCGGCCAGTTGCTGCATATAACCGGCGGCAATTTTATAGAAGCCGACCGGCAGGGCCATGGTCAGTGAGCCTTGCCGCTCTTCACCCCTTTGTTCCTGCAGGGTAAACAACCAGCCGTAGAGCAGAACAATTCCGGCCAGCAGCAGTGAGCGCGCCATCTTCATTGCAGGTCCCGCCGTTTATAGATGGCGCAGGCCAGCCACAGGACAACGACGATATACAGTGTCGCCTGGATAAAGGGCAGCACCAGTTGAGCCGGCAGAGGAATGGCGTCACTGGAGGCGGCCAGGGTCTTGAAATCAAGCCAGGAGAAATCGGGGAAGATCGTCGTCAGCCACTTGCAGAGTGAATCAACAAACTGGCCGGAGCCGGCGCTGCCCTTCTGCTTGAATGATTCCCTGACCACCGGCAGGCCGGTACAGATAAAATAATAACAAAGGGTCAAAAGCAGGACCGGAAAGCTGCCCCGCACGGCGCTGGAGAACAGCAGGATAACGGCCAGGATCATCATCTGAATCCAGAAAAGACCGGCCGCGGCCAGCAGGAAAAAGGGCAGTGACAGGTGCTGGAAGTAAGAGGCGGCGTCGACCGAGCCCCTGATAAAATTCAGTATCCCCCAGCCCAACCCCCCGAGAATAACATTCAGGGCCAGCAGCAGCACGGCCAGCCCACCATAGAGCGCCAGCCCGTATTCGGTGCGGGAGATGGGCCGGGCCAGAAAGGTGTGCAGCGAGCCCCGTTCCGTGTCCCAGGCCATGACCTGCACTCCGTGGAAGAGCAGGAAGATGAAGCCGGTCAGCCAGGTGAGGGAGAAGAGAAAATCATTGGTGGCTCGGCCGATATCGCGGGGGATAAAGTCGAAGAACAGCAGACCACCGGTGGTACCGGCCAAGGCAAAGAGGACCAGGCCGATCAGGGCATGACGGCGCAGGCCGTCGAGGATGATGAGACGGGCCAGGGCGCTGATGCGGCCCATTGAGCTACGCATGGACTTCCTCCTTATGGACCCGGCTGACAAAGGCCTCGGCCATGGTTGCCGTGCCTTCTGTGGTGGCCAGCTCGCCGGGTGTTCCGTGGAACAGTTTCTTGCCCTTGTGCAGGAGCAGGACATTATCCACCAGCCGGTCCACATCCTCAAGGATATGGGAGCAGAAGAGGATGGTCTTGCCCGCTTCTTTCAGTTGACCGATGAGATCGATGATCTTTTTGCGGCCCATGGGGTCGAGGCCGCTCATCGGTTCATCAAGGATCAGCAGCTCGGGATCATTGATCAGGGCGATGGCGAAGTTGGCCCGCTGCTGCATGCCCTTGGAGTAGGTACGCAAGGGACGGCTCCGCACCTCCCAGAGGTCGAGCAGGGTCAGCAATTCCCGGCTGCGCTCAGCCAGGATAGCCGGAGGAATATCGCAGGTCGTGCCGGTGAAGCGGAGCAGGTCACGCACCGTGAGATTGGCCGGGAAATTGGCGGTCTCCGGCAGATAGCCGATCTTTTTACGGATATGGGGCGTACCGGGCGTGCCGTCAAAAAGGTGGATGGCACCGGTATCCGGCCGGATGAAGTCCATCAGCAGCTTGATACTGGTCGACTTGCCGGCGCCGTTGGCGCCGATGAGGCCGAGGGTTTCACCTTTGGCAACAGAAAAGGAGAGACCGGCCAGGGCGGTATGGGCCGGGGCGCCGATTTCCTTGGCATAGATCTTGGAAACAGTCTGGAAGATGATCATGGGCGATGGGGACACAGTTGTTATGGGTGATGGCGATGCTTGCCGGGGAAGAATGTTCTTGTCAGGATTTGGTCATAGGTGCTGCTGGCGGACCCCAGGAATCATCCGACAATCTTTATTTTTTATAACGGGCAAGTAAAAGGAACGAAAGTGGTGCTTGTTTCTGGATGGTTCGAGATAGGAGGATGGTAGCAGGGAGGGGAAAGCAAGTCAATATTTTAGTTATTTTTTGTTCTTGATCTGGCGGTAATTGTTGAAAAAATCCGTCCCTTTTTTCTCGATTACAAAAATGATGCCCCGGGGATGGTCGTCTAGGTGGATAGTTGGAGAAGGTTAGGATGAGAGTGAATGAAATGCCCATTTGTCAAGCCTGACCCTGATTTCTCTTTTTTGTTAGAAGTTATCTTTCAAGACCAGCCCCTCTCTCCCTTGCTATGAGAATAGGGGAGTGTCCCGAATTTTTCCCCCGAATTTTTCCCGAATTTTTCAACTTTGAACTGAGGGGATTTCTCTGCTTTACGAATCTACCCTTCGGCTTGTTGTTGGTTTATAACAATTTGCGTTTTGGGACTTGGACGGTTCTTTTGGGCTGTGAAAAGGTGGCTTTAAGACTTAAAGAGAGCGGGTTATTCAGAACAACAAGAGTACAATCAGGTGGTTGATTTGGTCCGACTTCGTTTGGTCATCATGATTACAAGAGACTACAACTAGACCCCTGCAACATGATAATGCAAGCAAGGCCGAGTGATAACCCGGCCTTGCTTTTGACTGCAGTATGATATTAATGAAACTTCAATTCTCTACATCGCTGTCCAGGGACCTACTGCTGCACCTACAGTTCCAACCAAATCTACAGGAGTAGCTGCTGTTGCCACAAGTGAAGCAGGAATATCGGTACCCAACAATGCGGTAGCCTGGATATGAGGCGCACGAAATACAGCGCTACTGTCTGAGTCACGACCATACTCGTTATCGCCCTGTGTATGTTTAGTCACGAGCACATACGAATCAGCTATAACTGGTGCAGCCGTTATTGAATTTGTCCCGCCTAAAACAACGCCATTGCTGACGGCAAACCCTTGAGCTCCTAAGGCGTTATAAATATAAGCCCCAGCTACAATAGCAGTCGCGGCTGGTAGTGGCCCAGCAGCAAGCACTACAGGACCAGCAACTGCAGCAGCTGGCGCTGAAACTGCTACTGCAGCTACAGGAGAACCATAGCCTTGAGTATCTGCAAATAAAGCCTCTTGAGTTGTCGCACAATTTCTCAAATCAGAAATTGCTGCCGCATTGAATCCACGCATCCGGTAGGCGGCAAACTGCGGAATAGCGATGGCCGCCAAAATACCGATAATGGCAACAACGATCATCAACTCCACCAGGGTGAAGCCCTGGCTGTCTTTGTGTAATGTCCTCAACTGTTTCATCATGATTGTTCCCCTCCTTCAGGGTGTGGTTAAAGGGTGCTTCGTGGTGGACAGGCTGTCCATTAATTGCTGAACATCGTTATGACTACCATTTCACAATTCATGCCATTTGTCAAAAAAAATATTCACCAGGATCAAGATGCCGGAATGGTGAATCATTCTCGTCAGTGAGTTTTTTACAGGTAGGGTATCCTGGAAGTTTACAGCCAGAATGTCAGGCAAGAGTGCCCCTCTGCGGCCGCGACTGACAAAAATTGTCAGTCGCGGCCGGCGCGGATTCGGCGGGAGTTCCGGGGGGGATAAAAAAGGGGAGACGGGGTCAGGCTTGACAAATGGGCATTTCCTACAATCTGATCCTGACTTTCTCCATCTGTCCAGCCAGACGACCATCCTCT
>DIKT01000047.1 GCA_002424635.1 Desulfobulbaceae bacterium UBA5611
GTCTGGGTCAGCTCCAGGTTGCGGCGGGAGGACTCGTCAATCTGGAGGATGGCGGCCAGATCAATGGGCCGCAACACTTCAATATGATCGAGCTCGGTCTTTTGGGTTTCACGAATGTAGTCCAGCAGGACCCCGGCACAGATTATCCCCTGCTGCATGGCCCCGCAGCCAAAACCGGCCAGATTCAGCACCTGAAAATGATCGGTCAGCAGCTCCTCACAGCTGGGCCGGTGAAATAGTGTCTCTGCCCGCTCCGTGATGCAGAGTCCCGGCAATAAAGTTTGCGCCGTCTGCAACAGAGCGGTCAGGAGCTTGCTTTGCTCATGGCTGACCAGCAGTTCCGCCGGGGCCATGCGGGTCAGTTGGTCTAAAATAAGATCGCCGGCCGCCGAATCATCCTGGAATTCTCCTACCAGAAATTCGCCGGTGGAGAGATCAAGGAAGCTGAGGCCATAGGTCACGGCCTTGGCCAGTTCCTGCCGGCTGATGGCCGCGACATAGAGATTGCTCTTGTCATCGAGCAGCTGGGCATCAGTAACCACCCCCGGCGAGACCACCCGTATCACTTCGCGTTTGACGATGCCTTTGGCCAGCGGTCGCTCTTTATCCATCCCTGGAGCGTGCGACACTTGACCATCCCTGGCCATTGCCTGATCTTCAATCTGCTCGCAGATGGCCACCCGGTGTCCGGCTTTGATCAGCTTGGCCAGATAGGTGGAAGCGGCGTGATAGGGAAAGCCGCATAAAGGCACCTTATTGGCTTCATCCTTGTTGTTGCGGCTGGTAAGGGCAATGCCGAGGATCTTGGAGGCGACGATGGCATCCTCAAAAAACATCTCATAAAAATCCCCCATCCGGTAGAAGAGAATGGCATCCGGATATCCCTGTTTAATCTCAAGGTACTGCTGTAGCATGGGGGTGATTTTAATAGCCTGGGTCATGGAATTTCGTTAAATCAGGACAGTCGCTGGACTTCATGAATGGCGGCGTGCATGCCATTATTGGCTGTTGGGCCGTTAGCAGAGTCGTCGATCTCTAAAATGGCATAGGTCCCGGCCGCCCCGTGCGGACCGGTACTCTGAAAAGTGCCGGGATTAATGAACAGTACGTCCCCGATTCGATGGCAGACCGCCTTATGGCTGTGGCCATAGACAATACAGTCAGCCTTGGGAAACAAGGCCCAGGCTCGTTCTTCAATGGTGGGCCGCGGACCCCAGGCTCCATGATAGAGGCCGATGCGGTAGCCGCCAATCGTGAGCAGTTTGCTGATCGGCAGCAGTTGCTGGGTCCCGCTGTTGCACATATTGCCATGCACCGCATGGACTTCCTTGCCGCTGAAGGCATTAAGGACGGAGATATCAGTAAGGTCTCCGGCATGAATAATTATGCTGCATTCGGCAAATATCATCTCTACCTGGCGGCGAAATTCATCGGTACAGTTATTCATGTGCGTATCTGAAAGAATGCCGACGCGAATCATGGGCAAGACTCCTCTGTAAAAGTGAATGACCGGTTATTATACTTAAGCGGTCATATAGAAGCATTGAAAATAAACAGGATGGTGAAAAAAAGATGAGGGCCAAGCCGTTAGGGAAGGCTCAGGCTTATAAGGAAAGATTGAAACCCAGGCTGGGATGAGGCGCAGAATAGTGACGCCATGGCTGTGCCTTATAATAAACAGCTATAGCGGGTAATCCTGCGGCAACAGCTATGCCCCTTTAGTCGATAGCCAGACGCAGCAGGTCCTGGATGGAAATAATACCGACACCTTGAGCCCCGGCCACAAGCAGATGATGAACGCCGGCCAGATCCATTAGCCCAATGGCATCCTGGACGCTTTTGGTTTCATCGAGTTGAATACAGGCTGTTGTTATTTTCCTGGTGGTGATAATGCCGCAGCAAGACATGAAATTGGCGACGGTGGCATGATCGAAATCGTCGCCTCGGGCAAGACAACGAATAAGATCCATGTTGGTGACCACGCCAATTATTTCATCGCTGCTTATCACAACCAACACCGAGGTATTGTTGGCGATCATTTTTTTGATGGCTGATCGTAGACTGTCTGCAAGCTCAATAGTGGGCGCATCCCATTTTACCGCTGAACTGATTGCCATGTCGAGTCCCATGTTCTCCTCCTTGCCTTAATTGTTAAGTAATTGCCGATGCTTATTACGCCAGGCATAATCATAAGGGTGCCTCAATACAAGCTGAAGAGATTGCAGAGATAAATAACTCTTCATAAGAAAATTATTTCATAGTTTATCAAAAAAGGCGATTTATAAAATTTGCCGGCTCAAGTTGCTTGGTAACTAACTGCAGTTCTTGTGCATATATTGGCGGAGAACTCTACAGTAGAAGATATAAGAAATTTTATTATTTTATGTTGGAAATAGTTTATAATCAGGTTGATGGTTATATAATTAAAGTATAGTGGAGTTGGTGACGACATTTTAATAACAAATATGTTTTATGCTTTTTTCAGTTTCTGCAGGTTTCAAATATGCTTTCCTATCACATGTGATGGAGGATAATAAAATGATAAAAACAGTAGTGCTTGTGTTGGTGTTTCTTTTTGTGCCTGGTTATGCCGTATCTGCCGATCTTGGTTATATGCGGATAAGTCTGATCGAGGGAGACGTGCAGTTAAAGACGCCGGAGGCGGGAGACTGGGGTTATGCCGCTATCAATACACCGCTTGCTGAAGGTGACCAGATTTGGGTCCCGGAGAACAGCAGGGTGGAACTGCAGCTTAACAGCGGGTCATATATCCGACTCGATCAAGGTTCAGCGCTGCAGATCCTGTCGATGGATGAGGATTCTTCGCAATTTTATCTATCACAGGGCTATGCCTTTGTTTTTTATGATGCCCCGTCAAGAAGGTCGGTCATTCAGGTCGATACCCCTGATGCCTCCACCCGAGCCTTTGAAAATGCGATATTTAGAATTGATATGTCGGAGCTTTATACTGATGTAACGGTCCATAAGGGCTACGTGGAAACCGAAAATAATATCGGCAATACCAGAATTAACGCCGGAGAGATGCTCTCTTTGGGCCAAAATACCACCGGCGCGGTTGCGCCGATGGGCTCACCGGATGACTGGGAAAGGTGGAATAAAGAAAGACATGAGGGGCTCTATGCCGTCAGAGGCGAAAGTTCCCGTTATCTTCCCGCTGAGCTCAGTACTTATTCGCATGATTTTGATAATAGCGGCCGGTGGGTGCAAGTTCCGGATTACGGCTATGTCTGGACGCCCACGGTCGATATCGGCATCAGCTGGACGCCATACCGGGATGGTCGCTGGGTCTGGAGGAGAGGTGATTATGTCTGGGTCGGCACTGAATCCTGGGGCTGGGCGCCTTACCATTATGGCCGGTGGAGCTTTGGCGTCAATATCGGCTGGTTCTGGGTGCCGCCGGTGACCAGAGAGGTCTACTGGAGTCCGGGCTATGTCTGCTGGGTCAGAACCCCGGATTATGTCGCCTGGGTCCCACTGGCGCCGGAGGATATATATTACGGCCGTGGTCATTACGGTCGCAACAGCGTAAATATTACCAATGTCAATATTAACCAGGTCAATATTACTAATGTTTATAAAAACGTCACTATTAACAATGCCGTGACCGTAGTCAATCGTGATACTTTTAATACGAATTCACCGACCATTGTGAAAGTCGATAAAAACGTCATCCAGGAAAAAATATTCGTCAGGGATAATATCAGTGTCGGTACTCCTGATATTAAACCGGCCAAGGCCAATTACTTTCCCACGACCAAACAGATTAAGCGTGACCAGCTGCCGCCCCAGCCAGTCAGGAATCTGCAGGTGGAGAAAATAAAACAAGCACGGCCGCTTATAAAGGATCAGGATAAATCAGTCTTTAATCCTGGTGATAAGCGGAAATCATTACCGATAAAGAGTGTGACAACCCCGAAAAAGCCGGGTCAGGGCCAGCCCATGATTCAACAGGTCAAGCCTGGTGAGATTCCGAAAGGTACTGCCCCGGCAGTTGCTCCTGCCGACCAAGGCCGGACCCGACAGATGGAGCCTGCACAACGGCTAAAACCAGCCCCGGAAGACGGGCCTGCCGGTAGAATTCAAAAACGTGAGCCGATAGAACGGGTAAGGCCTGCCGTCCCTGAAGGCCTTCCTGCCGACAGAGGCCAGATACGACAGATGGAGCCTGCACAACGGGTAAAACCTGCTCCTGGCGATGGGCCTACCGGACGAGGCCAAAGACCGCAACTGAAACCGGCAGAGACAGAGCGACCTGCCGCTCGCGAGTTCACCCCGACCGATCGCGACCAAAGACCAGAGGTCAAACCGGCCGAGCGGGAAAAAACTGCTCCAATGGAAGTCAGCCCTACCGACAGAAGTCAAAAACGTCAGGTTGAGCCTGCCCGGCAGGAGAGACCAGCGCCACCGGCAGTTAAGCCGGCTGAGAGAGAAAGGCCTGCCGTCCGTGAGTTCACCCCGACCGACCGCGGCCAGAGACCTCAGGTCAAGCCGGCCGAGCGGGAAAGACCGGCCCCTGCTGTAATTAATCCTCCGGATAAGGCTCCGGTCCGTCAGGTTGAGCCTGCCCGGCAACAAAGACCAGAGCCACCGGTAGTAAAA
>DIKT01000057.1:0-4749 GCA_002424635.1 Desulfobulbaceae bacterium UBA5611
GTCTGCGGATGATGGTTGATCTGACTTTATTGGGAGAAAGAACCCTGCGGGTTGACTGCGATGTCCTGAATGCCGATGGCGGCACACGGACCGCTGCCATTACCGGGGCAGCCCTTGCTCTCCGGGCAGCTTTAGCCGGCATGGCTGCCGATGGTCGACTGGCCGCCATGCCGGTAATAATGCCGATAGCCGCCATTTCTGTAGGAATTGTGGCAGGAGTGCCACTTCTCGATCTGGATTACAATGAGGATTCTAAGGCCGAAGCAGACGCCAATTTTGTGATGCGTGGTGATAATCACTGGATTGAGATCCAGTCCACAGCTGAAGGGGCGCCTTTCAGTAATGACTTATTTCTGCAGATGACTGCTCTGGCCCAAAAAGGAATTCAAGAGCTGTTGGGCCTGTGGGCGGAATAATCTTTCTTTTTTATCTTAAAGGCCATGCTGTTGCGGAAACCTGGGCTGCCAGTTCATCAGAGCTAAAACTCAGGCAGGTGAAAAGGTGATTTTCCAGAGTCCGGCACCGTTGAAAATTTTCATGGATCAGCTGGTAGCGCTGTTGATCATTGTTGCCATAGCGCTCAATGATATAAGTCATCCGTTCTTCTAATGAGACAATACTGTCGTGGCGGACCCGTTTATCGGCATAATAGACAATTTCCTGGGCAAAAAATATTCCTTGAGCATAACGCTCGGTTGAAAAGTCCTTGAGCCGGACATGCTCGCGGACGATCTCGCCAATTGCCGAGTAGCCAAGCTCCCGACAGATATCATGTCCTTTTTGAGCATGGTCACAGGCCGAACCCAGGCACATGGTCTTGGCAATGTCGTGGAGCAGGGCTCCCGCCACCACCAGTTCCGGATTCGGCAATCTTATGCCGGCCACTATCTTGGATTCCGCCATCCCCGTCAATATTGCTTCCGTCACCCGGGCCACCGTTAGTGAATGGGCCCGGATGTTATCAAGCATTTCATACCGCTCCATCAGGGCCAGACACTGTGTAACGGAAGGAACAGCAACTTTGGACATGATGTTATCTTAAAAAACTGAGTGCTTAGTAGGGGTGAGAGCTTAAACGTCAGAGTATTATCTGGCGCTCAGCTCATGCACCGCGTCAATGGCCATCTTGGCCTGATCCGGCGGCGTGAACTGATGAATGCCATGGCCTAGATTGAAGATATGGCCGTGGGCATCTTTGGCCCCATTAAGCAGGTTCTGAATTCGCTGGCGCAGCTTGTCTTTGGGCAGTAACAGGGCAAAAGGATCAATGTTGCCCTGGACGGCTTTGTTACCTACTTTTTTTATGGCATCTCCGATATTGATGCGCCAGTCCAGTCCCAGAACATTGGCCCCTGATTCAACAGAGAGATCAAGCAGTGTGGCCCCGTTGTTGGCAAAATAGATGATGGGCAGACCGGTTTCCTGCAGATCGCTGATAATTTGTTGGACGTAGGGCAGGGCAAATTCCTTGAAATCGCAGGGTGCAAGGACGCCGGCCCAGGAATCAAAAATCTGCAGGGCCTGAGCCCCGGCTCGGGCTTGGGCCTTCAGGTACAGGCTGGTGCACTCGGTGATCTTCGCCATCATGTTATGGAATAATGCCGGCTGGGTAAACATCATCTTCTTGGTTTCCCAGAAGACCTTGGACGAACCGCCTTCGATCAGATAGGTGGCCAGGGTAAAGGGGGCACCGGAAAAACCGATCAGGGGGACCTTTAGTTCTTTGCGCAGCAGACGGATGGTCTCCATTACAAAGCCGGTATGAATGTCGGGGTCGGGCACGATAAGGCGGTCAAGGGCGGCCTGATCACGGATGGGTTGCGGGAAGACGGGGCCATGTCCTTCCGAGAAGGTGAGAGGGGCACCCATGGCCTCCATGGGAATAAGGATGTCAGAAAAAAGGATCGCTGCATCCACATTCAGGATATCAACGGGCTGCAGGGTTACCTCTACACATAGTTCCGGATTTTTGCATAATTCAAGAAAAGTGACATTGCCACGAATCTTCTGATACTCAGGGAGGTAGCGTCCAGCCTGACGCATCATCCAGATGGGAGTGTAGCTGGTCTTTTCACCGCGGCAGGCCTTGAGGAAGGTATCGTTCATAATTAAGTTAGGAGGTTAAGGTTGCATGTTTTTGAGCAGAAATGACCGAAACACTTGCGAGATGCACAGAAAATAGCAGCGTCATTATGTCTCTGCCCGACAAATTGTCTTCTTGCAGGGTGGGCTATTTAATTATGGTGCCTGGTACATAACTGCAAAATGGTTCCTGGGCCAGATAATCACCGGTCATGGCATAAGCCCGAGCCCGGCAGCCGCCGCAGACATTGACATATTCACAACGTCCGCAGTTATCCTTATAACCCTTGAAATCACGAAGTTTATGGAACAGGTCTGAATCTTCCCAGATCTTCTTGAATGACAATTCTTTTAAGTTACCGGCCGACTTGGGGAAATAGCTGCAGGGCAGGATATTCTCATCAACATCAATCAGGCAGATAAGTTGACCGGCCAGGCAGCCTTTGGAGCCGCCTGTTGAAAATTTCAGATTGCGCCGCTTAAAAACGCTGCCTTCTTCTTTGGCTTTCTGTCTGACAATTCGATAATAATGAGGTGCGCAGGTAGGACGCATCAGCAGTTCATCCTCTTCCTTTTCTACCTGATAATGCCATTCCAGGATTTCATCGTAGACCTTCTCCGGTATCAGTTCCTCCATGATATCCTCACCCCGGCCCGTCGGGACGATCATGAACATATACCAGGCAGAGGCGCCAAGCGATTTAACCAGTTTATAGATCTCAGGGATCTCTTCCCTGTTGCGGGCAGTAAAGGAGGAGTTGATCAGGAAGGGAATCTGGTGTTCATTAAAAAGACGAATTGCATTCATGGTTCCGGCAAAGGCGCCCACCTGATTGCGGAAATTGTCATGGGTTTCGGGTTTGGCCCCATCCAGGCTGAGAGATACCATTTTGATGCCGGCATCCTTGATCTGCTTACAGATTTCTGGCGTCACCAGTGTGCCATTGGTGGCCAGACACATGCGTAAACCTTTATCAGTGCCATATCTGGCGATCTCAAAGACATCCTTGCGTAATAGTGGCTCGCCGCCAGACAGTACTACGACCGGATTGGCGTAGGATACGATATCATCGAGAATACGGGTGGCCTCGCTGAAAGGAAAGTCGGGATGGCCGTCCACCTCCAGTGCGGAAGAAGAGCGACAGTGGACGCATTTCAGATTACATCGCCTGGTGATTTCCCACGCTATCCATTTAGGTTCAAAATCCATACTGCTGCTCCGCTGTAATATAGCGTCATTGCTGAAAAGATAGTTGCCATAATTTTTAGCACTATATTGCCTTTTATCTTAAATCTCAAGGAAGATTGAAAAAAAGTCTTTTTAAGTTATTAGTATCCAAAATTCTTAACTAACGCTCTTCTGTTTAGTTATGCTAAAATAAAGAAACTAGAACTTATTAGTCTTTTCCCTATCTTGACAATGAAGATGAGCTACTTATTGTTTTTTGCCATTATAAGTCAATAACAACAGGTATTTCATGATTATGGGTTCGTTTGCTATTGTTGAAGCTATGTTACAATATTTGTAATGGAGGAACAGGTGGGTAAAGGACAGGAAGATGAATTAGATCAGGTAATGATGGATCAGGAAATTGCTGCAGACTTGCAGGAAACTGCCGACCTGAACACAGGGCATCCTGAAGAGGATAAACTGGCGGCAGCCCAAGCAGAATTAGCTGAGTACCGTGATAAGATGCTGCGGGCGGTAGCTGAATTTGACAATTATAAAAAACGCATGGAACGGGATCGTCAGGCAGCAATGAAATATGCCGGTGAGCATATTCTGCGAGAAATGTTGCCCGTGGTTGATAATCTGGAACGTGCAATCGCCCAAGGTATTATAGCTGAAAATGCAGCGGAACAGAAGCTGGCAGCCTTGTTAGAAGGGGTGCAGCTCACCTTGAAGAGTATGCTGGCTGTATTGGAAAAGTTTGAAGTAAAAGCTATTGAGAGTGTGGGTCGGCCTTTTGATCCCAATCTGCAAGAGGCCCTGGTGATGGAGCCAAGTGATGTGGTGCCGGCCAGCCATGTAGTTAGTGAATTCGAAAAAGGTTATTATTATAAAGATCGCTTGTTACGAGTGGCCAAGGTTATTGTTTCATCCGGCAAGGCCGCATCCTGAAATTTAGAATAAATGCAGCAGCTTTCCTTGACAAAAGCAGGTTGATGCACATTTTAAAAATCGGCTTTTGAAATTATTATTACCGAATTAGCAGCAATGAAAAATTATGTACGGTTGATCCGTGCAACAACCGAAACAATGCAATTTCACAGCAATGGTCATTGTTATAAATGATCTCTATTACATCTTGAGAGGAGGAACGATACAATCATGGGAAAGATAATTGGAATTGATCTTGGTACAACGAACTCATGTGTGGCAATAATGGAAGGGGGCGATCCCAAGGTAATTTCCAATGTCGAGGGTAATCGGACTACCCCTTCGATTGTAGCCTTCAGTGATAATAATGAACGAATCGTGGGACAGGTGGCCAAACGGCAGGCCGTCACCAATCCCGAGCGGACCCTGTATGCAATTAAACGTCTGATCGGCCGTAATTTCACTGATGCCGAGGTCAAAAAATCAGTTGAGATCAGTCCTTTCAAGATTGTGTCAGGAAAAGGTGGCTCAGCCAATATTGAAGTAGACGGCAAGAGTTATACTCC
>DIKT01000057.1:4842-11733 GCA_002424635.1 Desulfobulbaceae bacterium UBA5611
CAGGCCACCAAGGATGCCGGCAAGATCGCAGGCTTGAATGTGCTGCGCATCATCAACGAGCCGACCGCCGCTGCTCTGGCCTATGGTCTGGATAAAAAAGGTGAAGAGAAGATTGCCGTTTTTGATCTGGGCGGCGGCACCTTTGATATTTCTGTTCTCGAGATCGGCGATGGTGTTTTTGAGGTAAAATCCACTAATGGCGACACCTTCCTCGGTGGTGAAGATTTTGATATGCGGATTGTCAATTGGCTGGCCGATGAGTTTAACCGGAGTCAGGGCATTGATCTGCGCAATGATAAAATGGCCCTGCAGCGTTTGAAGGAAGAGGCGGAAAAGGCCAAGATGGAGCTCTCCACTACCATGGAGACCGATATTAACCTGCCTTTTATTACGGCTGATGCCTCCGGCCCCAAGCATATGAATATCAAGCTGAGCCGGGCCAAACTGGAGAGTCTGGTCGATGATTTGATCGAACGGACCGTTGCTCCCTGCCGTACAGCCTTGAAAGATGCCGGTTTGACTGCCAAGGATATTGACGAGATCATCCTGGTCGGCGGTATGACCCGCATGCCCAAGGTTCAAGCCAAAGTCAAGGAGATTTTTGGCCAGGAGCCGCATAAGGGCGTCAACCCTGATGAGGTTGTGGCCATCGGCGCCGCTATCCAAGGTGGCGTGCTGGGCGGCGACGTCAAGGATGTATTGCTGCTGGATGTCACACCTCTCTCCCTGGGTATTGAGACTCTGGGCGGAGTGACCACTAAACTGATCGAGAAAAATACCACGATTCCAACCAAGAAGAGTCAGGTCTTCTCCACGGCGGCTGACAATCAGCCGGCTGTCTCCATCCATGTTTTGCAGGGTGAGCGGGAAATGGCCCAGGATAATAAGACCATCGGGCGTTTTGAGCTGTCTGATATCCCCATGGCTCCTCGCGGTGTCCCGCAGATTGAGGTCTCTTTTGATCTTGACGCTAACGGCATCCTCCATGTATCGGCTAAAGACCTGGGTACCGGCCGGGAGCAATCGATCCGGATCACCGCTTCTTCCGGTCTGTCCAAGGAGGATATCGAGAAAATGACCCGCGATGCTGAACTGCATGCCGAGGAAGATCATAAACGCCGCGAACTGGTGGATAGCCGTAATAATGCCGATGCCATGATTCATGCCACTCAGAAGAGTCTCAAGGATCTTGGTGACAAGGTGGACGCCGAGACCAAGGCCAATGTCGAGAAAGAGATTGAAAAGGTTAAGGCTGCCGCTGCCGGCGATGATATTGAGCTCTTAAAGAGCGCGGTTGAGGCGCTGACTACGGCCTCGCATAAGCTGGCTGAGCTCATGTATGCGCAGGCCTCTCAGCAGGGAGACAGCTCTCAGGGCGGTGCTGCTGGTGACGCTCCCAAGGATGACGATGTGGTGGATGCTGATTTTGAAGAAGTAAAAGACGATAAAAAATAAAAATATCATTTTACTGACCAGTCGGCTTTAATAGGAGAGCTCGAAAAAAGGGAGGGAGAAAGAAGATTTCTCCCTCCCTTTTTTTTTATTTTTCCTGTAAGGTGTCATCTGATTCAATGTCCCTGAAGTTATTAAGTTTATCCTTTTGTTTATTTATAATTCACAGTTAATATGAAGATTTTGTCTGGCATCCAACCTTCCGGTCAGCTGCATATTGGTAATTATTTTGGCATGATGCAGACCATGATCTCTCAGATGGCAAGCTCTGAGCTTTATGTTTTTATCGTTGATCTGCACGCCATGACCTCGGTTCATGATCGTGATCGTCTGGCTATGGGTACCATTGAGGCTGCCGCCGATTTTCTGGCCCTGGGTCTCGATCCAGACAGATGTACTTTCTGGGTGCAGTCTGATGTCCCGGAGGTATGTGAGCTTTACTGGGTGCTGTCAACCATTGCGCCCATGGGCCTGATTGAACGTTGCCATTCCTATAAAGATAAGGTGGCCAATGGCGTTGAGGCCAGTCATGGGCTTTTTTCCTATCCTGTACTCATGGCAGCTGATATCCTGCTTTATCAGGCGGATCAGGTTCCAGTCGGGCAGGATCAAAAGCAGCATTTGGAAGTGGCTCGTGATCTGGCCCAGAAGTTTAATCATGTTTTTGGTGAGACCTTTGTTGTGCCTGAACCGGCTATCAGTACCACAACGGCCATTGTGCCCGGTCTTGATGGCCGCAAGATGTCAAAATCTTATGACAATACTATCCCTATTTTTCTGGCTGGAAAGGAACTGAAGAAAAAGATCATGGCCATTGCGACCGATGCCACACCAGTGGAGGATCCTAAAGATCCTGATCAGTGTAATCTCTTTGCCATGTTTAAACTGTTTGCTTCGCCAGACCGGTTGCAGGAAGTGCGCGAACTTTATGTGGGTGGGGGGGCGGCCTATGGTTATATCAAGCTTGAATTGCTGGATCTTATCAGTGAGTATTTTGCCGAGGCCAGAAGAAAAAAGGCTGAGTTCTTAGCGGATCCCTCTATGGTACGGGCCATCCTTAGAAAGGGGGCCGATAAGGCGCGGGCCAAAGCTAACGTGACCATGGAGCTGGTACGTGAAAGAGTTGGGTTAAAATACTGATAAGACCGACGGAGCTTGCCAGTTCAAACGCCAAAAGGCCCTGTCTGAAAACAGACAGGGCCTTTTGGCGTTTGAACTGGCAGGAACGGGCCGTTTGTTGTTTTATGGGTTAGCTGCTAGAAGCCGCTTTCACGAAACAGCCGGAAGGGATTGGCTGTTTCGTGAAAGCGGCATAAGGTGTCGTAAGCTAAGCGAGCAAGAAAAACTTTGCTCGCGGTAGCAACGACACCTAAAAATCAACCAGTTCTACATCAAAAACCAGGGTGGCATTAGGAGGAATCGGGCCGCGTCCTGAAGGGCCATAGCCAAGGGCCGCTGGAATAATAAGAACTCTCTTTTCACCTTTAGTCATAGTCAGAAAAGCCTCATCCCAACCTTTGATGACTCGACCCTGGCCAACCGGAAAGCTGATTGGCTCACCGCGGTCTAAAGAGCTGTCGAATTTGGTGCCATCCAGTAGTTTACCAGTGTAATGGGCCTTGACTGTGGTGCCGGCGGATGGGGTCTCGGTGCCGTTTCCTTTCTGCGTGACAATATATTGGAGGCCGGAAGGAGTGGTGATGGCCTCAGGCCAGCGTTGTTTGATCTCTTTAACTTGTGCTTCCATGGCACCCAGTTCTTTCTCGCTGGCCCGCTTGTCCATAGAGGCCAGCAGGGCGTCAAAGGCTGCCTGATCAGTCTGGAAGGTCGCAGCCTTGGCACCAACACGAATAATTTCGACTGATTTCAGCTTATCATTGCCCTGAATTTTATTAACAACGTCTTGCCCTTCAACAACATGACCGAAAACAGTGTGTTTGCCATCAAGCCAGGGTGTGGCAATATGAGTAATGAAAAATTGACTGCCATTGGTACCCGGTCCGGCATTGGCCATGGAGAGAATACCGGGGCCGCTGTGTTTGAGGGTGGGATCAATTTCGTCAGGGAAGGTATAACCGGGGCCGCCGGTGCCGGTACCTAATGGGCAACCGCCTTGAATCATGAAATCGGGTATTACCCGATGAAAGGTCAGATTATCATAAAACCTGGTGCCCTTTTTACCAGCACCGCCGCCGAGCTCTTTGGTGCCTTCGGCCAGACCGACAAAGTTGGCTACAGTAAGAGGGGTTTTCTCAAATTCCAGGACACAGATGATGTCGCCCTTGGCGGTAATAAATTTGGCGTACAGGCCATCTTTCAATTGCGTTTCTGCCATAAGTGTTTCTCCTGATAGAATTAAAAAAAGAATAAATAACATTGAAAATATAATTTTATTATTGTTCATGATTCCTCCTAATTTCAAGGGGCCAATGTTATTGGTAGTAACTCTGAGTGTTGAGGCGTGTTTAAATATAAGGATATGTACTTTAGAAAATTAAACATATCCTTATATCTTACTTTAAAATAAAAAACAAATATTTATGAGTGTCGCTGCCTGTCAATTTATAAAGCTGCCTTGCGGTGTTCCTCTGTTATATGATCAGGCTGCTTTTCTTTTCTGCTTCCCGATTCTGATTGACTTGAGATGCCATTCCGGGTTAAATATTGTGGTTTTGTCTTTTTGCTTTACGCTTTTAGAAAAATAAGGAGCTGCGAGCTGATTTAAAAGGGGAATATGAAACTACTTCTCTTGCCCCGTCTCTTTCTTGTCCTCATAACCTATGTTCTGGAATTTTTGAGCCTTATGCCAGGGATAAGATTTTTTGGCATGCCTTGATCTTGCAGAATCCTGTTTGCAAGATGCTCGGCTCTACGAGCCTTCAAGGATGATATAAAATTTCTCTTATGGAGAAGAGTAGGAAAATTATATGAAAGCATTGATAGCCTTGGAAGATGGGACCATTTTTGAAGGTGAGTCCTTTACCGGCAGAGGTGAGGCCATCGGTGAGATGGTCTTTAATACGTCGATGAGTGGATATCAGGAAATCCTGACCGATCCCTCCTATACCGGTCAGATTGTAACCATGACCTATCCCTTGATTGGCAATTATGGTATTAATTGCGATGATATGGAGTCGGCAGCCGTACATCCTGAAGCTTTTCTGGTGAAGGAATATAACGCTATTCCCTCGAATTTTTGTTCTCAGCAAAACCTTGCTGACTTTCTGAAATTTTATGGAGTGCTTGGAGTAGAAGGCTTTGATACCAGGGCTCTGGTCCGCCATATTCGGACAGTGGGGGCCTTAAAGGCCATTGTCTCTACGGAGGATCTTAACAGAGAGTCTTTAGTACAACGGGCGCAGGAGTGGAGCGGCCTTATCGGTCAGGATATGGTGCAGAAGGTAACCTGTGATCAACCCTATGGCTGGGCCGATAATGGTAAGGTGCCAGGCACCGGTTTTTCCACCGTGCAGACCGGCATGCAGAATCCTCTGAAGGTCGTGGCCCTTGATTGCGGGATCAAGTTTAATCAATTGCGCATCTTGACAGAGAAAGGGTGCCAGGTCCAGGTGGTGCCAGCTTCGACCGATGCGGAGACTATTCTGGCTATGAAGCCGGATGGCCTCTTTCTGTCAAACGGACCGGGAGACCCTGCCGCTCTGCCGGGAGTGGTGGAGACCGTGCAAAGTCTTCTCGGGAAAACGGTCATCTTTGGTATTTGTCTTGGTCATCAGATTCTGGGGCTGGCCTATGGCGCTTCTACCTATAAACTCAAATTTGGTCATCGCGGAGCTAATCAACCGGTTAAAGATCTCACTACCGGTCATGTCGAGATTACTTCGCAAAATCACGGTTTTACGGTGAGTATTGATAGCCTGGATCAAGAGAATATTGAGCAGACTCATATTAATCTGAATGATGGCAGTCTTGAAGGAATGCGCCATCGCCGTTTTCCTGCCTTTTCGGTCCAGTATCATCCCGAACATGCCCCGGGTCCGCATGATGCTTTATATCTTTTTGACCGGTTTGTCAGTATGATGCGAAGTGAAAAACTAAGGTTTAACAAGTAGCTCTTCTGCACGCATATCTGAAATAAGTGGCCCTGGAAGAACAGCATGGACCGGTTCCATTGGCTGTTTGGTCTGTACAGGGTATTTTTTATCATAGCTGCAATTATGGTAGTGTTAGTATTTTCAGGTTTTAAAAAATAATCTAAATTTTCTTGATGATCCCATGCCAAAACGAACCGATATCCACAAAATTCTTATTATTGGCTCTGGTCCCATTATTATCAGTCAGGCCTGCGAATTTGACTATTCTGGTGCCCAGGCGGTCAAGGCCCTAAAGGAAGAGGGTTACGAGGTTGTACTCATCAACTCCAATCCAGCCACCATCATGACTGATCCGGAGTTGGCCGACCGTACCTATATCGAGCCCATTACCATGGAGATGGTAGCCAAAGTTATTGAAAAGGAACGGCCGGACGCTCTTTTGCCAACTCTTGGCGGGCAGACTGCTCTCAATGTGGCCATCAAGCTGGCCGAGGCGGGTGTTCTGGATAAATACAAGGTGGAGATGCTGGCTGCCAGGATTGATGTCATTAAAAAGGCGGAGGGTCGGGAAGAATTTCGGGCGGCCATGCAGGCCATTGGTCTCAAGGTGCCTGAGTCAGCCATTGTCCATACCTTGGAAGATGCCATGGCTGCTGGTGATGCTATTGGTTTTCCGGTAATTGTCCGCCCCAGTTTTACTTTGGGCGGTACTGGCGGCGGGGTCGCCTATAATCGTCAGGAGCTGGAGGCGCTATCCTCATCCGGTCTTGACCTGTCCATGACCACCGAGATCATGGTTGAGCGCAGTCTGCTCGGCTGGAAGGAATTTGAGCTGGAGGTCATGCGCGATTGCAAGGACAATGTGGTGATCATCTGCTCGATCGAGAATATGGATGCCATGGGAGTGCATACCGGTGATTCCGTGACCGTGGCTCCGGCCCAGACCCTGACCGATCGTCAATATCAGGAGATGCGCGATGCGGCCATTGCCATTATCAGGGAGATCGGGGTGGAGACCGGCGGCTCAAACGTGCAGTTTGCAGTCAATCCCCAAGACGGCGAGCTGATGATCATTGAGATGAATCCCAGGGTCTCGCGGAGTTCGGCCCTGGCCTCCAAGGCCACCGGTTTTCCTATTGCCAAGATTGCCGCCAAGCTGGCTGTGGGTTTTACGCTCGATGAGCTCAAAAATGATATTACCCGTGAGACCTATGCCGCCTTTGAGCCGACCATTGATTATTGTGTAGTCAAGATCCCTCGTTTTACCTTTGAGAAATTTCCGGAGGCCGAGGATGTCCTGAGCACGGCCATGAAATCCGTGGGGGAGACCATGGCCATGGGGCGGACCTTCAAAGAGGCCTTTCAGAAGGCCATGCGTTCGCTGGAG
>DIKT01000049.1:0-5685 GCA_002424635.1 Desulfobulbaceae bacterium UBA5611
AACAGTGCCTACCTGACTCCCTCCTTCCTGGAGGCCAGAATGAAACAGGCCCGGGCGGTTGATGAGGTCTTGACCAGAGTCGGCATGAAGGGAGATACCTGATGGAAGAACCAAATAAAAGGATAAATGACAGCGATACCAAGCCACCTGCCCCAGATAAAAGACGAGGTAATATTATACTCATTACCATGTTAGGCTGCTGGCTTCTGGTTCTCTATTTTTTAGGCGGTTTAAAAGGCCCGGGCTGAGGCCCTTCCATCCTTCGGTCAGAAGGACCACCCTGCGCTATTCCTGAATCTTTTCAGAACAACCAACAAGGCATAAAATAATTTTTGATTTGCGCCTTTTATCTTTTAGGAGAAATATCTATGTTTACCAGCAATATCAATTATCTTGATGAAATCCATATCTGTCCCAGTTGCCAGAGTGAAATGTCCTGTTGTGAGGCTCCGCCGGTCCATGTCGGTGATGGCCTGGGCTGGGGTTCGGAGGTCCTCTTTATCTGTCTGAACAATGATTGCCCTGTTTTTAAAAATGGCTGGCAGCATGTGGAACTACAGTACGGTCACAAGGGATCTTACCGCCGTATGCAATTACCTGACAGTACAGAACAGAACGTCATGATGGTGGCCAGCGAATATGCCTTTACCGGCAGCGTGATTGATAAAGAGGCCGTCAAAATGCAGAATGCCCGCTATGTCAAAGAGCAGGCCGCAACAGCAGCCCTTGATACCTGTGTGGAAAATCATAATCTGGAACCCATTATGACCCTGATCCTTGATGAGTCCGCAAATTTGGCCAGCAGACAAAAAGCAACAGCCTGTCTGAAGCAGCTCAATGATCTTTCCTGCATAGACGCCATTAGAAATCATACCTTCAATGATACTTCCCTGACCCAGGAATGCGGTATGATTATCAGTGATATCCTGAAAGCCCATTTTAAAAAAGAGTGTCCGCATTGCGCTGAACTAATCAAGTCCCAAGCCAATAAATGCATGCACTGCCAGGCAGAGTTGTAAACACCTGCTCATTCGCCCATATCACGGACCAAACAGGGGCGGTATCAAGTGAAGATCAAGGAGTGATAAAAGTCACTTTATTCCTGGATGCTCCCTATATTTTCTCTTGCCAAAAGCCAAGTCAACAGGTATAAAAAGAAAAATCAGTAATAATAAAATTGTTATGTGGTGAATGTAGCTCAGCTGGTGGTAGCACTTGGTTGTGGTCCAGGCGGTCGTGGGTTCGAGTCCCATCATTCACCCCACCGATTTTCAAAGAGTTTCAGGTATCTTGCCTGAAACTCTTTTTTTTTTTTCGAAATTAAAAATATTATATCTCCGTAAAATTTACTGCCTATAGTATCAAATACTTCTTTACTGGTTTCCTCTTCTTTTTCCATCCAGCTCCTCATAAATCCTTGACCATATGATACTATTTATAAACTATATAGAACAGCAAGCACAGCTGCATGAATGAACAGTCATTCATGAAACCACTTGACAGTTAGCTAAAAAGCCAGTCTATTAAGATCTTAAACCATCGCTATCAATCCCCATGATCTATGCTGCGCCCTTAGATAAAATTTCTGACTTAATTTCATTCCCTTATGCCCAAATCAGCCACAAATCAGCACATAGCTTCTCTTTACCATTTCCTGGCCCAATGCATGCACTACCCTGATCCGCAATGGATGAATGAGGATTTCTTTAACATCCTCTACCAGCTGTTGGAAACCTTGGGTGCAGCTTCAGAAGGTAAAGAGATCGAAAATACTCTTGCCCAATCTTCCGATCCAATCGAAGAACTGCAGATAGAATATACCAGATTGTTCATTAATGGATTCCCCCATGTGGTGGCCCCGCCTTATGCCTCAGTTTACATGGACCAGTCTATTCAGGGAGGCTTTGCCCTGAAAACCCTGAATTTTTATCGGGCCAAAGGTTTTTTAATGGAAGAGTCAGCCGACCTTCCGGATAACCTGATCCACGAGTTGGAGTTCCTGTCTTTACTGGCTGAAGAAGCAGACTTTGAGGGCGAGGAAGAATTCCTGAGTACATTATTCCGACCCTGGTACAAACAATTTTGTCCCCGAGTCGCCCAAGAAACCCGCCATCCTTTTTACAGGATGGTTGTTACTTTAATAGATTCTTTTACAAAGGAGGAAGAGGAAGATGGCTTTCAACTTAACAAGGCGTAAATTCCTGCAGACGGCATCATTGGTGGCAGCGGCAGTACCGTTGTCCAAGGTTGCTTATGCACAACCAGGTGTCGCCAAGGTATCTCTTGAGCCAAAGGGCACCATGGGCGACACCACTGTCGTCGGCGGTCTTTGCGAGATGTGCTTCTGGAGATGTCAGCTGATCGGCAAAGTCCGTGATGGGCAGTTAATGAAACTAGAAGGTAATCCCAAATCCATTGATAACGGGACTTCAATCTGCGCCCGCGGTAATGCCGGTGTTAAATTACTCTACGATGTAGATCGTCTGAAATACCCCTTAAAAAACGTAGGCCAGCGCGGCGCACCTATCTGGAAGCGTATCTCCTGGCAAGAGGCCCTCGACGAGTGTGGTTCCAAACTGAAGGCTATTGTGGAGAAGCATGGCCCGCAAGGGATCTGTGTTTTCCCCCATGGCGCTTCAGCTAAATATCCAATGCATTATTTTGAGCGCACGGTCGGCACCCATAATGTCAGTGAGGCTTCCTTCTTCCAGTGCCGTGGTATTCGCGATGTGGCCTATGTGGCCACTACCGGTAAAGCCCCTGGCGAGTTCGTGGACATGGCCAACACCAAGGTCATCTTCCTCATCGGCAGTCACCTCGGCGAAAATATTCATGTTTCCCATATCAAGGCCTACATCAAAGGCCTGCAAAACGGGGCCAAATTGGTGGTGGCTGATCCTCGCTACTCGGCTGCTGCCGCCAAATCCGATATTTGGGTGCAGATCAAGCCGGGTACCGATACCGCCTATCTGCTGGCAATCATGAACTACCTGGTTACAAACAAAAAATACGATAAAAAGTTTGTGGCCGAACATACTGCCGGCTTTGACAAGTTTTCCGCGGCCATTAGTGAATGGACCCTGGACAAAGCGGCTAAAGAATGTGACATTCCAGCCGCGCAGATCAAGGAAGTGGCTGAGTTGCTGGCTGCCAATGCCCCGCATGTGGCCATCCATCCCGGACGTCATGTTTCCTGGTACGGTAACGACTTTCAGCGCGAGCGAGCTTTGGCCTGCCTGACCGGTATCTTGGGGGCCTACTATGTCAAAGGCGGCTGGGTTCCGCCCAAGAACCCCAAGCTGGGCAAAACCAGCTGGGCCCAGCAGGAACATGGCGACGAACACAACCTCAATGTCAGTCACGATAAGAAAGTTCATCCTTTTAATCCTCCCGGCACTCCAACCGAATTGATCCGTGACTGTGCCATCAGCGGCAAGCCTTATCCGATCAAGGGTTGTGTTATCTGGGGTCAAAATCCCATGCAGACCATTCCCAACCAGGAAAAGATGAAACAGGTCTTCAAGGCCATGGATTTTGTCATGTGCGTAGATGTGATGCCGACCGATGCCACCATGTGGGCTGATATCCTCTTGCCGGAATCCTCTTATCTGGAGCGCCATGATGAAATAAAGGCCGGAACCGGCCGGATAAAGGCCGATGACAAGGAGCCCACCCAGTTCATCGCGCCTCGTATGCCCCTCGTTGCCCCCATGTTCGAGCGCAAGGACCAGGTTTATATCACTAATGAAATCGCCAAACGGATGGGTCATGCCAAGGACATTCCGGTACAAACCCTTGAAGAGCTGGTGGACAAGACTCTGGCAACAGCCAATATCACCCTGGCCTCCGTCAAAGCTGAGGGCGGTATCCATTTACAGCCTGGCCAGTCTGGTTATGGTGTTCCTGAGGATTTCATGGTTCAGTTATTCAGTGAAGAGATTGCGGCGGCCGGCTTCCCTGGCGCCCCTACTTATATAGCCATAGAAGAAGTACCAGCCGGATTTGCCCGTCTGCTCTATGGCCGCGCCCCGGTACATACCTTCAATCGCAGCCAGAACAACGTATGGCTGAATCAGCAGATGCCGGACAATCCGGTCTGGCTAAATGACGAAGTAGCCGCTAAAATTGGCCTGAAAGATGGTGATATCGTTGGTTTTATCAACAGCGAAGGGGTCAGATCACGTACCACTACCACAGTTAAGGTAACGCCCGGCATCAGAAAAGATGCGGTCTATATGTATCATGGCTATGGTTCGGCCAATCCCCTGATGAGCACGGGTGTCGGCAAGGGTGTCGATGACACCAGCCTGATCACCAAAATTGCCATTGACCCGGAATCAGGCTGTCATGGTATGCGTAACAACTTTGTTAAACTGACCAAGGATGGTAAGGTCCTGGATATTCCAGCATAAAACCTTAACTATAATCTTGACCTTTTCAGGAGGATATTTTCGATGCAGTATGGAATGATTATTGATTTAGAACGCTGTGTAGGTTGTCATGCCTGCACCATAGCCTGTAAGGCGGAATGGGAGGTCCCGGTAGAATTCAACCGCAACTGGGTCCACCGCCTGGGACCGAGCAAGGTAGGAAATGAGCTGGCCTCCACCTACTATCCCGGTCTCTGCAACCACTGTGCAAAACCACCCTGCGTGGAAGCCTGTCCGGCTGATCCGGTAGAGATGACCTTCAAGGATACGCAATCCGGCAAGACCGCTACCCTGGCAGTGGCCGCGACCTGGAAAGATCCCTTTAATGGTACTGTCCAGATCGACAAAAACCGCTGCCTTGGCTGTGGCGCTTGCGCCGAGGCCTGTCCTTACGGCGCTCGTTATATCAACCCTGCCCTGGTCGATGATGTTTCATCTGATGGCAAGGCTGATAAGTGCACCTATTGCATGCCGCGCGTTGAGGCCGGACTTGCTCCTGCTTGTGTGCAGACCTGTATCACTAATGCCCGCATCTTTGGTGATCTTGATGATCCTACCTCAGAGGTGGCCAAATATGTGGTAAAAGGCGCCAAAGGTTTGGAGCCGAAAGATGGTGCCATCGGACCTAATTCTCGCTACTTCGGCAAGAAAAAAGATATGACCCTTCTGTTCCAGGATCACACTCCTGAACTGGCTGATATGGGAAGCGTCAAACGCCGAGCCATGATGGCCGCCATGGTCAAACCGGCCATGCGTAAAGCCAGAGACCTGGGGCTTCTTGGCCTGGCTGGTGCTATGCTCGTTAAGGGCTTGACTGACAAGAAGGATGAATCGACCTGAGGTATTGCCTTTAATTATTAGATATTAAAAAAGGGAGATTAACCAGAAATGGTTAATCTCCCTTTTTTAATGATCAAAGCCAAAAATTATTTAGCCTGCTGCCTCTTATTTTGAGTTTTAAGAAAAAATAAAGACAAATCTATCGGCATTGATACTGATCCGTAAACGGCCGTTATGATTGCGGCCATAAACCTCCCAGGCAGGCTCTCCCTTGAACTCGCATTGTAGACAATGGGGAGAATGCTTGCCCTTGTCACGGTCGCACCAGGACATTAAAGTGGCGAACTCGTTCTCTTCTTTCGCCATAATGGCGGCAATCGCTTTGGCCTGTTCAAAATTAATCCGATAACCACTGATCAGGCACTCAATCTGTTCCATTGCTCTAACCTTTAGGGTGCCTTGAAAAATGGTCTTT
>DIKT01000049.1:5737-45047 GCA_002424635.1 Desulfobulbaceae bacterium UBA5611
GAACAAAAAACCTCATTTTTCAAGATACCCTTTAGCTATTTTCAAAAAGGCCAAACCATAAACCTGGCCGCCCTTATCCTTCTTGCTTTAAACGCCAGTTCAAGGCCTGCCGGGTGACACCGAGCATCTGGGCCGCAATGGCCTGATTACCCTGAGCACGATTTAAAGCCTCCTGCACCAATAAGCGTCCTGATTCTTTTAATGTCGGTAGCCGGTCAAGCACAGCAAAGGCTGTCTCAAATGGTTGCGCTGTCGGTGCCGGTTCATTACCATGAGCAAACTCATGAATATATGCTTTAAAGGTATCCATGCTCAGGGTATGGCTTTTATGCTTGGACAGGGCATCAAAGACCATCGATTGTAACTCCCGCACATTGCCCGGATAATGATAAGTAGCCAATAGAATCGGCAGTTCGCTGGGATAGGCAGGCTTTTTCTTTAAGAGTTTCTTGCTGGCATCTTCCAGAAAATGATCGAGCAGGAGAGGTAAATCATCCAATCTTTCCCGTAAAGGCGGGATATGGATATGGTGGGTGCGCAGCCGGAAAAAAAGATCCCGCCTGAACTTACCAGACTCCTGCAGGGACCCCAGATCCTGATGTGTTGCAAAAATCATTCTGACATTCGTACTGCGGGCGACATCTGAACCTAATGGATAATATTCACGTTCCTGCAGTAACCTTAATAATTTAATCTGGGCCCCTTGACCCAGATCACCAATCTCATCAAGAAAGAGGCTGCCGTTAGTAGCCGCGGCGATCAACCCTTTTCTACTTAAATCCGCTCCGGTAAAAGCCCCTTTTCGATGCCCGAACAATGTATCACTGAGCATGGTATCATCAAGCCCGGCAATATTAATGGCTACGAATTCTCCGCTTTTTTGACTGAGTCTATGAACAGCTTGCGCAATCAGCTCTTTACCTACCCCGGTTTCACCGGTGATCAGTACCGGTTCACAAGTCTTGGCAATAGCTTCTATATACTGAAACAGGGAATGCATAGACGTATTATGGGTGACAATAGCGGAAAAGGCCTCAGGATTTTTCAAGGTATCGCTAAAGAAATGTTCCTTTAAGGAACTATTTTCCCGCCGCAGCATCCCCATTTCAATTGCCCGTCGCACGCCGGTGGTTAATCGATTCTGCTCTGCCACCTTGGTGAAAAAATCATAGGCTCCCAGCTTCATACAGGACACGGCTGTTTCCACCTGATCGAGGCCGGTAATAATAATGACGGGAACCTCAGGAAAATCCTTAACTACCTGGGCCAGCAATTCATCACCGGCCAGATGCGGCATGGTCAGATCAAGAACCAGAACACTAACTTCCTGTTCCTGTAAAATAGCCATGACTTGTCTTGAATCATTACAGGTAATTATGTTTGTAATACCAGCAGAACGGAGTGTGAGTCCAAAACTATGCAGCCAGGCATTTTCATCATCGACCAGCAACACAGGTAATAATGGATAAAGATTCTTGGTCATAATTTAATTTTTCCTTTAGGCAGCCTTACCCATGGCGGGCAGGCTGACAATAACTTCCGTGCCTTGATCCAATACTGAAACAAAATTGATCAGACCATTATGTTCTTTGACAATACCGGCAGATACGGATAAACCCAGACCCGTTCCTCCGGTATTTCTTTTGGTGGTAAAAAAAGGATCAGTCACCTTGTTCAATACATTCGGGGCGATGCCGCTTCCCTCATCACGAATGATAACCTCAACTCCATCTGATTCTCTGTTATATCTGGTGACCACCATAATAGCCCGGCCGCTTTCTCCCAAGGCCTCGCAACTATTCTGAATAAGATTAATGACAACCTGCACCAGACGCTGCCTGTTGCCCCATATCGGCGGCAAATCTTCATCATAGGTAGTAGTGAAATTTTTGGTCGCTCGGTGAATACTATTCATCGTCAACCGGACACCGGACTGCACCACATCATTCATATCGACCTGAACGAGCTGACCGCTGGTCTCTACCCTGGCATAATCTTTTAAATCAACTACAATCTGCCTGATCCGGGCCGCACTTTCTTCAAGCTCAGCACAGACTCTCGGCAACTGCTGGCGCATTTCCGTATAATCAACGCCAGCGACAATAAAATCACCATTCTCTTGATAAAACTCATCAAGGATTGGTTTGACATTTTCCCAGGCCCGGGCCAGCACAGGAAGATTTAACAAGGCAATTGAATTAGGATTATTGATTTCATGGGCGACACCGGACACCAGTAAACCCAGGGAGATCATTTTATCGGCGTGCTGCAGCTGCTGTTGTTGTTTCCGGGCCAGATCCTCACTCTTTTTTCGTTCCGTCACATCTCTGACAATCCAGATAGCATGCCATTTATTCCGAATACGGGTAGAAGAGAGTGATAATTCGACGAGCACCTGGTTGCCATTTCTGTTTCTAGCCACCAGCTCTACGGTATGCGCGAAATCGCCATTTATTTTTTGTCCATCAAGCCCTTGCATAATATGACTTTCACCCTCACGACGAGCATCAATTAATTGATGAATGGGACTCCCCATGGCCTCTTCACTGCTGAAGCCGAAAATTGTTGCCGCCGCCTCATTCCAATAAGCAACATTTCCTTCGTGATCCATGAGAATGATGCCATCCAGGGCCGAGGCCGTAAGATTTCGGAATTTATCCTCACTTTCCCGGAGCGCATCTTCAGCAATCATGCCGGCTTCTCTGGTATCAGTATAACGATTGGCAAATGATGTGAGATCCGCCCCCAGGCTTTTAAGCTCGACCGGGCCCTGCCAGTCAAAAACCACTCTTTTTTCATTATTGATAATATTATCAAGCCCGAGCAGCAGATCCTTCTGGATGGTATCAATTTTTGTGGTAATCCAGGTCGCGGTGAAAAAAACCAACAGCGACATCACGCAAATAACGACCACGACATTAAACATCAAACTGAACTTCCAGGATTTCATGGCGCTTTCGTCAACTACGGAACCCACCCACATCATCGCCTGCTTTTCGGCATGAAAGATAAGCGGCATCCAGGCAATTTTGTCATGATTTTTATCTTTCAGAATCAAAGGCTCACCCTTCCGTCCGTCACTCTTCAGACCTGGAAATTCCTCAAAGGCATTACAATTTTCTATACCGGTGATGCCTTCATAGATCTGCCCGGCTGGTACATCAAACTGGGAACCTTTAAGATATTTTCCTTCTTCCGTCACCCATAGCGAATTTTTAATATTGCCAAGAAAAGCAGACATATCAACCCGCATCATGATAACACCAGCCGCCGGTTGCCCCAACTCATTCACTGCCGACAGCATGATCATGGTATACTTATCCGGTCCTGTCAGGCCCAAGGGGTCACTGTGCTCATCGACCAGAGTCACAAAAATATCATTTCCTTTTAAGTCCAGCGCTTCCTGCAACATAGGACCAACCAGACTTTCATTGCTGGCTTCATCAATAATAAGCTTACCTTCGATACGGGAAAACCCTAAGGCTTCACGGCCGGCTATATCAAAAAGAAAAAAACTACTGATCGGCTCATCAAATATAAACCAGGTAATAAAAAGGTCAGCCAAAGCCTGCCGGTCGCCAGTATGGTTAACCACTGCTAAAGTTGCCGGTAATGTGGCCGTATGAAGAAGACTTTTCTTGAGACAACGAATCCGGGCATTTAATTTGGCAAAGTCCACCTGCGACCTCGCTTGGGTTTCAAGCTCAGCGGCATGCTCCAAGCGTTCAATAGTCTTCGGTAGATTCAAGGTTACCAGAAAGAAAATAGGCACTAACCCCAATATGATTACTGTCAAAAAAATGAAGCATCTGAGTTTCATGATTTTTTATGAGAAAGTAAATTAATGTTATATACTGGTAGCATATTTTTTTTGCCGCTCACTTTTTTTGCAAATAAATTTGCTTCAGGAAGAAACAGTTTATCTGTAGAGATAAATCAATGTAGCCAAAGACGTATACAGATGATATAACAGTAATTAATTCAAGTAATTTTACTAAATAACTTGGTAATCGATATTAATTACCATTTATTTATTTAACTTAAATATCGTTATTTTGCACCTGTTATATCAGGCCGGACGAGGCGTAATCATTTATTTATAAAGTAAATTCAAATATTTATAAAAAAAAAATTTCTTGGCACATGAAATGCATTTAACTTATCAATATTAACGGTTCAATCCAGTTCAGGTCATCTGAATTTTAAGGAATGAACCTAACTTATCTAAGCGCCTTTGGAGGGCTGTATGCAAAAAAAGCTGATTAAATTTATTCCACTCCTGATCATGACATCCTTTTTAGCCACAGGATGTACCAAGAGCGGTACCACTGTAGCTAAATTAATTCCTCAAACCGGTACATCCAGTACCTCAAGATTGACAGTGCGAACTGAGGCGCCTGTCTATATAGGAAGCGTCAAAGATGTGTCCAAAAAAGCCAAAGTAATTTCCATTGAAGTAGGAAAAGGAGAGGCTGCCAAAACTGTTCTGGTTAAATTTGATGACAAAACCACAGGTGTTGAGCATGCAGTCGCCGGCCATGCCTCTATCATTAATTATGAGATGCGAGCTGGTGAACCTTGGGCCACCGTTATCAAACCAAAACTGGCCAAACTGCCGGATGGGGTAACCGAGCTTAAAACGGCTGACCTGAAGGCCATGCTCGATAAAGAAGTACAGTTGACACTAATTGACTCCCGGCCACCAAAAAGTGCTTCCCAATCCAGCCTGCCTGGTGCCATCAACATTCCAGTTGATGAATTCAAAAATTTAGCCAGCAAACTCCCGGCCAACAAGGATGAATTGCTGGTCTTTTTCTGCGGAGGGCCCACGTGAGGTATGTCCACTGATTCCGCCGGTCAGGCGAAAAAAATGGGCTACAAGAACATTAATGTCTATCTGGAAGGTGAACCAGCATGGGCTAAGGCTGGTTATCCAACCTATGCCTCCAAAGAATTTATCAACAAAGGCAATATCGTACTTATTGATCTCCGCTCGGCCGAGAAATCAGCCGCCGGACGTATCCCCAGATCAGTAACCATTCCGTATGCCACACTGCAGGATAATGTGGAAAACTTTCCCGTAAAGGCCCCTTTTGTTCTTTATAGCGACAATAACGAGGAGGCCTTAAAGGCCCTGAAAGATCTGCGGGAAGAAGGATTTAAAAAAGTTTCATTGGTGCCGGGCAATCTCGATGGCTGGATTAAGGCCGGCGGTGAAACCACCAGCGATCCCATGGTCAGCAATATAACCTGGAAACGGCAGATGGAAAAAGGAGAGGTCTCCGTTGCCGATTTTCTCAAGGTTGACAAAGGTACAGCAACTGACGCTGTGATTCTTGATGTGCGGACTCCAGATGAAAGCGCCTCCGGCAAGTTTCAAAATGCTATTTCCATTCCTCTGGATCAGGTGGGAAGCCGTAAGGGTGAACTACCTAAGGATAAAAAGATTTATATTCATTGTACCACCGGGGCACGGGCAGAAATGGCTGCCAAGGAATTGAACAAAAATGGTTACAACGCCTTTTCACTGATTGGTGATGTTACCTGCCAAGGCAACGACTGTACTATAGCAGACTAGCATTGATCTAAAAATCACACGACATCAGTGATGCCTTGTAGTGGATGTTTCGTAGCATATAAAGACATTAAATAAGCGTAATTTTCTTTCTTCACCAGGGAAGGGCCTACTTATAGTAGACCCTTCCCTTTTTTTTTATTCCAGAGTATTCTTTAAATCTTTTTTAGAGTCATTTTCTTCATTTCTTCACTTTCCAGACAGGTATTTATCATGAGTACAGATGACAAAAAGATTATCTATTCGATGATCAAGGTAAGCAAATATTACGACAATAAACCTATTCTCAAGGATATCTCTCTTTCTTATTTTTACGGGGCCAAGATCGGGGTCCTGGGTCTGAACGGTTCCGGTAAAAGTACCCTGCTGCGTATCCTGGCCGGTCTTGATACCGACTTTAACGGTGAGACTATTCTCGCGCCAGGTCTCACCATTGACTATCTTGAACAGGAGCCCCAGCTTGACCCTGACAAGACCATTCGCCAGATTGTCGAGGAAGGAGTACAGTCTACCGTGGACCTGCTGCAGGAATTTAACGTCATCAATGAAAAATTTGCCGAACCGATGAGTGATGATGAAATGCAGGCCCTTATTGATCGCCAGGGCGAGGTCCAGGATAAGCTGGATACCTTGAACGCCTGGGATCTGGACAGCAAACTGGAAATGGCGATGGACGCCCTGCGCTGTCCTGCACCAGACACCCTGTGCGGGATCCTTTCCGGTGGGGAAAAAAGAAGGGTCGCCCTCTGCCGTATACTCCTGAAACAGCCTGACGTCCTCTTGCTCGACGAGCCCACCAATCATCTCGATGCCGAATCTATCTCCTGGTTGGAACAGCACCTGCAGCAATATGCCGGCACCATTATTGCCGTCACCCATGACCGTTACTTTCTCGACAATGTCGCCGGCTGGATTCTGGAGCTTGACCGCGGCATCGGTATTCCTTGGAAGGGCAATTATTCCTCCTGGATGGAGCAAAAAGAAAGACGGCTGGCAACGGAAGAAAAATCAGAAAGTGAACGTCGGCGGACCCTGCAACGAGAGCTTGAGTGGATCAAGATGTCAGCCAAGGGCAGGCGAACAAAATCAAAGGCCAGGATCAGTTCCTATGAACAACTGCTGAACCAGGAGACCGAAAAACTGGCTCACGATCTGCAAATCTTTATTCCGCCCGGACCACGCCTGGGCAAGGTGGTGATCGAGGCGGAACATGTACGTAAGGCCTTAGGTGACAAACTGCTCGTTGAAGATCTTAATTTCAACCTGCCGGCCGGTGGTATCGTCGGCATAATCGGCCCCAACGGAGCAGGCAAGTCTACCCTCTTTAAGATGATCACCGGCGAGGTTACTCCCGATGCGGGCACCATCCGGTTGGGTGAGACCGTCAAGCTCGGCTATGTGGATCAGAACCGTGATACCCTTAATCCGGAGCAAACGATCTGGGAGGCTATTTCCGAAGGTCAGGAAACGGTCTGGCTCGGCACCAAAGAAATAAATTCCCGGGCCTACGTCGGCAAATTCAATTTTTCAGGCGCTGCCCAGCAAAAAAAGGTGGGACTGCTCTCCGGCGGTCAGCGTAACCGCGTCCATCTGGCCCGCATGCTCAAAGAGGGCGGTAATGTCCTGCTCCTTGATGAGCCGACCAACGATCTGGATGTCAATACCATGCAGGCCCTGGAAGAAGCCCTGATCAATTTCGGTGGCTGCGCCGTGGTCATCAGTCATGACCGCTGGTTTCTCGACCGAATCGCCACCCATATTCTCGCCTTTGAAGGTGATTCCCAGGTGGTCTGGTTTGAAGGAAATTACTCTGATTATGAAAAAGATCGCAGGTCACGTCTGGGAGCGGCGGCCGACCAGCCGCACCGCATCAAATATCGGCAATTGACCCGGCAATAATGATTTTAGAGTTCCCGCAGTTGCGTCAGTAAGCTGTCAAGCTGCGGGAGCTTTTCTCTGGCCACATCTAGTGAGCCGTCACGGCAGTCCTGCTCAATCAGCATGGCCACGTCTCTTATCGCCTCTAATCCAAGGCTGGCCGCTGCTCCTTTTAAGGAATGAGCTGCACCTCTGGCTGCAATAGGATCATCTGTTTCTATGGCCCTCAACAGAAGAGCCAAGTCCGAGGCCGAGGAATCCTGAAAGATTGCCAGCAACTCCTCAAGCAGCTCTTGATCATGGTCCACCTGGCCCAAGGCAAATTCTTTATTCCAAAATAATTCGCTCATTTTCTGCCTCTCCCTCTTGCTCAATCCTTAACTTTACAATCAGCGAAAATCCTCATTTTTGCAAAATACCCTTTAACCTTTTCCGCCTGCAACTAAAGAAGAAAAATCAATAACCCCGGCCCTTATTAACTCTAACTGTCCCTGCGCTATACCAACGACCGTTGAGCTCATGCCTCCCGGGGTTTGGCCGCCATCGAGGATATAGGAAACCCCGGCACCAAAAAACTGCTGCACCTCAGCGGCCGTACGGGCAGCTGGCCTCCCTGACAGATTAGCACTAGTCGCAGTCAGCGGTCGGCCCCATAATTGGCCGAAGTCCCTGGCCACGGCATGTGATGAAATCCTGACGCCAATACCTCTGCCATCCGTCCCGGTCAGCGCAGTGGAAAGGGTGGCAAGAGCCGGGAAAACCAAGGTCAAGGGACCAGGCCAGTATAACTGCATAAGCGGTCTGTACAGATCAGGAATCGAACTTGCCAGACCGGCCAGCTGATTTTCAGACTGAATAAGAACCAGAATCGGCTTGTGCACGGGGCGTCCTTTCAATTTGAACAGCTCAGACAAGGCCTGTTCATTAAAGGGATCAACGGCGAGACCATAAAAAGTCTCTGTGGGGAAGGCGACAATACCTCCCTGCTCAAGCACTAAAACAGCCTTTTTTACTTCCTCAGCCAAAGGTTTATTCAGCAAAGCCGGGCCGGAAACATTAACCTTCAATATGGCCTGCCTGCTCCTCAAGCTCTCTAATAATCTCCAGGTTGAAAGCCTGCAATTGAGTCGCTATTTCCTTATCTTGCAAGGCAAGAATACGCGCAGCAAGAACCGCACCATTTTTAGCCCCAATCTGACCAATCGCCATGGTAGCCACGGGCATTCCTGAAGGTACCTGTGCCATAGCCAGCAGGGCATTCATTCCGGGCCGGAGTGAATCTTCACAAGGCACACCAATGACCGGTAATTCCGTATGAGCCGAAATTATAGCCGCTAAAGGACTACAAATACCTGCTCCGGCAATAATTACTTTTATGCCACGTTGCTGCGCCGTACTGGCCCAATGGATTAAGCGCTCAGAAGCTATATGGACTGAGGCCACCTTCATCTCATAAGGTATCGACATTTTTTTAAAAAAATCAGCCGCTGCTTGCATAACCAGTAAATCAGTCTTGCTGTCCATAATAATACCAACCAGCACTGCAGCCTCAATCTCTGCTTGCTGCGTCATCAAGGCAGACCGGTCTGTTACTTGTGTTCCCAATTGTTCCGAGCGGCGTAAAGCTTTGGCGCCAATATCACGCCGACTGTAACAACCGGTCCAGTGGATACAGTCTACCGCTTTATAGGCCTGCTCTATGGCTTTTTCCAGACTTTTACCAACGGCGGTAACCCCTAGGACCCGACCGCCAGCTGTGACAATTCGTCCATTTTTTCTGGCAGTCCCGGCATGAAAGATCTGTACTCCGCTTTCCCTGACGGCCCGGGCCAGACCCTTAATAATCTTGCCCTCTTCATATTTACCTGGATATCCACCCGATGACATCACCACACAGACTGTCGGTCGTGGATCAATTTTCATCTCAATCAAATCGAGAGTGCCATCAATGGCCGCCTCAAAGATATCGACCACATCACTTTTCAACCGCATTAATAAAGGCTGAGCTTCAGGATCACCAAAACGGCAGTTAAATTCAAGGACATTGATTTTGTCACCTGCAATCATTAAACCGGCATACAGCATACCTTTCAAGGGCCGGCCTTCTGCAGCCATACCTTGAATCGTGGGCAGCATTACCTTGTTCATGACGTAATCGGCAATGGCTTCAGTTACTACCGGGGCTGGTGAATAAGCGCCCATTCCGCCCGTGTTCGGCCCCTTGTCGCCATCATAGATAGCTTTATGATCCTGAGATGTAGGCAGCGGCAGGATAGTTTTGCCATCGGTAAAGGCAATAAAGGATGCTTCTTCACCTTGCAGGCAGGCCTCAATCACTACTTTATTGCCGGCATCGCCAAAGGCCCTGTCCTGCATGATCAGTTCGACTGCATCTTTCGCTTCCTTGATACTACCGGCGACAATAACACCCTTGCCGGCCGCCAGACCATCTGCTTTGACGACAAGAGGAGCACCAATCTGATTAATATATTTTTTAGCTTTTTTGAGATCATCAAAAATTTTAAATGAGGCGGTGGGAATAGCATACTTCTCCATGAATTCTTTAGCATAAACCTTGCTGCCTTCCAGGATGGCGGCATTTTTCCGGGGACCAAAGATACGTAAGCCATTTTTCTCGAAAAGATCCACGATGCCGGCAGCAAGTGAGGACTCAGGCCCAACAATGGTTAGATCAATATGGTCATTTTTCGCAAACTGAAGCAGGGCATCAATATCTGTGGCCGCTATATCAACACACTCAGCCATACCTTTTATCCCGGCATTGCCGGGAGCACAGTAAATCTTTGTAACTCTGGAGCTTTGAGAAATTTTCCAGACAAGTGCATGTTCACGACCACCAGAACCCACAACCAATACTTTCATTCGTTTACTCCTGTAATTATATAATACAGCCCTAACAAAAGAGCCCTGGGATTGACTATTTCATTATTTTTTAGAAAACATGGATAGGACCATGTTTTTATATATATTAATCACCACTTTCAACCTTTGATTGACAATTATTTCTCAATGACTAGAATGAATGAGTGACCATTCAATATAATTTTTCTGTTTTTTTCTTTAATTTAAAATTAATATATTTTATCAATGAAAACAGTAGACAAACACTCCAAGATAATACATGCGGCCACTAAGGTTTTTGCCAAAAAGGGTTTCTTCAATGCCAGAATATCCGATATTGCTAAAGAAGCCAAGGTGGCGGATGGTACTATTTATCTGTACTTCAATAATAAACTAGACATCTTGATTTCTGTCTTTGAAGAAGAGATCGGCACGCTCATAGAACAAGTCAGCAAAGCACTGGCTGTTGAAACTGACCCCAGAAAACAATTGGAAATCTTTGCGACAAAACATCTGACAATGATGAAAAAGAATAAAAACCTGGCCGAGGTAATCCAGATTGAATTACGGCAAAGCGCCAAACTGATCAAAGAATATCGCAACAATAAATTTAATGAATATATTGGTATTGTGTCCACCATAATCAAGGAAGGCCAGGCACAGCACATCTATCGGGCTGATATCAAACCAGGGATTGCTAAACGGGCCTTCTTTGGCGCGCTTGATGAAATTTCACGAGTCTGGAGTCTTTCTCTGGAAACAGACTATACAGTAGAGGAGCTCATCGGTCAGATTATGGCTATTTTTCTCTCAGGCATGCTCATCAGCCCAACGGTCCAGGCTGATTAAATACATATAATTGTCGGCCACAGCAACAACCTCTTCTTCGCTATTCCGGACGATTTATAGGTCAGTATCAGCCTTTATGAAAATGTAGAGGCCGCTATAGCGATCACCTCAAATTCCCGAGTTCCGCCAGGAGTCTTGGCAATCACTTCATCACCCATCTCTTTGCCCAACAGACTTCTGCCCAGAGGTGAAAATACGGAGATAGAACCTTTTTTAACATCGGCCTCTTCAGTGCCCAGTAGTTGATAACAGACGTGATCATCAGTTTCAAGATCCAGTAGAGTCACCACGGTACCAAAGACCGCCCGTTGTGTCGGCACATTCATACAATTGATCACTTCGGCGCGCCCCAGTTTATCCTTAAGCTCCATAATACGCCCTTCGATATGACCCTGTCGCTCCTTGGCTGCATGGTATTCAGCATTCTCCTTTAAATCTCCATGGGCACGGGCTACTTCAATGGCCTTGACTACATCAAAACGTTCAACCTTCTCAAGACGTTGAAGCTCATCACGAAGCTTCTGATAGCCCTGGATAGACATTGGTACTCGTTCAATCATGCTGCTTTCCTCCGGTTAAAATAAAAAACCTGCAGATGGTATGTAATTTACCATATAACTGCAGGTATATGAATTATGGCCACAGGGCATAACGAAATAGCAAAAAACTTCATTACAATGTCTTAAGCCCGATCATGCATTATATTAATAATCTATAGAACAATGAGGATTCGTTCAAAATCAAGGTATGCTAAATGTTACCACAGGCCCTATTTGCTATCCCATGATAAAATTTGAACATAATGCCCGAGTTGGAGCGAAAATTCCATTTTCAAAGACATCTTTTAGTTACAAACAATACCCTACCACCGATATATCAGCGATAAAGATATATCCTTGCGGACTACCTGCCCACCCTGGATCATACCAAAGCTACTACTTAATAAGAAATGTCGACTCATTTCAAGAAAAATATCACCGCTGAAGGTATGTATATCATAACCGCCATCTTCGTAGCCAAGACTATAATCAAGACTATAATAGCTGGGGGCGCTTCGCCCCAGGACATCGGCGGCCAGCTGGTGCTCAAAATGGACAGAAAGGTAATTCTGCCAATATTCCTTCGGACTCCAATAAGGATGGTCCCCTGGAGCAAAACCATTTTTATACAAGAAATCGCGGCCCATATTGCCATCGGCATGATGTAATAATTCCTGACCATAAGTTATCTGCAGCAGAGTCGGTTCACTATGCAGAATATAAGAGGCCCACAGATGATAACGATTCTGATGATTGCTGTCGCTATATTCTCTGAAAAGATATTCACCACCACAGAAAAGACGAGGTAACAAGTCCACCCTGACCCCGCCTTCCAGGTCCTGTTTACTGATGCCTTCTGCCAGAGCCTGGACAGTATCATCGACCACGTCCTGTCTCAGCCTGATAAAGCCATGCAGATCATCTCCTAGACGGCCACGAGTTTCCAGATGATAAAGTGGCGTAATATCAAAGTTAGCATCGTCATATTCATCAGGTTTATTATCATTCACTTTATCTGCCCCGATTTTGGTGATAAAATCAATATTATAATGAGGGTAAAAAGAATAGGCGGCCAGTACCCTATTGCGCCACAGGCTTTGATCGGTCTCTTCGGCAGTAGCATGAATAGTATTCCACTCTACATTCAATTCCTGCTTCAGAGTCGGCAGCATCCAGACACTGGCGCCCCCTTTTGTCTGCTTAATATCCAGATATCCATTACGACCACTGAGTGAGGAATAACCGGCATCAAGCATGAGTCTCGGTTTTCTTTTCAGATTGTTACGCTGCACAGCTTCATCAAGATCAGGATAGTCGGGATTTTCCCGCGCCATTTCTTTATAGATCAGGGCCTCTTTACCCAGGAAGCCAAGACGGCTGTAAATACCGGCGAGATCAAATAAAGACTCAAGAGAGAAATTATTGGCCACTACCTCCTGATATTCTTTCATAGCCTGATAATAATTACCCTGGGCCAGCGCTCTTCTGGCCGAAAGCTCTCTGACCACCAGTTGCTGCCAGCGATAGTCAGCATAAAGATCCACGCTTATTCTACCTCCGGGCACGCCGCTCTGGGTCATGACAAATGCCGGCTCCATAACCATGGTCAGTCGATCCGGTTCTGCCGGCTGAGTAAAGGTGATCACGTTCCAGAAAGTTTGTTGAGGAGGAGGTAAGACCAGCTTTATCTGTTGCTCTTCCATCCTGGTCATAAAAAGCATCTCCACCGAAGGCTGCAAGAGAGTATCATACACTGCAACCGCAGCCACCCATTGACGATCAGCCCATAAAGTTCTGGCCAGGATAAGCTTTTCCCAGACAGGTAAATGACCGGTATCCGGAAAGGCCATAAGGCCGTTACCAAGGACTTTCTGATAGGAAGGGAGCAGTGCTTCAATAATCTTGGAAAACGAGGCCCGCTTAAAATCAATTTCCAGTGATTTTCGGACAAAACTGATTTCTGTCGGATAATGAGCAACCAGGCTTTGTAAAGTCATAAAAGCCGCATCTAACGCCCCTTGTCCTTGCAGAATATCTAGCAGGAGAATCCTGGCCCTCATTGATTCAGGCACGTCCTGCAAGGCCATTTGCACATGGCTGAGAGCTGCCGCAGCAGCGCCATACTTCCATTCTAATTGCGCAACCTGCAGCAGAGCTGAAAAACTGTTATTATAGGTGTCAGCCAACACTTCCTCAACCCTGCTCACCAGGGCTTTATCTCCCCGTGCCGCCTCAAACTGTCGGGCAATGATCAAGGGTTCCAGAGCCAAGGGATCTTGCTTGAGGACCTCCATGATCAGCTTCTGACCTTTATCGTATTGCTTATCCTGCAGGTATAAATGAGAGAGCAGCAGGTCTGCCTGTTCTTTCATCTCCATATCTTGCGGACAGTACTGGCCCAGAAATGTCCGGTACTCAATGACACTATCAATGGCGCTGTCAAATTCCCCGGTCGCCGCCAGCAACTTGGTCCGGAGCATCAGCAGCTCTCTGCCGTTCTTTGCGCAGTTTAATGAAACAGCATACCCAGGTTGTGCCGCTAGCAGCGACAACCAGTTCCAAGCCAGATCAAACTCTTTGCTCTTTATGGAAAATTCAACCAATTTAAGGAGCACAGATTCAACGGCCACACCATCTACCAGCAGCTGCCGCAAATACTGTTCAGCTTCATAAATATTTCCTTCTGCATACAGGGCCTCGGCCAGCAGCAGATGAGTCCGGGCTATTAACCCGGCTCCATCCTGACCTGCCTCGAGCAATTGGCGGCAGACTGCTTTAGTCTGGGATGCCAGACCATTTGCCAGCAAGACCCCGGCGTATTGCAGATCAATGTCCAGTCCCTCAGCATCAGACTTGGCATCTCGGCGCACCAATTGATAATGTTCCAGATATTCATTAATCAGGCCGAGCTGGGCCGACAGATCCAGACAACGAAGCCGAACGGATTGATCATTTGGCTCTCCTTCCAGATAGCGGTTATACCAGTTTAAGGCCTGCCTCAAAGTACGGCGCCGGTCAGCAAGCCGTGCGTTGATCAGCAGGTATCTTGACCGATCAGGCATCGCATCCAGTGCTCGTTCTTGTTTTGGGGAAGCAGGACCCGGGGTGTTAACGATAGCGGTTTCAGCCGGATGCACAGGCTCCTGCGCCAGCAGGTTGTCCTTTTTGGTCATCACCTGTGATAATAACCCCAGGAGATGTTCAACCTGATCCAGGTCCTGGTGCGCTAATGACAATTCGGCCAGGCGAAAAATAATATCTTTATTGTCGGGATCATACTGATGGATAATAGTCAATATCTCAAGCAGCCCTTTGTAATTCTTATCTTTTTCAAGTGCCGCGGCCATCGCTTGATAAATTGCCAGGCGATTCGGCGTTATATGGACAAGCTTATTCCATAAAGAAATAGCGCCCTCATCTTCCACCCTGGCCAGTAAATCCTGAGCAAGCATCTGCTGCAGCTTTATTATCTCCTGAGCAACCTCCTGATTATCCGGATGACGCTTGAAATAATCCTCATAATAAGACAGTGCCTTGTCAGGTCGCCTCAAATCAACAAGATAAATGGCTCCGATCTGCAAGAGACGGTCATCCGGCTGGTCGCCCTGCTCGAGCAAGTTGAGAAGATGCGGCAAGGCCGCCTCTTTCTCTCCATGGGTCATATAGTAGTCGGCAATTTTTCTGTGAAATGGCAGGTAATCAGGATAACGCTGCAGATATTTTTCCCAGCACAAAAATGCCTGTGCTTCTTCATCTAAACGCTCGAAGATAACTGCCGCCTCAAGTAGAACCTGATCCTCAACCTGACTCAGAGATATAAGTTGTTGATAAAAAAGCGAGGCTTCCTGCAAACGACCCGACTTAGCGGCATAGGCAGCAAGTTGATGGAGCAAAATGGCATCATGGGGCCGGTACCGTAAAAGTTCAGCCATTAATGGATAAGCGGCCTCATTCTTTCCTTGTTCATTTAAAGCTGTGACAAGACCAGCTAATGCCTCTTGTATCTCTGGTCGCTCCTCGTCCACAATGGCAGCGGACTTTTTCTGGTAAACAAGGTTATAAAAGACGGCGGCCTTGGCAAATTCTCTCTTTTTCAAGGAAACCAGACCAGCAGTCAATAGATAATCGGTGCGCCGGGGATTGGCCTCCAAAAGATCTTCCAGCACAATAGAGGCTTGATCCCACTCCGCTAAGGTAATAAGCACCAGACAATATTCCCATGAGGCTTCTTCAAGGTTCTTTTTTAAAGATAGCAGCCGGGAATAAATGCGGGCCGACTCGACATATTTCTGCTGGCGGGCCAATTCCCGGGCTTGATCCCATAAGATCTTCCATTCAGGCTCTTGGCTGGTGTCGCTGAGAACAACATCACGATCGGGAATAATAGCAGGAGGGGCCGCCGATAAGAAAGCAGGCGCTAACAGCAGGACACAAAACATGACAATAAGCTGTACTGGTAAACTAGCCCATTTCGTCTTGTTAGTTGGCATTAAAGAAAGTGACATCCAAAAAGCAAAATCTTACTTGCGGTAGAATTCAGCTATTTTCTCAACGACATAGACCTGCATATCGGCTGTTAATTCCGGGTAAATCGGCAAAGCCAGAGTTTCAGCCGCAGCTCGTTCAGCTTGAGGAAAAGACAGGGTCTGAAAGTTTGCTCCCAGACATTTCTGTTGATGCAGCGCCAGAGGATAATAAACTTCACAACCGATATCATGAGCACGAAGCCAGTCAATCAGGGCATCACGCCGCTTAACCCGGAGGACATACTGATTATAGATATGATAATTTTCTCCGGAACCGCTGCTCGTACCAGCCTGCTGTTTCGGCAGATAAACCGCCGACGGCAACACAAGAAAATCACTCTTGACAAGATCAGTTTGGCTAAAGAGCATGTTATAACGATCGGCATTGTCCCGGCGGGCCCGATGCCATTGATCCAGATAAGTCAATTTGATGCGCAGCACGGCGGCCTGGATGGGATCAAGCCGGAAATTGCCACCAACCTGCCCATGATAATATTTAGGCGAGGCCCCATGATTAAGCAGGATTCTGATCTTGGCGGCATAGGCAGCATCATTGGTTATTACCATGCCGCCATCACCTATTCCTCCAAGATTTTTACTGGGAAAAAATGAAAAACAGCCGGCAAGTCCCATGGTTCCCGCTTTCTTCCATTGGCTAGGCACCACGTCGACCTCAGTTATCATCGGGCATTCAGCGCCAATGGCCTGGGCCGCATCTTCAATAACCGGCAAGTGATAGCGGTTGGCCAGCTCCATGATAGCTACCATATCTGCACATTGTCCATAGAGATGAACCGGCAGAATGGCTTTTATTTTTTTTTCGTGATCACCTGCCAGCACCTCTTCCATGGCAAGGGGATCAATATTAAAAGAGACTGGATCAATATCCACAAAAACAGGAACAGCACCAAGCCTCAGGACGACTCCCATGGTGGCAAAAAAAGAATAAGGTGTCGTTAAAATCTGATCACCGGGTCCTATTCCCAAAGCCATCAAAGAAACGAGCAGGGCATCGGTGCCGCTGGAAACCCCGACCCCATGATTAACTCCGCAATAAGCGGCAACTTCCTGTTCCAGTGCGCTAACTTCTGGTCCAAGAATATATACTGTAGAATCAATAACCCTGGTTACGGCCTCCAGGATATCTTCCCGAAGATGACTCATCTGTTGCTTAAGATCGAGCAGAGGTACTTTCATTATTTAAAATCTTTTTTATAGGAATATTTATATAAAAAAATGAGGATTGAGCTAATGATCAGGACCGCTTTTAATGGCCATGGCCTCACCTTCAAAGAAATCCTTGATATCGGGCATCTCTGTTTCAAAAAATTTTTTCATCTTTTTTAAGAGATTGACCTCAATCTGCCTGACTCTTTCCCGGGAGATATCAAACTTGTCAGCAATATTCTGCAGCGTCAGAGGTTCATCCGTGAGCAGACGCTCTTCCAGAATCATCGTCTCTTTGGCATTGAGATTCTTCTTCAGAATAACAAGCATATCGGCGAGTTTGGCCTTCATCTGACTACCAGCCACCATATCCTCGATCCCAGGCCCGTTACTCGGGAGAAAACTTTTTTGTTCATCTTCCGAATCAGCGCGCACGGGACTTTCCAGCGAAACATCTCCGCCTCCCATGCGTTGACTCATCTCAATGACTTCACTTTCTTTGACATTCAGCCGCTGGGCTAATAATTTTGTCTCTGCCTGAAACCCTTGCGATTCAAGTAATTTTTTTTCCTTATTCAGACTAAAAAACAGCTTCCGCTGGGCCTGGGTGGTGCCGATCTTAACCAGACGCCAGTTATCCATAATAAATTTAAGAACATAAGCCCGAATCCAGTAGGCGGCATAATAAGAAAATTTAACCCCACGATAAGGATCAAACTTCTTGGTCGCCTGAACCAGACCGACATTGCCTTCCTGGATGAGATCCATAAAATTCTGCATCCAATATTTCTGGAAATCCATCGCTACCTTGACCACCAGACGCAGATTGGAAGAAACCAGTCGGTAAGCCGCATCCTGATCGCCATCTTCCCGAAATTTGATCGCCAGTTCGTCCGCCTCTTCCCTTGTTAACAACTCATACTGGCTGATCTCCTGCAGATAACGATGCAGGGCCGGATTACTGAGGGCAGGCAGATTCTCCTCATTAGAAAGAGAAACCAGCGGGTGTTCAAACTGATCGGTTTCCTCACGTTCAACTTCAGGAATATCCAGCAGATCGGCTGGATCTGGGACATCAATTATATTTTTTTTAGGGCTCATAGAAAGGTCTGATTATCAGGCAATATTAATTATAGAAAACATATTATTATTACCCCAGTTCCATCAAAGTGCAATCATTAATATCCTTGAAGAGGATACATAACTATCCTGACCAGCACCTAACAATCAAAAAGAATAAAGGATAATTCTATTTTCTTCTTGATCCTTTTATGCTACATGTCTATCTTTCCTTGATTCTGTAATTTCTTTTTAAGTATCCCATATAATTTTTCTACAAGCAATGAAACACATTCGAAACTTCTCCATCATCGCCCATATTGATCATGGCAAATCTACCCTGGCCGACCGTATGATCCAGCTCTGCAATCAGGTGACGGTTCGTGAATTTAAAGACCAGATGCTTGACAATATGGACATCGAGCGCGAACGGGGTATAACCATCAAAAGCCAGACCATCTGTCTGCCCTATACCGCTCAAGACGGCACCACCTATGAACTGAATCTGGTAGATACCCCCGGTCATGTTGACTTCAGCTATGAGGTGTCGCGAGCTCTCAGTTCCTGTGAAGGCGCATTGCTCCTCATTGATGCCGCTCAAGGCGTTCAGGCCCAGACTTTGGCCAACTTGTATCTGGCCATGGAAAATAATCTGGAGATCATTCCGGTTATCAACAAGATAGATCTGCAATCCGCAGAACCGGAAAAAGTAGCGGAACAGATTGAGGATGACCTGGGACTGGATCGAGATCACATTCAGCTCTGTTCAGCAAAAACAGGACAGGGTGTCAATGATATCCTGGAGGCCATCGTTAAATTCCTACCTCCTCCTGAGGGCGATCCTGACAGTGAGCTGCAGGCCCTTATCTTTGATGCCCATTATGATCCTTTCAGAGGGACCATTATTTCCTGCCGTATCATCAATGGCACCATCAAGGCTGGTGACATGATAAAATTCATGTCCAATAACGCCACATACAAGGTTGAAGAGGTCGGCCTGTTCAGAGGAGTCAGCAAGGAGGCACAAAAGCAACTTTCCGCCGGACAGATCGGTTATATTCTGGCCGGCATCAAAACCATCAGTGATACCCGGCCCGGCGATACCATCACCCATAAAGACAGGCCCTGCGCCAAGGCCCTGGCTGGTTTTAAAATGGTGCAGCAGGTAGTCTTTTCTTCCATCTATCCTATATCCACCGATGATTACGAAAATCTGGCCACCGCCATTGAAAAACTACAGCTTAATGATGCCGCCCTGACCTTTCAAAAAGACTCATCCGTAGCCCTGGGTTTTGGCTTCCGCTGCGGCTTCCTGGGTCTGCTCCATCTGGAAGTCATCCAGGAACGGCTGGAACGGGAATTTGATATCTCTCTTATTCTGACCGTCCCTTCCGTTAAATACAACTTCTATCTCAACGATGACAGCATGGTGGAGGTGGACAACCCCGCCCATTTTCCCGATCCGGCCAAGGTCAGCCGGGTGGAAGAACCCTATATCAAGGCCACCATCCTCATGCCGGAGAGATACATGGGTGTGGTCATGGCCTTATGTATGGAACGACGGGGCGAAAATACCCACTACCATTACCCCATGCCCGGCCGCATAGAGCTGACCTGCGAATTGCCGCTGGCCGAAGTGATCTATGATTTTTACGATAAATTAAAATCAGCCACCCAGGGATATGGCTCATTTGATTACGCTCTTTATGATTATCGCAGAAGTGATCTGGTCAAACTGGACATTCTGGTCAACGGTGAACTGGTCGATGCCCTTTCCCAACTGGTGCATCGGGCCAATTCCCGGGCACGTGGCCTGCATGCCTGTGAACAGCTCCAACGCGAGATCCCCAGACAGATGTTTAAGATCGCCATTCAAGCTGCTATCGGCGGCACGATTGTCGCTCGCACCACCATATCGGCCCTGCGCAAAGATGTTATTGCCAAATGTTATGGCGGTGATATCTCCAGAAAAAGAAAACTGCTGGAGAAACAAAAGGCGGGAAAGAAAAGGATGAAGACGGTAGGCAATGTGGAGATTCCCCAAAAAGCCTTTTTAGCGGTGCTCAAGTCTGACCAATAATAAACAGAACCCCGTCATAGTTACTGAAATAAAAAGGATGATTCAGGCTCCAGCCCTAATCATCCTTTTTATTTTATGAGCCGTCAGGATCGTGCTATTGATCGTCTTTATCCATAAATTGAGGACAATTACAAATCTTACGATCGAGAACGTCGACACCCTTCTGAGCCATAATGCTCAGAATCTCCTCTCTGGTAAATTGACAATCCTTCTGCCGGCTAACATAAACCAGACAATCTGTACAGATATGAAAAGAACTGGCATCTAAATCATGAATAATTTCCCAGCATAGCTTGGCCGATTGTTCCTTTGCCGGACATTTTTTGCCCTCATCACACTTCATGATCTCCCAGCATGGCCATTCAGAACGAAGCGACATGGTGTTTTTTATCTCCTACTACTAGCAATCAATTAACGTCTGATGATCAAAAAACTGCTCATCACAACAAAAAAACATACGTATTTTTACTCAATAATAAAAACTAATCTACTTTAGAAAAAGAAGCAAGAGCGCTCTCCAGCTCATCCTTGCCCTGACCTGTTACAGCCGAGAACAGGATGCGCTGCTTGGAATCAATAGCGTGGCCGGCATCCAGAATCCTGGCATTCTTGACCCTCTCATTACCGGACAATTTATCCATCTTGGTATAGACCGGTAAAAAAGGAATATTTCTTTCCCGCAACCAGCCAAGAAGCTGAGTGTCATATTCCTTGGCCTCATGTCGCAGATCCAAAATAACTACGACACAGCAGAGCGTCTTGCGGCTCTCCAGATAGGCAGTGATCAGGGCTTGCCAGTTATCCTGCATGCCCTTGGCCACCTTGGCATAGCCATAACCTGGCAAATCGACAAGATAAACTTTACCAGCGACTTCAAAAAAATTAAGTCCTTGCGTTTTCCCGGGACGGCCACTGACCTTAACCAGACTTTTGCGGCCGACCAGGGTATTCATCAGACTTGATTTGCCCACATTCGAACGGCCGGCAAAAGCAATCTCGGGCAGAGACGGCGGGGGCAGCTGAGATAGGCTATGGACGCTTAAAAGAAACTGGATATCAACAAAATTCATACAATGTATCCTCTTCCCGGCTCATCAAACAACCAGAAGATAAATGCCAGCCATCTACCAACCCAGGCTAATCAAAGTCAAATTACTTTATTGAGAGCATATTCAATAATACCCTCGGCCCCATTTTTCTTCAGCTTCGGAATAAGATCCCGCACTGCATCCTCCGAGACGACAGTTTCCACCGAATACCACTCCTGCTGATAGAGATGGGCCACTGTGGGGGCATTAAGACTGGGCAGCAGCTTGATGATCTGATCGATAATATTATGAGGGACATTCATTTTCAGACCAACAATCCGATCAGCATTCAACGAGCCCTGTAGAAGAAGGGCCACATTTTCCATTTTCTCCCGTTTCCACGGATCAGCCCAGGCATCTTTATTGGCAATAAACTGGGTGTTGGATTCCATCAACTCATGAATAATGCGCAGACCATGGGCCCTTATGGTACTCTCGGTTTCAGTAACCTCAACAATCGCATCGGCAAGCCCGGAGACTACTTTGGCTTCGGTCGCCCCCCAGGAAAACTCAATATCGACGTTGATTTTGCGCTGCTGAAAAAATTCCCTGGTCACATTCACCAGTTCTGTTGCTATTTTTTTTCCTTCCAGATCCTCAATGGTATGAATATCAGAGTCACCGGCCACCGCAATCACCCACCGGGTCGGTCTCCTGCTTACTTTGGAATAGACCAGATCACAGACAATCACCGCCTCTGACTTATTCTCCATGGTCCAGTCTTTACCGGTAATACCGGCATCAAGAATGCCACTTTCAACATAACGTGACATCTCCTGAGGCCTGCAGATTGAACATTCAAGCTCCGGGTCATCAATTTCAGGAAAATAATTACGAGATCTTGGCTTGATCAGCCATCCTGCCTTTTCAAACAATTCTATGGTAGCCTTTTCGAGGCTTCCTTTGGGAAGTCCCAGCTTAAGCTGCTTGATTGTCTCCATCTTTGGCTCCACTTTTCTCTATTATTATTACCAGCAATGCCTATCATGAAAGGCTTATTTATTGACCCGTCCCAAAAGCTTACTTTTTCCCATACACTTCTTGCGGATCAAAGATCTTGGTCCCCACCTGAGAGAGCTCCCCACCTGCAAGCCGTCGAAAAAAACAGGAACGATGGCCGGTATGACAGGCCGCGCCTCCCAGTTGTTCTACTTTGAAGATAACGGTATCGGCATCACAATCTACCAAAATCTCATGAATCATCTGCACATGGCCGGATGACTCACCTTTGAGCCATAGCTTATTGCGCGACCGGCTCCAATAATGGGCCTTGCCAGTCTCCAGAGTTTTTTCCCAGGCCAGTTTATTGATATAGGCCAGCATAAGAACCTCACCACTCTCATATTCCTGAGCAATGGCCGGCAGCAAGCCGCTCTCTGATTTATCAAAACACAATTGCAACGTCTTCATCTTATCCTGACTATCAGTTACCGGTTGAATGGCATGTCCAGGCCTGTCTTAATTGCTTTCATCTTTGGCACTTCCTTGCCTTAACAATGGCACAAGATGCTTTGGCCACTTCAATTTGGCTCATTCTATCTAAGAATTTACCAAAAATTTCAACTTTATGCCGCCTGCCATTCTTTGTCAAGTTATAGCTCCAATAGTCCTTACTGGTAACAATGTGCAGGCATTTATTGCCAAACAAGAAACAATGAGATAACATGAGCAATTCATGGTATACATAGCTGAAATCTGTAGCCAATTGATATGAGTTTATCAGGCTATCCTACTTTTTTTACTGGAACAATTTCATATGAAACAAATACAACAGAATGATAAAGTTACCCTTATTTACACTGGAAAGTTAGAAAACGGCACAATTTTTCAGGACAGCAATGAATCTGAACCCTTAGTGATCACCATTGGGAACCTTGATGTTCCACCCTCAGTCGAACAAGCCCTCATCGGTATGGCCGAAGGAGATAACAAACAGATACGACTTGAACCAGATGAAGGATATGGCCCACGACGAAAGGACTTGCTGCAGACACTGCATAAAAATACCCTTGCCGACAAAATAAGCCCTGCCGTAGGAATGATCCTATCTTTAAAAATAGAAAAAGACGGCATAGAACATCACCTGCCTGCTACGGTGGTTGAGGTCAATGATGATACTATCGTTGTTGATTACAATCATCCCCTGGCCGGACATAACCTTATGATTGACATTACTGTAATGGCTATAGAGAAAGCCTCGTAATAATCTCCTGGGTGCCTTGAAAATGGTCTTTTTTCCCCCGCATTTTGGCGTTATGTTTAAATATTTATTCTTGGGATATCAAGTTATATGCCTGCGGTAAATTTCCTAGGCCTTGATTTTGAAAACCCTCATTTTTCAAGCCACTCATGCAATATTTGCAGATTTTTAATGATCGTTGATGTTATTTTTTCAATTTCTACTGAAGGAGCCCAATAAATGCAAATCGAAGATGATGAAATACTCCAAGGTTTTATTGAAGAATCCCTCGAACATCTTGCCGACATTGAAACTGATCTCCTCGCCATAGAAAAAGCAGGCGCCAATATAGATGAAAACCTGGTAAACAAGGTCTTCAGAGCAGCTCATTCCATCAAGGGTGGGGCTGGCTTTATGGGATTGACGGTGATTCAGGAGCTGTCTCATGCCATGGAGAATATTCTGGGTATGATCCGCAGCAGGAAACTTGTACCAAACCCTGAGATTGTCAATGTCCTCCTCCAGGGTTCTGATAAACTGGAGGCCATGATTAATAATATCCAGGTCAGCAATGATGAAGATATCACTGAGCATCTCATCCCCTTAAACGCCATCGCCGAAGGTAATGCGCGGCAGCCTGCAGCGCCAAAGCTGGCAATAGTAGCAGAACCCATGATCACAGCCACCGCCGAACCTGTCCGCACGGAAGCTATCCCGCCTGAACCAGTGCCGGAGCCGGAGCCAGAAACGGCTCCTGTGGTCGCCGTAAAAGCCGATCCGCCAGTAGTTGCTGCCACCCCCATATCACCTATAGCGCCGACAACTGCCTCGGAGACCACTTCAGCCGCTCCCCCGGTAAAGACTGATTCCAGCCTCAGGGTCCATGTCAGCCTGCTTGATTCACTCATGACCCTGGCCGGCGAACTGGTGCTCAGCCGCAATCAGCTGCTGCAGACTATCGGCTCCAATGACCTGCGTAATGCAGAGGCCGTGGGACAACGAATTGACCTGATCACTTCGGAACTGCAGGAAGCCATCATGCTGACCAGAATGCAGCCCATTGGCAATGTGTTCAGCAAGTTTCCCCGGGTGGTGCGCGACCTGTCCAAACAGCTTAACAAAACCATTGAGCTCACCATTGTCGGCAATGACGTCGAGCTGGATAAAACAATTATTGAGTCGATCAATGATCCTTTGACCCATTTAATCCGTAATTCGGTTGATCATGGTATTGAAATGCCCTCTGATCGAAAGCTGATCGGCAAATCGGAAAAAGGTATTATCATCCTGAAAGCCTATCATGAAGCAGGTCAGGTTGTTATCCAGATCCTTGATGATGGCAAAGGTCTCGATGGTGAGGCTCTGGCGGCAAGCGCTATAAGTAAAGGCCTGATCACTGCCGAGCAGGCTTTGATCATGTCCGATAAAGAGAAGGTCAATCTGATCTTTCTGCCAGGTTTCTCCATGGCCAAAAAAGTCACCGATGTCTCTGGTCGCGGCGTCGGCATGGATGTTGTCAAAACCAATCTTGACAAACTGGGCGGTCAGGTAGAGATCGTCTCTGAGGTCGGCAACGGCACCACTATCTCCATCAAACTGCCCTTGACTCTGGCTATCATTCCTTGTCAAATTATCACTACCGGCGGCGAACGATACGCCATTCCCCAGGTTAATCTGGAAGAGCTCCTGCGCATCCCGGCCAATCAGGTGAAAAAACGGGTGGAAAAAGTCGGCAATGCTGAAGTTGTCCGTCTGCGTGGCAACCTCTTGCCTTTAATCAGACTGGCTGATGTTATAGAAGCAGACCGCACCTATTGGGATCAGGCTGAAAACGAACAAAAAGAGGACAGACGCGGCAGTATTGCTGATCGCCGCGGCAAAATCTCACCTTATTTTCATAGCAGTGAAGAACAGGAAGAAGGAGATAAATCCATTAATGCTGAACGTGCCATCCCGGATCGTCGACAGGCCGCTGCCAGCGCTCTGAACATTGTCGTGGTCTCTACCAGCTCAATGAAATACGGTCTTATCGTTGATCGCCTGCAGGATTCGGAGGAGATCGTCATCAAGCCGTTAGGTCGCCATCTGCAACAATGCAAGGGCTATGCCGGAGCCACTATTATGGGTGATGGCCGCATTGCCTTGATACTTGACGTCACCAATCTGGCCCGAATGGCACATCTGACCTCCGTCGATGGCACCGACCGCGCCAATGAGGTGGCCATGGCGGCCGCAGAATTGAAGCGGTCTCAAAAAGACAAACAGGCACTCCTGATCTTCCGCAACTCAGAACATGAACAGTTTGCCGTCCCCTTGAATCAGGTGGAACGCATTGAAAAAATCCAGCGCTCGGAGATCGAAAACATGGGAGGACGTCGCGTCATGCAGTATCGAGGCGGCAGCCTGGCTCTGATTACAGTCAATGACATTGCGACCGTTCATCCTTTGGCCGACCAGGAAGAGTTGCTGGTCATAGTCTTTCATATCTGTTCCAAACCGATTGGTCTATTAGCCATTGGTCCCATTGATGCGATAGAAATAACCTCAGAGGTTGATGGTACCACCCTGAAACAACCTGGAATCATGGGCTCCATCATTATTGACGGTAATACCACCATGCTTGTGGATGTCTTTGAGATAGTGCAATCCCTTTATCCTGACTGGTTCGCTGAAAAGCCAGTGTTTGAAGCGGATCAACACAGCGGTGCTATACCGACTGTTCTGATTGCCGAAGATTCCAACTTTTTTCGCAATCAAGTCAAAAGTTATATGACCGAATCAGGTTATAAGGTCATTGAAGGAGCAGACGGGGCTATTGCCTGGGATTTACTCCAAAAGCATGCTGATGAGATATCGATCATCGTCACTGATATCGAGATGCCCAACATGAACGGCTTTGAATTAACAGAAACAATCAGGAAAAATCCAAAATATAACAATATTCCTATTATTGCCCTGACTACTCTGGCGGCGGATGAGGATGTCGCCAAAGGAAAAGCCGTCGGTATTGATGAATATCATATCAAATTGGACAAGGAGAAATTAATGGCCTGTGTTCATGATTACATAAAGCGCCTATATTAACTGTCTAACGACAGAGCAAGCCAGCCATAGCAGAATCATATTAAATGCTCCTGAGCAAAATAGTCAGGAACAATGACCGATATCTCTTTTATCAATCCATGTTGCTTTGTTAAAAGGAACTAAATGAACGAAACAAAAATTACTAATAATGTCGAACTGGCTACATTTTATGTCGGTGATGCCCTGTGCGGTATGGATATCCTGAAAATTCAGGAGATCAACAAACTGATGGATATGACCAAGGTTCCTCAGGCACCTTCCTATGTCACCGGCATCCTGAATCTGCGGGGGCAGATTGTGACGATCATCGATCTGGGCAAGAAACTAGGCCTCGGATCAACAGAGGCCACCTCCAGTGCGCGCAATATTATTGTCAGTTCGCCTGGTGAACATGTAGGGCTTCTTGTCACCCGGCTCAGCGATGTAGTGTCAGCGGAAACTGACAAAATTGAACGTGCCCCGGCCAATATGGGTGGGATTCAGGGCGATTTCTTTTCCGGGGTCTATAAAACTGAGGATAAACTTATTGGTATCCTTGATGTCAATAAGGTCTTACGTCTTGAGGAGCAGGGTCACTGAGAATGCTTGCAAAAAAACTACGAGTTTTAGTAGTAGATGATACCATTGTTTACCGAAAAGCAGTCAGTGATATCCTGGCTGAGATTCCCGGTATTGAAGTTGTAGGTATTGCCCATAATGGCAAAATTGCCATGTCCAAGATTTCTACCTTAAAGCCGGATCTGCTGACGCTCGATATCGAAATGCCGGAGATGAATGGCATTGAAGTTCTGGCCGCCTTGCAAAAGGATCATCCGGAGGTGGGTGCGATCATGCTCTCCACACTTACTGCCGACGGAAGCGATATGACCATGAAGGCGCTGGAGCTTGGGGCCTTTGACTTTATTCTCAAACCGCAAAGCAGCGCTAACCTGCAGGAAGGTAAAAATCAGATAAAAGATGCCCTGCTGCCAATGCTTGAGGCCTTCCGCAATTCAAAGAATGCGACCACATTTCTGGGCAGCAAAGGTATATTCAATCGAGCCAGAAGTTTGTCTGAACCAAAATCAGGCTCTTCCTTGCGTCCTCAAGCAATTACCGGAACGAGCACGACACCTAGGAGTTCGATACGGCGTGGCAAATCAGAGATTGTCACCATCGGCATCTCAACCGGAGGGCCAAACGCCCTCAGTCAGATGTTGCCTTTACTGCCGGGTGATCTTGGTGTGCCGGTTATTATTGTCCAGCATATGCCACCGATTTTCACAAAATCACTGGCGGCAAGCCTTAATGCCAAATGCGCTCTCACCGTCAAAGAAGCAGAAGAGGCTGAACCGCTCCAGGCCGACACCGTATACATCGCTCCCGGCGGCAAGCAAATGAAACTGGTAGCCAGCCCTGACGGCAAAAACAGAATGATCAAAATCACCAATGATCCACCGGAAAATTCCTGTCGTCCTTCAGTCGATTATCTGTTTCGGTCAGTGGCTGATTATTATGTTGGCCGTACCACGGCTGTAATCATGACCGGTATGGGATCTGACGGCACTAAAGGCTTACAGCTCCTGAAGCAAAAAGGGGCCTTGATCATTGCTCAGGATGAGGCCACCTGCGTGGTCTATGGTATGCCCAAAGCACCTATTCAGCAGGGCCTGGCTGATATAATAGTCCCGTTGAATAAAATCGCCGCGGAAATAACCAAGAGCATAAAATAATGCCCATCATATTGCCGACCTCCTCCTTGCTCTTCATATTTTTGACCACATGTTAAAAATATCGCCAGACGAACTTAAGCTGGTCGCCCAATATATTCACGATATCTCGGGGATATATCTTGACCAGAGCAAATCCTATCTGTTTGAGACCCGGTTGGGTTCCATTGCTAGCGAACATAACTGCGCCACTTACAAGGAGCTTTATCAAAAAGCCAGGAGCGAGCCCGGCAAGATTATAGAACGTCAAATAATTGATGCCATTTCTACCAATGAAACCCTCTTTTTTCGTGATAAAAGTCCGTTTGAACTTCTCCAGCATAAGCTGCTGCCCGAATTGATTGATGCCCGCACACCCCTGTCTCCAGCTTTGAAAACTAATCTCAAGATTTGGAGTGCCGCCTCATCAACTGGACAGGAGCTCTACTCGATCGCTATCATCATTAAAGAGATGCTCCGCGATATTGACAAATACACCATTAAACTAGTAGGCACTGATATTTCTGACCGGGCTGTAGCCCAGGCCAGTAGGGGAAAATATAACAAATTTGAGATGGAACGGGGCCTGCCCGGTGATAAGCTGCAGCGTTATTTCACCATGTTTGGCGACTCATGGACGATCAAAGATGAAATCCGGGCCATGGTCCAGTTTAAAAAACTTAATCTGATGCTGCCTTTTGCAGGTCTGGGAAAATTTGACATCATTTTCTGTCGTAATGTGGCCATTTATTTCACCCTTGCTGATCGCCAGAAGCTGTTTAATAAAATAGCTGACAGTCTGGCTGATGATGGGTACCTCATAATTGGCTCCACCGAATCGCTTACTGGTATCTGTCCTCGTTTCATACCTAAGAGGCATTTACGATCAATATTTTATCAGAAAAACCCATGAGGCTTGGTGCGTGCATGAGAGAGATGACCATACTCGTTGTTGACGATGATCCCGTTATCAGAAAAATGCTGGAAAAGCGCCTTGAGAAAGAAGGGTATGAGGTCCTGGTCGCTGAAGATGGCTATCAGGCCAGAAAGCTTCTTGCCCAGCAGCGTATTGATGTGGTTTTAACAGATCTGATGATGCCGGGCTCAATCGGCGGCCTTGAAGTTCTTGATATCGCCAAGAAAATCAGCTCCAACATCGAAGTTATTATAATCACTGCGCACTCATCGATTGATACCGCTGTGGAGGCCATGAAGAAAGGTGCTGTCGACTATCTGGAAAAGCCTATTAATTTTGACGAACTTTTTCTGCGGCTGGCCAAAATTACCAATCTCCAAGCGATAATACGAAACGCCCAGGATCTGAGTCAGGCAATGATGACTACAGAAAGTGCAGCGGCCTTGACCATTCAAGACCTGGAGATCAGAAATGCCGAGTTCCAGGGACAGTTGAATAACATTGCAGCCATCCTTCGCAATGAACAGATGTCTGCAGATGATCGTATTGACAAGCTGCTTGCCCTGCTGGCGGGCAGCGCCCGATGACATCAGTAAGTAAAAATCAACAAAAATCATTCACGGCTGTTGCCGATTTTGTAAATCAAGCAAACTAACTATACACCAGCAAATTATCTTTATTTTTTAGTTCTTAGGTGCAAAACCCACCGCATCTGATATTTGCGTATCATCAAGCAAGGCACCGTCCAACCTGGCCCCTGTCAAATCTGCCCCTGACAGATTGGCCTTATATAGATCTGCTCCCCGAAGATCAGCACCCCTGAGATCAACCCGCAACAGCAGCGCCCCTTTTAAGTTGGCTTTTTCCAGATCAGCATCATGCAAATTGCTGCCGGTCAAATCAGCGCCTTCAAGGTCAGCCCCCTCCAGATTCTTACCGCTCAGATCAACGCTGACGAGATTGCAGCCATAGCAGCGTTTAGTCTTAAGCAAAAGTGCCTTATTTTTCTCTGCCTCCGCCTGATGAGCGGATACAGTTTTTGAACTCATACTATCAGTCGCTTCTGCCTCGTGTACCAGCTTGTCTTTTTGAATAACATCCTCTGTGTTATCAGCCATCGTTGCATGGTCACGGCTTTCCCCTTTACCGAACAAACCCTTGACGCGTGCCACGGTATTATCGAACAAGCCCGATTCTTCAGCTACAGCCGGCTCTGCTTCTTTGGTCACAACCGACGTCTCTTCTATGGTGGGAATATGATCAGCAACAGAAGCAGCAGGTAAAGGCGGCTGCACCGGCGCTGCTGCCGTTATAACTTTCTCAGAATTTTCGAGTTTATCTGTTGTGTTCGTAACCTCCTGAACTTTTTCAGCATCACCAAGACCAAACAACCCCTTCACACCTTGCAGGGTATTATCCAAAAATCCCGGCTCTTGAGAGGCAGCAGGAAGATCATTTATAGCAGCATTACCGGCAGAATCATTCTCAGCGACCATTGCTTCTGATGATTGCCTCGCACTCATTTCCTTATCCAGTTGAGCTCCAACTATTTCTTTAGTCACAATCTGTGTTTCTTCTATGGCTGGAACGTTATCAGCAGCAGAAGTCTCAGGTAAAGGCGGCTGCTCTGGCGTAGCTGCCTCTATAACCTTCTCAGAATTTTCGATTTTATCTGTTGTGTTCGTTACCTCCTGACCTTTTTCAGCATCACCAAGGCCAAACAACCCCTTCACACCTTGCAGGGTATTATCCAAAAATCCCGGCTCTTGAGAGGCAGCAGGAAGATCATTTTTAGCAACATTACCGGCAGAATCATTCGCAGCGACCATGGCTTCTGATGACTGCCTCGCACTCATTTCCTTATCAAATTGAGCACCGACCAGGTAGGCCCCTGCAAGAATTGTCCCTCTCAGATCCGCGCCTCGAAGATCAGCGTCTGCCAGATCAGCACCGCCGAGTTCAGCATCCCGAAGGTCCGTATTTCGCAGATTAGCCTTCGTCAGGGTGGCAAGTCGAAATTTAGCCTTAGAAAGTATAGCCCCTTCCAAATTAGCACCTGTTAAATTGGCCCGGTCAAGGTCAACACCAGAAAGATCACACCTTGGACAACTGTTGGTTGCCAGTAATTGTTCTTTACTATTCTCTACCGTAGCCTGATTTATATTCTGCTCAGCCATAACAGAACTATTGACAGTCCAAACTAATATAACAGCTGTAATCACTGGAACAATTATCTTTAAAGCACCCATTTTCTACTCCGGAAGGGTAAATGTCTTAAGCTCATATTAAGCTTACAAAAAAAAGCAGCCCAGCAACAAATCGCCATAATGAGACAGTTTTTCTCATCACTTTTAATCCTATAAACCAGCAAGAAGATACTGCATACCAAGCAAACCTGTCAAGAATCATCAAAGTTGATCAAATCAATAATCAGGTACCAAAACTAAACTGCAAATCTATTGCAGGTAAATTTATAAACGTTTGACTCGGTTATAAACCTATGACAAACTTCATATAATCATGAAACTGTCTAAGCCGGAAACATCAACAATGAATTATCATTCATTTTTGATTGATGTTAACCGTAAAGTTATATATAGTGTCAAAAGTGTTGCAAATATGTGGCAAATAATTAGGATTTTATTGAGCCAGTGGAATTATTAGGAATGAGACACATATAATAGCATAATTTCTTGATGTAAATAATGGCTGATTACACACGATACTATAATTGTCGGGACAGAACCAATCTCTTCTCTTGCACCGGCGTGTTTCAAAATATTTTCGATGTATCAAATCCAGGAGGATTACAATGAAGATCGAGGAATTAGAAAAGGAAATCAATGAAGGCACTGAAAGCATATCTATAGAGGAACGTCGAAAATTCCTGCAAATGGGACTTGCTGTAACCGGTATTTTTCTCGGTGGATCTGTTTTATCGCTGACCTCAATAGCTCAAGCTAATCAGAACAGTCCGGATATCAATATCCCCATTGAAGGCCAATATCCATATACTAAACATTACAGCATGGTCATGAGACAAAATCGATGTATTGACTGTGAAAAATGCGTAGTGGCCTGTAAACAGACCAATCATATTCCTGATGCCCACGATGCCTACAGAACAGCAATTCAGGAACGCCTGACCACTGAGAACGGCTCAGAAAGAAGGGAATTCCGGCCTGTTCTCTGCAATCACTGCAATCGGCCACCCTGCGTTCGTGTGTGTCCGACAAAAGCCACTTATAAAGACCCTGAAACCGGCATCGTGCTTATGGACTATGTCAAATGCATTGGCTGTAAAACATGCATGGCAGCCTGCCCCTATAACGCCCGCTATTTTAATGAAGAAAAATATGCGATCGACAAATGTAATTTCTGCCTCGACACCAGACTTGCTGCAGGTAAGACCGAAACAGCATGTGCGGCAGCGTGTCCGGCAAGAGTAAGAATTTTTGGAGATCTGAAGGATAAATCTACGGAAATTTATCGTCTGTTGCATATGCCTGACACCAAGATCTGGGTGTTACGCCCCGATACCGGGGCCTTGCCTAATGTGTTTTATATGAATGCGTAATTGAATAGAGGTAATTAACCATGTCGAAAACTCGTCAATATGTAAATTCGACTCAACCTTTTCTGAAATATTTTGCCCCTTGTGCAGGAGAATAATATGAAACAATACAGAATGAAAACAGTCGGGACCATCCTGCTGGCAGGGTCTTTTTTCCTTGTTTCCAATTCAATAGCCGCCGAGACTTTTGATGAAGATACCTATGGACCTGAGGCCCCGATTATCTGGGAACAACCGACCAAGGTCAGTTTCAGCCATAAAACACATACCATGGAGGCCGGTCTTGCTTGTGATTCTTGTCATGACGAACTCTTCACCATGGAATCAGGAGCGGCTCTTGCTACCGGCACAATGACCATGGCCGCCATGCTGGAAGGACAGTACTGCGGCTCCTGCCATGATGGCAATACCGCCTTTGCCACCAACATGCAATGCGCGTCATGTCATATGGACATGACAGAACTTATACCGACAGATCTCATAGTGTGGACTAAACCGGTGAAGGCCGTAATTTTTGATCATAAGACCCACATCGAAGATTTCGGGCTGGAGTGTGAGGCCTGCCATGATTCGCTCTTTGCCATGGAAAAAGGAGCTGCAGAAAGGACAACCGATTTTACCATGCAAGCCCTCTATGAAGGTAAATACTGCGGCAAATGCCATGATGGTCCTACCGCCTTTGCCGCAAATACCCGCTGCAATAGCTGTCATATCGGCGTGAAAGGCTATAACCGGCTGATGGGAAATGATGGTCAGCATGGCAAAAATAATAAGGCTGGTCATTAGTTCTCAAACAAAGAGGTACAATCAATGCAATTAAATATCTTGTGCGAAAGTCAACCAATCTGCAGGAGTAGAAAATGACAGATACATCACTATCAGCCATATTTGCTGAAACAGCCGAACCACGTCTGGCAACCTCGGCCATAAATAAGGCCACGCTCTTTTTTTTAATTGTGACGGTGGTTGGTCTCAGTTGCGGTGTGTTAGCTTTTATTTACGGGCATCATACCATTTATCATAATACTCGGGAAATGCCTTGGGGAATGCTTATTTCAACCTATGCTTTCTGGGCCATAACCTCTACTGGTTTATGTATTTATGCCGCTATGAGCCATGTCTTTGGCGGCACCAGAATGGGTATTATCAGCAACCGCATGGTCTGGATGTCTATTATTTGTATCATGGCCGCCTTTGCCACCATTGGTGTGGAGATTGCCAGCCCGCACAGAATGTTGCTTTATAATATCCTGTCGCCGAACCCTACCTCCAATATCTGGTGGATGGGTACTCTTTATGGTCTGGCAGTTGGCTGTATGATTATTGAGTTTGCCGGTATTGTTACCGGCTTGGCAAGGGTAGCTTTGATTCTCGGGATAATGGGGGCAATAGCTGAAGTGTTAGCCAATAGTTGTCTGGGCGGTGTTTTTGCCACCCTGCCCGCCCGCACTTATTGGTACGGTGCACAATTACCGATCTATTTTCTTACTGCCGCATTTCTCTCAGGCGCGGCGGCTGCCGTCCTGTTTAATTTCCTGGCTTATAAGATTCGCGATGAAAAAATGAGCCCCGCCGTTCTGCTTGGTGTCAAGAGTGCCGGCAAGGCCATGACTTTGGTGCTTATTCTCTACACGGTTGCCACCTTCTGGCGCCTTGTCAGTTTTTATGTCGGTGGACCTGAGCTGGGTAGAACAGCAGCAGATGCCCTGATCAGTGGTCCGCTGGCCATTAATTTTTGGGTTCTGGAGGTCTGTATTGGTCTGCTTATCCCTATTATGCTGATAATTTTATCCCGCCTGGAAAATGTCAGCATGATGGCTCTTGCCGGCTTTCTGGTTCTTGTTGGACAATTTGTGGCCCGCTATGATCTTGTGATCGCCGGCCAGATCGTACCCCAGAATATGGGCTGGGATGGACTACCTTCTTATTTCAGCTATGTGCCATCTATCTTTGAATTCGGCGTCATTGCCGGCGGTATCGGTGTTGTGGCCTTTGGATTTTTGATAGGGGAACGACTTTTCGGCCGAACTTTTACCCAGAAAGAGCATCATTAATAAGCAGAATTACTGTAATTAACAGAGGGCCATAATTTTAAATTTTACCCATGGCTCTCTATTAATTTTGTGATAATATTAAGCCTCCATATTTTTGCTAAGATTTTCTATGTTACGACAGACCCAAGAACAGTAGGTTGTTTTAGGCACAGAGAATGGAAATAAGAAAGGCCCGCTACCTATAAAGGTACGGGCCTTATTGTATGTAATAACGACAATGGTGAGATTGAACGCCTTGCTTAAAAGTCTAACAATTTAAGATGTTACTGATTGTCAATAATCGCAAACATTAACAAAAGCTATAAACTCTTCAAAAATGGTCGGGGCGAGAGGATTTGAACCTCCGGCCACTTGGCCCCCAGCCAAGTGCGCTACCAGACTGCGCTACGCCCCGAATTATAAGATGTTATCTACCATGGGTTGTTGCTGCTGTCAACAGGAGGGAAATGCTGGAGAATTTTTCCCTACTTCTTGCCCGCATCATTTAATAAGGCGCTCATCTCTTGAAGCTCAGATTTGATCAGTTCCAGATATCCAGCCTCAGTCGGCGGCAGGACAGATGGCGTTTTCAATGTCTGGCCACTATCAAGAAACTTTCTGGCCCCGGCAATGGTATAACCTTGCTCATGGAGAAGAGTTTTGATGTTTAGGATAGTCTCCACATCAACCCGCCGATAGAGGCGTTGCTGTGAATTGGCTCGATTAGGACGGATACAGGGAAATTCCGATTCCCAATAGCGAAGGACATGGGCTGGAAGCCCGGCCAGCTTGCTTACCTCACCGATCTTAAAATAAAGCTTATCCGGTATCTCCGCTCTCATGAATCCTGGCCCCTATTTAAAGGTAAAAAATCTATTCGTTAATCTGCTCCCTTAATCTTTTGCTCGGACGGAACGTTACCATCTGTCTTGACTTAATGGTAATAGCCTCGCCTGTCCGCGGATTACGTCCCCGTCGGGGATGTTTATCCCGAACGGTAAAGGTCCCAAAATGCACGAGCTTGATGGAATTGGCATCAAGAAGAGAAAGCTTCATCTGCTCAAGAAAGGCATCAACCAGAGCCGCACAACTATTTTGTGGATAGCCCAGTTGACCATTAAGCACCTCTGCCAATTCTTTACGGGTAAGATTATCCTTATTCATATCATCCTGTCCTGAGGGTTCCTTCAAATTTTGAACCCAGCATAGTAACTATTTTTAGGTGAACCTTCTCAACATTTTTTTCAGTAAGCGTTTTCTGGGGCGAACGGTAGGTCACAGACAGGGCAACGCTCTTATAACCGTGCTCAAGCGATTTTCCCTGATAAACATCAAAAATTGCACAATGTTCAATGAGCGGCTCCCCGGCCTGCAGCACCGCCTCAACCATTGCCCCGGCCGCAATGTGTTCCGGCACCAGCAGAGCAATATCGCGGTTCACTGCCGGAAAGACAGGAAGGGAGCTAAAGTTTTTGGCGACCGCTTCCAGTGTACAGAGGGCGTCCAGATCAAGATCAATGAAGAACACATCCTGCTTGATCCCAAATTTTCTGAGCACTTCCGGCATGACTTTGGCAACAGCACCCAGGTGCTCGCCTGCAGCAGTTATTGCCAGATACTGCAAGGGATCAATAAACGGCTCCAGCCGCTGCGCCTGGTCAGCAGCAGAGAAAGCAAGCGGCAGTGAATCGCCATGTCCCATAAAACGTAGTTCATGAAGAAGATATTCTACCACCCCTTTGGCATCGAGAAAATCCACCGGCTGTCGTTGGAAATGATAAGGCGACGATTCACCAAAGCGATTGCCGCTCAACACCCCAGTCAGGCGTGTTTTTTCCAGGGGTTGTTCATTATCGCCCTTGGGAGTGAAGACCTTGCCGATCTCAAAGAGCTTGATCGAACTCTTCTGGAAATTAATATTGTGCAAAACGTTTTCAAGGAGCCCCGGCAGCAGCATAGTCCGCATCACTGACTGTTCTTCGCTCAATGGATTAACGAGCCGCACAAGACGACAGCGAGGATCATCTTCTGTAAGTCCCAGCAACTGTAGATTTTTTTCCGTGGTAAAGCTGTAATTGATCGCCTCGTAATAACCAATGCCGGTAAGCAGTGTGCCGATCTTAGTCCTGAGGGATCTGTTGCGATCCTGCTCGGAATAACTCAACTGCACCGTCGGCAGGGTGGTCGGGATCTTATTATAGCCAATCAGCCTGGCGACTTCTTCCACCAGATCGACTTCGCGTTCGATATCAACCCGAAATGAAGGTGCTCCAACCCACAGGCTGTCGGCATCCTTCTGTTTGCAGCGAAAACCGATGGAGGTCAGGGCCTTTTCAATTATTGCATAGTCCAGGGCAATGCCAAGCAGATCAGAGGTACGACGGATGCGCAGGGTCAGCGTTTTAAAAGGCTTCTGGCCGTAATATTTGTCTATACCGCCAGGCTCAGCAGTACCACCGGCTACTTCGCAAAGCAGCCTGACTGCCCGTTCCATGGCCAACAGACAACCGCCGGGATCAACGCCACGCTCAAAACGGTAAGAGGCCTCGGAGGACAGGTTCAGCTTGCGCGCCGTCTTTCTAATCGAGATGGCATCAAAGCAGGCGCTTTCAAGAAGAATGGTCGTGGTCGTAGCACTGACCTCTGAATTCATTCCACCCATAATGCCAGCTACCGCCACCGGTTGCGCTCCATCACAGATCATGAGCATCTCCGCATCAAGTTTGCGGACAACGCCATCGAGTGTGGTAAAATCCAGTTCGTTACTGCGGGGATGGCGAACCAGTATCTTTTTATCGGCCAATTTAGCAAAATCAAAGGCATGCAGAGGCTGCCCGTATTCCATCATTACCAGATTAGTCACATCGACCACATTATTGATCGGACGCAGTCCAATCGACAGCAGCCGTTTACGCAACCACCAGGGTGACGGAGCAATGGTAATACCGCTAATTAGTCTGGCCCCATAACGAGGGCAGAGCTGAGAAGATTCAATCTCTACTGCAAAGGCAGCTGTTGAAGGTTGCACTTCGACGCTTGCCACCGGCAAAGTCAACGGCCGGCCGATGACTCCGGCAATTTCCCGGGCCACACCAATGACAGAAGCGCAGTCCGGCCGGTTGGGGGTCAAATCAACCTCAACCATGGTATCATTGAGCCCAAGTACCTGAATCAATGACTGGCCATGAGGAGTCTCTGCCGGCAGTTCCATAATACCACTGTGGCTGCTGCTGAGCCCTAACTCCCGTTCGGAGCAGAGCATGCCGAAAGATTCAATGCCCCGTACTTTTGATTTTTTAATTTTCACGCCACCAGGCAGCGTAGTGCCGGGCAGGGCAATGGCAGTGGCCAGACCTGGTCTGACATTGGGAGCGCCACAGACAATCTGCAGGGTCTCCGCGCCTACTGCCACCTGGCACAGGCTCAGGTTATCGGCATCAGGATGACGGGCAACCGAGACAACCAACGCAGTCTTAAGATCAACCAATTCCTGAAAAAGCTCAGTTACCGCCTCAACCTCCAGACCAAGCATTGTCAAGTGATCAGCCAACTCTGCCGGAGTAAAACCGTCGGTGCTTACATACTCATTTAACCAATCGATGGTAAACTTCATGGTATTTAATCTATATAAAAAGGGTGAAGACTGCCGAAAGGACAGCCACCGGCCAGCAGGACTGGCGGTTAAAACATAATCAACATCATCTATAGCAAGAGCAGCAGGAGCGATCCTTATAACCAGACTAACGGACTTTGCAAGAAGCAGCACTAATACCGGTTGCTAAAATTGTGAGAGAAAACGCAAGTCATTTTCGTAATACAGGCGGATATCATTGATGCCATACTTAAGCATGGCGATACGTTCAATCCCCAGACCAAAGGCAAAGCCGCTGTATATCTCCGGATCATAGCCCACCATTTTAAAGACCTCTGGATCTATCATGCCGGCCCCGAGGATCTCCAGCCAGCCTGTTTGCTTACACACTCGGCACCCTGCCCCACTGCAGATAACACAGGCGATATCCACCTCGGCACTGGGTTCAGTAAAGGGGAAGAAGCTGGGACGAAAGCGCAGGGCCAGATCTTGACCAAACATCTTATTTGTAAAAACAGTCAAAATACCCTTCAGATCGGCAAACGACACCTTGGTATCCACAAGAAAGCCTTCAACCTGATGAAACATGGGGGTATGGGTAATATCAGAATCACAGCGATA
>DIKT01000065.1 GCA_002424635.1 Desulfobulbaceae bacterium UBA5611
GGACCAAGGCGCTCGGCCTGTCACTGCTGATGGCAGTACTGGCCGGCCTCACCTGGGCACTGCCGCCCATGCCGCAGCCCCTCGACTATCACCGTTTCGCGGATCAGCGCGCCTGCCTTGGCCTGCCCAATTGCCTTGATACCGCCTCAAATATCCTGTTCGTGCTGGCGGGGGTGGCCGGTCTGCGCCTCCTCTATCGTCCATCGGGCCGTCCCCTCTTTATCGAGCAGGGCGAGGTGCTGCCCTACGCCCTCTTCTTTTTCGCCGCCATTATGGTCGGTCTTGGTTCAGGATTTTATCATTTGGCCCCCGACAATGAACGGCTGGTCTGGGATCGAGCGGCAATGGCCCTGGCCCTCATGGCCTGGCTGGCTGCCATCCTCTGTGAGCGGGTAAGTGTCAGAGCCGGACTCCGGCTGCTCCTGCCCCTTGTCGCCGCCGGTCTCTTCAGCGTCGCCTACTGGGATTGGAGCGAGGCCCGTTCGCTGGGCGACCTGCGCCCTTACGGCCTGATGCAGCTCAGCCCGATGGTGCTGATTCCACTTATACTCCGGCTCTATCCGCCGTGCTACAGCCACGACCGAGATATCCTGATGGTCATTGGTCTGTATGGAGCGGCCCTCTTGTGCGACCTGAGCGACCGCCTGGTTTTTACCCTGACCCACGGCCTGGTCAGCGGCCACACCCTTAAACATATGATCGCCGCGCTGGCCGTCTGGTGGGTCAGGCGCTATCTGCAACGCCGAAAAATCTTATGAGACTGCCATGACAGACCGCCGCACACTGCTGCATACAGATATCCGCCCGCGCGAACTGTGGGCCTGGGCCATGTACGACTTTGCCAATTCCGGCTACACCACCGTGGTCATCACCGCCCTGTTCAATGCCTATTTTGTGGCGGTGGTCGCCGGCAATGCGCCCTGGGCCACCTTCGCCTGGACGCTAACCTTGTCGATCTCCTACGCCCTGATTCTTGTCAGCGCCCCGCTGATCGGGGCCTACGCCGATCAGCATGCGGCCAAGAAACGATTACTGGCAATCACTACTCTCGGCTGCGTACTGTTCACCGCCCTGCTCTATTTTTCCGGGCCGGAAACACTCTGGCTGACCATCATCTGCCTGATCGTCTCCAATTACTTCTTCGGCACCGGCGAGAACCTGATTGCCGCCTTTCTGCCGGAACTCTCCAAATCCCGGGCCATGGGCAGAGTCTCGGGATGGGGCTGGAGCCTGGGCTATCTCGGCGGCCTGATAACCCTCGGGCTGTGCCTGGCTTATGTCACCTGGGCCGAGGCCCAGGGTCACCCGGCCACCCGATTCGTACCGATCACGATGCTGATCACCGCCGGCATCTTTGCTCTGGCCAGTCTGCCGACCTTCCTCCTGCTCCGCGAGCGCGCCGTGCCCAGCATCATTCAAGGCATACAGCTGCGAAAGGCCTGGCTGGAGGTCTGGCAGACCCTCAGCCACCTGCGACAATTTGCCGATCTGCGCCGCTTTCTGCTCTGCAGCCTGTTCTATCATGCCGGTATTCAAACGGTGATCACCCTGACCGCCATCTACGCCTCTCAGGCGATGAAGTTCACCACTCAGGAGATCCTGCTGCTGGTGCTGGTGGTCAATATTACAGCGGCAATCGGGGCCTTCCTCTTTGGCTATCTCCAGGATGCTATCGGTCACGTCCGGGCCATTGCCCTGAGCCTGGCCGGCTGGCTTCTGGCCATCCTGCTGGCCTGGTCGGCACAGACGCCCCTGCTTTTCTGGACAGCGGCAAATATCGTCGGCCTGTGCCTGGGTGGTTCGCAGTCAGGCGGACGGGCCATAGTGGGGCTGCTGGCACCGCCCTTGCGTCTGGCGGAATTCTTCGGATTCTGGGGGCTTGCCATAAAACTCGCCTCGATTGCCGGACCGCTCTCCTACGGCGCCACCACCTGGCTTACCGGCGGCGATCATCGGCGCGCCCTGCTTCTCACCGGCAGCTACTTCATCGTCGGACTGTTCCTGCTCTCCGGGGTGCACATCCCACGCGGCCGGCGAACAGCCCTGCGATCCGATCGTCTTGAGCGCAAGAAGCTCCTGACCCCACGACTATCAAATGAATATGCGGGTAGAAAATGACAGACATCCCTCCGCCGCCGTCCCCGGATCATTCCAGCTCATCCCACCGCGCCAGGCAGCTATTGGCTCTGGTACAGACACTGGCCCGTGAACTGCAGCCGGGATTCGATCACTACCGTCTTCTGGGTCTGGATCATGAACTGGAGCGCGATTTCGGCCTCGACAGCCTGGCCCGGATGGAACTGCTGGCCCGCATTGAGCGCGAACTGGGGATACGGCTCAGCGAGGCCGCATTCGCCGAGGCCGACACAGGACGCGACCTGCTGCGCCTGATGGGGGACGAACCCCGGCCCGAGACTCCCGCCCCGCCCCCGGCAGCAGAGCGGGAAGCAGGCAGAGCAGAGGCCGGAATCGAGCAACAGCCACCTGCCGCCACCTCACTGATTGACCTGCTTGACTGGCGGGCTGAACAGCACGGCGACCGAGTGCATATCACCCTCTCTCTCACCGACGAGCAGACTCTGGACATCACCTATCGCCAGCTGCAGCTTGAAGCCAGGACGCTGGCCGCCAACCTGCTGGCCCAGGGTCTGCATGGTGGTGACCGGGTCGCAATCATGCTGCCCACCGGCCCTGATTTTTTCACCGCCTTCTACGGTGCACTTTACGCCGGCTGTATCCCGGTACCGCTCTATCCGCCGGCCCGCCCGTCACAAATCGAGGAGCACATGCGGCGCATCGCCGGTATCGTCTCCAATGCCATGGCCGTCATGCTCGTCACCGACGACCGGGCCAAGATGCTCGGCCATCTGCTGCGGGCACAGTGTCCCTCCCTGCGCCATGTCGCGACCGTCGCCGACCTGTCCCGTCCCTTAGCGGCCGCCCCCCGACTCCCGGCCCGACCCCATGCAGACGACATCGCCTTCCTGCAATACACCTCCGGCAGCACCGGTATGCCGAAGGGTGTGGTGCTGACCCACGCCAATCTGCTTGCCAACCTGCAGGCAATGACAGAGGCCTCGGGCGTCAGCTCAACAGACGTCTTCGTTTCCTGGCTGCCGCTCTATCATGACATGGGGCTGATCGGCGCCTGCCTCGGCAGTTTATATATCGGCTTCCGGCTGGTGCTGATGTCGCCGCTGGCCTTTCTCGCCCGCCCGGCGCGGTGGTTATGGGCCATCCATTACCACCGCGCCACCGTCTCGGCCGCACCCAACTTCGCCTATGAAATCTGTGCGACCAAGATCGACGAGCACGATCTCGACGGTCTCGATCTGAGCTGCTGGCGGCTGGCCTACAACGGCGCCGAACCGGTCAGCCCGAAGACCATCGAAGCTTTTAGCACCCGCCTGGCAGCCCGTGGTTTTAAGCCCGAGGCCATGACCCCGGTTTACGGACTGGCTGAATCCTCAGTGGGCCTGGCCTTCCCGCCGCTCGGGCGCGGGCCGCTGATCGACCACCTCGATCGCCTGGCGCTCTCAGAAAGCGGTATTGCCCGATGCGCCCGACCAGACGACGCCCAGGCCCGATCCATCGTTTCCTGCGGCCGGCCGCTCCCTGGTCATACAATCCGCATTGTCGATGGCAACGGCCTGGAACTGCCCGAACGTATCCAGGGGCGCGTACAGTTCATGGGGCCATCAACGACCAGGGGCTACTTCCGCAACCCCGAGGCCACCCGCCGGCTGTTTGATGGGCAATGGCTCAACAGCGGTGATCTGGGCTATCTCGCAGCCGGCGAACTGTATCTCACCGGCCGCGAAAAGGACCTCATCATCCGCGGCGGTCACAACATTCATCCTCAGGAACTCGAGGAGGCCGTGAGCCGGCTGCCGGGCGTACGCAAGGGCGGTGTGGCCATCTTCCCGGCCGCTGACATCCGCTCCGGCACGGAACAGCTGGTGGTGCTGGCCGAGACGCGTGATAAAAAAGGATCGAAGCGCTATGACCGACTCGCGTCCGAGATCAACCGCCTCGCGGTCGATCTGCTCGGCGTGCCGGCCGACGATATCGTGCTGGCACCGCCCGGTGCCGTGTTGAAAACCTCCAGCGGCAAGATCCGCCGTACCGCCTGCCGGGAACGCTATGAGCAAGGCTCCCTGCTCGACATTACACGACGCCCGCCATGGCAGCAATGGCTGCGCCTGGCCGCAAGCGGCGCCGCGGCAGAACTTAGACGATACCTCAAGAAGGGCGCCGGCTGGCTGTGGAGCGTCTGGGCCTGTTTGGTATTTATCATGATCGCCCCCTGCGGTTGGCTCCTGATCGTCCTTGCCCCCACGCTCGGCCTGCGCCGTCGCCTGGCCAGGGTCAGCGCACGACTGACCATGGCCCTGACCGGTCTGAGGCCGAAGGTGGAGGGCCTGCAGTACCTTGGCGGCCATGACCCGCTGATTGTAACAGCCAACCACGCCAGCTACCTCGATGCGTTGATCCTCACCGCCGTGCTGCCGCCCCGCTTCTCCTATGTGGCCAAACAGGAGTTGCTGAATCAGCCGCTGGCCGCAATCCCGCTACGCCGGCTCGCCACCACCTTTGTCGAGCGTTTCGACAGCGTCCGCGGCATCGATAACAGTCGAGAAATGGCAGAACTGGTCCGCGCCGGTGAGGCTCTGATCTTTTTCCCTGAAGGTACCTTCCGCAATGAACCGGGGCTGCTGCCCTTTAAAATGGGGGCGTTCGTGATCGCGGCACAGGCTGGAATACCCGTGGTGCCGCTCACCCTGACCGGCACCCGGGATCTGCTGCGTGGCGAAACGTTGCAACCGCACTACAGCGCCGTTCGGGTGTTGATCGAAGAACCGTTGTTTCCCGATGGAGAGGGCTGGCCGGCCGCCTTGCAGTTACGCGATGAGACACGGCGCCGGATTCTGGCACAACTGGAAAAAGATGATATCGCATAACCTCAATTGCCGGTCCATCATTTCCTCCCGGTCTGCAACAAAAAAACAGCGGTGCATAGTTTTTACTGCATAATTGGGATTCTTGATAATATAAGATAGTTCTTATCTGTGACCTTGCATCAACAAAAAATACGAAGAATCAATGATATATTAAAAAATACAGTTACGAAATCAAATTGGCGTTATTTTTGCTTTATCAGTAACGCCATAAACGGCACGTACGTTTTATCATTCATTCGTTCTTGCTTTATAATGAAGATCCATACAGGAGGTCAAATGGTCCATTTTGAGGCATTGTCAACAACTTCTTTTTTCCCAACATTCTCATTTTAGACAGGAGGTGGATAGTATGAACATCAAGTTTCGAGTGTTACCGGTACTTGTCCTGACAATGGCCTTGTTGTTTGCGCCGGAAGCGCGCGCCCAACAAGGTCCCACCATTAACATTGACAAAACCACCTTGAATAACGGTGGTTCATTTGTCATCTCCGGGCAGGCCCCGGCAGGCTCCCAGGTCTATATCGAGCTCTATGCCGTAGACAAGAAGGTGCGGGCCAATCGCTTTGACGGTAAGAAGGATCCAAAGACAGGCACGATTCCCTATAAGTTTTATATAACCAAGGAGATGCCTGCCTTTTATAAAATTATTATTCCTGCAGAAATGGCTGCAGCACTTGATAAAGCCAAAGCGGCGGGCGGTGGTTGGAAATATTCCGAGGTACTGAAGGAAGTCGGCGCCGATGCCGCCTACAGCGTCCCGGCCAAGATCAAAATTGACAATTATCAGGCCACGATCATGGCCAGTATTATCGGCTCCCGCGGGACTCTCCTGCCTGCCATGGACGACAAAGAGACCAAGAGGGAATCGATGAAACTGGTGAAGGGCCAATTCCGCAGTGTTGGCAACCTGCTGGCCGCCGCGGTCGAAACCACTCCTGAAGGTTCCTACATGGCCAAGGTCAGCCTTCGCTCGGGTCTGGCACCCGGCGAATATAACGCCCGAGTCATTGCGGTCACCGACCGGATAAAAGAAGGAGACAAAGAAACGGTCACAAAGCTCACCAGTGAAGTAGTCTCCTTTGAAAACAAGATTGCCTTTCCTACCGTTTATCTGAAAAACGCGGGCACCAGCATCAACCTGCTCTGGCCCTTTCTCCTCGCTGCGGTTGTCACGATTTTTGGTGTGCTCATGGGCGCAGGCGGCGGATTTATCCTTAACCCTCTATTGGTTATGTTCTTCCCGCTGCCGCATACCATCGTTGCCGGTACGGTAATGCCCACCGTCCTTTTTGCTCAGGGAACAGGCATCATGAACTACAACAAGATTAAATTTATCAATTGGAAACTGGGTATCGGTATCGGCTGTGCCATGCTGGCAGGCGGCTTCATCGGCCCCAAACTAACTGAGATGATCACTCTGGATCAGTTTAAATTTGTCTTCGGCTGGATCCTTCTAGTCCTGGCGGCGCTGATGTACTGGCAGACAACCCCCGGGTATTTGTCCAAAAACAAAAAAGAGCAGGCCATCTTGAAGGAATTTAAAAAACGGGCAGAAGAAGCTGTCAAAGCAAAAGGCTAGAGACTAAACAGTAATTTATCTGGAGGAATCCATTATGAAAGTAGATTTTTGGGGTCAGGAGTTTCAGGTCAATATGTGGGTCGGCTGCATCGGCGGCTTTCTCATCGCCATCATGTCATCCATGTTCGGATTTGGCGGCGGACCCTTCATGGTGCCACTGATGACACTGGCTTTACGACTGCCCATGTATATCGTTGTCGGCAGCTCCCTGCTGGCCATCTTCTTCAATACCGCCATGGGAACTGCCCGCCACATGCAGTTTGGCAACTTTGACCTGATTCTTTTTCTGGCCATGTTCCCGGCAGCCATCATAGGTGGCTATGTCGGTCCTATGATAGCCAAGAAATTGAGCCCTCAGGTGGTCAAACGTGTCGCCTGTGCAGGTTTGGTAATTCTCGGCACGAAACTGCTGGGTCTCTATTAAAAAAAAGTAAGTCAGTCCCTCCAGATCCGGTTGTTACAGCGGCCTCCTTGCTGGAGCAACCGGATCTGGTTTTTCCACACTGCTGGAGACCTTCCACGATCACAGGGGCACTGCGATGTTTTTTTCTCTCGCATTCATGGCCGGCACAAAGCCAATACAACGCTTTCGACAAAAGCGGGTAATGACCACATAACCCTTCTCATCTTTTTACTGCTGACTTCTCGAAATAAAATTATTTTTTATGACTGTAACGGACCACCGTGACCTTTTCCTGGGTAATCATGCCGCCATTCATCATTGCATTAATACGGGGCATGGCGGCATCAATTTTCTCCTGACTCTCAACCACCTCGATAATGATGGGCAGATCAAGCGACAGCCGCAGCAGTTGATCGCTATGAAAGATACTGTGGGCGCCGAACCCAGCCATACCGCGCAACACCGTGGCCCCGGCAAAGCCTTCTGTGCGAAAAAATTCAACCAGGACTTTATAGAGTGGCCGATGGCCGACCTGATCACTCTCCCCTAAAAAGATCCGCATCAATATTTTTTCACCACTCAATTGGGTCATGATTTTTCCTTTATTCATTTTCCTTTTTAAAGAAGCCGGGCCGTGTGAATGCCAAGCCAGGTAAAGACCAGACAGATAAAAACACTGGCCAATACATTAACGGCGGCCACAAAAAAGCTGCCATCTTCCAGCAGCCGGAAGGTCTCATAACTGAAGGTGGAAAAGGTAGTAAAACCACCAAGAAAACCAATCGCCAGTCCCGTCCGCAGACTGACGGACAACAAGGTGCTCCGCAGACCGAATTCCATGACCAGACCGATCAGAAAAGCGCCCATAATATTGACGATCAGAGTACCATAAGGGAAATTCGAGCCCAGCAGGTCATAAATCCAGCCGGAGATACAATAACGGGCCAAACAGCCAAGTGCTCCGAAAGTCATAATAAAGACAATTACCTGCATAAAAATATCCTATTCAATACTCTTTTATCGGTACCATCTAATTTTACCACAGAAAGGAGCCGACATAAGTACCTCCGGTGAAGAGCAGGCATGCCACCAGAATCCATTTAATAACGGTAGCCGGCATAAACTTCTGCAGCCGCGCCCCGCAATACATGCCAGCAAAACCACCGATGCCGAAGAGGACACCTAACAGCCAATCGGGAGCAATGACCATGGTGGGATAATAAGGGGCCAGGACCTGATAAAAGATCACCCCGGCGACTGAGGTAACAAAAGTCCCCATCAACGCTGCTCCGGCCACGGTATAGACGGGCAAGCGGAAAAAGCTGACAAAAAACGGGGCAATGATGGCGCCGCCGCCAATACCATAGACTCCGCCCACCATTCCCACAATCAGGCTGAGGGCCATAACGGAAAAGGCATTGACGGTATAAGTCTCGCCATAAAAATCATAGACAATACGACCGATTGTCCATTGCTGCACAGTAACGCGGGAGAATTGCTCATCAAGGGCTGCAGGTTTTGTTGTTCCCGCCTGGTCTTGTTTTTTAAATTGTTGTTGCTGAAAGCGCTTCTCGGTTGAAATACCCGCTGTTTTTTTGGTGCGGAGAAGATCCTTAAGTAAGCGTCCGCCGATGTAGAGCAGCACCAGACCGACAAAGAATTTAAAGTCTTTAGGATCGGGTAGGTATTTGATACGGACGATGGCCCCGACCAGTACTCCCGGCAAGGTGCCGATAATAACGATCCAGGTCAAGGGCCAGACCATTCTGCCTTCCTTGATATAACGGTAGACACCGCTCGGGATGGCGACGATATTAAATAACTGGTTAGTCGAGCTGACGGCCGGGCTGGTAAAACCCAGAATGCTGACCTGAAAAGGCAGCAGTAAAAAGGCCCCGGAGACCCCGCCCATGGAGGTGAACAAGGAGATGGTAAACGCAACCAGCGGTGGCACCAGTGGATTGACTTCGATACCGGCAACGGGGAAATACATTTAATGATACCTCTTACTAAGCAATGGTTTTTAAAATAGCGGCCACCACCTGGTGAACCTGAGCCAGGCATCACTGGCCGGTGGGGTTGGTCTCGGCACACCGGCAATGACCGTCTTTTTTGGCGGCCACAATGTGCGCCATAATCGTCGAATGACCATGACGCAGAACGTCCTGAACCAGATCCTCTTCAGTGTAACCAAAACAATAACAGATCAGCCGAGACATGAGTTCCTCCAAGATTTCTCAAAAAATATTCATCCGAAAACGGATATCTTGATAGCGGAAGACCACGCCCTCCCAGAGAATTTGATCGAGATATAGCTGATTTTCAACTAGATCCCCCTCATGACAAATCCTGTTGTTGATAATAATCATCCGGCTGGCCGCTTCGGCGGCATAGACATGGCCGGCCAATTTTAATTTAGGTAAAACTTGCTGGATACTGGCTGGTAAATCCTGAATAAATGGTAACTTTTCAGCTGCCTCGGCGGCAACTTTCTCCACCAGTCCCAGCGGGGGGGGAGTCGCTCCTACCTGTAATTTCCGGGGCAGGTCCGCGGTCTTGATCACAGTTTCTTCAATAATTACAGGTGATGGTATTTTCTCAGGTATTGCAGCAGTAACTGTCCCATTGATCTGCGGCGTTACCGGTTGCAATGGTGCCGCTTCTTCCTTAATCACCGGTTCCGGCCCAATCAACGCGACAGGCTGCTCTTTTAATTGACCGACACTTTCTTCCAAGGCAGAAATTTTTTCAAGCAAAGCCACACTATTGCTCTGCATGCCCGAGTAAACAATAACAGCCGATAACAGCAAGACAACAGAGACCACCAGCCATATCCAGAAAGAGGATTTATGCTCCTTGGTCCCACCGCCGGAATATAGCGCATGCTCACTTTGCAGATCCGGTATTTCTCCCTGTTTGCGTTCCCGGTCAGATTTCTTCAGCGCCTCCAGTATATAAGACATAATCAGCAACCAGTATATTGAGGGTTATCGTTCTTGCGTTTGTGCTGCAGGGCCATGATGATTACTCCTGTTTACCGACTGCTGACATAGACCTGTCTTGAGGAGGCAACTCCTCTTGGAGAGCAGGCAGATGGATCAATTCCTCGATCTCTATCTGCTTCTTCCCATCGTGGTGGGTAACAAATTCCCATTGACCATAATACAATGACACGGCCAGGGTAGTTAACACAAATAGCAGCCCGGCCAGAACCATCCCACTGACAAACCTCCCTTGAAGCAGAGCTCGGCCATAGACATATTTGTCAGGACGGCCCAATACCTCCACGGCGGCCTGATTGATAATCCTGAGATCCACCTGATTGCCGGCTTCTACATAAGCACCGAGCAAGGCACGATCGCAGAGAACATTGATCAGCCTGGGAACCCCCCGGGACAGTTCCGCCACCCGCTTGATTGCGGTCTCGGAGAACAGTTTCTGCCGCCCGCCTGCGACCGCCAGGCGATGCTCGATATAGACCCCCACATCCTTACGAGCCAAAGGTGCCAGATGATAGCGGGAAGTTATCCTCTGGCTGATCTGCGAGACCTCTTCATTAGCCAGCAACTGCCTTAATTCCGGCTGGCCCAGCAGAATAATCTTTAATAATTTTTGTTTGGCGGTCTCCAGATTGGTCAGCAGCCGCAGCTGCTCCAAGGTATCCAGGCTTAAGTTCTGCGCCTCGTCAATCAGAAGAGCGGTGATGCGGCCGCGGGCATGGGCGGCCAGTAAGTAACGATTAAGGTGATCAATATAGATTTTAACGCTGGTTTTCCGGGCCTTGACAACAATTTCCAGCTCATCGCAGATCGAGGCCAGCAGCTCCAGGGCGCTTAATTTTGGATTGAGAATCAAGGCCAGATCAGTATTCTCCGGCAGCTGCTCTACCAGACAGCGGCAGACTGTTGTCTTACCGGCTCCGACGTCACCGGTCAGCAGAATAAAACAGCCATCACTGCTGATGCCATAGAGTAAATGGGCCAGCGCCTCCTGATGCAATACGCTCATATAGAGATAGCGGGGATCAGGGGCAATGGAAAAGGGCTTTTCTTTGAGTCCGAAATAATTTGTATACATAACAACAGACAATAAAGACGTAAATAAACAGCTGATCAGTATCGATACCACAGGATTGCTAAATTTTTTTTCTGATATACACTATAGAATATATTGATCTCAACTTCCCATTTTTTCTTGTTTCTCGTTGAAATTCTCCAAAATACTGCTACGATAATAAAAAAGATTCAGAACCCTCAGCCTTTTGCTTGCCATATCTTGCCATGCCCATCTACGACTACAAAGCTTTTGATCAGAAAGGTAAATCCAAAAAAGGTATCATCGAGGCCGAGAGCGAGGCCAGCGCCCGCAACAAATTACGGGCAAGCGGCAAATATCCGGTGAAGGTCAAAGAAAATCTCTCGCACTCCGGAAAAGCAGGTAGAACGACGACAGCCAGGCCTTTTGCCTTTGAGCGGGTTAAATCGGAGGAGATTCATATCTTCACCCGCCAGCTGGCCACCCTCACCGGCGCCGGTATTCCTCTGGTCAGTGCCCTGAGCTCTCTTCTGTCGCAGACCGTCAATCCCGCCCTCAAAAAAGTGCTGGCCCAGATCAAGGATAGCGTCAATGAGGGCAACAGCCTGACCAACTCACTGGCCAGACATCCAAAACTCTTCTCCAATATCTATATCAATATGGTCCGGGCCGGTGAGGCCTCAGGCTCGCTCGATATCGTCCTGGAAAAGCTGGCCGACTTTGGCGAAAAGCAGAGAACACTGCAGGGGCGCCTGAAGGCCGCCCTGGTTTACCCTGTTTTTATGGCTGTTATCGGCAGCGGTATACTTTTCGTGCTGATCACCTACATCGTGCCCAACATTACCAAGGTCTTTACCGACATGGAACGGACCCTGCCCCTGCCGACCCGGCTGCTTATTCAATTAAGTGATTTTCTACGCGGCTACTGGTGGCTGGTTTTACTGCTGCTGGTGGCGGTCGTTTTCTCTTTCCGTCTCTTCATCCAAAAGACCAGAGGCCGCCGGATATGGGATCTGGTCAAACTCAAAATGCCCGTCATCGGCGTGGTCACCCAGAAGATCATTCTGGCCCGCTTTGGTTCCACTTTGGCCAGCCTGCTCAGCAGCAGTGTGCCGCTGGTTACCTCTATGCAGATCGTGCAATCCATTGTCAACAACACCCTGGTGGCCGAGGTGATTGAAGAGGCCATCGAACAGATCCGCAAAGGCAAAAGCATGGCCACGGCCCTTGGTTCGTCGCCCTGGTTTCCCCCCATTTTTGTGCAGATGATCAGCGTTGGTGAACAGAGCGGTAACCTGGAACCGATGCTGAACAAGATTTCTGAGGCCTATGAACGAGAAGTGGATATGGCGATCATGGGCATGACCTCTCTTATTGAACCCATCATGATCGCGGCCATGGGCGCGGCGGTAGGTTTTGTCGTCCTGTCCATTCTGCTGCCGATTTTTGAGATGAATCAGATGGTCGGTTAATCTGACCCGCTAGGAGTCTGTCGGATAATAGGTATTTTTTCTCAGATCAAGGCATTTTCAGGAAATCAAGCACAGCCATATGGTTGATATTGCGAGCATTGATTTTCTGGAATAACGCAGATATGGGGAAAAAGGGCATTATCCGACAAGCTCCTAGAAAAGCCAGGGAATAAATAACCTGGTCCGTTGCATGTAATCCGCATAGGCCGTCCCAAAAAAGCGGATATTCTCCCGCTCTTCCACCTTGGCCGCAATAATGAGCAAGACGCTCACCACCACAATCAAGCCGATAGTTAAGGGCGTGATTTGTTTCAGAAACGCGCCCCAGGCCAGAAACAGCAGCGAGCTGTACATCGGATGACGGATGAAGCGATACAAGCCTGTATCCACAACATGGACTGTATTTTCAAAAGAATGGTTGGCCGGCATCATCTCCCGTTCAGCATGACCGCCCCGCTTCTTCAGCATCAACAGCGCCTGGCTGATAAAAAGAACCGAGATGAGCAACAATAACCAGGCGACCAGATGCAGGGGTGCAAACGGCTCGCTGAACCAGTACGGTTGATTTAAGAGCAGTAGCAGCAGAATCCCTTCAAACACAAAAAAGCGGTAGAACCCATGGGTGTCCGGATGGCCTAAGGCCCGCCAGGAAATGCGCAAAAAAAAGGCAGTACCGAGCATAAACAGCATAATCTTAATCATCGCCACTTCCTCATAAACGGACCGCTTGCCTGAATTCCTCGGCCCCGAGCAGCAGCTTCACCGTACTGAAAGAGCCCATGATAGTGCCGATAATACCCGGCGCCATTACATTCTGGCCGGCCAGATACAAGCCCTGCACTGCCGTCCGGTTCAGCAAGGCGGTGGACAGGGTCTGGTTGGCAGAACGCAGCACGCCATAGGCACTGCCACCGGGACTATTGACCCAGTCCCGCATGGTCAGCGGGGTAAAGGTATCAAGAATTTTCAGGCCCTGAAAAGAACCGAACAGCTCTTCGGCCTCGGCAATCAGCTGCCGGGCCTGTTGTTCTTTGGCGTCCAGGTAATCGGGGCCGCGCCGCCCGCTTGTGGTCTCCTGCCAGGGTGCCCACAACTCATCCTTACCGGACGTCAGGATCGATAGCAAGCTGCGGCCCGCCTTTTCGCTGGTACGGATCTGGTAATACTTAAGATCCTGGACATTGCCCTTGTGATCCCGGTTAATTTTAAAGATATTATATGGAATCTCCGGATGGCTGGCACTATCAAGACTGACATGGAGTGAAAAAATACCATGGGTATCTTGCAGACCACTGATTCGTTGCCGATAGGATGGCTTCACCGCCCCATCCGGCAGCATCTGCAGCACCAGTTTCGGATGGACCGCACCAATTACTGTCGAGGCATGGAAGCACTCACCGGATGCCAGCTGCACCCCGGTGACCTGTCGCGCCGTTACGAGTATGTTACTGATGTTGGCCCCGGTGATAATACGGCCGCCTAAATCAAGCAGACGCTGAGTCAAGGCCTCCGCCATGGCGCTACCACTACCCTGCAGGCGGTAGGAGGAAGAGGCATAGGAGGCCAGGGCCATACTGTGATAGTAGGCCGGACAGTCATTTACAGGTACACCGATCCAGCAGGAGGGGATCGCCAGCACACTGCGCAGGCCAGGCGAACAGTGGAGTTCGTCTAAAATCTCGCCCAAGGGTTGGGACTGATCAAGCAGGGCAAAATCGCTCCCGGTGGCATATAGGATATCGAGGGCATGCAGTTGTTCGGCGGCCTGGCGGATCGGAGTGATTATTTTTGTGATCTTTGCCTGTTCATCAGGAAAGGTCTGCCGGAGATTTTCTTCCAGGCCGGCCAGTCCCGGCGGCAGATCAAAAACAGCCGGTTGCTCATCGCCGCCGGCAAAAAGATAGCGGTCGACAATGCCGTTTGCCCCCATTCGGGCCACGGGAATGGCCGCCGTCACCCCTAAATAATCAAAAAACTTGTGCAGGACCTGGCCCGGGTCAAGCGAACCCAAATAATGTACTCCAACCGGACAGTCGATGCCGTCGCGCTGGTAACTGCGCATCAAGCCGCCCGCTTGGGAATTTTTTTCGAGCACGGTGACCTTAAAACCCAGTTTGGCCAGAATAATGGCAGTACTGAGGCCACCGACCCCGGAACCGATAATCAGCACTTCCTTGGGAAAAGCAGAGTACGATGCCATTAATTATCTCCCGGCCTCTTTCTTGCTGGCGGCATTACGCCAGCAGGTAGGATCCGAGGCCAGATAATCTCCGGTCAGCTGATAGGCCGCGCCCCGACAGCCATAACATTCATCCGCCTTATCACAGTCTCGACATTCTCCCTTGATCATCTCCCGATAATTCTTCAGGTTATTGACCACCTCACTGTTTTTGAGGATATGGGCCAGTCTATTGTTGCGGACATTATCAAGCGGGATGGTGACCCCGACGCAGGGCATGACATCGCCGCTGGCCGTGACCAGACAGGAAACCTGATGGCGCATGCAGCGGTTACCTACCAGCGGCGGCTGCGGTTCCCAATGGCGGCCGTATTGCTGCTGATCAATTTCGGAGAGCTGGGTAAACAAGGCCTTTAACTGGTGCGCCTCCACAGAGAGCCAGCTGTTGGCCAAGGCCTTTTCCTGGGGCGTAATCACCTCAAAATAAGGCTCGATACCTTCATCACGCAGCCATTGCCACATACCCGGCAGTTCACCGATATTCTGTTGACAGATAATGGTGCTCAGGGCCAGAAACAGCTCCGGTGACGGGTAGCCGGCCTCTTTCAGGTTGGTAAATGCCGCCTGGATGAGATCAAAAGCGCCAGCCCGGCCGGCTAACTGATCCTGGATGACGCGGTCTCTCGAATTGAGTTTCAATACCACCCGGACCTGGGCCGCGGCCAACACGGCGGCCAGTTCGGCAGTGATGCCGGTACCATTGGTGAACATCTCAATTTCGAGCTTATGTGCGGTCAGAAATTGGATCATTTCAACCAGATGGGGATAAATACTGGGCTCACCGCCTAAAATGATAATCTTCCTGGCCCCCAGTTCCTTGGCCTGAAGCAGGACATCCTTGATTTCAGCCCGTGACAGTTCACCGGCGAGTTCACGTTGCTCAGGTACATAGCAGTAGGAGCAACGGAAATTGCAGACTCGACTGAATTCGATCTCCATGGACAATAACCTGCCGGCGGCCACCGCCTCTTTGATGTCCTGCTCAGAAAACTCAAGATTATATAACTGCATAACTCTTCTTATCAGTGTGAAGGTTAATATTGTTCAAGATCATTAAAGGTATTCATTCGTTCCCAGCGCTCGATTTCCAGCTGGTAGCGGCCTTGCCAGCCATATTTTTTCAGCACTCGCTGATAACGTAACTTTAACAATGGTTTCAGGACAAAACGCCAGATCCCGGTCCACAGTTGTCCCTGCCGCCGGGCCGAAGGCGGCGGATCCCACCAGCTGAGGACCATCTGCCGCTGATACCAATACTGATACTGCAGTTCGGCCGTATCAAGATATTTGGTGCGGACATTGGCCCACAGGCCGTTATATTTTTTATAATTGCTGGTATTGGTGATCAGGTTAGCCGCCAGCAGCTGCTCCCGCATACCTGTTTTTGGGTAAGGGGTGATAATCTGACAATAGGCGGCATCAGCACCGATATCTTTAAAAAATTCATAATTTTCCCGGATGGCCTGGACGTCATCCTCCGGAAAACCGAAGATAAGGCCACCGATCACCATCATTCCATATTTATGACAATTTTCAACGGCCTGTTTGGACGCCGCCACAATATCGCCCTTGCCGGCCGCTTCCAGATTCTTTTGCGAGCCATTTTCAATCCCCAGAAAGACCGAGCGGAAACCGGCCGCCGCCATTTTGGCCACCATATCCTCGCGTCGGGCCATGGTCAGACAATCGGCCTGCACCAGCAGCTTCAGATTTTTATATTTCCTGGCAATGATGGCATCGCAGAGCTCCATCACCCGGGCCGGATCGAGGACCATATTGTCATCGGTAATAAAGATCCAGTGCACTTTACGCTGGTAATAGATATCATCAATATCTTGCAGGACCCGCTTGATGGGGTAGGTCCGAAAGGTCCGGCCGTACATATGCTTCATGCTACAGAAGTTGCAGGAACGGGTACAGCCGCGGGAGGTCTCCAGCATCTCGACGCCGGCGTTCATCACATGATAGCCCCAGGTTAACCGCCGCTTGTCACGAACCGGCAGTTTCAGGGTGGCGAGATCAAGATTCGCGCCCCGGGCATTATGAATAAAGTCCTGGCCAGTCTTATAGGACAGAGAGGGAATATCAGCCAGCCTGTCACGGCCGTCCAGGGCATTGACCAAGCGCCGACAGGCCTCCTCGCCTTCTCCCCTGATTATAAAATCAAGCCATTGGGCTTCCGGTGCAGCAGCAATCTCCGTGGCCATCAGGGTGGCGTGATAGCCGCCAATGACGATTTTGGTGGCAGGCTGCAATTCTTTAATCAGATGGGCGATCTTGATGCAGGTCTCATATTGCCAGGCCATGGCGGACAGCCCCACCAGATCCGGCTTTATTTTGGCGATGACTTTGGTCAGATATTTCTTCACCTGGCGGCGCTTGCGCACCAGATCAACCAGAAAAACACTGTGTTCCTCATCAATATTGCCGGCGATAGAGGCAATACCGTGATTGGGCATATGAATCGCCGCTTCATGGATAATGATCGGCACTACATCCGGCATGGAGATCAGCAGCACTTTCATGGCCGCCTCTCAGGCATGGCAGTCTCTCGTTGCCGGTCACCGGCTGCCGCCGGCTCAAGAAAATATTGCTGCACCTGGCGGTGCAGAGCGGCAACCGACATCAGGCCCTGCTCTGTTACCGGCTCAAGCCGCCCCAGCACTTTCATCCTGATGCTGTTAGTCTGCCTGGTGTTAAAGAAAAACTGGCCCGGGGTAAACAATTTATCGGTATTACTAAGGCTCAGCACATAGATAGGACACCTCTGCAGGCGGGCGATTTTAAAGACCCCCGGATGCAAGGGACCCAGCTTGCCGTCCCGGTTTCTGGTGCCTTCGGGAAAGACAAAGAGGTTGCCGCCGCCGCGCAGGAACTCGCCCATATTGCCTACCTGCTCGATCATTCTCAGACCATGTTTTTTGTCCATAGTCGCCGGCACATAGCCCGAATGCTTGAGCAACCAGCCAAAGACCGGGAACTGAAAAAATCTGGTCTTAACAATGGTTTTCTGGCGGCTGAACAGAGAGATAAACAGCAGCGGATCCAGATAGGAAAGGTGATTACAGACAATTATTGACGATTTAATCTGTCTGATATCCTGATCAATAACCCACTGCTGGCGCGGCGAAAGCAGCCGCAGCAGACCCAAAAAACCTCTAAAGAACAGATAATTGAGGTATTGAAAGGCGTATTCCCGGCGGGCAGCCACCAGATAGGCCGCCCCATAAAAAAAAGAAAAGCAGAACAGGAATCCCCCGATAAAATAACTCCAGCAGACCAGGGTCACCAGCACATCGATCACTCGGCCGCCCCGCCAGGTCGGCTGGTGCTCAGGCCCCGCTATCACGGTCATGGGCGATAAGCAGACAGGTATTGACGCCGCCAAAGGCAAAATTCTGGATGGCGGCAATCCTGGTCTTCGCCGGGGTGATCTGCCGCACATGATTAAGCATGCGGCAGCGCTCATCAACTATGTCCAGATTAAGAGTCGGGGCGATAAAACCCTGCTCCATCATGTACAGGCTCAGGATCATCTCAATGGCCCCGCATGACCCCATGGTATGGCCCATGTAGCTTTTGAGCCCGGTGACCAGAGGCTTATCGCCATAGACGGCGGCAATCGCCTGGGCTTCAATCACATCGCCCATCTTGGTGGCCGTGGCGTGCGCACTGATGAAATCAACATCCTGCGGTCTGATGTCGGCATCAAGCAGGGCCAGCCGGAGAGTGGTGGTTATGCCGTCCAGATTGGGCAGAATAAGATCACCGCCATTATTATTGCAGGCAAAGCCGATCACCTCACCGAGGATCGTGGCCCCCCGCCGCTTGGCCGCTTCATATTCCTCAAGGAGCACGGCGCCGGCCCCCTCGCCTACCACCAGGCCGTCCCGCCTGGTGTCAAAAGGGCGGGGCGTACATTCCGGGCGGTCATTATAGGCCACGGAACAGGCCAGCAGGTTATCAAAAACAGCCACCGTGGTCGTATCATACTCATCGGCTCCACCGCAGATCATGGCGTCCTGCATGCCGTACTTGACCATCTCATAGCCAAAACCGATCGACTGACTCGAGGTCGTACAGGCCGTTGACGAGGCAATGACCCGGCCGGTGATGCCGAACATCCTGGTGATATTGACCGCCGTGGTATGGACCATCGATTTCAGATAATCGACCGCGCCGATGGAAGAAAATTCGGCAGGCAGCTTGCTGAAAAAAGTCTTGTAAATATTCCGCTGGACCGTCGGACTACCATGGGTGGAGCTGAAGGAGACACCCAGGCGGCCAGAGGTGATAAATTCCGGCTCGAGCCCGGAGGCGGCCAGCACATCCTTGGCCACCTGGCAGGCATAAAAGGCCACCGGCCCCATGGTTTTTGTGTCTTTGCGGGTAAAACCAAAGTCGATCGGATAATCAACCGTGCCAAAGACCCGGGAATGAATATGCTGGGTGAGCAGGCCGTCATCGCGCA